>CALWLS010000018.1 GCA_944381575.1 uncultured Lachnospiraceae bacterium | reverse complement strand
CATCCACATATGGTTCATCCAGGCCAAGCATATTATAGTCCTCACACTCATGGCGGGCGATTTCCGAAAAGGCAAGGAACTCGTCCCGCGTCACCAGCTTGGGGCTTTGAGCGGAGATGATCTCATATGCTTTCCGAAGCGGAATGATCCCATAGAGGTTGGCCATTGCATTGAAGTACTTCCGCAACTGCCGGGAAGCAGTATCCTTCAGTGGGATCTCCCGGTACTTTGCATTTAATTCCCGTCGTTTATATGTCTCCGGGAAATCGATGTAGAATTGGCCATCTTTGATCATGCTGGAGCCCCCAGTAGAAAGCGATAGAGTCTTTATATTCTAAATTATAACGACGTTTCACACAATTAGCAAGACTACTCCATCGTGTGGTAAGAACTCTAAGTCTCAAATCCGTCAATCTAACTATTAGGTCCTCCCTCCCTCAGTTCTCGCTTGTACTTATAATAGGTGTTTCTTGATAGCCCAGCCAGCTGCATGACATCCACGTCTTTGAGAGTTCCATTAAAATCCTTGGAGTGCTTCATGATGATTTCTTTGGCTGCGAGGCTCTTCTTCGTGGTGATCTTGGTGTCTTTTTTCCGTCCAATCTGCTTCCCGTTCAGTCTGGCCGTCTCGATTCCCTCTCTGGTACGTTGATGAAGATCTTCGACTTCTTTTTCAGACTGCTCGAAAGCAAGACGGATCTGCTCCTTGGCCAGTTCCATGAGATAGCGGTTGACCCCTTCGAGGATGTAATCCACATTGCTGCCAGTGAGCTGCACATTATTCTCCAAAGCCTTCTTATAGGTGTCCGTATTGATGTGCGGCTCCTTCAGAAAGACCAGATTGACGCCTCTGTTAAAGAGATCCTCATAGGCTGCGAAGCCATCATCTGCGTTTCCACTCATTCTGGAGACGCTGTCAAAGATGATCGTGTCGCCGGCCTTCACACGCTTCATTAACTTCTGCCATTCTCTCCGATCCATCCTCGTCCTAGTGAAGACCTCTTGGACGATGACAGCATCCGGGTACTGGGCCTTGATGTTTCGGATTTGTCTCTCAATACTCTGCTTAGGCCGGGAGATCCGGCAATACCCATATCTCATACAACCTCTCCTCGGTATTAGAATAAACCTTCGTTTTCTTTGGTATTCAGTAATACGTTCGGAGACGAGAATTTACAACAAAGATTGATACACTTTTAGGAGACGTTTATTTTGCTACTCTGAAATCGTGTAGATGCCTCGAATCAGGAGCCAGATTGCTCATCGGGTGCTATATTGCCTTTGGGATCTTCTTCATCAGAATTCCTGTCCGGATAGGGGATCACATCTCGGTTAAACCGTATGAAATCGATGCAATCTTGCATAGTGAGGTCAGGCCAGCATGTACGAAGGATCGCATAAGAAATGATGAAGCTCGACGCAGCGACTGCATGATGAGCGTAGAGCGTTGTGAAGGTTTCTTCCGTGAGAGCTCCACTTTGAATAAAGGTACCCGCCGTGATCGCAAGAGGAACTCCTATTGAGATAACAGGCACGTCCAGCGCGGACCAATCGATCGACCTTCCTGCAAAAAAGGGATTCATTCCGCCTGCGGTTGAAACTTGGATGGATTGACACAGTCGCTCTGGATTCCTGGTTACGAGAGAGTCGATCAGGAGCAAGCAGTTCGCATTTGCCTCTTTTAATATCCCTTTCACCATGAGCTCAGTATCCAAATTATTCGTCCAAGCTGTGCCAGGTACAAATGAACAGACAGACTTAAAGAGGCCATTCAGAGAAGCCACTCCTGAAAAGACCTTCAGTGAGAGATTCCTGATCACATCAGAACCAAGTGAATCGGCCACCAACTCCCTATTCCCTAAACCGCAAATACAAAGCGTGCTGCCCTTATATCTTGATAGTACTTCCGTCAAAACCTCAGATACACATTCGCCAAGAGCTTTCAAATCTAATGTTTCTGAGCTAAGCAAACCAGTCTGAATTGTTATGTACTTTCCGACAGCCCTGTCCAAGCTCTCGGCGCCATCCTCTGTCTTTATTTCGTTCGCTGTTACTGGAATACCATGTATTCTCCGCTCCTCCACTTCGACTCCATCGTCTCCAGGTTGCTGAAACATCCTACATCCTCCTTCCGTTCGCAATAAGGAAGTTTATATGCGCAGAGCTTAAACTCGACCAATATCGCGGACAATATTTTTCGTCAGCATATCATAAACTTATCTCGATTGCAACCAATGCTGGTCAAGTATGATATGGGGCGGGAAGATGGAGCAGAAAATTAGGCGCGACAGGAACATGGGCGACAATCTCAAACGGCTACGTCTCGATCACAATATCTCCCAGGAGAAATTATGTGCAGAGCTACAACGGCGAGGGTGTGACATCGGCCGGACTACGTATGCGAAATACGAAGCTGGGCAGTTGAATATTCGTGCCAGTGTCTTGATTGAACTCAGGCAAATTTACGGATGCGAATACGACGACTTTTTCAAAGGTTTGGAGAGAAGTAGTGACAGTTAGTCAAGACGAGTGCCTGTTCCGCTGCATTGGCGGTGCAGGCACTTTTCGTTTTAAGCTCGATCCCCCCTTTTCAAGCAGCGCAATTCATTCTATAATAGCCTTACCTTTTACTTGAATGGTGGAGATGTGATGAATACTTCTCGCTTGCAGCAGCTGTTTGCTCATTACATAGATAAATTCGAGTACATCAACAATCCTGAGCTCAATGAAAACTATAAATGGGAGATCGTGAAGCAGTACCAGGATGTCTTCAACCTGGACGCGCCTGACCTGGCTGGAATGCTCACAGAAGCATGGCGCATAACGTCCAATCTGATCGACAGCCAATTTCAGCAGCCCTTTTATGCTCTTATTGCCTATGCCCGCGAGGAACCGGAGACCGTCCGCACAATGTTCCGTGATCTTTTCGCTGACGACGATGGCGACTTGAAGATTCGGCAGCAGAAGATCTCTGCCTTCATCGCAAAGAGCGAGGAACTGAAGGAGAAATATGCTCCAGGAAGCTGGCGCTACACCAATGATCAGCGATCTGTGATGTCGTATCTCTTCTTCCATGACCCAGAGTCCAACTATCTATACAAGTCCACAGAGGCCCATGAGTTCGCCGATTGTGTGGAGTTCCTTGAAGACTGGGGTGCCGGCGCGAATTTCAAACTGGACATCTATTACCGGATGTGCGATGAGCTTGTTGAGGCAATGCGTCAGAGCCCTGCGCTCATGGCCACAAATGCAAGCCGCTATGAAAACGAGGAGAAGGATCTGTATGATGATCCCAATCTTCACCTGTTGGCTTTTGACATGATCTACTCCTCGCAGGTCTACCATCTCTATGACGGCATTTCCTATTCGCATCCCAACTCTGCGGAAAAGAAACTATACCGTGAGCGGATCGAAAAAGCCGGCCAGTTAAAGGATGCCTATGACCAGGCCCGGGCCGATTATGATAAGGTTGAAAGAATCCGGCAGCTGCTTCTGGATCATCTTCATGTCGGGGATACAGTTTCTCACAAAACCTTCGGCCAGGGTGAAGTAACTGCAATTGATAGTCAGAATGTGGCTGTCCAATTCCCGGGCCAGTCGGCTCCGAAGAAGTTTATGCTTTTACCGTCTCTCGGCTGTGGCTTCATCAGTCTTGGCACCCCGGATGATCAGATCATCAAGGAAAATGCGAAGTTGCTGCAAATGGATACTTCGTTAAGCAGGCGCCTAAAGAGCGCCGAAGAAGACTTATTACCGTATCAGCAGTACCTATAAAGAAAATAGTTTGCCCCAATGTATGGACAATCGCTTTGGCTGAACTGTCCTGAATTAGCTGAAAGTCTAAACACGCCCCAAAAGTAACTGCCATATTATCGGCATACTTTTGGGGCGTGTTTTTTGCCCAATTCAACCTGGCAAATCGTATGTTTCCAGACTACCCGAAATACCTCTGAGCCAGTTTGGAAAGCCTTGTCAACCATTCGTTTACCTGGTGAGATTCATGGACTCCAGTTTTGCACCAAATCGCAAAATGCTCACAGTTGTTAAACGGCAAAGCATATTTTTCTTCGCCCAATCGGCTCCTTGCGCGAGCGACCGTTTCTTCAGGCGAATACAGGTGATAATCAGTTCTGCGAACAAGGTCAAAGAAAGGCGCCTCTGTGGATTTATGAAGATCGGACGGCTGTCCTCGCAGAGTTGGTCTGCCACTGTTGTCTGGAAAATCAAGAATATAAATAAAAGTTGAGTCACCACGAAACTCGTCATAAGGTGCTTCGTGAATGGTAATGCGACCAGAAAAATCACCGTTTTCAGCGGCATAGTGTATTACACTCTGATTTCCTATGTAGACTGCAAAGTGTTGATATAAGCCTGCCATTCTGCTCGCAGCTAATACATCCCCCGGCAACAGCTGGATACCATAGACATGATCTGTGGCAGATTTAGATGGAACACTTCGTGGGGCTGGGGAACTTATTATTTTCTTCTGCTGGATTAAATCATCTCGTTGCATTTGAAGTTCATCTATGATTTTCAAGAATGGAATCTTCGCCTCTTGTGACATTCCCTTTTCTATTCTTCTGAACTCCATTTCAAATTTCTTCTTTTCGATGTCTAGTTTTACCATTGAGTTTATGATACCGCGAGCTTTATTTCGATTCTCGTCTGCTTGGGCAATCAGGTATTCCCGGTGAGCCGCTTGAAGACGCGCCAGGGAATCATGGAGTGCTTTGTCCCGAGCCGCGCCTAATGCTATATCAAACAATCCGAACAGCTCATTATTTCCACTTTCCATATCAGAGATTCCCCATATGGTTCAGCACATCGGAAATAATTTTAGAGAACTCGTCACCACTTAGTTTGGTATAACCAGAACAATAGTAGTCATGCATCAGTCTCCGGATGGCTTCCACCTTGTTGATAGTCGCGCCAGTCTCTGCATTGAGTTTCTTCACATAGGCCTCAGTTTCTTGTTCCAACATCAATCGCTGTTCACGAAGCATGCCAATACACGCATCAGCTTGTACTTGCATTTTTTGGATTTCGGCAACGGTTGTGGCAATATCCAGGATTCGCACGAAATTTTCGGCAACTGCTGAGACTAACTTGTCGTAGCCTGCTGGCGCCTGATGCGATTTGTTGTTCAATCCGCCTCTAGTACTCGGTACAATTTCAAAATCGAAACTTTCTGTCATGCAGCGATCTCCTTTTCTACTTCTTCCAGTGTCACCAACAAGGTGCGTAGTGCTACGATATCTCCAGAGGGTTGTTCGTCAACCGCAAATTCATCCATATACGTTTTTGCAACCAAGGAAATATTGTCGATATTTTCTACTTCCAGCTTATCCAGATCTTCTTGAATCAAGTCGATAGCCTGATCCTGCCATGCGGTAAGGCCTTTTTTTACCTTAGAAATCAGCGTAGGTTTCCAAGTCCCATATTCGAAAGCAATGGTCGCGATCTCCAATATTCCAGACACAGCGGCACTGAGAGCTTTTGTTGAGGTAAGTCCAATCTTCTTCATGACATGCTTCACGGTATTATGGGTTTGGAGTGAGAAGGTATGTCCAAAACGATCGCCTACCTGCTTCAGTGCATGTGACGCCGCATTTGCCATGCCGGCGCCAGCGCCGCCGCGTCCGCCGAACTTTGCAAAATACTTCAAAAGACCCGTATTCAAAAACTTGCCAGCCACATCCTTTGCCACGCCCGCACCCGCTTTAAGCGTAGCGCTCGAAAACCTCAACTGAATGTCCCGTTCAAACTTGATGACTGCCGTATTCAAGTAGTTGTCTACTTCCTGGTCAATAGCATCCAGTTCAACAGAGAGGTAATACTGAATTTCCTCAGCCTCTTTTCTGGCATAGTACGGAAGCAGATGTGTGTTAGTATAAGCAATCATCTCATCCTTGCTTGCTGCAGATTGCCGGTCGATTTCCTCACAGATTTCCCGCTCCATATTGTCACGACTGAGCGAAACACGTTTTGTGAGGTTGGCCCTTATTCTATCAAAGCCGGGGCGCACGATTCCATCAATTGCGTGTCGGAATTTTGCGCTAAGTTCCTCCATTTCACGACGCATGAAATCGGCGTCCTGTGCATCCATCTCCAGATTTCTAATCTGGCGTTCGAGTTCAGTGCGAAGCAGACCAGCCAGATCATTCAGATAGGAGAGAAATGCCAGATAGAGGTCGTGTCGGCGCTCATGTGAATTCAGATCCTTGCCTATTCTCGCCCTAAGGCAGTCCAAAGCAGGTGTGCGGAATAGTCCCTGCTGAACAGGTACAGAAGGAATCATAAACAGCGGGATATCTTGATCGGTTAGGAGTGATGTAACTGCACGATAGATCTCAGCAACACGGTGATCAGAAGCAGTAACGCCAGCAGGACACCTATTTACTGCCAAGTAGATTGGAATACTGGGGCGGGTAAGTTCCTTTAATTTTCGCAAGAATTCATGATCGATCTCCTGAATTCCGGTTTTATACCCAACCATGTAAACCACGGAATCGCAGTTGGGCAAAAAATCCACTAGTACTTCGTCATGTTCTTCAATCAGAGAACCGTATCCAGGAGTATCAAATATCCTCACACCAGCAATCTCAAGTTCGGATGAGGGCAATACCGCACGAAGCCGCTGCACATTAGGATCTGGTCTCAGCGCCAGCTCACAGAAGGCCTGATAGTCCAGCAGTTCCATCGTGGCATTCTGGTTGATCACGGCAAAGGTTTCATGTTCGGTATTCTCGTCAACAAAGACCTCAGTAATCGTCCCAGTAGAAGGAACACTACTGACAGGAAGTATTCCTTTCCCGATAAGGCTGTTGATAATTGTTGACTTTCCGCTGCATGACTCGCCCAAGAAAACGACATAGCTATCCGGCTGATTGATTCGCTGCCTGAGGAACAAAGACACCCGATACAGATCTTGGTTGCCAAGTTGCTTAGCAATGCCACAGAGCCTGTCTATGTTTTTCTTCAAATCAACCATTGTCAGGCCTCCAGTTCGCCAAATAATCCCGCTCACTCTCCAAAACGTCAATCTCCCTGCTGATTGTGGCGCCGTTCTCTTTGAGATCAGTAATCCTTTTTTGAATGGCGGTCAATTCCTCACCACGAGCTGAGACGTAGCTATCCAATCTGGCGAGGGTTTTTTCTGAGAACTCAGAATAGGAGTCATTTATTACATCATCAATCGAAGATTTGAACTTCGCTATAAATGGCTCCAACTCACGCTTCGTTTCACGCGCCCGGGCCCGCACAACTACTTTTCTTGACGTACCGCCGATGAAACTGCCAACAAATCCAATAGCGAGGGCGGCGGCAAAGCCAAGTGGTCCGCCAATTGCCCCAAACGCTAATGCGGAGCCAATGGCACTCCCGATTTTGATTGTTGCATCCATACCCTTTTCCCATTTGAAAGCCTGCGCTTTATTAAATGCGTTGGCATCGGGTGAGTGCAAGTCCTCTCTTTGAAGCAAATCATCCAGCTCTTCCAGTTTGGATTTCAAATTCTCCCAAATGGTAGCCAGTTTTTCGTAAACCTCGTCCATAGCGTCTGTGGCGTACTGCGATTGATACTCAGAAAAAGCATTGGAAAGTAGCTCTCCATCCACTACGCCCCGATCCACCAGACGAAAGATTTCAACACGCAGGAGTTCTGAATACTTTCTGGCAGTTGCAGTTGCAAACGACTGAACCTCGCGCTGGTCGGACTGGAGTTGGCGCTTGATAGCCCCGACGCTTTCCTCAACCTCATAGCTTACGGATTCAAAGTGTTTCCTCTCATCCTCCAAAGCGGCAAGCTGTTCATCACTGGTCATTTTCGCCAGCTGGATTTGATGTACCGCCTGTTCTCCCGCAGACGCGACGAGCTGCATAACGCGGGCTTCCAGGGCCGATGCGCTTTCTGCCCGGTAGCTGACAGCAAAGGAATTCAAAGCTTCCACCAGTTCATTGATATTCGACTTGCGGATCAGCTCCTCATCTTTTTCGAACGAGCCTTTTGCCGCAGCGTATGCATTTACCGGAATAATGGGGTGCAGTATTGGGGCATTGATTTTTTGAGATATTTCCTGAAGAACTTTTTTGTTATGAGTGAGGCCTTCTTCCGTCTCTTCACGGGAGTTGTCATCCCAGACATTCTGAACAAAGTAGACGGAATTAAAGCTACGCCATACGGAGGCTATGAAGTTGGCTTCTGTTTTCAGAATCGGAGGGGAGGTCGAGATTATAAAAATTGCAACACAGAGATCCTTGATATATCTGTTGGTCGTTTCTTCGTTTGCTTTCGTAAGGCTACCAACACCCGGTAGGTCAACAATAACCAGCCCAGTTTTCAGAAGATCATCGTCACGATACAAAACAATGTGGCTCACCTGCTTCTCGTTTCCAGGATTGAAGTTGTTGTCTACAAACGCGCTCAGATCCGCCTTTGTTTTCACGTAGACTTCCGCCTTGTCATCCCGGAATCGGACGATGCCCTGCGGCTCAGTGCCATACCTAATTTCAACAGGGACACAGGTAGTTTCATCGGCCTCGCTGGGGAGGATGTCCTCTCCAAGAATCGCATTGATCATGGTGCTCTTTCCCATGCCCTGAGTTCCGAGGATTGGGACAATCATATCAGATGTACTACTTTTTTTCTCGATTTCCAGAATCAGCTGGGCATAATTCTGACCGGCCGGGCTGTACTTTTCCAAGAGGCGCAGTAGTTCAGGGTAATTATTGAGCGGTTTCACTTCTAGGCACCTCCATTCCCTTGAAAAAACGCTTATAGCCGGGCAAACTCAAGTAACCTACAATAGAAGAAAGAGCGTCTCTATTATTTTTAGCCACAGTCAAGACGTCACTTGTTTCAGAAGAAAGCTTGTCCACCTGAGCGCTAATATACTGAGACAGCGTGTTCAGATTTTCAACGATTGTTTGAAGCTGGGAGACTCTGGCCTCGGCCTCATTGGAAAGTAGCTTTGTGAGGAGTAGTTCAAGTCGGTTTTCGCTTTCACTCTGTGCATCAATTATGGCGCGGGCTTGCCGCTCCATATCATCGCCCATCTTTGGCAGTGCCGACTTAAACTCTTCAGTGGCCTGCGCTACTTGCTCGGCCACGCCAAGGAGTTTTCCCTGGTTTGCATCAAGCTGTCCTAACTGCTCGGCAGTAGCTAACTTTTGAATGGCTACCTTGACTTTTGAGACATCCTCGCTCATCAAGTCGGCTTGGGCAGACGTCGCGAGGCTGGCACTGGACTGTTTGACATCTTCGATTAGGTCCTTGATTTCGCGCTGCCCATCTTCCAGAGCATAGATGGTTGCCTGAATGCTCTCCTGTAGCTGATTGATCAGTTGCTCCGTCGTGTTGTCTACCTCGAATACCATAATCGGCCTCCATATTCTTTATCGCAGATGAACTTTGTTGACAATCTCGCCAAGGGTATCTAAAACGCTGGGGGTCAGATAAACTCCAAAGCCCGCTTGTAATTCATCGATCAACTTGTGCGGTGCATACCGCAGGGATCGGTCAAACTGAAGCTTGAGGAACGCAAGGTTATAGATTGGATTTTGATGCATGATGAAAATCGAACTCCTGCAGGGAATCTGAAGGACACCGGAGAGTTCTGTCATCTGTGACAGGCCCTCCACTGCGCGGTCGCCAGTCAGGAGCTCTTGGAAATCCTGAACGACCCAAACCACGTAATCGTGCTTGTTAAGAACGGAATGCAACTTGAGGGCGGAAATCTGCTTGAGTGCTGCGCCATATTGAATCGCATTCACCAGGACAAACAGGCATCTGTTTGGTTCTTGAGGAATACCAGTACCTGAAACAGGCGAACGGACTGTCACGGCATCCGAAATCCCGGTCTGCCACATAAATTCATCGCTACTGGTATCATCCCAAGAGATGATGACCGGGACATGGTTCTTACAAGCGATGACTGAGGCAAAAGAATGCGCAATGGCTCGATGTTGTCGCTGCAAGGCAGTCCGTGAGAGTTCAAGAAGCGTGCCGGTGTATGGAGTCACATCGATCTCTTTCGATGAAAAAACTGCACCGCCCGCTTCCTCGTATTTTGCAAACTCGGAATCCGGCAGGTCCTTTCGAATCTGATCTATGAAGGGTTTGAGAGCGCTGTCCAGCTCTGCAAGGGACTGCATTTCAACAGCGGCCGCTTTCTTCCGCAGGTAGTTCTTCTCCGAAGCTTCAATTTCAGCCTCGATGAGCTCCATAGAGCGGTTGAAGTTTTTTTTCGCCCATTCTTCCATTGACTTGCAATATCGCTCATATGCTTCCGCTAACCGCGTGCATATTTTTTTCTTAGTAGCTTCAGAGTCTGTGACAACTTCCTCGTATGGTTCGTACTCATAGCCCCAATCATCACCAACTCTGCCACCTGATAAAAAACCGAAAAGCCCGCCAAAGAAACGAGACACTCCGCCACCAAGGCCTTCTTTTTTTACCCGTTTAGTTCCGCTTTTAATTATTCTTTCAATGCTTACATCATTAAAAGAATGGAGGGCACTGGAGCATAAGAGGTCGCGACTGGGGATATTGATTTCTTTCGCAGTGGCAATTACAAATGCGTTGTGTTCCGAAATAATATCTGCAAGAGCCTCCTCAAACTCTTTGACAACACGATTTGTATCTTTCAAGCTGTCCTCAAGGCTACAATATCCTGACTTGGAGTCCATGAGGAATCGAAAGAGCCCCGAGAACATTCGCTGCGTACTCGTTGTTGAACCATCTTCTTTTTCTGCCCCGATAGCGACACGGATTTTTGTTGCGGCAGAACGATAAGATTCGAGTATATTCTGATACTTTTGGTTGACAGAGTTCCTTTGGTTTTCAGCTGCCCTTTTGAGAGCCTGGAGAGGAAATGTTTTTTCAACTTCAACCGTCGGCTTATTGATCTTCTGCTGTATGGATTCAGAAAGGTTAGCCGCGCAGGATTGGATACTGAGAAGTCTCTGCCTCTCAATTCTGGGGCGCTGAACCTCTAAGATACCTGTCACGGAGCTTACGAAGGGTTCGTAATTTGACTTGCGATAGGCATCCTCGCTGATGGGCGGTTCAGCCCCCACTGACTTGGCGGACCTCCACTTCTTGGCAAGTTCCGCCGAAATCTGAATGATTTGAACAGAATCCTTGTCCTCAATACTAGATCGATCCACAATTTTTTTGACACGATTTCTGTGATCGGCTGCGACCTGTTCCCTTGTTTTATCTCCACTGGGGCTGGGGCGTACTGCGTCAAGCATATTCTGTACGATGATGATTGGGCATTGATATTTAGCGACAGTATTTAGGATCTCCAGAGTTTTCCGATCACTGTTGGTCTTCATCGTCGTTACGTAGATGCAGGCATCTATAGTGGGGACCAGACTTTCAAGGGTCAACCGCTCGTGTGCCTCTAGGCCAAATGCGTCCAGGCCGGGGCTGTCCACAAGAAGTACATCTTTGCCAAAGTCAAATAGCGGGGATGTAAGTTCAATGCTCAAAACACCTTTTTCGTTTTTTGGATTGAAGCGTTCATCGCTGAATTCCTGCAGAATATCACGGCTGAATTTTTTCCCGGAGAGCTTTTGCTCCGTGCCATCTTCGAAACGAATTATAATCTCAGGCTTGTCTCCATATGAGCAGCAAACCAACTGGCCCGATGACGGAGCTATAGCACTGGAAAGAATGTCCGTGCCCAATATTGCGTTTATGAGAGTGGATTTTCCACTACTTGTGACACCAATGACACCAACGCGTATTCTGTCAGTACTCCAGTCAAGCTTCCGGTTTTCGATCCAACTAAGTTCGCTTTCACAGAAGTTAGTATAGGTAGGCTCTTGTTGGATGATCTGCTGGAATTTTTCTAAGGCAAAAACACTCTTCATATCGTTTCATCCTTACTTCATCGACTATAGTTTGGGTTCAAATTTGCTGCAGCATTGCCACGAATGGCGGTTCCATTTACAGTCCATACACACACTCTCAGCATCCCGATTATATTCCCAATGCCCGACGCGGATATTCTTAGGGCGGATAGCAGAATTCGCGGGATCATACCAGTGCTTGCAAAAAGCGCATACCTTTCCACTGGCACTTCTTAGATAGGCATTTTTCCAGGTCATGTCATTTCACCAGGTCTGTGAATTTCTTTAGTATATTCTTTGTAGAGTTCACGTTGCAAACGGGAGTAAACATAAGCTGTTTGCTGTTTGTTTTCAAGTCCCAGCACAATAAAGCAAACTCGTAATATCTCGACTTCATTCTACATCAAAATCTATAAATTGGCAATCAGATACATCCTGTGCCGTAACCGTATTATGCCTTTGAAAATGACATTCCCTCAAAGCGGTATGAAGCGTTCCCGCGCTCCAGCTGTGAATGGCAACGCCAGTTATCGTTCTTCTCGGTAGCCTTTCTCTCTGCATTGGCCTGCTCGATTTGATTTTGCAGACGGGCGAGTGCCTTCTGCTTATTTGCGTGCTGGCTCCGCTCCTCAGTACACACCGCAGCCTGGCCCGTTGGCAGGTAGATTGCACGGACGCCAGACTCGACCTTATTGATATTCTGCCCGCCCTTGCCACCGCTACGGAAGGTGTCAAAGGCAACTTGACTGGAATCAAACTTCTCTACTTTGGCAGCTGCGCAGACACTAAAGTCAATGAACCAGTTTTTCCTCCTGTGCTCCGGCCGATAAGGGCTACGGCAGATCCATCGGATCGAACCGATGAAATCGGACAGATCAGCCTCAGTATAGAGCCGCACAGACCGATAGGTGCCTCCGTGCCACCCTGGAGATGAATCCAATACAGATACATCAAAGTTGGACTGGAGATAGGCGAGCAACTTCGCAACTCCAAGCTCGCACTCAGCGGGCCCCTGGCCCGCACTAATTTGATAAATCATACTTCACCTCACTTTTCACACGCCTTGAAATTGTAGACAGGGCGGATAAGCTCCTTAATCTCTACGGAGGGACCGATTCGTGCCAAAATCTGCTCCATAGGTTTGTAGGCCATAGGGCTCTCGTCAATCGTGTCATGGCTCAGAGTGGAAGAGTAAATTCCATCCATCTCTTTTTTGAACTGGGAGAGCGTAAAGCGTTGCCGCGCCTCCGCACGGCTCATCAGCCTGCCGGCACCATGGGGAGCTGACTCATTCCACTCCCGATTGCCTTTTCCTACGCAGAGCAGACAGCCGTCACGCATATTCATAGGGATAATAAGCTGTTCTCCTCGCCTG
>CALWLS010000017.1 GCA_944381575.1 uncultured Lachnospiraceae bacterium | reverse complement strand
CAACGCTCCACGTTGATGGCCGGAATCTTGGGCGAATCGGGATTGGCGGCATCCGAGGGTATCATCAGTATGGCTCCCGTCGGACAATGGCGGGCACAGTTGCCGCACTCCACGCCATCGGTCAGCGGCACACAATTCTCCTTGACCCATACGGCGTGTCCTATCTGCGTGGCGGATTTCTCCGCTGCGGTTATCGGGCGTATAGCTCCGGCAGGACAGACTTCGCTGCACTTCGTACATTCCGGTCGGCAGTAGCCACGCTCATAACCCATTTCTGGCTGCATCAGCTTCGTCAGGTCGGTGGACGGGCGAAGTACCCCGTTGGGGCATACCGACACGCAGAGCTGGCAGGCGGTGCAATGCCGGGCGAAGTCCCGTGCGCTCAACGCTCCCGGAGGGACAATCGGGGTCTCGCGGTCGGGGATTTTCTTGCTCTCGATAATCGCCAAGCCTCCGTCCACTTTCTTTTCCTGTGCCTTTAACGCGGCAGTTGTGACAACCAAAGCCGTGGCGGTCAGAAACGAGCGGCGGGCATCGTTGATTTGCTCTGCTGAAATTTTAGATTCAACAGCTTTCGGTTGTGCGGCTTCCTTTGCCGGATGCTTGTAGCTGATGGCTCCCTTATGGCATTTTCCGATGCAATCCATACAAGCCACGCAACGGCTGTAATCAATCCGATGGTTGGCGATGTCGATACAAGCCGCCTTGCAATTCCGGGCACACAGTTTGCAGTTTACGCATTTGTCCTTGTCAATCACCGGCTTCAACCACGAGAAACGGGCAAGGAACCCCAGCACCGTACCTACCGGACAGATAGTATTGCAGTAAATCCGTCCGTTCCGCCACGCCAATACTCCTATTATAATAAAGGAGAGCAAAGCGATAAAGAAGGTCGGCAGGCTTTTCAGCCACACCTCCGTTTCATAAAAAGCGTAACTGTCGGCTCGCTCCGCAAAATAAGCGAGCAGGTTGTTCCCCCAGCCGTATATCGGGGCGAACAGGTTGCCGGCTATCCGCCCGTATGAACTGTACGGCGCGAGCAATGCCACTAATGAGCCAATCCCGGCTATCATCGCAATGATGAAGACCGCCAGCACACTATACCGCAACCACGATTTGGCGGGAGAATAGCCGTAACGGTTCTTTTTCTGTTTCTTGCCCACCCAAGCGATGATGTCCTGCATCACGCCTAATGGACAAATGATTGAGCAGTACACCCGTCCGAAGGCAAGTGTCAGCAGCACGAGGAACACCACAACTCCCACATTCAACGCCAAGAGCGCAGGCAGGAACTGTATTTTGGCCGTCCAGCCCAACCAAGCGTGCAGCGTCCCCGTGAAGTCGAGGAACAACAGCGTGACGGCGGTGAAGAACAGGACGGCAAGCGTCAGTCTGATTTTGCGTAACATACTTCTCAACTGTTTTTATGGAATTTATATCGTAACCAAACCACCCCGTCCTCCATCTCTTTCACAGATAGCAGTTCAAGCGACTGCCCTTGCGAGGGATTTCCTTTGCCAATATAATGGAAGATGGATGTGGAGCCTGCTGAACCGTCGATGCCCGGATATATGACAAGGCTCAACTCGTCTATCAGTCCGGCTTGCAGGAACGCACCGTCTATGATGCCTCCGCCTTGCAGCGAGAGTGATTCCACGCCAAAGGTCTCCGCCAATGTATGCATCGCCGTGCGGAGGTCATCGCCTTTTGATCCGGCAAACAGATAGGAGATTCCTTTCTTCTGAAGATACTCCAAATAGAACGCAGGAGCCGTTTCAGGCAGGATGCAGACGATGCTGTCGCCCCTTACGGTAGCGGATTCATAGAGAATGTCCGCATCCGGGTCGGCTACCACAAAGAGACGGGTTGAAGTGCGCTCGGCAATAAACGGTGCAGGATGAGCTAACGGCGTGGTGTCCTGCGTATGAAATTTCTTTGGGAAATAGCCTTCACACAACGTGTTCTTGCCGAACATCCAAACGTCGGTATTTAGTTGGCGACCGATGGCGGCATAGATGCCCATCAGTTCGCCTTTGCTCTTCCCATTATATGGTTCCGTCCAGCGGTCAGTCAGCAGCCGACCATCCACGGAACCCATTACGTGACAAATAATTTGCGGGTACATATCGTTATCAATTTAGTTTATAATCCGGGGTCAATAGATAGTGCTCAGGTTGGCATCCGAATACCTGCCGATATAAAAGAGCCAACAGGCGTGGCTGATAGAAGCCGAACTCTCCGGCAACCTGTTCCAACGGACAGCCTTCCTTGTGGACACGCTTTTTGATGTACTCCATCATTCTGATGCGTATATATTCGGCAAGCGTTTTCCCGGTTTCTGCCCGTACAAAGTCGTTCAAGTACGCAGGTGAAAGTGAGGACAAAGCGGATTCTACCTTACTTATACCGCCTTCCACAGACTTTTGTCCGCATAATGAAAAATATTGGGAAAGCGTTTTGTCCAGCTTCTCCATATATTCCCCGTCAATGTCGGTGCGGCAGGCAAATTGCCGTTCATAGAAACGAACGCAGTAGTCCAACAGCAGTTCCAGCCCGGCAGATACAAGGCGTAGGCTGTGGCGGTCAATATCGCGCCGCAGTTCCTCGTGGAGATGTTCCAGACGGTCTTGCACGATGCGCTTCTCTTGCAAGGAAAGGTGCAAAGACTCGTTCTCCCGGTAATCGAAGAACGTATAGTCGGTTTTCTTGAACACAAGGCTTTTGGTGCTGAACAGCTCCGGGTGGAACAAAATACCGGATATGCTCCCGTCCACGGCATCCTCCCGGCAGACGCGCACGATGTCGCCCGGCTTCGTAAATACCAGCGTGCCATATTGGAAATCGGCGCACTTTCTGCCATAACGCGCTTCGCCGCATCGTGTCTGGACAAAGCGGATGGCGTAGAAGTTGCCCGTAAAGCATAATGTGCCGTCGTCCTCCAAGCGTGCCGGGTCGATGACGGCCACTTCCGGGTGCAACGTCGGCTGCTGCATCTGTTTGTTAAACTCGTCTATGGTAAATGTCCGTATATCGTTCATTACTATTTGTTTTATGTCTTGATACAAAAATACCGCTTCCGCCGTGGCGCGTCCATACACAGATTACGGATTGAAGCACCAATTTCGACGAAAGCGGCAAGAGAGCTTTACTAAAGGTCAGGCCTTTGGCTACCTCACCTCGGACTTGAGGGTATCTCATGTCCGACCTGAGCCTACCTCATGTCCGGGATGAGATAAGTTCATTCCAGATGTTTTCCAAAGAACTCCGTCAGCTTGCCCACAGCCTTGTCCACATACTCCGGCATCCAATATGTCTGGATGTGCCTTGCGCCGGGGATGAGATACAGTTCCTTGTTGTCCGTCCCCGTGGCTTTGCTGAAACATTGTTCGGTCATATAGAACGTGTCGGCAAGACTGCCCGCCATCATCAGGAGCGGCTGGTTGATGAGGTACATCCCTTCGCTGGCATCAAACGCCATCAAGTCCATCAGACTGCTTTTGGTATAGCGGAAGGTGGAGCCGGGATGCGCGTGTGTCTGGAGGTAATACTCATAGCCGTCGCGGTAGAGGTCAAAAGGGAGCTGCTTCGCCTGCTCCGGCGAGATGCCGCTCATATCGCCCACATATTCCGGTGCTTCGCCGTTTGCCTCCTTCTGACGGGCGGCACAGGCATCGGCGAGACGTTGCTGCACATCATTCATCTGCGAATCAAGGAAACCATTGCGCCGCACCAGTCCGGAGTTGAACATACTGAGCGTAGCGACCGCCTTGAAGCGTTTGTCCGTCTGCGCGGCTTTCAACGTATAGCCGCCACCGCCGCAGATGCCGAGGATGCCGATGCGGTTGGCATCCACTCCGGGATATTGCGTCAGGATGTCGGCGGCACGGTGTATGTCCTCGATGCGGTTGGCCGGCTTGTCCACGTTGCGCGGCTCGCCCTCGCTTCCGCCCTGATAGGCTGCATCAAAGGCAAGGCAGATGTAGCCCTGCTCTGCCATCCGTTGGCTGTACAGACCTGCCACCTGCTCCTTACAGCCTCCGTTGGGATGCGCCACGACAAGAGCGGGATAGGTTTTCGCCGTATCATAACCGGCAGGGGTATAAACATTGGCAACCATCGTCAAACCGTTCAATTCGTAGGTGATGCGATGAATGTTCACCTTGCCCGGCTCGTTCTT
>CALWLS010000016.1 GCA_944381575.1 uncultured Lachnospiraceae bacterium | reverse complement strand
GTACCTCCAGCACTTGGACTGCTATAAAATCCGGCTGAAATATTTTTTTCTGTGTCCTTGACATAGGGTTCAGTTCAGCTTAATTCGTACGGTTATATATGGAGAATCGTCCAAGAAGCGGTAAGGCCAATAAATATGTACGGTTCCATTTAAAGAATCGCCTACAAAGCGGTCAGTTCATTATTTTTGTATGGCTCCGTTTGAAGAATCGTCTACAAAGCAGTCTTTCCGGGTTTGCTTAACCTTTTATGGAGGTAGTTGAATTTTTATCTGTCTTTTCCGCGGAATTTTTACAGATAAAATCTCTACTTTTTAAAATATATTCGTATTCAGGAAAATTTTCTCATCTTTTATCTTCATTTTTTAAATCTTATCCGTTTAAAATTGAATAATTTTTAGGACATAGTTTGAGGTTTTGTAATTTTATCTGTAAAGCGCAAGGATATGTCTAACGAAAATATTTTTTATGAAATAATAGTAACATCATCGTGTATACGGTCCTGTTAAACTTGGCTCAGATCACAGCAATTTTTATAAATATAGCTTCATATGGAACATAGAAATGGTAAAATATTATAATAGCACAGTTTTTGATGCTCATGTTTGTAGGATCATATCTTGATGATTACGTTTGGGGTATCATATTTTAATGATCATGTTAGAATGTTCATGTTTTGATGCTCAGATTTGGAGGATCGTATTTTAAGGATCATGTTTGGAGGATCATATAATGAAGGTTCTTGTAGTAATAGATATGCAGAATGATTTCATAGACGGGGCGCTCGGGACTCCGGAGGCCTGCGCCATAGTTCCGGCGGTGGTCGATAAGATAAGGAATTTTGACGGCCTTATACTTGCAACAAGAGATACTCACGGCGCAGATTACCTCAGTACGCAGGAGGGAAGGAACCTGCCTGTGGAACACTGCATCAAAGGGACTAAGGGCTGGGAGCTTAATCCGGAGATATCGGCGCTTATAAAGGAGACTCCGATAGATAAGCCGACATTTGGAAGCTGCGAGCTTGGAATGAGGCTAAAGGAGCTTGCACAGCATGAAAATATCGAAAATATAACTCTGATCGGCGTCTGCACAGATATCTGCGTGATCTCAAACGCCATGATAATAAAGGCGTTTCTCCCTGAGGTACCGGTTACGGTAGTTAAGGAATGCTGTGCCGGTGTCACGCCGGAAAGCCATTTAAGGGCGCTTGAGGCCATGAGGTCATGTCAGATAGAGATCGCCTGAAGCGGTTTTCAGTAATTCCGGCCGTTTGATACGCCGGTCGGGCATGTCTTATGCTATGCCGGCTTGGTTGCTGTCCGAAGAGGCATTTGACATGCTGATCAGACAGGTGATATTGCCATGCTGGACGGATATATTGAAATGACATGCCGGCTGGGAAAGCTGCCTGAAAAGACAGCCTGATATACGACCGGATCGACTAACTTGGCTGGCTTTAAATGTTGTCCGAAAAGGCTGTCCAAAGAAGGGTTTTACATGTCTGAAAAACTGACAAATAAAGCTGACAAATAAAAGCCGAAAGTCCTTGTGCCTGACCTGAAATCTTTATACAATATTAATACATACAGGAAAGGAGGCGAATATTTGTCAGTTAAAAAGATCTTCGGAGAGAAACTCAGTGAAGCTTTAAAGGCAGTAATGCCCATAGTCGGCATCGTGCTGGTACTGTGCTTTTCGATAGCGCCGGTATCCACGAGCATACTGCTGTGCTTTCTGATGGGGGCGGCCATGATCATAGTGGGCATGATGTTCTTTACCCTCGGGGCGGAGCTTGCCATGACCCCTATGGGAGAGAGAGTCGGAGCCGCCATGACCAGGAGTAAAAAGCTCTGGTTCATAGTTTTATTATCATTTTTACTCGGATTTATAGTTACTATCTCGGAGCCGGATCTGCAGGTGCTTGCGGAGCTGGTGCCGTCGATACCGAATATGACGATAGTTCTTTCGGTCGCGCTCGGGGTGGGCGTGTTTCTTGTGGTGGCAATATTGAGGATATTTTTCTCAAAGCCCCTTCCACCTATACTTATAATCCTTTATCTGATAGTTTTCATAGTTGCAAGGGCGGTGCCGGAGAGCTTCTGGGCGGTGGCCTTTGACTCGGGAGGAGTTACCACGGGCCCCATGACGGTACCGTTTATAATGGCCTTTGGTATAGGTGTTTCCTCAATACGAAGCGATAAGCATGCGGCGGACGACAGCTTCGGCCTCGTGGCGCTGTGCTCAGTCGGACCTATACTTTCTGTGCTGATCCTCGGCATGGCATTTGAGCCGGACGGATCTGCCTATACGCCGCCGGCCATACCGGATATAGGTACGTCGAGGGCACTCTTTGACATGTTTGCCCTGGGACTTCCAAAGTATCTTCACGAGATAGCGGTATCACTGCTTCCGATAATAGTTTTCTTTTTCATTTTTCAGCTTACGGTGCTTAAGCTTACGAAAAAGAACCTACTTAAGATACTTACCGGACTCGTATATACATATATAGGACTGGTGCTGTTCCTTACGGGAGCCAATGTGGGCTTCATGCCTGCGGGAAATTATATAGGCAGTGTGCTGGCGGACAATTCCATTTCGTGGATAATAGTCCCGATAGCAATGCTGATAGGCTACTTTATAGTTAAGGCGGAGCCGGCGGTCTACGTGCTCAATAAGCAGGTGGAGGAGATAACGGATGGAGCGATCTCGGAGCGTATGATGGGAATGGCGCTTTCCATAGGAGTAGCTATCTCCCTTGGACTTGCCATGATAAGGGTGCTTACCGGGATATCCGTCATGTGGTTCATGATACCGGGCTATGTGATCGCTCTCAGCATCTCATTTTTCGTGCCGAAGATATATACGGCAATAGCCTTTGACTCAGGAGGAGTCGCTTCGGGACCCATGACCGCCACCTTTTTGCTTCCGCTGGCCCAGGGTGCCTGCCTTGCGGTGGGAGGAAATATAGTAGAGGACGCCTTTGGAGTGGTAGCCATGGTAGCCATGACCCCGCTCATAACCATACAGGTGCTGGGGCTTATCTCCCGCCTTAAGGCAAAGGGAGCCGTTCCGGTCACGGCAGCTGCGGCAGACAGCGCCCTGGATATGCTTGCAGATGACGCTATAATAGAACTGTAACAGGATATTTGATATCAGGAGATTTATATGAATGATCTGTTCTGGATGCTTACGGTGATAGACCGGCACTCCACGGAGAGGTTTATAGAGTTTTACGGGGAGTACGGTCTTGAAACCAATCTCATTACCGTTGCAAGAGGCACGGCAGGAGACGATGTGTTAAGCGTGCTTGGCCTTGATACCACTGAAAAAGCGGTGATGTTTACCGTAATTACATGGGATAACTGGAAGAACTTGAGCCACGGCTTAAGGAGCAGGATGCGCATCGACGTTCCGGGAAGGGGCATAGCCTTTATCATTCCCATGAGCAGTATTGGAGGAAAAAGACTGCTCAGGTTTTTGACAAGCGGGCAGGATTACGAAAAAGGAGAGGAGTCGGTCTTGAAGGGTACAAAGTACGAGCTTTTAGCGGTGATAGCGGAGCAGGGCTATACTGATATGGTTATGGATGCGGCAAGAGAAGCCGGAGCAGGCGGAGGCACCGTCATACATGCGAGGGGTACCGGCGTGGATAAGTCGGAGGAATTTTTAGGCGTCAAGATCGCCCATGAAAAGGAGCTCACTCTTATCGTCGTCCACAGCTCTGTAAGAAAAGAAGTGATGCGCGCCATAATGGATAAGGCCGGTACTAATACCAAGGCAAAGGCCTTATGCTTCTCGCTGCCGGTAACGGATACGGCGGGAATGAGGCTTATTGATGATGATTTTGATCAGGAGCCGGCAGGAGCCTGAAAACTGAAAACCGCCAGCAGAGGATCGCAAGTTTTTTATAAAACTGCCGATGCTGCGGAAAATGCATCAAAATTCATACAAAACAATAACCGGTTGATATAAAGGCTGTCCGTTTATACGGCCAGCTTTTTTATTTGTGAATTATAGCTAAAAGGAATTGCAAAAAATATAAGAAAACTATAAAATTGATAACGTTGCACATTGCTAATAAAAGTTATACAATGGCAACTCTGATTATATACGGCCTGTACAATGGGATCGGTTTCTGAAGGGCTTTTAGTGGGGTGCTCAGAGGAACCTGCTGATACATTGCCGGGCTGGAGCTTAATTAAGGAAGGGGAGACACGACAATGGGAGAGTTTTTGAACAATCTCAACAATTTCATCTGGGGCCTGCCGTTCATCATTTTCGTAATGATAGTAGGCCTCTATTTCAGTGCCAGAGGCGGATTTTTCACCATCGCGCATTTCGGGCATGTAATGAAGCAGACGCTTGGAAGCCTTATGTCAAAGGAATCCAATACCAAGGAAAAGGGGCAGGTATCGCCGTTTGAGGCTGTCTGCGTCGCTATCGGAGGCTGCGTTGGCTGCGCCAACATAGCCGGAGTTGCCACAGCCATGATGACCGGAGGCTACGGAGCTATTTTCTGGATGTGGTTATGGGCGTTCTTCGGCATGATGGTCAAGCTCGTAGAAGTTACCCTCGGCTGCTATTACCGCAGCAAGAACGAGAGGGGCGAATATTACGGCGGACCTATGTACTACATGGAAAAGGGTATAGGAAGAGAGCTTGGATTAAAGATCGGAGCTCCCCTTGCAATACTTTTTTCAGTATTTTTCTGCCTTCAGTCCCTTCAGGGATCTCAGGGATTCACTATCGCCGAGGTATTACATGCATCCTTCGGATTTAACATGATCGTGGTGGTTGCTATTTACTCCGCGGTAGTACTGTATCTTATCTGGAGTGGTTCGACACGTGCGGTAAATTTCGCAACTAAGTGCGTTCCTTTCATGTGCATAGTTTACCTGCTTGCTGGTATCGTGCTCATAGTGCTTAACATCGAGAATCTTCCGACTGCTGTCTACAACATTTTCCATGATGCATTTACGGGATCAGCAGCATTCGGAGGCTTCCTTGGAGCATCGGTTACACAGGCAATGAATTCAGGAGTTTCACGTTCCATGAACTCAAATGAGGCCGGCATGGGATCCTCACCTCTGGTTCACGGATCAGCTGACTGCGTACATCCTGTACGTCAGGGACTCTGGGGCTCCTTCGAGGTGTTTGTTGATACCCTCATCATCTGCTCCATAACAGGACTTTCTGTTGCATGCACAGGCGTAATGGATACAGGACTTACCGGAGCTACCCTTACCATCGAGGCTTATAAGTCTCTCTTCGGACAGGGTGCGGCAGCGTATATCGGTATCATGGCCGTTATGTTCGGACTTACGACGACCACCGGATATTTCATATATTACCAGACAGTTATTGGCTACATTCTCCGCTATAAGCCGGTATTAAGAGACAGGATCATAAATATATTCAAGGTTTATTTCCCGCTTATGAATGTAGTGGTAACATCCTACATCGTTCTTACGGGACAGGACGCTACCATGTTCTGGACCATAGTGAGCCTTGTTACCGCAGGACCTGTATTCTTTAACCTTATAGCCCTCGTTATCCTGCACAACAAGTTCTTTGCGATATTTAAGGATTATCTTGCACGCTACATGGGCAAGGGCAAGGTGGATCCGAACTTCAATATATTCTACGAGGACGATCCTAAGGTAGCGGCTGAGGAAGAGGCCGTAAGAGAAGAGCTTCGTAAGAAGGTAGCTGCAGAGCTGGCTGCCCACGGCAAGTAATTTAGCCGGGACAGGCCGGGCCAAAGCATGGCGCGCTATGTCAAGGCACGGCGCAGCTATGCGATTGTATTAAAACCAGTACTTAAAAAATCAAATATCGGTATTGCACACGGTTTAAAGTTGTGCTATTTTAGCAAAAGACAAAGGTGTCAGTCCAGCTCAGGCTGGATTGATGCCTTTTTTGTATTTTATTCGATTTAAATGCAGGATGGCCTGCGGAAAGAGGTGTCATATGAAAAACGAATATCTTATCCGCGTTCTTAACGAGTGCAAGGCTAAGAACGCAAATGAGCCGGAGTTCCTCCAGACGGTCGAGGAGGTGCTTTCATCACTTGAGCCTGTTATAGACGCTCATCCTGAGTACGAGAAAGCAGCTCTTTTAGAGAGGATGACCGAGCCGGAGAGAGTTATAGAGTTCAGGGTACCTTGGGAGGATGACAACGGCAACATTCATGTCAACCGCGGATACAGGGTACAGTTCAACGGAGCCATCGGACCTTACAAGGGAGGACTTAGATTTGCTCCTTCAGTAAACCTTTCAGTTCTTAAGTTCCTTGGATTTGAGCAGACCTTCAAGAACAGCCTTACGACACTCCCTATGGGCGGCGGCAAGGGCGGATCTGATTTTGACCCGAAGGGTAAGAGCGACAGAGAGGTAATGCGTTTCTGCCAGTCATTTATGACTGCCCTCTATAAGCATATTGGTCCGGATGTAGACGTTCCGGCAGGCGACATCGGAGTAGGCGGAAGAGAGATAGGATTTCTTTATGGACAGTACCGCAGGATAACCGGAACTGCAGGCCAGGGAACCCTTACCGGAAAGGGAATATCTTACGGCGGATCCCTTATCCGTCCTGAGGCTACGGGTTATGGCGCAGTATATTACCTTCAGGCAGTGCTGAAGCACCAGAAGGACGATATAAAGGGCAAGACGGTAGTCCTTACCGGATACGGCAACGTTACATGGGGCGCAGTTAAGAAGCTTGCTGAGCTTGGCGCTAAGCCTATCACCATCTCCGGATCAGCAGGATATATCCTTGACGAGGCAGGAGTTACGACTGAGGAAAAGATCAACTTCCTGCTTGACGCAAGGGCAGGAAAGTGCAAGCTTGCAGATTACGCTGAGAAATTCGGAGCAAAGTTCTTCCCGGGCGAGAAGCCGTACGGAGTAAAGGCCGACATAGTTATGCCTTGCGCTACCCAGAATGAAGTAGATCTTGACACCGCAAAGAAGATAATAGAGTCTGGAGCAAAGTACTACATCGAGGTTTCCAACATGCCTACGACCAACGAGGCCTTAAAGTATCTTCAGGAAGCAGGCATCGTGGTAGCTCCTTCCAAGGCTGCAAATGCAGGCGGAGTTTTAGTCAGCGGACTTGAGATGAGCCAGAACGCCGAGAGGCTCGCATGGACGGCTGAGGAGGTCGACAGTAAGCTCCACAGCATCATGACCAGCATACATGATTCTTCTGCAGCAGCTGCAGAGGAGTACGGCCTCGGCTATAACCTTGTGGCAGGAGGCAACATCGTCGGCTTCTTAAAGGTAGCAGACGCAATGATGGCTCAGGGCATCTATTGATAAATATAACAGATACATAATTACCCATCTTACAGGATGAACGGCTCTGATACCCCCCTTGTCAGAGCCGTTTATTTTTGGTTTGCCGACTTGTAAAAGTATTTTTGATTATGGCGCGTGGGATGTTGCACATAAAGTTTTTTTGTAATAAATTAGCATTTGGAGCAAAAGCATTTTTATTAAGAGCGGCTTTAAAAGCCTTATTTACGGATATATGACGGTTAGAAGATACAACAGGTTAAGGGCTGATGACATTACGGCAGCAGGACAAGGCGGAGGGAGGTCTTCAGCAGCCTGCCGCAGCAGGGCCGATGAAAATAAGGACCAGAGGATGCTTTCCCTATTTGTGGACGTGGGCATGGAAATGCTGCAGAACGGAGCGGAGATATGGAGGGCCGAGGAGACCATTGAACGCATGGGCTACGCCTACGGTGCCGCAAGGATGGATATATTTTCCGTGACGAATTACCTTGCGGCCACCATGACCATGCAGGATTACGGCGAGCAGACCGTCACCCGAAGGGTGGTCATAAGCGGGAATAATTTCGAGCGGGTGGAGGAGCTGAACGCCTTAAGCAGGGATTACTGCAGGAGGCCCTTCGATATGGAGGAGCTTGCGGACAGGATAGATTCCATCAGGGATAAAAAGGTAAATATCTACAAGGCTTACATAGGCAGCCTGCTGGTAGGCAGCATGTTCACCGTGTTTTTTGGGGGAAATGCCCTGGACGGCGTGGTAAGCGGGCTCTGTGCCCTGCTGATATGCTTTATGCAGCGCAATCTCAAGTCCTTATGCTCATCCAACGAGTTTTTTTATTTTTTAAGCTCGCTGATAATGGGATTTCTGATAGGCTTTATACACCTGTTTCTGCCGATAAACACGGCCATGGTGATCATAGGGGATATAATGCTGCTTATACCGGGACTAATGATGATGAATGCTATCAAGGATATATTTCTTGACGACACCCTTTCCGGCATAATGCGGCTTACGGAATCCCTGTTCTGGACAGGCGGCATAGCCTGCGGGTTCATTATACCGATATTTATAATGGGCATGTGAGGCCATAAAAGGCAAGTATGGAGAATGCTTACCTTACGCCTTGCGCATGCCGCATGCACGGATCTTGGAGGAGCGATTAAATGACGCCGCTTGAGCTAACGATAAATCTTACAACAACATTTATAGGAACCATAGGCTTCACCATGGTGTGGAATTTAAGAAACAGGGACGTTTTTTTAGGAGCCGTAAACGGCATAGTCTCCTGGGTGGGTTACCTCATTGTGAATGAATGCACGGGCAGCGTGTTTGCGGCGGCCTTTACGGGCAGCGTGATATCGGTGGTGATCGCCGAGATCCTTGCCCGCATAAGAAAGACCAACGCCACGCAGTTTATGATATGCGGCATAATCCCAATGGTGCCGGGAGGCTCGTATTACAATACGGCCATAGCGATATTAAACGGAGACCATGCAGGAGCCGCCGCCTTTGGAAGCAGCACCGCCGGCACCATGCTTGGCATAGCAGCCGGCGTCTGCCTTGCAAATGCATTTATATATATGATGAGGATAGCCGCCGGGAGGATCCGTCAGTAGTACATCTGTAACGGACTGCTGGAGCATATGCTGTGATCCGCAGTATACCGGCAGTACCTCATCGGTACATCAATAGTGCATTTCGTCAAGCACAGGGGTCCTGTCTGTTTCGCTGATGAAGAAGTCCATGTAAGCCTTTTGCAGCTTATGAAGGAGTCCCGGATCCCTGCCGCCGATCTCTTCGCCGTCAAGGCTTAAGGCGCGTATGCACGGCACGCCGGTGGAGGTTATTATGATCTCATCGGCGTTTTTGAGCTCATCCATGGTAAAGGGAGCTATGCGCACGGGAACATCGTTTTTCTCCGCGAGCATGATAAGGTTGGACATGGTGACTCCCGGAAGTATCAGGTTATCCTTTGGCGGGGCACATAAAACGCCGTCCTTAAGCATAACCACGTTACTGTGGCCGCATTCAGTGACACGGTCTCCCCTGTGGAGTATGCTCTCCTGACAGCCCTCCTCAAGGGAGCTCTGGGAGTACATGACCGCCGGGATCAGATTCGTTGTTTTGATGTTGCAGTGCAGGAATCTTGTGTCCTCATGGGATTTAAGGCTGTATACGTGCTCCTGAGGCTCCAGATAATTAGGAGAGGTATACATCAGCAGATTGCCGCGGATATTTTTGCTGTCATAAGTAAAATATCTCATGGCTGTGCCGCGGGAGCCCTGCCAGTAAACGGTACCGCAGTCGCATTCATTCATATCGATGAGCTTCTGGATCTCCCCGGCAAGCGTTTCAAGACTCATGTCAAAATTGATCTTAAGGAACTTAAGGCTGTTATAGAACCTGTTCAGATGGTCATGGAGCCCGAAGGCGCGCTTATTCCTGAAATTTACCATCTCATAGCAGGAATCTCCGAAAAAAACTGCGCGGTCCAGCATCGGCACCCGCATTTCCTCAAGGGGTCCGATATCGCCGTTATAATAACCTATGTGCTTCATTTTTATGCCTCCGCTAAAAATGTATACATTTATGTGACTAAAGCGATTATAATCCTCTTTGGAAAAAGTGTCCATAAACAGACATATTTATAAAGGATGGAATATATGGAAAAGAATAGCAATGAAAGATGTATAAGGCTTTTTGCCGCCGTGGTCGTTATCACGGCCCTTGCGGGCGGGCTGTCCAACGGTATATTCAGTAATTATTTCAAGGACGCTTTTAATGTAACGGCCCTGCAGAGAGGCTTTTTGGAGACCCCGAGAGAGAGCGGCGGAGTGCTCTGCGCCTTTATATTTATAGGCGTGGGATTTATGAGCGACGCAGTGCTGGGGATAGTTTCAGAGATCCTTATGGCCATAGGGATAGCCGTCATGGCATTTTTCCAGCCGGATTATGCGGTGATGACAGCCTTTTTAGTGATCCATTCCGCCGGGCAGCATTTATTTATGCCTGTAAATGATTCCATCGGCATGGGACTTGCAGAAGCGGATAAGGGCGGAGAGACCCTGGGCAGGCTTAAGAAATGCAACGACATTGCCGCCATGGCAGCGGGAATACTTGTATTTATAGGCTTTAAGGCAGGATTTTTCAGCTTTGTGACACCGGTGATACTGCCGTTTGCAATAGCCTTTGTTCTGTTTGTCATCGCCGCGGCGATACTTTTTTCCCTCAGGGGAGAGCTGGCAAAGGGAAGGCCTAAGAGCCAGAGGGTAGCCGTAAAAAAGGATTATCTGCCGTATTATGTGACTACCTTTGCCTACGGCTGCCAGAAGAGGATAAGGCTTGTATTTGCGCCCTGGATACTGATAGAGCTTTTGAGACAGGGTGCCGATACCATAGCCATTTCCATGATACTTTTCAGGCTAATTGGCGGGCTTATAGCCCCTCACATAGGCAGGTTCATAGACGGCCATGGCATAAAGAACGCTCTCAGGGCTGAGGCCGGATTTATATTTGCAGTATTCGTATTTAACGGGATAGTAGCCTGGACCATCGTTGACGGAGGCTATGACGGGGCCTTCTGGATAGCCCTCGGGGTGATATGCTACGTGCTTTCCTATATTACGGAGCAGTTTAACATGGTGCACAGCGTCATGCTTAAGAAGCTTGCGGGAGACAGGAAGGAGGACATAGCTGCTAACCTTTCCATGGGAGTGACGGTGGATCACGTCATGGCCATAGTTGTATCGCCGATCCTCGGCTTTGTCTGGATCACGCTTGGACCGCAGTGGGTATTTTTCTTTACGGCATGCACCGCGGTCATCCAGATCCTTGTGGCAAGATTCATGCTGCGCGGATGCGAGTAAGATAAATGACGGGCCGCGGGCGGGTATCCATGTCGCCAGAATTCCTGTGATAAACACGATAATTGCAGGTATACTTTTGTCATCCGGCAGGCAGCATTCACCTGGTTTGTCAATTATGCCTTCCTTTGTTCCAGAGCGATCCCAATCAACCGATCGGTCTGATCCGCCATAAACAGTGGGATATTCAGCACATCATCATCCAGCTTCAAATTATTCAGTGAAAATCGGATACGGAGCTTGACCTGATCTGGAAATAGTTCTTTGAATTTCTTGAGGCTTCTGCTGGTGGTGTTGGCTTCGGACTTGACCTCCACAGGGAAAATATCGTTTTCACGCTGAATCAGGAAATCCACTTCATAAGAAGGATTTGTCTGCGTCCAGTACCGAGGAGTCACTTCAAATTGTGTAATCAAAGTCTGAAGCACAAAATTTTCGGTTAATGCACCCTTGAATTCGGTAAATAACCGATTACCCTCCCCAAAGGCAGTCGGTGCAAGTTGCGCCAGCCGACGGAGCAGTCCCACATCTACCAGATAAATCTTAAAGGCAGAGAGGTCATCATAAGCAGCCATAGGCAGGCCGGGAGCGGTACTACGGTAGATCTTATGCACCAGTCGGGCATCCACCAGCCACTGCAAAGCATCCTCGTATTCACGGGCTCGAGCCCCTTCTTTGACTACCTTGTAGATAAATTTTTTGTTTTCCCTCGCCAGCTGGGACGGTATGGACTTCCAGATCATTGAGATTTTGGGAAACTCGCTGATATTGGGGTGCTTGGCAAAGTCACGCTCATAAGCACCAATAATTCCGGACAGAGCTTCCTGCATGGCATCTACATCCCTTGCCTCCGTCCACATCTTAACGGATTCAGGCATACCTCCGGTCACATAGTACATCTTTAACTTTTCATACAGAGGATTAAAGAAGGCGTCAGGGATCGGCTCAATGGTATTTACTGTGTCCAGATATTTTACCAAGTTCTCATCCCCATTGGCCAATAGAAATTCAGTAAAAGTCATGGGATCAATCTGCATGAAGTTGACTTTACCAACAGGGAAAGAAGAAGGTTTTGCTAAGGCAATTCCCAGGAGAGAACCGGCGCAGGCAATGTGATACTGCGGCGCATTCTCACAGAAATATTTCATGGAATTGATGACCTTAGGACAGTCTTGTACCTCATCAAAAATAATAAGGGTTTTTTTGGGCATAATTTTTTGACCACTTGCCAACATAAGATTTTGCAAAATCCGTTCTACATCTTTTGTGGTTTCAAAAAATTGTTTGTACTCTTCGTTTTCATCAAAGTTGAAATAGGCAGTGTTTTCGTAGCAGCGTTTACCGAATTCTTTAAGAATCCAGGTCTTACCCACCTGACGCACGCCTTTCAAAATCAGAGGCTTGCGATAGGGAGAATTCTTCCAGTTCAGTAGTTTCTTCAAAATCAATCTTTCCATATATACGTCCTATCACACTTTTATGACAGATTCAGTGTTTTTAATCACATTTTTATTATATGACAAAACGGGAAAATTATAAACTAAATCACAAAATTATATATGTTTTAAGGCAGAGTAATCACATTATTATTTGAAATTGGGGGGGGTGATATTTAGCCGGCAGGTCTATACAAAATGCGTCTGATACGCTGGGGATTTAATATTTATCCATCAAGTCCGTACAAAATTGACTCTGATACGGTTCAATGTGATGATCAGGCTATCTCAACCGTACAAAAACGATGGTTAGTACGGTTGGATTTTAAAACTCAGTTATCAGATCCGTACAAAATTTTGAACTGAACCCTATGTCAAGGACACAGAAAAAAATATTTCAGCCGGATTTTATAGCAGTCCAAGTGCTGGAGGTAC
>CALWLS010000015.1 GCA_944381575.1 uncultured Lachnospiraceae bacterium | reverse complement strand
TTTTGTTGTAATCATTCATGTGCATATCCTCCTGTGCGTCCATGTAGAGTTCTTTACACTTAAGATTATGCACTCCATGGAGAGAGGATATAGCTTCCTTAAACCTGATAATGTCTTCTACAGTCTGGCAGCAGGATCATAACGGGTTCACACATCAGGATCCGGGATTTATGGATCATATAGCTAATAAGAAGGCGGACGTCGTAAGGATATATCTGCCGCCGGACACAAACTGCCTTATCAATATATTTGACCACTGCATACGCAGCAGGAACTTTGTAAATGTAATAGTGGCCAGCAAGCACCAGAGGCCGCAGTGGCTAAGTATGCCTGAAGCCATAAATCACTGCACACAGGGCATAGGCATATGGGAATGGGCGAGCAATGATCAGGGCGTAGAGCCGGATATAGTATTTGCCTGTGCAGGGGAAACCCCTACCCTTGAGGCGCTGGCTGCGGTATCTATATTAAATAAAGAGCTTCCGGAGCTTAAGATCAGGTTTATAAATGTAGTTGATCTGTTTAAGCTGCAGCCTTCAACGGAGCATCCTCATGGACTTACGGATGCGGATTATGACATGCTGTTTACGGTGGATAAGCCGGTACTGTTCAGTTTCCACGGATACGCCGGCCTCGTGCACGAACTGACATACAGAAGACATAATAACAGAATGATACACGTGCGCGGCTACAAGGAGGAGGGCACTATAACGACTCCTTTCGACGTAAGGGTACAGAACGATATGGACCGTTTCCATCTGGTAAAGGACGCCATAAAATTCCTGCCGCAGCTGGGCAACCGCGGAGCCTACCTGTATCAGAGGATGAATGACAAGCTTGTGGAGCACAAGCAGTATATAAGCAAATACGGAGTCGACATGCCGGAGGTTTCGGGCTGGAAATGGGAAAAATAATACCATTTACAAAAACATATACAATATACAGGGTTATTGACATAAAACAGGTCGGTAGGGTATTATAAACGCTGGATAAATTTGTATATATTTAGTTGATTCAAGGCGTTTATCAACAGAAAACTACAAAATGTTGCTGCCTTAGCTTGTTAGTCAGTAGGAGTGGAAACATGGAAAAAGTAACGGATACGATTTTTTATGTCGGTGTCAATGATCATCAGGTAGACCTCTTTGAGGGACAGTATAAGGTGCCTAACGGCATGAGCTATAATTCCTATGTAATAATGGACGAGAAGATCGCGGTCATGGACACCGTGGACATTCATTTTACAGATGAATGGCTTAAGAACGTGGCTGAAGTCCTTGGAGACAGAAAACCGGATTATCTCGTGGTGCAGCATATGGAGCCTGACCATTCTGCAAGCATTGAGGCTTTCTTAAAGGTATACCCTGATGCAATAGTAGTCGCAACGGAAAAAGCTCTCAAGATGATCGGCCAGTATTTCAGGGATATGAAGCTTGCTGAGGATAAGGTAATATCTGCAGCAAATATGTCAGTTCTTGAGCTGGGAAGCCATACGCTTACCTTCGTGCATGCGCCTATGGTACACTGGCCTGAGGTCATGATGACATACGAGCAGAGCGAGAAGGTGCTTTTCTCTGCTGACGGATTCGGAAAGTTCGGCGCTCTGGATGTCGATGAGCCATGGGATGATGAGGCAAGGAGATATTATATCGGAATAGTCGGCAAATTCGGAATGCAGGTACAGGCAGTATTAAAGAAGGCGGGCGCTTTGGACATATCCATCATCTGCCCTCTGCACGGGCCGGTATTGAAGGAGGATCTCGGTCACTACATCGGACTCTATGACGCATGGTCGGCATACCGCCCTGAAGATAAGGGCGTAGTAGTGGCTTATACATCTGTATATGGAAATACTAAAAAGGCTGCCCTTATGCTGGCTGACAGGCTTAAGGCAAAGGGAGAGAAGAACGTTGTTGTCTATGACCTTGCAAGAAACGATATGTCAGCTGCCGTAGGCGATGCGTTCAAGTATGACAGGCTCGTGCTTGCGACCACAACGTACAATAATGAGATCTATCCGTTCATGCATTATTATATAGTAAACCTTACGGAGAGATGTTTCCAGAACCGTACAGTGGCCATCATTGAGAACGGCTCATGGGCTCCTGTGGCCGCAAAGAGGATCAAGGGCATGATGGAAGGCCTTAAGGATATTAACTGGCTGGACACCATAACAGTTATGTCCGCAGTAAGCAGTGAGAACGAAGCCGAGATCGATAAGCTTGCAGATGAGCTTATAAAGGCCTGAGGCATTATCCGATCAATAACATAACATGGCGGATGAAACGCATGGAAGCGTGTATCTGCTTTAAATAGACAAAAGCGCGGGCGGCTGCCTGCGCTTTCTGTGTAAAAGATCTTAAAAAGAGAGGTGAGGACGGATGCAGCTGTCACAGACAGATATCCTGCTTTTGTTTATCATAATACTGCTGTTCGTTAATATGGCAGTCACATTTTTCAGGTCCGGCAGGCGGGGCGCAGAGGAAAGCATAATAAATATCCGGGATGACATCAATGAAAAGCTGTATTACGATGCTGAGGAAAACCGGAAGAGCAGGAAAGAACTTTCCGAGATGCTCATAAGGGGACAGGAACGCATGGAGCGGTCGCTTAAGGATTCAGTCGAGTCCCTTGAGGAAACAAACCGGCGCAAGTTATTTGACATCCAGTCCGATATCAACAGCAGGCTTGATGTTACGCTTGGGAAGAGGCTGGACAGCTCTTTTAAGACCGTGGGGGACCAGCTCTCAAAGCTTTATGAATCCTTAGGAGAGATATCAAGGCTTGAGCAGGGAGTGAGTTCTCTTAATAAGACATTGTCCAACGTGAAAACGAGGGGGATATACGGGGAGGTGCAGCTGGAAAATATCCTGAGCGATGTGCTTGCACCCTCCATGTATGATAAAAACGTGGTGACAAGGATCTCAGAATCCGGCAACAGGGAAGCTGTGGAGTTTGCCGTAAGGATACCTGATAAAGAAACAAAGGGAGGGTTTATGTACCTTCCGATAGACTCAAAATTTCCGGGAGCGGCGTATGAAAGGATAATAAGAGCGTCGGAAGAGGCTGATGCAAAAGAGCTTTCCGCAGCCATAAAAGACCTTGAAACAAGGATAAAACAGGATGCAAAGGATATCAGGACAAAATATCTCGATCCTCCAAACACTACTGATTTCGGGATTATGTTCCTGCCGACGGAATCCCTCTACGCAGAGGTCTTAAGAATACCGGGACTTGTGGATGAATTGAGGAGCAGGGAACACATAGTGATAACCGGGCCTTCGACATGTACGGCTCTGCTTAACTCATTAAGCATTGGTTTCAGATATATGGCGGTAAACAGGGATTCACAGCGCATATTAAAGCTGCTTGGTGCGATAAAGACACAGTACTCATACCTGAGTAGCCTTATACAGACAGCGGACGACAGGCTGGAGAAGGCAAGGAAGGCTACGGATGAATTAAAGCACAGGACGGATATGATAAACAGGAAGCTGTCGTCGGTAGAGGAGATGGATCCGTTGGAGGCGGACAGGCTTATCAGGTAAAGTATCGTTCTTTAAACAAAAATAGTATTATAGCTTAATTGACTTTAAAATTTTTGTGTGTTAAAGTTGAAAAGTGCAGAGAGTTATAAATTATTCTCTAAAGCAAATAAAGTTATCGGAGTTTTTATTATTTCAGGAGGGTATAAATTATGCATAAGGTAGAATTTTCAGTGCCTTTAAGCGGATCAAAGCTTTTTGACGTTATGGCGGAGGTTACTGCAAAGAAGCTCTGCGCAAAGTTCCCGGGACTTCAGTATGAGTATCGCGATAAGGATATATATATCCACGGCGAGCTTAACGATTACTGGTACGCAGAGTATTCAAAGGCAGTATTTGAGCTTGGAAAGCTTTGATAAAAGGCCGAAAGCAGTCATCGATCGATTTTGAACTAAATTTCAGGGGGCGCCGATATGAATCCTAAGCTTCAGACAGCCGAGGTGGATCATCTTTTTGATGCAATACTGACATTAAAAAACAGAGAGGAGTGCTATAAGCTTTTCTCTGATGTATGCACGATAAAGGAACTCCTCGCCATGGCACAGAGGTTTGAAGTTGCAATGATGCTGGAGCAGAAGATGACATATCTGGACATCGCTGAAAAAGTCGGAGCTTCGACGGCGACCATAAGCAGGGTCAACCGTTCACTCACATACGGTGAGGATGGATATAATCTTGTTTTCAAACGTCTCGGACTCAAGGATTGACGGTCAGCATATATGCGTCATATGTGACTGACATATCTGCAAAGATCACAAAAGCAGTTCCTTTAATGGAGCTGCTTTTTTGTCGTTGGTGCCTGAGCCGGCAGGGACAGCTATAAAGATATAGAGCTAAGGGCTTCGCATTGGCCGTGTATGGCTGAAGCTTCCCTGCCGGTTGGGCATGGACTTACTGTTTTTACTATGGTAAGATATAACAGATATTCATACAGTTTATATCTTGGCGGTAATAAAGATGATAAATTATGTAAGCGGGATCTTAAGCGAGATAGAGGATAACCTTATAATCGTTGAGGCAGGCGGCATAGGCTATGGAATAAACGTGCCTGCAAGCCTTATAGGCGAGCTGCCAAAGGCCGGATCGGCGGTCAGGATCTATACGTATTTTTCCGTAAAGGAGGATTCCGAGAGCCTGTACGGCTTTATAAACAAAGAAGACAGGGATATGTTCAGGCAGCTTATAAGCGTGAACGGAGTAGGGCCAAAGGGGGCTCTCGCCATACTGTCGGTCATAAGGCCTGACGATCTGAGACTGGCCATAGCCACGGGCGATTCAAAGTCCATAAGCAGGGCTCAGGGCATAGGGGCAAAGACGGCGGAGAGAGTGATACTGGAGCTTAAAAACAAGGTGGGAGACATCAACGCCATAGGGGCTGCAGTGCTTGGCGGGAAGTCAGCGGGAACTATAGCTGCCGGGAAACAGTACGGCCCGGTAAGCGAAGCCATGGATGCTCTTATAATGCTTGGTTATAGCAGGATGGAGGCGGGAAAGGCACTGAGCCTCGTGAATGTAAATGAGGACATGCCGACGGAAGAGGTGCTCCGCCTTGCCCTTAAAAATATAAAAATGTAGGAAGGATATGGCGGTAAATACGGAAAGTAATAAAAGTGATAATAAAGAACGCGGAAAGATAAGGCTCTCCTGGAGGGGGCAGGCCATAGTATCGGTGATCATAGCCGCCATAGTCCTGTTGAGCGCTTTTGGACCAAGGCTCAGGGGATTTTTTGATAACGACGGCATAAAGGAAGGCTATCCGGTGACAAGAAATGTATTTCTGCTGGATACCTTCTGCCAGCTTACGATATATGACGGCGGAGGAGAGGAGGCTATGGCCTCGGCGGTGGAGTGTCTGAACCGCTATGATGATATGTTCAATAAGTCCAAGGAGACGTCTGATATATATAGGATAAACCACAGGGAAACGGACCGTGTAAGCATTGAAACTGATACGGAAGAAATGCTGAATATAGCAAGGGATATATGCGTGGAGACCGGCGGGGTCCTTGAGCCGGCAATAGAGCCGGTATCCGGACTGTGGGACTTTAAGGAAGCAAAAAGGGTACCGGATCCTGAAGTGCTGGGTGAAGCCCTTAAAAAAGTCAAAAGCCTCGAATGGGATATAGAGGGCAGCGAATTCGTTGCTTATGACGATGACGTAAGGATAGATATAGGTGCATTTGCCAAGGGATATATTGCTGATAGGATAAAGGAGGACATGCTTCAAAATGGAGTCACCTCGGCGATAATAAATCTTGGTGGAAACGTCCTATGCATAGGCACGATGCCTGACGGAAGGCCCTTTAAGATAGCCATAGAGGCCCCGGGAAAGCAGGTAAGGGAGTATGAGGTCGTAGAGATAGACGACGATTCCATAGTCACGGCCGGTATATATGAGCGCAGCTTTGAAGAGGATGGAGTATTGTACCACCACATACTTGATCCTGATACAGGATATCCTGTGCAGAATGATCTGGAATCCGTATCGGTCATCGGGCACGAATCCGTAATCTGCGATGCCCTCTGTACTTCGATATTTATCATGGGGGAAGCTGAGGGAACGGATTTTATCAGGGCATATAATGATAAACACGGGACAGAGTATGAGGCGGTCTTTTTGAGGAAAGACGGAACTACGGTATATACAGAGGATGATAGTAAGGACTGAAAAGCTTGATATTGATCCGGGATTTGACATAGAGGTCATTGCAAAAAAGGAGCAGATAGTTTTCTTCGATATCGAGACCACGGGACTTTCGGCTGGAAAGGCCGGAATATATCTGATCGGAACCGTCACCTACGAAAAAGGAGCGTGGAGGCTTAAGCAGTTTTTTGCTGAGAGCATTTATGACGAGCCGCAGCTTTTAGACAGCTTTTTTAAAATCATATCAGAGAGGAAACGATCAGGCAGGGTCATACTGATAAGCTATAACGGGGACGGTTTTGATATACCTTTCATAAAAAAATGCGTAAGGCAGTATTCCCTGAATCATGAATTTACAGGAACCGTCAGCCTCGATCTTATAAAGAAGGTCAGACCCTACAAGGTTCTCCTTGGCCTGCCGGACTGCAGTCTTAAGGCCGTTGAACGGCATATGGGCATATACCGTGAAGACATTTACTCAGGTGGAGAGCTTATATATGTCTATGAGGAGTACTTAAGCCGCGGACAGTCGGATAAGCACAGGGATGAGCTTCTTTATACGCTGCTTTTGCATAATGCGGAGGATATAGCTGATCTTTTAAGGGTCTTAGGAGTGACAGCCTATGAATCGGCCTTCAGCGGAGGCTTTGAACCAGTCAGGAACAGTTTGTGCGGTAATGTTTGGGATATACATGCAAGGCTTAATATCCCGCTTCCCTCCGGCATATACAGGGAAAACGAGCTCATGACCGTGAGCATGGGCGAGGAGGACAGGCAGGAGCTCAACATTGCAGTCAATCTGTTTAAGGGACGGCTCAAATATTTCTTTGCGGATTACAAAAATTATTACTATCTTCCCAAAGAGGATATGGCGATACATAAATCCGTCGGGGAATATGTGGCAAGATCCTCAAGGAGGCAGGCTACCGCAAGGACCTGCTACCAGAACAGGGAGGGACTCTTCGTTCCGGAATATGAACCGGTATTCGCTCCGGTTTTTTATAAGGAATACAAGACGAAACCTTTTTACGGTGAGATATCCGGACTGATCTCGGAAAATGAAAATACCATAGACAGCGGCATGACAAAAAGATATATAATGTCTGTATTAAATGGGATAAAATAGGATCAACAGAGGTGTGGATATGGAACAATCTTTGGCAGTATACAGGGTGTTTTATGAGGTGGCTGCCGCGGGCAATATCTCAAGAGCGGCAAAAAAACTCAATATCAGCCAGCCGGCGATCTCAAAATCGCTTGCCAAGCTCGAAAAAAGCCTTGATACGAGGCTGTTTACCAGGACTTCGAGGGGAGTTCAGCTCACTGCATCGGGAGACGTGCTTTACTCACATCTGCAGGACGCTTTCGAATTTATAGAAAAGGGCGAGCAGGAGCTCCGCATGATCAAGGATTCCAATTACGGACATATCAAGATCGGCGGATCCACCACGCTGTGCAAGTACGTGCTGGTGCCTTATCTTAAGGAGTATATCAAGGAGCATCCGTTTACCAAGATAGCAATAGATAACCACGCTACCGCGGAGACGGTAAAGAGCGTTGAAAACGGAAGCATAGATATAGGGACCGTAGTTATCAATAAGCCGAAGAAGGGCCTCAAATTCATTAAGCTCATGGATGTGGAGGATACTTTCGTATGTACTCCGGAATACCTTAAATATCTGCACGACCTCTACGGAGAGGATGTGGATGTGTTTAAGGAAGCAAATTTCATGCTGCTCTTTAAGGATAACGATACAAGGCGCTATATAGATGAGTATTTCAGGAATAACGGGATAGAGCCTTTAAGGAAGATAGAAATGACCACCATGGACCTGCTCATAGATTTTGCCAAGATAAGCGTCGGCATAGCGGGGGTGGAAAAGGAATTTGTTTTGGAGGAACTTAAGGAAGGAACTCTCATTGAGATACCTTTAAATGTCAAGATACCAAAGAGGCAGGCGGGATTCATTTACCTTGAATCCAATACCAATGAGGCGCTTAGGGATTTCCTGGAGAGCATAAGATAAGCGGGACGGTTTATATGGGCAGGATAATCAATACAGGAGAGACAACTGAAGATAAAGTCCTTATGCAGTCCTTAAGGCCTAAGAGCCTTGATGAATATATAGGCCAGGATAACATCAGGGAAAAGATGAAGGTGTATATAAGCGCGGCAAAGTCCAGGAATGAATCCATGGACCATGTGCTGTTTTACGGGCCGCCGGGACTCGGCAAGACTACTCTTGCCGGCATCATTGCCGGAGAGATGGGCGTGAATATGAAGGTCACCAGCGGGCCAGCCATAGAAAAGCCCGGTGAGATAGCCGCAATACTCAATAATCTTGAGGCGGGGGACATACTGTTCATAGATGAGATACACAGGCTCAACCGTCAGGTGGAAGAGGTGCTCTATCCGGCCATGGAGGATTATGCCATAGACATAATGCTTGGGAAGGAAGCCAGCGCGAGATCCATAAGGCTCGATCTGCCGCATTTTACGCTTGTGGGAGCGACCACAAGGGCCGGACTTTTATCAGCTCCCTTAAGGGACAGGTTCGGCATAGTGGAAAAAATGGAGTTCTATACCAATGCACAGCTTACGTATATAGTCTTGAGGTCGGCGAAGGTACTTGGAGTAAAGATAGACGAAGACGGTGCTTTAAGCATAGCAAGGCGCAGCCGCGGCACTCCAAGGCTTGCAAACAGGCTCTTAAAGAGGGTGAGGGACTATGCCGAGGTCAAGTATGACGGCGTGATCACAAGCAGCGTAGCCGACTATGCCCTGGATATACTAAACGTGGACAGGGCAGGCCTCGACCAGAACGACAGAGAATACCTGACAGTCATGATAGAAAAGTTCAAGGGAGGACCGGTGGGAATAGATACATTAGCGGCTGCCACGGGCGAGGACGCGGGAACTCTTGAGGACGTTATAGAGCCGTACCTTCTGATGAATGGATTCATACAGAGGACGCCGAGGGGACGTATAGCCCTTGAGGCAGCGTATGACCATCTGGGGATAGAACGGCTCGGGCAGCAGACGCTTAAGCTCTGAAGCCTCAAAATATTATACCGGGATGTATGGATATGGCAAACAACATTAATGATGGGAAAATAACAAATACTGACGTGCTGATAGGGGGCAAGGTCTACAGGCTTTCAGGGGCCGCGCCTGAATATCTGCATAATGTCGCCGCGCTCCTCAACAGGAAGATAGCGGAGATAAAGACCATGCCAGGCTATAAAAACCTGGATTCTTCGTATAAGGAGCTCCTGCTTAATTTGAATATAGCGGATGAGTATTTCAAGGCGACTGAAGAGGCAGACCGGTATAAAAAGGAGATCTCCGAAAGGGAGGATGAGCTTTACACGGCAAGACACGATCTTGTCAGCCTTAAGCTTAAGCTGGAAAACGCTCTAAAGCAGGAGGATATCCTTGAGAAGCGCTATAAGGAGCTCAAGGAGAAATACGACGCCTTAAAAAATGAAACGGATGGCCAGTATGAGCTTTGATAAGATAAAAACCGAGCTGCTTGCTCCTGCCGGGTCTTATGATGCGGCAAGGGCGGCGGTCAACGCCGGTGCGGACGCCATATATATGGGCGGTACGCTTTTTTCTGCGCGCGCATACGCGGAGAGCTCGGCTGAAAAGGTCAGTGGAAATGAAGGCGGAGGTAATAGGAATGCTGGTGATTCTGGAGATGCTGACGGCGATATGCTGCTTAAAGCCCTGGATTTCTGTCATTTAAGAGGAGTAAAGGTATACATGACCTTAAACACCCTCTTAAAAGAACGGGAAATGAGGATGCTTAAGGAATATCTTAAGCCCTATATGGAGCATGGGCTTGACGGAGTGATAGTTCAGGACCTCGGTGTCATGAAGCTCATACTTGAGGAATATCCTGAAACTGAACTGCATGTGAGCACTCAGGCCGTGGTCACCGGACCGGAATATGCAGGCCTCCTGATGAAACTTGGGGCAAAGCGTATAGTGCTTGCAAGGGAGCTTAGTCTTGAGGAGATAAAGCGCATATATGAGGAGACTAAAGCAGAGCTTGAGGTATTCGCCCACGGAGCTCTCTGTTATTCCTACAGCGGACAGTGCCTTATGAGCTCATTTATAGGCGGGAGGTCTGGAAACCGCGGCAGATGCGCCGGCACCTGCAGACTGCCCTATGAGGTGCTTGACGACCGCGGAAGGCAGATGAACGGGAAAGGTGACAGATATGTGCTTTCCATGAAGGACCTCAATACCGTTATCAGGCTCAGGGAAATGATAGACGCCGGAGTATATTCCTTTAAGATAGAGGGCAGGATGAAATCCCCGGAATATGTTGCGGCAGCAGTATCCGTATACCGTAGATATCTTGACATGGCCATGGAGGCGGAGATTTGTGGAAATGACATAGAGTCTGACCTGAGGCTTTTGTCAGAGGTGTTTGAAAGAGGAGGACATACTGACGGCTATCTAAGCGGTATAAATGGGCCTGAAATGCTTACGCTTAAGGAAAAGTCAGAGTTCAGAGCAAGGGACGAGAAGCTTATAGATGAAATAAGGGATAAATACATAAAAAAGGATAAAAAAGTCAGAGTATCAGGCCGGGTAAAGATATTAAGCGGAGAACTTCCGGAATTTGAGCTTGGTGTATTTTCAGGAAACGCTGCAGAGGGTATCGGTAAAGCGCCGGCGTTGGATGGCAGCCCGGACAGGGACATGCGGACGCGGGCAAAAGTGATCATAAGCGGAGAAACGCCGGTGTCCAAGGCAAAAAACAGGCCGGTAACAAAGGAAGAGGTCTTTGAAAGATTAAGCGGGCTTGGGGACACGGATTTTGAGATGGCGGAGATATCCGGAGAGGTTGAAGAGGGGATATTTATACCCGTGGGAGAGCTTAAAGCCATGCGCAGGAAGGCCGCGGAGCTGCTTAAACATAAGCTGCTTAACGCGTATGTACGTCATGGCGTCGATGAGGGCTAAGGGATAAAGGCTTTGGCGTAAGTAAAGGTAAATGCCGTAAGAATATGAGGACAAATTTAAATGCCTGATATAACAGTCACAACAGAAACCGTGGAGCAGTTTGACGCTGCGCTTAAGTCACTTGATACCGGAACGGTCTATGCGGACATCAGATTTTTTGACGCCGTTTCGCTTAAGGAGCTTGTCATCAAGGCCCATGAAAGCGGAAGGAAGGCAGGGCTAAGGCTCCCGCAGATATACAGGGACATAAGCCGTGAGTTTTATGAGGCTGCGCTTAATGACATCATAAGAGCGGGCTTTGATATCCTGATGTTCGGGAACATGGAGGAACTTTTATATTTTAACAATGAGGGCGTGCTTAGGGGAATGCCATATGCCATTGACCACAGCATTTACATTTACAATAACGCTTCAGTTCAAATGCTTATAAAAATGCTTAATGAAGCAGGGATCAGGAAAATGCCGGAGAGCATCGCCTACTCTCTGGAGCTTAATTTCAAAGAGTTAATGGATATTGAGCTTAATGACATTAATGATCTTAAAGGAGAATTGACAGTCTACGGCAGGGTGCCGATGATGGTGAGCGCCCAGTGTATGGGAAAAACAGTATCAGGCTGCGATGGGCGGGATAAGCTTTTGTGGCTTAAGGACCGTACCGGAGCAAGGATGCCGGTAAAAAACAGCTGCAGGTTCTGCCTTAACACGATATATAATTCTGTGCCTACCGCTGTTTATGACATGAAGGATGAGATAATGAAGCTTGCGCCGGCCTCCATAAGATATGAGTTTACAGTGGAAAGCGCCGCCGAGGTCAAGGCAGTACTGTCAGGGAAAATGCCGGAGTCGGGAAGGTTTACCCGCGGGCACTTTAAAAAGAGTGTGATGTAAGGACCACCTGAAAAATCAAGTGGTCTTTTGTTGAAAATTTATATAGTGAGACTGGAATCTTGGTAAAAAGCAACGTACTTAAGTGTAAGTGAGCTTCAGGTCAGGGATGTTACCAAGGAAATAATCTATCCTGTCCCTGTTGGCGCCTTCTTCCATGGCCATGTCGGCAAAGGTCCCCTTGTATGCATACTTTGAGGTATCTATATCAGAATTGAGGAAAGCAAAGGCATAGGCAAGATGGGCGGCAGCGCCGAATTTAAGTGCATCTTCATCAATATCAAATTCGGAGGTGTGCAAGTTGGAAGTGGAGCCTTTTGAAAGATTGCGGGTACCGAGTCTTGCATATACTCCAGGCCACTTAAGCAGAGTACGGCTCATGGTTTCATTATCCATTTCCGGATTTGCCGCAATGATATTTTTGGTGTCAAAAATATCAGAAAGCGTTTTTCTTGCAAGATCACGGCATTCCGGGTTATTGACTGTAGCTCTGTTTATTCCTCCCATATAGCCGGAGTAAGTGCAGTTATATATAGGGCAGGTCTGTTCAAGTATGTTTATGAGCTCATTCTTAAATAAATGTCCGTTTTCAAAATCATAAAAACGGGAAGTGCCCTTAAATGTCAGTTCGTCAGGTATAGCGTTTGCAGAGCCGCCGGCCTGTACCTGTCCCATGGAAAAAGTAAGAGGTTTAAACGGAGATATCTTACGTAATCTTATTGAAGAAATCTCATTATATATGGCTACAAAGCATTCAATAGGACTGTTTGCAAGATCCGGCCTTGAGCCATGCCCGCCGTGGCCGCTTATCTTAAGACTGAAGGTAAAGGAGCCGGCAGACACATTGTCATCGTTTACTGCGATCGTACCGGTATCCAAACTGTTGCAGACATGCAGGGCAAAGGAAGAGTCTATATGAATATTATTAGATTCAATATGCTTATACAGCTTAAGTACGTTTTCTGTATTCTCTTCGCCTCTTTCAAACATCAGGATTATGGTTCCTGGTATATCGGCCTTATCCACGCCGGAAAGCACCTTTGCGACTCCCATCAGCATGGCGGTATGGGCGTCATGGCCGCAGGCGTGGCTCACACCGTCGTTTAATGATATGCAGGCCTTTGGACCCTTGGTGTTCTCCTTTGCCTCCTGTATAGGGAGAGCGTCTATATCACCTCTTAAAAGCACGGTCTTTCCTGGGTTTGATCCTCTGTAAAATACAAGTATTCCACCGTCAGGAACCTCTTCATATTCTGCGCCTATGCCGTCAAGGAATTCCTTGATATGAGCTACGGTATTGTTCTCAAGGCCGGAAAGCTCCGGATGCTGATGGAAGTATCTACGTTCAGATACCATAAGATCCTGATATTTACCGGCTTCTTCTAAATAATTCATAAAAAACCTCCTAAAATGATATAAAAATCAAAAAGATGGCATTGGGCTTAAATAAGCTCAATACCATCATATTTTTTTGCCTCATCACGCATGATCTCTATAGCTTCCTCTATAAGCGGATTAGAATTATGTGCCGCCTGTAAGGAATAGGTAGTGCGATACTGTAAATGTTCTTTCATAGGGATGACTGAAAGACCGAAGATACGGGCGATATACTCAGCATAGGATACTGGAACGAGAGTCCACATATCCATTTCTGTAAGATAATACTCTATGCCGTCTACGGTATTGCTTGTAAGGGTGAGTCCATCGGCGGCGCCGCTTTCGAAGTGCTCCCAGACAAAGCTGTCGGTGTCCCAGGAAATGAACATGCGTTTTTCTGGCACCATTTTGCGTGGATCAGGATATTTTTTTGCCATTTCCCCGGAACATATGATCACAAGCTCTTCTTTGAAGAGAGCTTTGCCTATGACCTTTTGATTTGGAATTATGAATGAGCAGAATGCAAGGTCATAATGATTATTTGAAACGAGCTCCGTGGAACTCCTCGTATGGTGTGAATCTATGGACAGATTAAGGGATGGATGGGAAGTATACAGTTTTCTGCATATACCTGGCAGGAACACCTGGGAAATACTTGAAGTAGCAGTCATCCTGAAGGTTTCCTTTCCAGGATCTGAGAGTCCCTTTGCATCGTCGATAAGATACTGCCATCTTTTTACTATATCAAGAAATATCTCTCCCTTATCCGTAAAAGTAAGGATCTTTTTTCCCTTTCCTCTTACAAAAAATTCGCATCCAAACTCATTTTCAAGTGCTTTTATGCTTTTGCTGACAGCAGGCTCGCTGATGGAGAGAAGCTCGGCAGCATCGCTGAAGCTTCCTGTATTTGCCACTGTCATGAATATAATCATCTGTTTTTCAGTCATAAATAACCTGCCTGTAATTAATAAAATCTCAAATAAACCAAGTGATTGTTAAAAATATACCAAAAAACCATATAAATCCATAGGGCATTTAGGGAAAAATAATGTAAAAAAATAAAAAACTGAATTTATATAAATATAACAAAAATGTTATAAATGAACGAATTTAGTAGACAGGGGGGGGGTTGAGGATACAATAAAGGCACAATATTTGGGTGACCTGCACAAAAGATAACAACAAGGTTATAACAAGAAGGTCATCAGAAAGATAAGGAGGGACAGATGAAAAAATTCAAGAAGTTTGTAGCTTCTGCCCTTGCGGCGGTAATGGTGCTCGGCCTTGCTGCCTGCGGCGGAGGCGGAGGAACGTCAGAGACTCAGGCGGGTTCAGGCGGAACTGCTGAAACAGAGACCACGGCAAATGAGATACTGACTCAGGAAACTGCTGCAGCGGCTGATACATCTGACGGCACGGCGGTGGATTCCGGTGCAGCCAAGGAGTCTGCTAAGGACAGTATTATAATGGGATATACTGCGGAGCCTAACAATATAAATCCAGGCGCAGATTCCAAGACCAACGCACAGATGGTAGTAGCCATGTTCCATGACGGCCTTGTAGGAAAGGCTCCTGAGGATCAGTCCGTTATAGTTCCTTCAATATCAGATACATGGGAATTCTCTGAGGACGGTACTGAGCTCACGATGCATATCAGGGACGATATCAAGTTCCATGACGGGACTCCTCTTACCGTAGAAGATGTTCTGTTCTCACTTGACTATGCAGTATCGCAGGGACTTAATGCAAGTTCAGCCAGCGTACTTAAGTCATGGGAGGATGTAGGAGACAACAATATTAAGATAACCCTTTCCTATCCGTATAAGCCGGTACTGCAGATACTTGCTACACCTGGATACTCAATTATAAGTAAAGCATTCTATGAGCAGTGCGAGGCGGACGGCACTAACTTTGGAATGGTAGAAAATGGTACTGGAGCTTATACACTTGAGAGCTGGACCACCGGAGACAGGATGGTTCTTAAGGCTTATGACGACTGGCACAGAGGAGCACCTGCCATAAAGGATGTAGAGATCAGGGTTTGCTCTGATGAAACATCGGGAGCTCTTATGGTTGAAAACGGTGAGATCGATTTCTTTATTGGTATGAATAACGCCGACAGAGACCGTCTTGCTGCAAATGAGAACCTTGAGCTGGTGGATGCATACTCAGCAGGTACATATATCATTTGCATGAACCTTCAGGAAGGACCGTTTGCTGACAACCTTGCACTTAGAGAGGCAGTTGCATATGCAATTAATCGTGAAGAGATACTTCTTGGAGGAATGAACGGGGTAGGAAGCGTTACCCCTGGACCTATAACTCCTGGATATTTCGGATATGTAGAAGGCTTTGAGCCTTATCCTTATGATCCTGAAAAGGCAAAGGAAAAGATGATAGAGGCAGGTTATCCTGACGGAATCGATATAGAGTTCAAGGTTGCTTCTGATTCCTGGTATTCACTTCCTGCACAGGTCATCGTTGAGCAGCTCCGTCAGGTAGGCATCAGATGCGACCTTCAGATCATGGAGCGTGCACCGTTCCTTGAGGAGACACAGGAACAGCTTGATTATGAGATGTGCTACTACATAACATGGGGAGACTTCCCTGATGCAGACCCTGTTATGTGGGGTAAGTTCCACAGTGAGTGTATCGGACAGCCTATGATGAACTTCGGCGGCGTTAATGATCCTGAAGTTGACGAACTTCTCTTAAAGGCACGTACATCTCTTGATGATCAGGAGCGTCTTGATCTTTATGCAGAGCTCGCTGAGATGAATAAGGAAAATGTATGGTATCTGATGGTACTCACTACATATAACGCAGTAGTTATCAATAAGGATATAGAGGGCGTTACTCCTATACCTGCAGGATACTATAATCCGGCGTTCTACTACTGGGTAGAAGCATAAAGGATCGTGCTTAAAGCGATACTGATCTTGTAATTGCATTAAGGGGCAGAAGTTTATCGGCTATCTGCCCCTTTGTTTGAGAAAAGGGAAGACGTATATGTACAGAATGATAATAAAAAGGCTCATTATGCTGATCCCCGTACTGCTCGGAATATCGTTCATCCTGTTTACGATAATGTATTTTACACCGGGAGATGCGGCGAGACTCCTGCTTGGAGACAGTGCCAGCGAGGAAGCCGTGGAAGCGCTGAGGGAGCAGCTGGGCTTAAACGGAGGCTTTTTTGAAAGGTATTTTGACTATATAGGTAACATTATCCTGCATGGGGATTTTGGAATATCCTACAGGACAAGAAACCCGGTATTTACCGAAGTATTTACACGTTTCCACTATACATTAAGGCTTGCACTTACGGCGATAATAATTTCCTCTGTTTTGGGAGTTCTCTTTGGAATACTCTCCGCCGTAAGACAGTATTCGATCGCTGATAATGTGATCACGGCCGTTACATTATTCCTTACGTCAATGCCTGATTTCTGGCTGGGCATGATGTTGATAATCATATTTGCTGTCAACTTGAAGGTCCTTCCGATCTCCGGTGCATCTTCATGGGAATGCTTTATCCTTCCAGGTTTTACTGCGGCAGCAAATTATCTTGCAAATACCATAAGAATGACAAGATCCTCAATGCTTGAAACGATACGTATGGACTATGTGCGTACCGCAAGGGCAAAGGGTGTACCTGAAAAGAAGGTTATATTTGGACACACATTAAAAAATGCGCTTATGCCTATCGTTACTCTTGTCGGAGTAAACATGGGATGGCAGCTTGGCGGAACCATCATTATTGAGCAGGTATTCGGAATACCGGGTATAGGCTCACTTATGATCCAGTCGATACGTATGAAAGATACGCCTGTAGTTATCGGATGCATTATGTTTATAGCGTTCTTATCAAGTCTTATAAATCTTGCGACTGATATCATCTACGCTTATATCGATCCGCGTATCCGTGCTCAGTATGTAACAAAGAAGGCGGTGAAGGCATGATGGCAAAGTCAAAGAATATTGCAGTAAGTCCAAATGAGGAGACACATGAGGTAAAGCGCAGAGGACAGATAGCGCAGATCTGGTTCAGGTTCAGAAAAAACAAGATGGCATTTGCCGGACTTATCATATTTGGCCTGCTTGTGCTGGTTGCTGCAACAGCGCCGCTTTATCTTAATTTTGAAAGGGACGTAATCCAGCAGAACATAATGGATCGTTTCCAGGGACCGAGCGCAGAGCATATATTCGGAACCGATCAGTTTGGAAGAGATATTTTTAAGCGAGTACTCTGGGGCGCAAGAGTGTCCATGTCAGTCGGAATCGGAGTCGTAGTAGTTTCTCTTGGCGGCGGCGCGATACTTGGTTCTATATCGGGATATTTTGGTGGAATGTTGGACAACGTGATAATGCGTATATGCGATATGTTCCTTGCAATTCCGGGAACTCTGCTGGCAATAGCACTGGTATCGGCTTTCGGAAACAGCATTCCTAACCTTATGCTGGCCCTCGGTATATCAACAATGCCTAAGATGTCACGAATAGTAAGGTCTTCGGTATTGACGCTTAAAAACCAGGAGTTTATAGAAGCGGCAAGAAGCTGCGGTACAAGCAACGCCAGAATAATCATAAGGCATATACTTCCAAATGCCATAGGCCCGATCATAGTTGAAGGCACACTTTCGGTTGCACGAAGCATAATCTCTGTTGCATCCATGAGCTTTATCGGACTTGGAATACAGCCGCCTAACCCTGAATGGGGCGCGATGCTTTCTGAAGCCAAGACTCAGATGATCAACTATCCATACCTTGTATATGCACCTGGTATATCCATTGTGCTTACGGTTATGTCTCTTACACTTATCGGCGACGGACTCCGTGACGCACTGGATCCTAAGATGAAGAACTAATGGCTTAAGAGGTAAAAATATGGCAAATGAAAAGTTACTTGAAATAAAAGACCTGCATGTAGTCTATCACACAGATGAGGATGACGTGTATGCCGTCAATGACCTTACCTTAAGCCTTGACAAAGGACAGACACTGGGACTTGTAGGAGAGACCGGTGCAGGAAAAACAACTACATGTTTAAGCATACTGCGTCTGCTTCCGGATAAGATAGGTGAGGTCACAGGCGGATCCATAAGGTTTAACGGAAAAGATATTCTGGGTATATCCGAGGAAGAGATGAGGGATATCCGCGGGCAGGAGATAGCCATGATATTCCAGGATCCCATGTCCAGCCTTAATCCGGTATATACGGTCGGCTATCAGATCGCCGAGGCATTAAAATACCACAGTACCGAATATAAGACAGAGCAGGAAATAGAAAAACGAGTGGAGGAGATGCTTGCCCTTGTAGGTATAACTCCGGAAAGAAAAAATGACTATCCGCATCAGTTCTCAGGCGGAATGAAGCAAAGAGTGGTCATAGCCATGGCGCTTGCCTGCGACCCTAAACTTCTGCTTGCCGACGAACCTACGACGGCACTTGACGTTACCATTCAGGCACAGGTGCTTAAGCTTATAAATGAGCTTAAGGACAAGCTGAAAACAGCAGTAGTTCTTGTTACACATGATCTTGGCATAGTTGCGGAGACATGTGACAGCGTGGCTGTCATGTATGCTGGTACGGTGATAGAGGGCGGCCCTATAGAGACGATATTTGGGGGAGAAAATCATCATCCTTATACAGTCGGCTTATTCGGATCAATACCTAACCTGAAAGTAAAGACCAAGAGACTGAGCCCTATAGAAGGACTTATGCCTGATCCGGCGGATCTTCCTAAGGGTTGTGCATTCAGTCCGAGATGTCCGAAATGCATGGATATATGCAGAACAACGGAACCGCCGAAAGTATTTGAGGGAGAGCATATGATCAAATGTCATTTGTTCAATATGAATAAGGAGGTTGAGGCATGAGCGATCTTATCTATACCAAAGGGCTGAAAAAATATTTCAAGACCCCGAGAGGAATGCTGCATGCAGTAGATGATATCAACCTTACCATACCTGCGGGAAAAACTCTTGGAGTAGTCGGTGAGTCCGGATGCGGAAAATCCACGTTGGGAAGAACGATGATAAGGCTCATAGACGCAACAGAGGGCAGCGTCATGTTTGAAGGGAAGGATATTAATACCTTCAACAAAAAGGAGATGAAAGAATTCTGCAAGGAAGCGCAGATGATATTTCAGGATCCTTATTCATCCATCAACCCGCGTATGTCAGTGGCGCAGCTGATCGCTGAGCCTATGATAGTCTGCAAGACTGTTTCCGGAAAGAAAGAACTTGAAGAGCGCGTAAAGCAGCTGATGGATACCGTTGGACTGGCGCCAAGGTTTTACTACTCATATCCGCATGAGCTGGATGGAGGAAGAAGACAGAGGATAGGCGTGGCAAGAGCTCTTGCTCTCGATCCTAAATTCGTTGTCTGTGATGAGCCGGTATCAGCACTGGACGTATCAATACAGGCGCAGATACTCAATCTGCTCATGGATCTGCAGGATCAGCATCAGTTAGCATATATGTTTATTACTCATGACCTTAGTGTAGTAAAGCATATAAGCCACAGGATCATGGTCATGTATCTTGGCGAATGTATAGAGTATGCAGAAACTGATGAACTTTATGAAAATCCTCTTCATCCTTATACGAAAGCTTTGTTGAACGCCATACCTATACCTCAGCTTGGAGCCAAGAAAAACATAGAGACCATAAGCGGAGAGCTGAAGAGCCCTATCGAGCCTGCTCCGGGATGCAGATTTGCACCGAGGTGCCCATACGCAAAACCTGAGTGTATGAATGAAAAGATAAGGGAAATACAGATAACGCCTACGCATAAGGTTGCCTGCACCCTTTATTATTAAAAATCCAAAGCCAGTCTGAAATAAAAGGAGAAAACATAATGATCAGGGGGATAAAAGTAAAAAAGCTGTATGACGGCATACATATGGAGCCGCTTGAGGATGTGACAGTCCTTTTCGATGAAACAGGTTTCACCGATATCATTATGTCAGACAAAACGGGGATTACAGGCGGGGATCAGATCAATATAGAGGATAAATCAGACCTTTACATGATGCCCGGGCTTGTAGATTGCCATGTACACCTTATGCTGCCTGGAGACGGCACAAAGGGTGAATATATCATGAGAGACTGGTCACAGGGAGAGGTAGCAGTCATGGCATACAGGAATGCCATGACTGCCCTCGCCGCGGGAGTGACAACCCTTAGAGACTGCGGAGGCGCGTATAACTGTGCAGTTACAGTAAAAAATACTTTTGAAAGACAGTCGGTCAACGGACCGGATATCCTGTCGTCCGGCGCACCGCTTACATGCACCGGCGGGCACTGCTGGTATATGGGAGGAGAGGCCGACGGACCGGAGGAGATAAGAAAGAAGATAAGGAGCCAGCAAAAGGCTGGAGCAGGCTTTGTAAAGCTTATGGCAGCTTATGGAGGAACTATTGGAGTTACAAAAACTCCTACATTTTCTGATGAGGAACTTCAGGCGGCTATAGACGAAGCCCATTTAAGAGGCATGAAGATAACCATGCATTCAGTCATATATGAAGTTACTAAAAAATTGGCTGATTTGGATGTGGACATGATAGAGCATACGGTTATGTGCGATGCTCATTCCACAATAAATTTCCTTGATGAGGAAGTTATAGAAAAGATACGTGAAAAGGGTATCTTCGTGGATCATACGCTTAACTGTGTGAATGGCACGGTCAATATGTATGAGGAAAAGGTTAAAAATGGTACTGCCGGGTCGTGGGAAAAAGAACAGTATGAGATCTATAAAAGATATCAGGACCTGACCTTCGAAAGCTTTAATTTCCAAGTGGAAAGGCATGTTCCATATGTTGTCGGCACTGACGCAGGATGGGGCTTTTCCAACTTCAAGGACGGTTACTATGAAAATATATACGAAATGCAGAGAAACGGAGCTTCCGCTAAGGAGCTGATAATAGCGTCCACTAACAGGGCAGCTAAGGCTATCGGTCTTGATAATATACTTGGCTCTGTAGAAACAGGAAAACAGGCAGATTTCCTTTTATTAAAAGATGATCCCGGAGTAGATATGGCGAAGGCCATAAGAAAGCCTTATGAAATTTATAAGAGAGGACAAATTTTCAGGTCCTGAATATTTAATATCGGATAATACACTTCCGCATACGGGAGGTATTAAATAAAAAAATGCATAAATACATAGAAGGAGGAGTAAATCTATGAAATGCATGCACACAAAGCTGCCTGATTTTTTAGCAAAAGTACAGGCTGCTGGTAAAAAGCTTCGCCCGGAGACAAAGGTTTCCATAAAGGGTCTTGAGAACATTCAGACAGCGAAGCTTGCTTCATTAAGGGTTGGTCGTATAGAGGAGGAGATCGTTGAGGTCACAGAGGATCCTGAGATCACAGAGGTTGTGGTAGAGGCTGTCCCTTTTAATCCTGAGATCATCTACACGATCATCACAAAGGGATATACTGCTGACGGCAAGTGCAAAAAAGCCATATTGGAAGATCTGGCATGCAGCATCCCTACGGTCGAGCATCATATTATTGATGTAGAAGAGGTCGTAGACCGCCGCAGTGCAGGTCCTAAGCAGACACAGTTCTGAGGATGAACGATAGGAGGAAAATAAAATGAAGTTAAAATATCGTGTGCTTCCGGTTGGCGGCATAGACGGAGCAATGCCTTTAAACTGGGTATTCATTGATAAGAAGGATATCGCAAATGCAGCCCTTACAGACTATGAGGCTGTAAAGGTCATAGCTGAGGAATTCAAGGATTCAGCAGCGGCAGTTGATATCGTGGATACTGAAGCGGTATCGGTTACATCAGACGGTATCATGAACCCGATAGCAGTTACTGCCATCGCATCCGTTGACCATGGAATGATCAATAAAACATATGGATTTTTACCGATCAGCGCTATCCCTGAGTATGAGGGGATCTATGAGGATGAGCCCCACATGAGACAGTGGCATCTTCCTCAGTTCAAGGGAAGAGAGCTCCATAAGGGGCCTAATAATAAGGATAGAGGAACTGAGAGAGCCGACCATAATGAGAACATGACACTCACGGGACGCATCTCAAACAATAACTGCGGCTCCGAAGCTTTTGATATGGTCAACATGACTGAGATCCTTATCTTCATGTCAGCAGCAAATGAGATCATGCATGACGGCGAGGTCATCGTTAAGGTTGCCGGACCTGAGATATCAGTAGGTATCGGTATGATAGTATCAGAGAGATGGGGACGTATCTTCGGAGGAACAAATCCTGGAAGATATAAGCCTGGAATGTCAGCCCATAACTCAGGAGTATTCGCTAAGACAGTTAAGTCAGATTATCCTGCAATCGCTGCTCCTAAGGAAATATTCATGAAGTATATGCTTGACGCTCTTGATACAGGGCTTATCGTCGGAAGACACCTTGGCTCATCACCGGCCCTCCTTATGACCGCATACTACTATGGAACGCCTATAGATCTGGATCACATCTCAGACAGGGCATGGATCGAGTTGGAGAGCATCGGCATTACCAGGGAGCTGCTTTCAAAGCCTGTTAAGCCTTACACAAGGGAAGAGATGATCGCACATGCAGAGGAGATCATCCCTGGAATGAAGGATGCAAAGAGATATAAGGTATCCGAGATTGTTGCGATCAGGGAGGCTGAGGTCAAGAGAGAGACCATCGCTTAAGGCATAAGCCTTTTGCGGTTGTCATATAAAACATGGGACATCGTGTTTTCCGTCCTTCCTTTCTTGGTTTCACGGTGTCCCATATAAAGAGGAGCTAAAAAAGATACCATGTCTACATCAACAAGACTCATAGCAGGCCAGAAGATACCGAAGTTCGTAAGGGTAAGACAGAACTTCCCTCATAATGAGCTTAGCGAAGCGGAGATCGTAAAGATCATAAAGGAGAACTTCGCAAAGCCTGAGTTCGCAGGGACGATTAAGCCGGGCATGAGGATCTGCATCACCGCAGGCAGCAGGGGCTTATCAAATGTCCAGCTCATCACAAGGACAGTGGTTGACTGTGTAAAGGAGCTTAAGGGAGAGCCTTT
>CALWLS010000014.1 GCA_944381575.1 uncultured Lachnospiraceae bacterium | reverse complement strand
GTCCACTGTATGGGTTTGTTCTGATAATGCGGTTAAAATATTTTTTCTTCGTGTCCACTACTTAGGGTTCAGTTTATTTTGAACAGTACGGTTATATATTGAAAACTGTTTTCAGAGGTGTATTTTATTAAATGAAATACACCTGTATTAAAGGATCTGTAAATTCAGTCCGTACATGATGCTTAATTCGTACGGTTATATATGGAGAATCGTCTGAAAAGCGGTAAGGTCACTAATTTTGCACGGTTCTATTTAGAAAAATATCTAAAAAAGCGGTCATTCAAAGACCCGCCTCAGCTGTTGTGATGAATAATAGCTGAAGCGGGCCTTTTTTTAGATCATCAGTCAGTTATGATCATCTTTTCCCTTAAGATGCTCTCGACAAGCTCCACGCACTCGTATACCATGCGGTCGCAGTGCGGCTTTTTCTCTCCGCCGGCTTCCTTGTTGATCCTTAAGAGGTCGGCGCACATAAATGAGCTGTGGTTTTTCTTGAGGGCTCCGTAGTAGGCGTTCATGATGTCCGGGCTGTTGAGTCCGAAGAGTCCAAGGACCATGAGGCCGCCGGTCATGGCTCCGCATACGCTTGCCATTTTCATGCCGGAGCCGAAATTGGCCGCTACGTTAAATGCCTGCTCATCAGTGAGCCCGGCGTCCTCGGCAAAGGTTATTACGACGGACTGAGCGCAGTTATAATGTACGTTTGGATCGTTCCTTAAGGCTATGGCCTTATCTGAATACTTACTCATGATATACTTTCCTCCAAGATAATCTGCAAATAAATATTTGAATAATAAGCAACTAAAAATGCTTAGAAGTTTATTAATGTAGAAAATGTTGTTAAAAGTAATTTTATAAATGTCCGCATACCGTCAGTACATTGTCATTAAGAGCCGCTGTGATAATGAGGCAATGCCAGCATACTTCCGAGCCTGCATGGTATTATATTATACTTTTCAAACTGAGGAAGCCCGAAAATCAAGGCCCCGCAGGCTTTAAAAGAAGGAAACCTTAAGTATGCCAGGAGAGGGTGAATTCTAAGTATTCAGGATCTGTCGTGAACATGGGCATTAAACCTAAGGCGTACGGAGACCGCCGTAAGCGTGATCATGTGCAGCGAAAAAGCGTGAGTTACTTAGCCTCAGTTTCAGTAAGCAGCATCTGCAGCAGGCTTATGACTCCAGGGGCCAGTTGGGCAAGGCTCCTTATTCTTACATACTCCTTACCGTAGATCTGGTACAGGTTTTCAAGGTGGCTTGAGGCTCCGTGGAATATCGCGGCGGTGTAAATGCCGTCAGCCCTTAAGGCGTTCACTGCCCTGCGGGCGTCCTCCACGGGAGCGAGACCCTCATAATTTCTGCCTCTGGTTTTTCCGGCCTCCGGAGCGAGAGGAGTGGAATCATTAGGGCTTGCATCCGTAAGGATGAGCAGCATATGCTGCTTTACAGCGTCCTTTTTCAGATCTTCCTTTATAAGATGACCTGCCGCCTTGATGGCAAGGGCATCGCGGTTCCAGCCGGCGGCATAGTAGCCTGTTACGCCGGTGGACCGTTTATCCTTATAGGATTTAAGTTCCTCAAGGACGGTGTATCCTCTGAGGCTCCTGAAGGAAAGTACACGGACCGGGATGCCGGCTTTTTCCATGCTTTCAGCTATTATGTATGCCTCCGAGGATATAAGCTCCTGGGAGTTCATACGCGACTGGGAGGCGTCCAGCAGTATGTCTGCCATGAGGCAGTTTTCCGCCTCGTCTCCCTCACGCAGAAATATCCTGCTGTCATTAAAAAGGGGCAGCCTGTATGCAGCAGGGGTGTACAGCCTTCCGCTGACGGCCTTTTCCGGCAGATGCTTTAAAAATGTGGATATAAGCACCTCGATCTCAGCGGAGAGCTTCTTGATATTCTCCCTTACCTGCAGGGAATGAGTCTTAAGATACTCAAGGTTCCTGTCGCGCTGGGCAGCCGCGCTGGTTCTAACTATGCGGACCTCTTTTGAAATACCGGGATCCACGGATCTTTTCGAGGTATCAGTGCCAATGCCGGAGCTGCTGCCAATAAAGGCGTCAGTGTTAGTATCAGTGTTAGTGTTAGTTCCAGTATGGCCTGAGCCCGCATTCCCCGTACCGGAGCTGCCATCAACAGGAGCTTTTGCTGCAGAAATGTTTTTATCCTTATCTGAAGCTGCTCTGGAAAACCACAGCTTAAGCCCGAGGTCGTTTCCGCGGCAAAGGTCATTTTCAATATCCTTAAGCTCGCCGTCACTGAATATCGACGGGCCAAAGCAGCCCTCTATATAGGCCTTTACGGCCTCGGCGTCCTTATTATCCTGTCTGAAGCCTGATTCTTGATTCAGATGCACTGCGTTTTTGGCGTCTCCGGTACCGGTTCCGGTGCGGACGATGAGCTTGTCCTGATTCTTAAGCTGGCCCTGCTTGCGGCCCCAGAGCTTTTTCAGCCAAAGTCCGCGGGGAGACTTCTTACGGTAATCATTTTCATCAAAGGTGAAGCCGAAAAATGTGCCTAAAAATGACTGCATTTTAAGTATAAGCTCCTCAGTACCTACGGTGCCGTCGAGGGCAAGGGCTTCATACATTGCCTTCTGTTTTGCGGTCATGACCGGAAGCCTCCTGCCGCTTACAGCGGCCCAGCGGGCTTCAAGCTGGGTATAGACAGGCATGCTCATGAGCTCCATCTGCTGCTTTGAAAGAGTCTGCTGCACCTTGAAAAATTCCTCGGCATGGGAGAGCCTTAGGAACTTAAGGGCAGGCCTTTCAGGAAGCTCTTTGGCATAGACCGCTGATTCGATGGCAAGCCAGATGAACTCGTCATATTCGGCATAGTCCCGGGAATAGGAAAAGCTGTCAAAAAAGGCCGTGAGCATATCCATATCGAGCCATTTTTCCGCAAGGCCTATGACCATGTCAAAATACAGATCGGGCTGTCCGTTTGAGTGAAACGCCAAAAACGGCGGATCGAAATCATAGTTTCCCGCGGCGTTCCATATGATGTTAAGGGATCTTTTGGAATCCGGAGGATAATGTCTTTTTATCATTATATTTATCCAAATTGCATTTTATCCAAAGACTGAGGCGCTGTCGAGCTCTGCAGGTATGCGGGCGTTTATAACATCCCGTATGAGTCTTCTTTCGTATTCGTCAAAGGTCTTGTTTACTATGCACATCTCAAGGGCGGTGCCGGCCTTTATGCCCATATGTATGAGTCCTATGGCGTCTAAAAGGCCCCTCAGGTCAAGGGCACGTTCAGATATCTCGGCGTTCATGGCCTTCTTATCGATCTCGGTAAAGAGCTTTGCAAACTGCTCTGCGAAGGTCTTATTGATATCCGGGAACCTGTGGGTGATAAGTCTTATCAGATCATCCTCAGCGATCGGGTCCATGCTGATGATGACAAATCTTGAGCTTAAAGCCTCGTTCAAGTCCCTCGTGCCGGCATAGCCGTAATTCATCGTGGCGATGAAGCGGCAGGCCGGATCGATATCTATCTTATCGTAGCCCGGAACATCTATCATGTGCCGGTAATCAAGGGCCGAATGAAGCACTGCAAGGGCTTCGTTTTTGGCCATATTTATCTCATCTAAGACGCCGAAGCCTCCGTTCTCTGCGGCGAGGGTTATCGGACCCGGCCTGAAGGTGACCTTATTGCCGTCATAGGTGTCCGTTCCTATAAGGAAGGAAGCATCCATGTTGATATGGAAGGAAACATTCCATACCGGCCGCATGAAGAGGGCTCCGAGGTTATCGGAGAGAACATTTTTACCGGTGGCCTTTGGACCTGCAAGCAGCAGGTTCTTACCTGCGAGGATGGCTGCTATGGCCTTTTCCCAGGTATCCTTGCCGTAGTAAAGGTATTCAGGCTGAGGTATGCGTCCTGCAAGGCTGTCTGTTACAGCGTGCTTTGAACGGAAATTCTCTACGCCTTTGATTAGGGAGGCGTCTATCCCTTCATTTTTTAAATATTCAAGTATGTCTGTCATATCGAACATCCTTTAAGCTTGTACAGTTGTGGTGTGTTGCGCGGATTGTACGGCAGTGTACAGTGTTGTGCGGGTTATGCAGTTATGCAGAGGAGCCTTAACCAGAACCGGCAGAGGAACTCAGGCCCTGCCGTAGTCGTCCGCGTAGTTAAGTACTAAAAATATAGGCTTTATCGCCGTGATCTCATCGTATTCCGTCTGGGATACGGTCACGGTGTTATTGATAGCCTTAAGGTCCTTTTTCATTATATCATAAGCTTCCACGATGTTTACGGCCCTGCCTTCGCGGATCACGCGCTCCATCCTTTTTAAGGCGGAAGGGTGGGCGTACTGGTAAGGTACGGGGAAGGTGTCTTCATATCTGCTTATATATTCCTTTGATGCCATTATGGCAGCATTCAGCTCCCTTGCCGCAGCCTTGGAGTTATTCCTTTTTGTAGGAAGTACCTGCATGCTCATGGCGTAGAAAATGAAGGCGCCTCCGAACAGCAGGAAATACATTGCGGCCCCCTTGCCGTTAAGTACGGCGTATATTCCGTATATAAGGGCCAGTGTGGCGAAAAATACTATAACTCCGGCAAATACCTTATAGCCGGGTTTGATGTTGTCAATAACGCGCTTTTGCTTTGCTGCGCGGGAAAGCTCCCGGTATATATCCGGTTTTTTATTAAGGTAGTCAGACGCTTTCCTTAATTCATTTACGGCAGCTGAAGCCTCCGGGCTCAGATCCTTGATATAGCGGGCCTCCTCCTTTGCCCTTTCCTCAGCGAGCCTTTTTTCGGCGGCGGCGCTGTGTATCGGTATGGAAGGATGCAGCTCGTGGAATTTATCTATAAAGGCGTCCACGTCGGCCTCGAATTTGAAATTACACTGTTTTTCGGTGCCGTCGGATAGAAGCACCACAAGGTAAGGCATGGAACCGAACATCCCCTTTCCGGTAAAGCCGTTCTTGCTCATGGCGACTCGTTTGAATACCCTTCGCACGTCAGGTATGGCCGCATAAAACGCACGGTCTATAAAAAAGCTGTTGAGATAAAGGGCTTTTTGGCCTATGCCGCAGGGACCGAACCTTAAGCAGGACTTCCTGTCGGCCTTTGCCGCTTCCGGAGCTATCTTAGTGTTTCCAAGCTGTTTTGGAGAAAATATCATGTCATACCTCTGAGAGTTAAAATGCGGGCGCCACGGCCGGAAATACCGCCGGGCCCTTAAGCTGGGCCCGGGATACAGCCGGCCTTAGGTACGTATCTTTATAGGCAGAACAGGTAATACGTACACGTGGCGCCCGCGGCAGTTTATTTAGATTGAGTTTTAATTAAGCCGTGCGGTATTTCTTGGACTTTGAAAGGAAAAGCGCAAGGAATGCGAGGGCTACGATTATGCCGGCTGGATAAGCCACTGCTGTATTGTTCTTGAAGAACGATATCATACCTAAGCACTCGCCTGCCATGCAGAAGTAGGTTATTGAAACCGCACTCATGAATGTTGCAGGAACTGCGCAGATCCAGAAGTTCTTCTTCTCCATTGCAAGATACATAGCGCCTGTCCAGAGCACGAGCATTGCAAGGGTCTGGTTGGACCAGGAGAAGTATCTCCAGATTACCTGATAATCGATAAATCCGAGAGTGTTTCCGAATCCAAGGATAGCGCCGATACCAAGAACAGGGATGCAGAGCTTGAGCCTTCCGGCATAGGACTCCTGATCGATCTTGAGCCAGTCTGCAAGGGTAAGTCTTGCTGAACGGAATGCTGTATCTCCTGATGTGATAGGGCATACAACAACGCCGATCATGGCAAGGATAACGCCGACTGATCCCATGGTCTTAAGGGAAACATCGTAGATGGCTGCTGACTGTCCCATTGCAAGGGCCTCGTTAAGGCCGGTGTTGAGTCCGTCAGTTACAGCGTAGATGGAGCATCCTGCTGCAGCCCAGATAAGAGCGATGATACCCTCTGCCACCATGGCTCCGTAGAATACGAAATGTCCCTGTCTCTCTGACTTAAGGCAGCGCGCCATAAGAGGAGACTGTGTTGAGTGGAAGCCGGAGATGGCTCCGCAGGCAACGGTGATGAACATGAAGCTCCATACAGGAGTTCCAGCCGGGTGCATGTTGTAGAAGTTGGTCCAGATCTCAGGTGTGTAGTAATCCGGATTTACCATGGTTCCGAATGCTACGCCGATAGCCATGAGTATAAGGCAGACACCGAATACAGGATATATCTTACCGATGATCTTATCAATGGAAAGGAAAGTAGCTATGAAATAGTAGATAAGTACTATTGCAAGCCATACCGTGGTGGTCGCGAAAGGACCGGTCACGCCCTTATTGGTAATAAGGGTAACTATAAGTCCTGCAGGTCCTACAGCGAAAACAGTACCTACCATGACAAGAAGGATAACTGAGAATACTCTCATTACGTTCTTCATGACAGGTCCGAGATACTTACCGGTAACCTCTGAGATGGATGCACCGTTATTCCTCTCTGAAAGCATTCCTGAGAAATAGTCATGCACTGCTCCGGCAAATACTGTACCGAAGGTGATCCAGAGGAATACTATCGGTCCCCAGAGAGCGCCCTGAAGGGCACCGAAGATAGGTCCGAGTCCGGCGATGTTAAGGAGCTGGACTAAGAACAGCTTCCACTGAGGCATTACAACGAAATCGACTCCGTCATTGATGGCAACTGCAGGGGTCTCACGGTCGTCAGGCCCGAAGGTGTCATCAACGATCTTGCCGTAGGTGAAATAACCTACGATAAGTATCGCAAGACAGATAAAAAAGCTAATCATACTGTACCTCCATGATTATTCTGCCTATTGAATAGAAAATTAATTTTTCTTAATATCGAGTTATAAATCAACATTGATGAAAAATCAACAATTATAACGAATCTTTTACGAACATCTTAACAAAAAGTAATAACTGCACAAAATACAGCCTTATCATGTCCTCATTTTTAGGAAATAATTGCCTCTGGCAAAGCGGAGCAGTATATTATGACTTGACAAAATATGTCAAAATGTTTATCATCAAGGCAACGCTTTAAACCACTAAAGATGGAGTCGTGTATGAACTTATCTGAAATAAGATCTGCATACGGTTTTGCGTTTTACTACTATTACTTTTGCGAGGGCTGAGGTAATAGATTTTTGTGCGGACCGTAAATATCAGGCGTTTATATTATAAGTAGATGTATCAGCTGCACAAAGTCATGTGCAGCTTTTATTATTTTAAGCTTAGAGGAAAATACCGTAAGGAGAGGAAAGATGATCGCAGTTTTAAAACCCAACACCACCATTGAACAGAGAAACCATCTTATAGACTGGCTCAAGGGCCAGAATGTGGACGTACATATCTCCGAGGGAAAGGATTATACGGTTTTAGGCCTTGTCGGGAATACCAGCAGGATAGACGTGGAGCTTTTGCAGAGCCTAAGCATAGTGAGCGGCGTCAAGATAATTTCAGAGCCGTTTAAAAAGGCCAACAGGAAGTTCCATCCTGAAAATACTGTTATAAATGTTGGCGGAGTAAGCATCGGCGACGGAAGCCTGACGCTCATAGCCGGGCCAAGCTCGATAGAGTCTCAGGATCAGATAGTGGATATTGCCAAGAAGGTAAAGGCCGCCGGGGCTTCCATACTCAGGGGCAGCGCCTTCAGGCTCAGCAGCTCGCCTTATGACTTCCAGGGCCTTAAGGGAGAGGGCATAGAAATGCTGGCGGAGGCAAAAAGACAGACCGGGCTTCCTATCATATCCGAGATAATGAGCATAAACGATATAGCTCTGTTTGAGGATGTGGACATCATACAGGTCGGGGCAAGAAACATGCAGAATACGGAACTGCTTTTGGAGCTTGGAAAGACCCGCAAGCCGGTGCTGATAAAGAGGGGCCTTGCCAATACCTTAAAGGAGCTTCTTATGAGCGCCGAGCATGTGATGGCGGGAGGCAATGAAAAGGTCATACTCTGCGAGAGGGGCATAAGGACCTTTGAGACATATACGAAAAACACCCTTGATCTTTCGGCTGTGCCGGTGCTGCACGAGCTTTCCCATCTGCCGGTCATAGTGGACGTCAGCAGGAGCACGGGATACTCAAGATATGTGGAGCCTATGGCCATGGCGGCTGCGGCCTGCGGAGCAGACGGCATAATGACGGAGGTGCATAACGATCCTATAAATGCCTTAAGCGACGGAGCATCCTCCATAACTCCGGAGCAGTTTGAGAAAATGTCTGATAAGGTAAGGAAGATCCGTGAGGTGATAGGATGAATGTTGGAATAGTCGGACTGGGACTTATAGGCGGTTCCTTCGCAAAGGCGTACAAGGAGGCCGGCCACAGGATACTGGGGGCGGATACGGATAAGACCATCCTCGGATTTACCATCCTTGAGGGAGCCGTGGACGCGGAGCTTAATGATGAGAATATTAAGGACTGCGACCTTCTGCTTATAACAACCTATATACATGCGGCGGAGGAGTGGTTTAAGGCGAAGGCTCCGGTCATCGATAAGCACACGGTGGTGATAGACTGCCTCGGCGTAAAGGAAAATATCTGTAAAATAGGCTTTGAGCTTGCGGAAAAGTACGGATTTACCTATGTGGGAGGGCACCCAATGGCCGGAACGCAGTATGCGGGCTTTAAGCATTCAAAGGCGACAATGTTTAAGGGAGCTCCGATGGTGCTGGTGCCGCCGGTATACGATGACATAGAGTTTCTTGACAACATCAAAAAGCTTCTGGAGCCGGCGGGCTTCGGCAGGCTCTCCGTAACCACCGCTGAGGAGCATGACAGGATGATAGCATTTACCTCCCAGATGGCGCACATAGTTTCAAACGCCTATATCAAGAGCCCTACTGCAGGGAGCCATAAGGGATTTTCGGCAGGCAGCTATAAGGACCTTACGAGGGTAGCGAGGCTCAATCCGAGGATGTGGGCAGAGCTCTTTATGGACAATCGGGAAAACGTCATAAAGGAGATAGACTGGATGGTCGGTTTCCTTAACGAATATAAGGATGCTATAATAAATGACGACGAAGAAAGGCTCGTGCGCATCCTGGATGAGGGAAGCAAAAAGAAGATAGCTTTGGACGGCTGAAGCGGAGGATAAATAATTGAAGACCATACATGTGGACACGGGGCGTCCCTATGACGTCCTTATTGGAAACGGGCTTATAGAAGACTGCGGGAAACTCATAAGAGAAAAAAACGCGGCCAGGAAGGACGCTGTAAAGGCGGCGGTGATCTCTGACGATAAGGTCTGGGAGCTGTACGGGGAAAAAGTAACGGAAAGCTTGAGATCAGCCGGCTTTGAAACGCTTAAACTGGTGCTTCCAAACGGAGAGGAAAGCAAAAACACCGATAATCTCATATCCGTATTAGAATTTTTAGCTGAAAATGAATTTACCAGAAGCGATCTGATAGCTGCCCTTGGCGGCGGCGTGGTCGGGGATCTTGCGGGATTTGCGGCGGCAGTGATGTTACGGGGCGTGGATTTCATACAGATACCGACGACGCTTCTTGCATGCGTGGATTCCTCCGTCGGAGGAAAGACGGCTGTGGACTTAAGGGCCGGAAAAAATCTTGCCGGAGCCTTCCATCAGCCGCGGCTCGTGATCTGCGATCTTGACGTCCTTGACAGTCTGCCTGAGGAAACATTTAAAGACGGCTCGGCGGAGGTCATAAAGTACGGAGTACTGGCGGATCCGAGGCTTTTTGAGCATCTCATGGATAAGGGCCTTGAGTTCAACAGGGAATATGTGGTCTCAAGATGCATAGAGATAAAAAGAGACGTGGTAAATGAAGACGAATTTGATACGGGAAAGCGCAGGCTCTTAAATCTCGGCCATACCCTTGCCCATGCGGCGGAGCAGCTGAGCTCCTATAAACTCTCTCATGGAAAGGCCGTTGCCATCGGCATGTCGGTATTTTCAGCGGCAGCAGCCTCTTACGGCATATGCGACAGGCTCACGGCGGAAAGGATAAGGGAGGCCGTAAAGAGGTTCGGGCTTCCCTGCGATACGGATTACAGCGCGGAGGAGCTCTATGAGGTGATGCTCAGGGATAAAAAGAGGAACGGCAGCAGCATTTCCATCGTGCTTCCTGAAAAAATAGGCAGATGCATCATCAAAAAGATGGATATAGCTGAGCTTGAAGATTTTATAAGGGCCGGCCTGTAAGAGCTGATTTGTAAGAGCTGATTTATAAAAATCGGCTTATAAGAACCGATTTATAAGAACCGGAATGGATAAATGATATGAATGTTATTATAAAAAATGCCGGGCTTAAGGGCAGTGTAAAGGCCATAGCCTCCAAATCCCAGGCTCACAGGCTCCTTATATGCGCAGCCTTTGCGGACAGGCCTACTGAGATAATATGCTCGGAGACCTCTAAGGATATAGATGCCACCGCAGAGTGCTTAAGGGCCCTTGGCTGCAGTATCGAACGGGATCAGGAAAAGGGACTGTTCAAGGTCAGGCCTGCCGATAGGATCAAGGATACGGCGGTCATGGACTGCGGAGAGAGCGGCTCTACATTAAGGTTTATGCTGCCGGTGGTATGCGCTCTCGGCGTGAAATGTAAGATAAATATGCACGGGAGGCTGCCGGAGAGGCCTCTTTCGCCTCTCTGGGAGGAGCTCATAAGCCACGGGGCCAGTTTAAAACGCGGAGAGGACGGTTCGGTCATGACCTCGGGAAGGATAACTTCAGGAAGCTATGAGATCGACGCCGGCATATCCTCCCAGTTCATAAGCGGGCTGCTGTTCGCCATGCCGCTTATGAAAAGCGCCTCATCCGTAAGGCTTACCGGCAGGGTCGAGTCTGAGGATTACATACTAATGACCATGGACGCCCTTAAGATCTTTGGAGTGGATATACATAAAGAGGGCGACGTTTTGTCCATGGACGCCGGCTCAGCCTTAAGGTCTCCGGGCAGTGCCGTGGTGGAGGGCGACTGGTCCAACGGAGCCTTCTGGCTCTGTGCTTCGCGGATGACAGGGGGCAATATAAAGGTAACAGGCCTTGACACAGCCTCAAGACAGGGAGATAAGGCTGTCATAGGGCTGATAGACAGGATCTCAGAGGGAGATGCGGTGATAGACGCCAAAAATGTTCCGGACCTTGTGCCGGTGCTGTCGGTACTTGCCTCCGTTTCTCCGGGGACTACAAGGTTTATAAATGCAGGCAGGCTCAGGATCAAGGAAAGCGACCGCATAAAGGCAACTGTGGATATGCTCGTGTCGCTTGGGGCTGAGGCTTCTGAAACTGAGGACGGCATTATAATAAAAGGAAAAAACAGGCTTGAGGGCGGAAGCGTTTCAAGCTTTGGAGACCACAGGATGGCAATGAGCGCCGCAGTGGCTTCCATAGCCTGTGAAAATGATGTTATAATAAGCGGAGCCGAGGCAGTGGAAAAATCCTACCCGGGATTCTGGAGGGATTTTGAAATGCTTGGCGGAGATATATCCATATGCTGACCATGTGTTTCTGAATCAGGGTTTTGGCATTGGATTTGGCAGCGCAGCATGGCAGTTCAGCATAGCAGTTTACGGACAGGGTTTAATTTATGGCAAATTCTATAGGAAATATATTTAAGGTCACCATCTGGGGCCAGTCTCACGCGCCGGCCATAGGGGTGACCATTGACGGGCTGCCTGCAGGCATATGCATAGATATGGATAAGCTGCAGGCCTTTTTGGACAGGCGGCGTCCCGGTCAGGACAGGTATTCGACTCCGAGAAAGGAGGAGGACCGCCCGGAATTTGTCGCAGGGCTTAATGCTGAGGGACTTACCTGCGGCTCTGCCCTTACGGCCATGATAAGGAACAGCAATACAAGATCATCGGATTATGATGAGCTGAAATCAGTGCCTCGTCCCGGACATTCTGATTACGCCGCAATGGTAAAATACGGCGACGCCAGAGATCATGCGGGAGGAGGACAGTTTTCCGGAAGGCTTACGGCACCCTTATGCATAGCCGGGGGCATAGCGCTGCAGATACTTGAGGATAAGGGAATAAGGATAAGCGCAAAGCCCGTAATGATAGGCGGGATCACGGATGAGAGTCTTTTCCTTAAACGGATAGATGAAGCAAGGGAAAAAGGGGACTCCGTCGGAGGCATAGTTGAGTGTGTCATAGAGGGCCTTCCTGCAGGCATAGGCGAGCCCATGTTCGACGGTATGGAAAATCGCATAGCCCAGGCGGTATTCGGCATCCCGGCAGTAAAGGGCATAGAGTTCGGGAATGGATTCGGCTGCGCCGCTCTCACCGGAAGCGAGAATAACGATCCCTTTGAATATAAGGACGGCAGGGTGGTGACCAGGACCAACAACCACGGCGGCATACTCGGAGGCATAACATCCTCCATGCCCGTCGTATTCAGGGCAGCCTTTAAGCCTACGCCTTCCATAGCTAAGGAGCAGGACAGCGTAAATATACATACCCATGAAAATGTAAAGCTGAGTGTAAAGGGCCGCCACGACCCGTGCATAGTCTTAAGGGCAGTGCCGTGTGTGGAGGCTGCGGCCGCCATAGCAGTATACGATGAGATCCTTATGGATGTAAACGGAGTCATGGCAGATAATAAATGATCTATAGAGGTGTCGAATGGCAAAAAGCATTGAAGAGCTCAGAAAAGAGATAGACGAGATAGACCGCCGCATAGTAAAGGACGTTCAGGACAGAATGGACGTTTCGGCAGACATAGCGGCCTACAAAAAGGAGCATGGCCTCCCTACCCTTGATTCAAGGCGTGAGAGGGAGAAATTAACGGAGATACTTAGCTGGGCAAGGGATGATATCAAGCCTTATTATCATGTCCTGTATACTCTGTTGTTTGAGCTCAGCCGTGCCTACCAGAACGTGGTAAATGATAATAACAAGGAGCGTTTTGCCGAGATACAGAAGGCCATAGAGGAAACGCCGAAGATGTTCCCGAAGGCTGCGAACGTGGCCTGTCAGGGCGTGGAGGGGGCCTACTCAAACATTGCCTGTGAAAAGCTGTTTGCGGCTCCGAACATCCAGTATTTCGAGACCTTTGACGCTGTATTTAACGCGGTAGAAAAGGGATTCTGCGAATACGGCATCCTGCCTATAGAAAACTCCACCGCCGGGTCAGTAAAAAAGGTCTATGACCTGATGCTCAAGCATCATTTTTATATAGTGCGCAGCACCAGGATCAAGGTAAACCACTGTCTTGTGGCAAAGCCTGGAGTAAAGGTCGAGGATATCAGGGAAATTGTTTCCCACGAGCAGGCATTAAGCCAGTGCGCCGAGTTTCTTGGGAGGACCATGCCTAAGGTCAAGCTTACGGCAGTGGAAAATACAGCCATGGCAGCCCAGATGGTCGCAAATTCCGAAAGACGCGATCTTGCAGCCATATCATCCTACAGGTGCGCCGAGCTTTACGGCCTTAAGACCCTCATCAGCAACATGGCGGATAACGGCAACAATCATACCCGGTTCATCTGCATTTCCAAGAAGCCTGAGATATATCCGGGAGCCGACAAGACCTCTCTCATGGTAGTTGCCTCCCACCGTCCGGGCTCTCTGTACAGGATACTGGCAAGGTTTTACGCCCTTGGCATCAACCTTCAGAAGCTGGAATCCAGGCCTATCCCGGAGAGGGATTTTGAATTTATGTTTTACTTTGACCTGGATACCTCGGTATATTCAGAGGAATTCGTAAGGCTTATCTGCGATATAAATGACTGCTGCGAGGAGTTCCAGTATTTAGGCAGCTACAACGAGGTCATATAAGAGATCATATAAGAGGTCATATGATGGGGAAATACGGACTGTTAGGGGAAAAGCTCGGACACAGCTACTCCCCGGAGATACACGCCCTGCTAAAGGGATACGAATATAAGCTCTATGAGGTACCAAATGAGGATGTCGGACGTTTCTTAAATGAAACGGACCTTTCCGGCATGAACGTTACCATCCCTTACAAAAAAACGGTGATGGACTACTGCGTGAGTCTTTCCGACATCGCAAAACGCATGGGGGCGGTAAATACCCTCGTTAAGGAAAAGGACGGCTGGCACGGCTATAATACGGATTATTACGGATTTTCTGAGCTTGTAAATGTAAGCGGCATAGAGGTTAGAGGAAAAAAGGCCCTGGTGTTTGGAAGCGGAGGGGCCTCAAATACCGTGTGCCGTGTGCTTGAGGATAAGGGAGCCTCTGAGATAAGGGTCATAAGCAGGACCGGAGAGGATAATTACGGCAATCTCCATAAGCACAATGATGCCCGCATACTGGTAAATACGACTCCCGTGGGCATGTATCCGAAAAACGGGGAGGCAGCCTTTAAGGTAAGCGATTTTCCTCTATGCGAGGGGGTTTTAGATGTGATATACAACCCGGCAAGGACCAAAGTGATGATGGAGGCGGAGGAGCTTCAGATACCGTGTGCCGGCGGCCTCTATATGCTTACAGCCCAGGCGAAAAGGAGCGCTGAGCTGTTTACCGGAACAGCTATTGACGACGCTCTGATAGGAAGCATCACAAAAAAGCTTGAAAACGATATGCAGAATATAATCCTGATCGGAATGCCGGGTTCTGGAAAAAGCGCCATAGGCCGGACCTTAGGCCGCATAACGGGACGAAGGCTCATAGAGATAGACGCTGAGATAGAAAAAACTGCGGGTAAGGATATACCGTCCATATTTGCGGAAAGCGGAGAGGAAGGCTTCAGGAAGATAGAAACGGAGGTCATGAGGGATCTCTGCAGGCTCTCAGGCTGCATCATCTCCACCGGCGGAGGCTGCGTGACAAGACAGGAAAATTATCCGCTGCTTCACCAGAACGGGCGCATATTCTGGATAAAGCGGGATCTTAAGCTGCTTGCCAAAAAGGGCAGGCCAATATCCTTAAAGACTCCGGCAGAACAGATCTACGCCGACAGGAAGGATAAATATGAGGCCTTTGCCGATGTGGTCATAGATAATGATTCCACGGTAAATGCGGCGGCGGAAAGAATACTTGATGAGCTTAAAAGTATTCACGGCGGAAAGATATCATAATCAAAGAGGAAAATGACAATGAAGCTGCTTATCATAAACGGCCCCAACCTCAACATGCTGGGGATAAGGGAGCCGGATATATATGGAAAGGAAAACTACACGGCGCTTATCGCGTATATCGAGGATATATGCCGGGATAATAAGGTGGAATGCGACATATTCCAGAGCAACCATGAGGGAGCCATAGTGGACAGGATACAGCAGGCGTATTTTGAGGGGGTAGACGGCATAGTCATAAATCCTGCGGCCTACACCCATACGAGCGTAGCCATCCTCGACGCCCTTAAGGCGGTATCCATACCTTCAGTGGAGGTCCATCTCTCAAAGGTAAGCGAGAGGGAGGATTTCAGGCAGGTCTCCTACGCGGGGATGGCCTGCGTAAAGACCTACGCCGGATTCGGATTTGAGGGATATAAGATGGCGGTGGAGTTCCTTATGGAATATCTGGGTAAAAAATCATAAAAATGGCGCAGGTCTTCACTTGATCTGCAAACTAAACAGGCCTTTATTTGATCTGCATATAGCTTTAAAGAGGATAAGATATGTCTAAGGAATTGTGGAAACCGGGAAATATGGTCTATCCGGTGCCTCCTGCCCTTGTGAGCACGGGGGCAAAGGACGGCAGGACAAATATATTTACCGTGGCGTGGACGGGGAACGTATGTACAGATCCGCCGATGGTATATATATCAGTAAGACCTGAGAGATACTCATATGGATTTATAGAGGAAACGGGAGAGTTCGTCATCAATCTTACCACTGAGGAACTTGTAAGGGCTGCGGATCTCTGCGGGGTAAGATCGGGACGGGACATTGATAAGTGGAAGGAATGCGGCCTTACGCCTGAAAAGGCTTCGGAGCTTGAGTTTGCTCCGCTGATAGCGGAAAGTCCTGTAAATATTGAATGCAGGGTAAAGCAGCATCTGGATCTGGGCAGCCATAGGATGTATATCGCGGAGGTCATAAAGGTCCACGCCGACAGCAGATATATAGATGAAAAGGGCAGATTCTGTCTTGAGGAGGCAGGACTTATAGCCTATGTCCACGGGGATTACGTAAGGACGGGAGAAAAGCTCGGTTCCTTCGGCTATTCCGTAAGGAAGCAGAAGACGGGCAAGAAGCCGGGCCAGCGCAGAAAGTAAGCATAAAGAATGGAGGGCATGAATGTTTGAAAATATAGGAATGATGCTTAAACTAAGGAGCGCCTGGAGTACATTTTCCTCAAATCATCCGGGAGTGGCAGGCTTTATAAGCCAGGCCGGAAAAAGAGGCATAGGAGAGGGCTCGATAATAGACGTCAGGATTACCTATCCCGACGGCACGCATCTTGAGACCAATATGAGGGTCACGGCATCAGACCTTGAGCTCATGCAGACCCTCAGGGAGATAGCAGCACAGAAGAATAAATGATCTTCATTTACATGAAACAGGAAAATGCATGATCCTGATTTACATGAATATGATTAAAACAGAGCGTATAATGCACTCTGTTTTATTTATTTTGTACAAAAATATCCGGCTATGTGGTATAGTGTGAAATATATCGAAAATAAAGATCATGGGGGTGTGATTTTATGAAGATATTTAAGAGTTTGCCTTTCAGGCTCCTGCTGGCGCTGGTACTGGGCATCATCCTCGGACAGCTTTTAGGGGAAGCGCCGATGCAGGTGGTAGTCACCATCCAGTATATCCTTGGACAGGTGATAATGTTCTGCGTACCGCTTATAGTTATCGGCTTTATAGCTCCGTCTATTACAAGGATGGGCCGCAATGCTTCAATAATGCTTGGAGTAGCGGTGCTTCTTGCCTACATTTCTTCGATCCTTGCGGCTTTCATGAGTATGACCGCCGGGTATATCCTTATCCCGCATCTTTCAATAGAGACGGATATCGAGGGCTTAAAGGAGCTGCCTGCCGTAATATTCCAGCTTGACATACCTGCCGTTATGAGCGTCATGAGCGCACTTGCCTTAAGTATCCTTATTGGACTTGCGGCAGTATGGACCAAGAGCGAGACTACCATCAAGCTGCTGGAGGAGTTCCAGAGGATAGTCCTTGATATAGTAAAAAAGGTAGTCATTCCGATACTTCCGTTCTATATCTGCTCCACCTTCTGTAATCTGAGCTATGAGGGAATGATAACGCATCAGTTCCCTGCATTTATACAGATCATAATCATAGTCATGATAGGACATTATATCTGGATGGCTATACTTTATCTTGTGAGCGGAGCCTATGCGGGCAGGAACCCTTGGGAGGTCGTAAGACATTACGGACCTGCTTATCTTACCGCAGTGGGCACCATGTCCAGCGCGGCAACGCTTTCCGTTGCTTTGGACTGCGCAAGGAAGTCCAAGGTGCTCCGTAAGGATATGGTGGATTTCGGCATACCGCTTTTCGCAAATATCCATCTCTGCGGTTCGGTACTTACAGAGGTATTCTTCTGCATGACCATTTCCCAGATACTTTATGGACAGTTACCGAGCCTCGGGACAATGATACTGTTTTGCCTGTTACTCGGCATATTTGCCATAGGTGCTCCGGGAGTCCCTGGAGGAACGGTAATGGCTTCCCTTGGTATAGTTACGGGAGTCCTGCTCTTTGATGACGCCGGCACCGCAATGATACTTGCGATATTCGCCCTGCAGGACAGCTTTGGAACAGCCTGCAACATCACCGGAGACGGAGCGCTTACCCTGTTCCTTACGGGCTTTGCTGAAAAGCACGGCATCAAGGAAGTTAAGAATGTAGATCTGTAATAATATAAAGCCCTGCCCTTCGGCCGTTTCTTAAGGCTAAAAGGCAGGGCATTTTTGAATTTTAAACGGTTTCAGGCTCGTCGTACTCCTGTCCGAAGGTCTCGACGGTAACGGTTTCCATGACCTGATCCTCTCTCGGTCTGTCGCTGTAATCCGTAGCGGTGCCGGCGATCCTGTCGACTACGTCCATGCCCTCGATGACCTTTCCGAATGCGGCATAGGCTCCGTCAAGGTGAGGAGCGTCCTGATGCATGATGAAGAACTGGCTTCCGGCTGAGTCAGGCATCATGGATCTTGCCATGGAGATGACTCCTCTTTCGTGCTTCAGATCATTATTGAAACGGTTCTGACTGAACTCTCCCTTTATGCTGTAGCCTGGGCCACCCATGCCGGTACCCTCAGGATCTCCGCCCTGGATCATAAAGCCGGAAATGACTCTGTGGAAAATGAGCCCGTCATAAAAGTTATGGTTTACAAGGCTGATGAAGTTGTTGACGGTGTTAGGAGCCTTGTCAGGATAGAGCTCCACCTTGATAACGCCGCCGTCCTTCATGGTTATGGTTACAACTGGATTCTGCATGGTAGTTGTCCTTTCTATATAAACATTCTAAATAAACATTCTAAGATTCTAAAATGCAGGCATAGGATCGCTGTCTGATCAAACTGGCTGGCTGGCCAGACCTCAGGCATCAGGCCAGCACTCTTCCGTCCACGGTAAGGAAGAGCTGCTTAGGCGGCTCCAGAGAAGCGAACTGCATCGGAGTCATTACTGCAGCATAGGCGCCGGCGTTGTTCATGATAATAAGGTCGCCGGGCTCAAGGTGCGGCATCATTATGCTATCCACTACCATATCGGTCGAGGTACACAGATTTCCCACAAGGGTCACCTTTTCATCAGCAGGGCCGTCCTTAAGGGCAGAATACTGGAAAGCGTCAACGGATGTGAACATCGGCTCCCACATCGCTGCATCCCGGTCTCCGGCATGGAGCCTTGCCATGTTGGTAAGGGCAGGCCTTACGAAGCCGTTAAGGGTGTTTTTAAGAATGAGGAAGGTCTTGCCGTGGGATACCTTGCGGTCAAGGACCTTGGTCACATATATTCCGCTCTTTCCCGAAGCATATCTGCCGGTCTCTATGATCACCCTTGTATGAGGATTTGCCTTCCTGAATTCATCGAGGCAGGCCTTTGCCTGAGAGCCCAGTGCAGCGATGTCTATGGCCTTATCCTCAGGTGAGAAAGTAATGCCTATGCCTGAACCCATGTTGACATATTCAAGCTCTGCTCCGAGGGCGGCCTTGATGCGGGACGCCAGCATGGTCATTTTTTCGTAATATCTGAGTATGGCCGCAGGATCGAGTTCCTGGCTCCTTAAGTGTACGTGAAGCCCGGTAATGCGGATGTTTTTTAATTTATTATTTTCAAGGAATCCGTAGAACTGGTCCTCGTCAATGCCGAACTTGGAAGGGCCGGCAGTACCGTCCTCACCGAAATATGAAAACGCCGGATTGATACGGACACCGATATCAGTGACTGTATTTCTCTCAGCCGAGATGCGGTCGATATTTTCCATCTCATAAAGGCTGTCAGCGATAATAACGGAGTAGCCTATTGCCTCTCTTATATCCTTTACGGTCTTGCCGGGAGCGGAATAGTAGATCTTTTCCTTAGGAAGGCCTGCGTCCTTAGCTTTTATGACCTCGCCGAGACTTGCCGCATCTGCGCCGAAGCCTTCCGCAAATATGCTGTCCAGCACATGACGCTCAGGGTTGCATTTAATTGAATAAAGGAATTCGACCTCAGGGAAGGCCTTTTTAAGGCTCCTGACATTTTCCTTAATGACATTTTCATCATACAGGTAAAAGCTGTCATACTGCTCAGCCTGTTTTTTTATTACCTCTTTTAAGTCCATAGGAAAGCCTCCTTAATAAAAAATCCTATATGCTTAATCTATCATATGAGCGGAGGTTTAGGCAATTTATAAACAATATTTACAGCTTATGGGATATTTACATTATTACCGGCGTGAAGCCGGGAGTCTGCTTTACAGTTTGGTTTTCCGGGCTTATACTTCTTTGATAAATATATGTAATAATGAACCTTGCAGAGCTCCGTGTGTGCACAGGGAGCTCTATAAGGCGAATGCCTCATCGAGCCGATAGGCGAGATATATAATATTTTATATAATATCCTGAGCGGAGGTGGGATAAATGCTTACTATAGAGAGAGCCAGAGAATTATGTAAGGATATGGTGACGACGGAAAGTCTTAAGGATCATTGCTTGAGCGTGAGCGCAGCCATGGGAGCCATGGCGGGCCATTTCGGTGAGGATGCGGAGCACTGGAGGGCGGTGGGCTATCTGCATGATTATGATTATGAAAAATATCCGGAGGAGCATTTAAAGCATACGGAAAAGGAGCTACTCAGTGCCGGGGTGGATCCGGAGGACGTAAGGGCCATAATGTCCCATGGATACGGCATATGCACCGATGTGGAGCCGGTGACAAATATGGAAAAGAGCCTTTTTACGGTGGATGAGCTGACGGGCATAATCGGGGCCTGCGCAAGGATGAGGCCTAACGGGTTAAGCGATCTCGGGGTCTCCAGTTTTATGAAGAAATTTAAGGATAAGCGCTTTGCCGCGAAATGCGACCGTGAGGTGATCTTAAAGGGCTGTGAGATGCTTGGCATGGATATAAAGGAAGTGGCGGGCATATGTATAGAGGGAATGAAGCCCTATGCTAAAGAGCTTGGTCTTGAAGGTACCGGAGCATAAGCCGGTAAAAGCAAAAGCCCGCTGAGGTCTATAATAGACTTAAGCGGGCTTGATTAAGCTGAGAGCATAAAAAACTTAAGCGGGCTTAATTAAAAAGAGAGCTGATCTTCAGCTGATCATCTGCGGATATTCAGCAGATCTCAGTGAGCTTTCCGGTAACTGAATCTATGATGAATCCGTATATCCTTACGTCCTCAGGCATAAGAGGATGGTTTTTCAGTATATCGACGGTCTCTTTTACTGAGGTCTCTACGGAATCGAAACCGCCGAGCCATTTTTCAAGATCTATGCCGGCGTGGCGGACGATGTCTATGTGCTTCTGGTCAACGCCGCGTTCGGTAAGCTTTTTAAGCATTTTCTGCCCGTCCATGCCCTGTACGCCGCAGTCGGTGTGGCCGATGACCATGATCTCCTCAACGCCGAGCTCAAGTATGCCGACGAGCAGGCTGCGCATCACGGAGCCATAGGGATGGTTGACAACGCCGCCGGCATTCTTGATGATCTTGGCGTCCCCGTTCTTTAAGCCGAGGGCAGCCGGCAGCAGCACAGTGAGTCTTGTATCCATGCATGTAAGTATGGCAAGCTTTTTGTCTGGATACTTGCTTGTGATATACGGCTCATATTCTTTGTTCTGGACAAAATTTTCGTTAAATTCAAGTATTTCCTTTATCATCTGATCATATCCTTTCCGAATTATATTTTCAGATCATGTTATAAGTGTATTTCCAGATTACAGTAATTCCATTCCGGCATAAGTGTCAAGCTTTTAAAATCATACGTATCTATTAAGAATTACTGAAAGATGCAGAGCGTAAGGTTCACAGCCGCCGGACAGTTTTGTATAATTAAAAAGGCGCCGGACAGAGGCTTCCGGTGTTTTGGATATTTACAGGAGGGCTGTATGAAATTCTGGAAAATGAACGGAGCGGGAAATGACTTTATCCTGATCAATAATATTGAAGAGAAACTGCCTGCGGAGGTATTTCCGAAGTTGGCTGCAATCGTATGTGAGAGGCATTTATCCATAGGCGCGGACGGATTCATGGTGGTGGACAGGCCGAGCGAGGGAGCTGAGGCTGATTACCGCATGCTTTTTTATAATTCCGACGGAAGTGTCGGGGAGATGTGCGGAAACGGCGCAAGGTGCATATGCAGATACGGCTATGAAACAGGGCTCGCGGGAGAAAGGCCGGTGATAGAGACCACCGCCGGCATCGTTACCGGTGAGCGCATAGATGAGGAGCTGTACAGGATAAGATTAAACGACCCTACGCATATAGAGCTTGAAAAGGAGATAAAGCTTGACGCCAAATTTGATTTCTGGAAGAGGGCGGCAGCGGAGAAGGGTCTTGATATGTGCCTGGACAGCGGATTTTCCTGCAGGGGCTCATATATACTTTTAGGAGAACCGGGAAGCCCGCACCTCATAGTTGAATATAAGGAAAATGTCTCGGAGCTCTGCGGCGGGGAGCATTTGAAGGATGCGGACGAGGATCTGTTAAGAGAGCTCGGAAGAGCCTTAAGATTTAACAGTGCGCTTCCAAAGGGAGCCAACGTAAGCTTTGTCGAGGTCACGGGTGATGACAAGGTCTTTGAAAGGACCTTTGAGCGCGGAGTCGAGGACTTTACCTACGCCTGCGGCACAGGCACTGGAAGCGCAGTCACGGCGCTTACTCTCCTTAATAAGGTGAGCGGAAATAATGTAAAGGTGACCATGACGGGAGGCGATCTCTACATTGACGTGGAGGAGATCGACGAAGAGGATAACGGAAATGTATCGGTACATGGGCTTTATCTTACCGGACCTACGAATATCGCGGCCATGGGCGAGATAACGGATGTAAATGTGAAAAGGCTTATCGGCTGACGGCCCGTATACTAAAGTATTTATAGGGGAAAGTTTTGTTTCCGGAGCATTGCCGTTGAAATCAGGTATGGTTTTAACTGGGCAATGAAGGAATGACAGAGAATGAAATATGGATAGACATTTTCTTATAGGAGAGGTGGCTGATCTCTTAGGGGTCAGCCGCGATACCTTGAGGATATACGAGGAAGAAGGACTTATAAGCCCGAAAAGGGATGAGAACGGATACAGGATATACAGTGAGCGGGATATTTATTATCTCATAGGAGTGCGTTTTTACAGGGACAGCAGTATTCCGGCGGAGAGCATAAGGGAGCTTATAAATGCCGGGGATGCAGAGGACATGCTGTCAATTATAAAGAAAAAGCTCCGGGAGGAGGAGCGTGAGATAATAAGGCATGAGCGCAACGTGGAACACTTAAAGCTCATGGCGGAGTATTTCGGAGAACGCAGCAGCCGGGGCTTTACCCGTGGAGCGATGCCTGAGGCCTTCAGGATGTCTGAGATACGGGAGGATTTCTTTGACACGGTAAAGGATTACTTCGATTTCGGAAGGGAAAACGGAGACATGCTTTTCTGTTATCTCAATACCGAGTTTGATATAAGAGCCGGGAAAAGGCCTGTAAGAAGCTACCTTGAGCTTTCCGGTCAGGAGATCGAAGCGCTCGGGCTCTCAGACCGCATCATGGATAAAAACGCCTTAAGCGCCATGGACTGCATAAAGCTTACGGTCTGTTCGCCTGTTCCTTATCCTGAGGAGGAGCATATAGACAGCGTCATAAACTATGCTGTCAGTGAGGGCATCAGGCTTAAAGGCACGGTGTACGCCCATTCCATGTACCACCTTATCGAAAACGGAGAGCATCTGCACATGGTGGAGATATATGCGCCGGTGGACTGAGCTGCAACACGTTTTGTGTTATATCTCTATAAAAACGGGGCCCGGGGAAATGCTTTGTCATTTCTCCCGGGCCCTTTAAAAAGGATAAGGGCATCAGATATTACCGCGGACATGGTTCTTCTGTCCGTACAGAAGATTGCCATTGCTGTCCCAGCGTTCATTTACATAAGGGGAGTCGCCCACAACGCCGTTCTCAGTAAAGTTGTAGGCGTCAAAATCATATTCATGGAGACCGGTCACCATCTTACAGGTCTGCTTGTCAAAGTAATATACATTTCCATTGATGTTCATTATGCCTGCCTGAAGCTCACCGGTATCTGCGGCGTAATACCAGGTGTTGTCACGCTGTATCCAGCCGGTACGCATGAGCTGGTCGTCGCCGAAATAATACCAGTGGTCGTTGCGGCGCACCCAATTTCCGGTGCAGTAGTTTCCGTCGCCCCAGTCATATTTTGTGCCCCCGTCAGCATGGACAAAGCCCATGGCAAATGCAGGGATGGTATTGGCGGCAAGGGCCGCTGCGGTAACAAACATAAGCGCTGCTTTTTTAAGCTTCATATTTTTAAACCTCCGTTATTGTTTGTGGTTGTATTTTGCTATCCACACTTATTTCTTTTGTTTTTGTTTTCCACACTGTAAACCCTCGACCAGGTCCAAGGGCAACAGAAGTACGGGATCTGTAAAAAAGCGTAAGAAAGCCGCAAAACCTCGAAAAAAATATTTAAAAACAGTAAATCGCATATTTTTTCTTGACATAAAAAGCCCGGCATGATAATATAACTATCGCCGTTGCGGGTGTAGTTCAATGGTAGAATGACAGCCTTCCAAGCTGTATACGTGGGTTCGATTCCCATCACCCGCTCTCTCAGAACATAGCGGAAAGCCAAGTATATAAGGCCTTCCGCTGTTTTTGTATCCGAACAAAAAAGGTCGACCAGGGGTCGACCATAATAGAGCGTTATAAAACATATAGAAGATGTGAGAGCCTCTTGGCTGCATGATCTGCAAACATTTCATCTAAAATCGGGATTTATTCATTTTTATCTGTATTATTTAATGGTTTAAGTCACCCATACCCAATCGTTTCTTATTCTTATCTGTAAACTTTACCGTTTACGTCACCCTTTTTAGCATGCTCCTAAATTTTATCCGTTCAAAACTGGTATTTTGAACATATAAAACTCCACAGTTCATGAAAAAAGGTGACCGATAGTTTATTAAGTCATACCATATCTTATGGCTGTATCAGCCTTAGCTTTAAGCCTATGATAATTTTATATATTCAATATCCATAATTTTGAGCAGATATTCTTTATCATCCGGAAAGGCAACACAGTGACGGTCGAGCTCGTTGCTTAAAGTTCTTTTTTATTTCATGTCAAAATATAAGATTCAGTCATGCGAGCTTATCTGTACGCCCTCGGTCACGCGGACGGTGACTGTCTCACCTGCAGGCAGGGAGTGGGTAAGCCATACGCTTCCGCCGATGACGCAGTTATCTCCGATATGGGTGTTGCCTCCGAGGATGGTTGCTCCGGCGTATACAACGACGTGGTTGCCGATATCCGGGTGGCGCTTGATACCCTTAACGAGAGTGCCGTCGTCGTTGGCCTCAAAGCTCTTTGCGCCGAGGGTAACATGCTGGTAGAGCTTAACGTGCTCTCCGATGGTGGTGGTCTCGCCTATGACCACGCCGGTGCCGTGGTCTATAAAGAAATACTTGCCTATGGTAGCCCCAGGATGGATATCTATCCCGGTCTCGGCATGGGCAAACTCCGTCATCATTCGAGGCATGATAGGAATACGCATCACATAGAGCTCATGGGCTATGCGGTAAATGCAGATAGCCTTAAAGGCCGGATATGTAAGGATGACCTCGTCAGTGCTGATGGCCGCAGGATCCCCCTCATAAGCTGCCTGGATGTCAGTATTGAGATATTCCAGCACCTCAGGAAGCCTGTGCATAAGCTTATCCGCGGTCTCCTCGGCGGTCTTCTGGTCGTCCAGGACGAACATTAGTGCGCGGGAAACGGCGTCATAGCAGCGCATAAGCTCCCAGGCGCGTTTTTCAACGGGATTGAAGCGTTCCCTGGCCCTTCCGAAATGATAAGGGAAAAGTGCAACGAACAGGTGCTTTATGGCCTCCTTGACGGCCTCCTCCATTCCTATATATCTTGAATCATGGTCCGTGGAACCGGTGGCCTGCAGCGTGGAGGCAACGTCCTCTATCGTCTTTATAAGTCTTCTTGCATCAGCTTCTCTGTTGCTGTAGTCCATGTCTTTTACCTCTAAATAAAAAGAATAAATCTCAGGATATCCGAGAATATCAGGAGATTAGAAATACAAATTTTGTCAACATAAAATAGTTTAAGGATAGAGCTGAAAAAAGTCAATCTGTAAGCGCCAAGTACGGATTTAAGTGTAAAGAATGGCTTGAACTGTTCTGCGGATATTCATTTAATGGAAACAGCGCCGGTGCACATAAAAGAAATGACATTGTAAAATATACCCGTATAAACTAAAATACCATTACAGCATTAAAATTATTATAAGGATATCATCACCGACGAAATTATCTCTGATTTTACGGTTATGATCCACTGTTATATTTTAATTTTTATACGAAGCATGTTTATTAAGGTATTTTACATATTTAGCGAAGGGATAAACAGATGGTAAAGGGCAGACGCATAGTAGTCAAGCTTGGTACGTCCACGCTGACACATTCATCGGGAAAGCTCAACTATCAGAAAATGGAAAAGATAGTGAGGACCATTGCGGACATACAGGGAGCCGGCAATGACGTCATAGTCGTAACTTCGGCCGCGATATCCGTCGGCACCGCAAAGATGGGCCTGCCGGAGAGACCGAAGGATCTTAAGTATAAAATGGCCATAGCCGCCGTGGGACAGGCAAGGCTTATGCATATCTACGACACGCTGTTTTCAGAATACAGCAGGACAGTAGCGCAGATACTGCTTACGGGAGATAACGTGGAGGACGAGGCGGATTCAAAGTATCTGTCCAATACCTTCCAGGCCCTGTTATCCATGGGAGTGATACCCATAGTCAACGAAAACGATTCGGTATCCTCGGTGGAGATAGAGAGTGGACATCACAAGGTGCTGGGCGATAACGATACACTTTCCGCTATAGTGGCAAAGCTTTGCGGAGCTGATCTGCTGATCATAATGAGCGACATAGAGGGCCTTTATGACGCCGACCCGAGGAAATTCCCGGGAGCAAACCTTATACATGAGGTAAATGAGATCACTCCGGAGATCATAGACATGGCGGGCGGAGCCGGCTCCTCCAGAGGAACGGGCGGAATGATGACAAAGCTTGCCGCGGCAAAGATAGCCATCGATAACGGCTTTGACATGGTCATAACCAATAATGACAACATCGATAATCTGTATGACATAGTCGACGGAAAGCAGGTGGGGACCCTGTTCAGACGCCGGGAGAAGTGTTGAGGACGGCTGCTAAAGTCACACGGCAGTTTACTGCAAGGAATTCAATATTGCACATAATTAAAGTAATATCAGTATAAAAATACACCACGATTCCATTATGGAGTTTGACAAAATTATAGTATCGTTCAGAACTTAACGGAGGTGCGGCATGACGGCACTTGAACAGCAGGGCATAGATGCAAAAAAGGCTTCACGTATACTTATGACGGCGGGGACGTCAGTCAAAAACGAGGCGTTAAAGGCAATAGCGGACGCGCTTATTGAACGCAGCGCAGAGTGGCTCGAGGCTAACGCCACAGATATGGAAAATGCTGAGAAAAACGGCATATCGGCGGCGATGCTTGACAGGCTCAAACTTACGCCGGAGAGCATAAAGGGCATAGCCGACGGCGTGAGGGAGGTAATGGCGCTTCCGGATCCGACGGCAGTGGCTGATAAGACTGTCACAAGGCCTAACGGACTCCTTATAATGAGGAAAAGAGTGCCCCTTGGAGTTATCGCCATTATTTTTGAGGCAAGGCCGAATGTAACGGTGGACGCAGCGGCGCTCTGCCTTAAGTCTGGAAATGTCTGCATTTTAAGGGGTGGAAAGGAAGCCATCAATTCAAACAGGGCTGCCGTTACCATAATGCAGGATGCTCTCGCAAAGGCCGGACTTCCTAAGGAGTGCATTTCACTGGTTCAGGATACGAGCCATGAAACTGCAAATGAGCTCATGCATATGGATAAATATGTGGACGTGCTGATCCCGAGAGGCGGGGCGGGACTCATAAGGAGCGTTGCAAAGAATGCTTCGATACCTGTTATCCGTACCGGAGAGGGCGTGTGCCACATATATATAGATAAGGAAGCCGATCTCGACATGGGGGCAAAGATACTTTATAACTCCAAATGCTCAAGGCCTTCGGTTTGCAACGCCGTGGAGTGCCTGGTGGTGCATAAGGATGTTGCGGAGAGCTTCCTTGAAAAGGCCCTTCCGCTGCTGCAGATGAAAAACGTGGAATTAAGATGCGATAATAAGACCATAGGCGCTGCTGAAAATATCTGCGGCGTTGAGTATGCGGCCCTTGGAAAGATCCTTCCTGCGGTAGCTGAGGACTGGGACACGGAATACGATGATTATAAGCTTGCCATCAAGACGGTGGACAGCTACGAAGCGGCGGTGGAGTTCATAACGGAGCATTCCACGGGACACAGTGAGGCGATAATCACAAATAATTATTTTACGGCCCAGCGTTTCCTTAATGAAATAGACGCGGCGGCGGTATATGTAAATGCTTCCACACGTTTTACGGACGGAGGCGAGTTTGGCCTCGGGGCTGAGATCGGCATCTCCACCCAGAAGCTTCATGCAAGAGGGCCTATGGGGCTGGAGGAGCTTACAAGCTGCAAATACGTCGTATACGGAGACGGACAGATACGGTAACCTTCATGTTCAGGAATAAAGCAGGACAGGGATGAGCAGGAGCTGGATAAAATGGCTGATCGGAAGATCATAAAATATATGGCGGGATGGAGAAAATGGTAAGGACAGGTTTTATAGGAACGGGAAATATGGGCGGCGCCCTTGCGCTGGCTGCATCAAGGGCTGATGAGGCGTACAAGATAATGCTCGCAAACCGCGGAATAAAAAAGGCCGAGGAACTTAATGACAGGATAGAAAATGACAGCCTTAAAAACCCGGATACAGAGGTTATAGTTTCAGATAATAACGGCATAGCCGCTGAGGCTGACGTGATATTCCTTGGCGTAAAGCCTCAGATGATGGAGGAAATGCTTAAGGGCATCTCCGGTGCTCTTAAGGAAAGGGCTGCGGCGTCAGACAGTCCCGTACTTGTGACCATGGCGGCAGGCCTCAGCATGAACAGGATAAAGGAGCTTGCGGGAGGAGATTATCCGATAATACGCATAATGCCAAACACTCCTGCATCCATAGGGGAAGGCGTGATACTTTATGCTGCAGACAGCAGCCTGAAGCCGGAAATGAAAGAAGCCTTCCTTAAAATGCTTTCAAAGGCGGGCCTTTTATGCAGCATGCCGGAAAAACTCATAGACGCGGGAAGCGCAGTATCCGGCTGCGGGCCTGCATTCGTATATATGTTCATTGAGGCCTTAGCGGACGGAGGAGTGCTCTGCGGTCTTTCAAGGGCCGACGCCGTAAAACTTGCAGCCCAGATGGTAAAAGGTTCAGCGGACATGGTGCTTGAGACCGGAAAGCATCCGGGAGAGCTGAAGGACGCGGTCTGCTCTCCTGGCGGGACCACCATAGAGGGAGTTCGTACGCTGGAGGAATGCGGCATGCGCGGCGCAGTCATGGATGCCGTGATCGCAGCCTATGAAAAAAATTCCGCGCTTAAATAATATTTAAATCGCAATAATGCACAAAAAACAGACTGTAAACGCTGCAGTCTGTTTTATATTATGCTAAATTTATTTTGCATACAAAATTTTAACTTTACAAAATATTTGTATATGATATATTTGGGATATAAAGATAAGAGATCGGTCTGGATCCTTGCATCAGGAGAAAGGAGCCGATCGGGATCCTTATAAATTTAGAAGAATGAAATATAAGCAATATGAACCCGTATTTTAAGAAAGGGGGATCAGATATGAAAAGGATAACAAAGGAAGAGGCAGCAAGACTCATAGACAGCGGCATGACCGTTGCCTTCGGAGGCATCGGTTCATACGGAGCTCCGGAGACCATGCTCCAGGCCATTGCGGACAGATATGACGCGGAGCAGATGCCTAAGGATCTTACCATTGCGGGCACCATAAGCCCGGGAAATAACTCAAGGGATAACGTAGGATTTAACAGGATCGCGAAAAAAGGACTTATAGATACCATAATAGCTGCGCATTTCATGATCCCTCAGCTTATTGCGGAGATGATAGGAAATAACGAGGTGGCAGCTTACCCTGTTCCATTTGGCGTAATGATGCATCTTTTCGATGCCATAGCCAGCAATAAGCCTGCCCTTGTTACAAATGTAGGCTTAAGGACCTTTGTGGATCCTCGTCTTGAGGGATGCAAGGCCAACCAGAAGACCATAGACCAGCATAGAGAGGTGGTAGAGCTTGTAAATATAGGCGGTAAGGAGACCCTTGCCTACAAGACATTTAAGATAGATGCCTGCGTCATAAGGGCCTACGCATCGGATGAGACCGGAAATTTAAGCGTTGAGCACAGCGCCATAGGCGATACCGGATTCGACATAGCCGCAGCTACCCACAATTCAGGCGGTATAGTCATCGCCGAGGTCAAGACGGTAGTCAAGGACGGAACCCTTGATCCGCACAGGGTCAAGATACCTGCAAGCCTTGTGGACTATGTGGTGGTTGCCGATGAGGGAATGTACAGCCAGGGCTACGCCGCTGATTTCAGGCCGGAGCTTTCAGGAGAGATCAAGGTGCCGGTTGACGGGCTTAAACCTATGGCCATGTCCAACAGGAAGATCATCGCAAGGAGAGGCGCCATGGAGCTTACAAAGGGCTGCGTCATCAACCTTGGTATAGGCATACCTTCAGGTATAGGAAGCGTTGCCGGAGAGGAGGGCATCAGCGCTACCCTTTCGGTGGAGTACGGAGCCCTCGGCGGAGTGCCTGTAGAGGGAGTGGGATTTGGAGCAGCTGCCAATCCTGAGGCTATACTCGACGTAAGCGATGTATTCCAGCTCTATGACGGCGGATTTTTAAGCAAGACCTTCCTGGGATTTGCCGAAGCTGATATGAACGGAAATGTCAATTCCTCAAAGTTCGGTACGAGAGTTACCGGTCCGGGCGGATTTATAGATATCTCACAGAACACCAAGGAGGTATGCTTTGTGGGAACATTTACCGCAGGCGGATTAAAGGAGGAGGTAAGGGACGGAAAGCTCGTTATCCTTCAGGAGGGAAGAGAGAGAAAGTTCCTTAATAAGGTACAGCAGGTCACATTCTCAGGCGATTACGCCAACGAGCAGGGCCAGAAGATAATGTTCATCACGGAGAGGGCTGTGTTCCAGCTTACTGCAGACGGACTTGTGCTTACGGAGATAGCTCCTGGAGTTGATCTTGAAAAGGATATCTTAAGCCAGATGGACTTCAAGCCTATCATATCCAGGGACTTAAAGCTTATGGATGAGGCTATATTTAAGGATGAGCCAATGGGCTTGAGCAGGCTCTTAAGCGTTGTTCCAAATAATGACGCTGACGAAAAAACTGCCTGATACTATCTGATGTAAATGCAATTTAGTTCATAGTAATATCCCTTATATAGATACTGCGCTGTCAGATTAAGACCTGATAGGGCAGTATCTTTAATTTTGCACATAATCTCATGCAATCTTTGTACAAAATGAAGTATATGGGTACGGGTTGAAAGATAATGCGCGTATCATTTATAATTACAGCGAAATAAAAAGATCTGTTTTACAGCCGGAAGTATTTACGGACTTTTCATTTGGGAGATCATGAAAAAAACTACAGAGCATTTCGAGACTTCAGACGGAATAACGATGTATCTGCAGTGCTTCATTCCATTCCATACAAAGGAGAGAGGGACTGCAACGGCGATCATAGTACCGGGAGGCATGTGCTCCCCGGAGGACTATAACTGGATATCCGGGACCCTGTGCAGGAGAGGATATCTGGTGTACTCCATGTACCAGAGAGGCTATGGCTCAGGGGCGCCGAGAGTAAATGACCATGCAGGAAAGAGGCAGCAGCAGGATCTGCTGGAGGCTTTTGACTTTGTTGTGAGTCAGCCCTTAGTGGACAGGGACAGAGTGGTCGTGATAGGGCATTCCTATGGCGCCGACATGATGCAGCTGCTTGCGGTAAAAAGAGACTTTGCCTGCGGAGTGGCTATGTCCCAGCTCTGCGACTGGCTTGCATACGTAAGGTTTTCAAGGGAATTCATTCCGGATTATTATAAGAGAGCCTGCGCCAAGTACGGCGGGGATCCATTCAACAATCCGGAGGAGTATGAGCTCAGGTCTACGCTTAAGTATGCGGATCAGATAAAGATGCCTATACTTGCCATCAGCGGGGACAGAGACAACATAACTCCGGCAGTCTGGGCGGAAAAAATGACGAAAGCCCTTAATGAGTCCGGAAATACGGCGTCAAAGTGCGTTGTAGTGGAGAACGCCGGACATTTCTTTGAACACTTCGGATTCCACGGAGATCAGAGGACCGAGGTGGCGGAGATAATCATGGAGTGGCTGGCAGAAACCATGCCGGCAGAGCCTTAGATCAAAGGCCGGAGGCTTCAGGTGGATTTCCCGGAGCATTCCAGGAAACAGATTTCATTTTAAACAGTTAAAAACATAATTAATATAAACATGAAAACCACGGAAGGAGATATTACCTATGAAATGCATGCACACAAAACTGCCTGATCTTTTAGCTAAGATCCAGGCTGCAGGCAAGAAGCTTCGCCCTGAGACAAAGGTGACGATTAACGGACTTGAGAATATCAAGACTGCTAAGTTCGCATCATTAAGACTTGGCCGTCTTGAGGAGGAGATCATTGAGATCACTGAGGATCCTGAGATCACCGAGGTGGTTGTTGAGGCAGTGCCTTTTGATCCGGAGATCATCTATACATCAGTAGCTAAGGGATACACAGCTGACGGAAGATGCAAGATCGCCATCCTTGACGATATGGCAGGAAGCATCCCTACAGTCGAGCATCACCTTATCGATGCAGAGGTCGTTGACGACCGCCGCAGCGCAGGACATAAGCAGACACAGTTTTAATTTTGGCCATATAGGAGGAAAATAAAATGAAATTAAAATACCGCTTACTTCCTATTGGAGGGATCGACGGAGCAATGCCTTTAAACTGGGTATTCATAGACAGGAAAGATATCGCAAACGCAGCCCTTACGGAGTATGAGGCTGTAAAGGTTATAGCTGAGGAGTTCAAGGATTCGGCAGCAGCAGTTGATATCTTGGATACGGACTGCGTATCAGTATCTTCAGACGGTATCATGAACCCTATAGCAGTTACTGCCATCGCATCCGTTGACCATGGAATGATCAATAATACTTACGGATATATGCCATTAAGCCCTATCCCTGAGTATGAGGGCATCTATGAGGACGAGCCTCATATGAGACAGTGGCATCTTCCTCAGTTCAAGGGTAAGGAGCTCCACAAAGGTCCTAACGCAAAGGACAGAGGCGGCGAGAGACTTTCTCATAACGAGACCATGACCCTTACAGGCCGTATCGCAAACAATAACTGCGGTTCAGAGGCATTTGATCTTGTCAACATGACCGAGATCCTTATCTTCATGTCAGCCGCAAATGAGATTATGCGTGACGGCGAGGTCATCGTTAAGGTAGCCGGACCTGAGGTATCAGTAGGTATCGGTATGGTCGTATCCGAGAGATGGGGACGTATCTTCGGAGGAACAAACCTCGGAGGATACAAGGCTGGAATGTCAGCTCATAACTCAGGAGTATATGCTAAGACAGTTAAATCAGACTATCCTGCAGTGGCTGCACCTAAGGAGAAGTTCATGGCGCTTATGCTTGACGCTCTTGATACTGGCCTTATCGTTGGAAGACACCTTGGCTCATCACCGGCCCTCCTTATGACTGCATACTACTATGGAGCACCTATCGATCTTGAGCACATCTCAGACAGGGCATGGATAGAGCTTGAGAGTATCGGCATCACCAAGGAGCTGCTTTCAAAGCCTGTTAAGCCTTATACAAGGGAAGAGATGATAGCACATGCTGAGGAGATCATTCCTGGAATGAAGGATGCAAAGAGATATAAGGTATCCGAGATCGTTGAGATCAGGGAGGCTGAGGTCAAGAGAGAGACCATAGCCTGAAGCTTTGGTTTAACATAACCATTGATCCTGAATAATCAATTCAGCTTTATTGATATAAAAATAGTAACTCATACATAGAGAATTATCAAAACGGCTGTTGACTAAGCAGCCGTTTTGGTGTATTTAAAGCACGAATTTTTAATGAGGAAGCATGTCTACATCAACAAGACTTATAGCAGGCCAGAAGATACCGAAGTTCGTAAGGGTAAGACAGAACTTCCCGCACAATGAGCTTAGCGAGGCAGAGATCGTAAAGATCATAAAGGAGAATTTCGCAAAGCCGGAGTTTGCAGGGACCATAAAGCCCGGCATGAGGATCTGCATCACCGCAGGAAGCAGGGGCTTATCAAATGTCCAGCTCATCACAAGGACAGTGGTTGACTGTGTAAAGGAGCTTAAGGGAGAGCCTTT
>CALWLS010000013.1 GCA_944381575.1 uncultured Lachnospiraceae bacterium | reverse complement strand
TGGTTCGGAATAGTGTAGTGCTGGCGGTCTATCTCTTGTTTTCGGTTGCTTGCTTCCTTACCGTACATGAGCATTTCCTTTCTATGTTTTCAGAGTCATATGTATTATTAATATTATCACATTAATCCCGTTTTCCATCGCCTATACTCCATCTGGCTCCTTCACTCTGCAGCTTCACCATATGGGCATATATGCCGTTTTTATCCATAAGTGTTTCTGGAGTCCCTTCTTCAGCCACGGTCCCTCCGCTCAGCACCACTATCTTATCCGCGCCGGCAATGGTACGCATCCTGTGCGCTATGACAAGAACAGTCTTATCCTTTATAAGTCTTGAAATGGCCGTCTGGATAAGTGTTTCATTTTCCACATCCAGGGAAGCGGTAGCTTCGTCCAAAAGTATGACCGGCGCATTTTTCAAAAATGCTCTTGCAATAGATATTCGCTGACGTTCACCGCCTGAAAGTTCACAGCCGTTTTCTCCTATTTCGGTATCCCACTTTTCAGGAAGTTTTTCAGCAAATTCGTCCACATTTGCAAGCTTCGCCGCCCTTATCACTTCCTCGTCCGACGCCTCTTTATTTCCTATACGTATATTTTCCATTATAGTATTATCAAATAAAGTAACATCCTGAAATACTATGGAATAAAGCGACATAAGCGCCTCAGGATCTGTCTTTGACACATCCATTCCGCCTATGGTTATCCTTCCTCTGTTTATATCCCAAAACCTTGCCGCAAGCCGGGATACCGTAGTTTTTCCTCCGCCGGATGGCCCCACAAGGGCAGTCACCTCTCCCTGTTTCGCTGTAAATGATACATCCTTAAGTATGGTCTCTCCTGAATTATATGCAAAACCGACATGATCGAAGACTATATCACAGCCATCATTTGTAAGTCTTGTATCTCCTTCCTGGACCCTGGCATCAAGTATTTCGTTCATACGATCTATATTAGTATGGGTGCTTATAACTGCGGCCAGATTCTGCAGCGCTCCCTGAAGAGGATCGTAAAGCCTTGACACCACCAGTATGAACATAAAAAATGTATAAATATCCAATTTGCATGTTTTTAAGAGCGCAGCCCCCGCAAGGACTGCAGTGGCTATTCCGAGCTTTAATATCAGCGAAGCACTGACCACAAATACTGCCAGTCCGAATTCATTGATTATCGATCTCTTTTCCACAGCCCGGATCTTTTCTTTCAGCCCTTCAAGGTATCTTTCTTCTGCATTATTTGATTTAAGATCCTTTAATGTTTCTATACACTCCTGTATACCATCCGCGCAGGCCATTTTCACTTCCATGGATTTGTTATTAAGCTTTTCCTGCACACTTTTGGAAAGCCAGACTATTGCAAATGATACCGGCAGTACCCACAACGATGCTATCGCCATACGCCAGTCAATAATAATCAGGCATACAGCTATGAGGCTTGTGGAAATTATCGATCCTGCGAGCTCCGGTATAAAGTGTGAAAAGCTCTGCTCAAGGAAAGTACAGTCTGCCATGATAGTGCTTGTGAGATCAGCCAGATCCTTTTTGCCGAAAAACGAAAGCGGCAGCTTCCTGAGCCTCTCTGCAAGCGTAACCCTGCGCACGCCGCTCTCTACATATGTGGCGAAATACGTCGCATTGTACTGTATGAATGTAGCCAGCATTATAAATAATACGCATGCAATACACGCCATCATGAAAAAAACTGCATGATCAGCAGGCACCTTTCCCATAAGCATGCAGGTGACAAGTGTATATAATATGCTGACCGGGATCATGAATGAAATGTTCTGCAGCACGCAGGCAAGGCAGCCCTTTACAAGATCCTTTGCTCCCTGCTCGGACAGGGCATATTTTTTCTGAAGTTTTTCTATCATAGCCATCCTCCGAATGCGTTTCTTATCATACTATGCATATTTATACTCTCCATTTTACTGAACTGCCGTAATCACCCCACATTTCCTTAAACAACCCGTTTTTATTCATGAGCTCTGAACAGGACCCGCTCTCTGCTATGCTGCCGTCTTTTATAACGAATATCCTGTCTGCCCCCGCAACAGTAGTCAGCCTGTGGGCTATCATTATCACGGTCTTTCCCACGGCCAGCCTTGAGAACGCCTCCTGGACTTTCATCTCATTGTCCGGGTCCGCAAACGCCGTAGCCTCATCCATGATTATTACCGGGGCATTTTTCAGCATTGCTCTGGCTATTGCTATACGCTGCTGTTCACCGCCTGAAAGATATACTCCCTTTGTGCCTATAACTGTGTCCATACCCATTGGCAGCTTTTCAATTATATCCATGCACTGCGCGTTTTTTAGCGCCTCCATAACCTCGGCCTTACCGGCGTCCGGCTTTCCAATTCTGACATTTTCGAATATTGAAGCCTTTATCAGACGGCTGTCCTGAAATATAAAAGATACCGTATCCATGAGCTTTTTCTTAGGTATATTCTTTACATTTACTCCGCCTATAAATATACCGCCGGATTTCACATCAAAAAATCTTGAGATAAGCCCCGCAAGCGTCGATTTACCTCCTCCGGACGGACCTACGAAAGCAACTGTTTCCCCTGGAGCGATACTAAGCGATATATCATTTATCACGTTGTCTTTTCCATCGTAGCTGAAAGACACATTTTTAAGCTCAACAGAGCTGTCCATAGGTTCTGACGACGTCTTTGCTTCTTTAAGCGGTTCCATGGCAAATATGGAATCTATACGTTTAAGCGCATCGTTGACTATCATCGCATTCTCACTCATAAACATGATTTTAGTAAGAGTGACCGAAATGATCGGAGTGATAATCACGTAGAAAATAAGATCTGTTATAAATGTGCTGTCCCCTGTACCTTTGAAAAATAATAAAGCTCCCGCTGTAAGAAACACAAAAACACCGTTTACTGCTGCTGTATAAAATACCATCGGCATCCTTAATTCTTTTGTATATGCGATGACCCACTTTTCATATCTGTCTATGGAACTTTTGAATTTCTTGAAAGAAAATATCGTCTGTCCGAATGTCTTTACCACGGGTATTCCTCTCACATACTCCACGGCTTCATTTGACATATCCTCCAAAGCATTCTGATATTCTTTCATCTTCTGCTGCATACGCTGTCCGGTCATCGTCATCATTATCACAAATCCCAGCACAACCGGCATAAGACTTAAAAGACCAAGTCTTATATCAAATATAAACAGCATCAGAAGCAGTCCTATTGGAGTGGCTATGGCTCCCGCTCTATCCGGGAGCTGATGGGCAAGATAAGTTTCAGTGGCAGCGCTGGACTCATTAACTATTTTCCTGAGCCTTCCGCTGCCAAAACTTTCCGCTGCTCCGGATGGAAGCATGACAATATGCTCCATGGTCTTTATCCTTAAATTGGCAGCTATCCTGAAAGCAGCAATATGCGAACACATGAGTCCCGCAATATATATAAGCACTCCCAAAATTGCAAATATCACTGCCATAGCCCCGTTATGCGTAAGCCCTGACGCATTCGCCATATTTCCCTGATTATCCAGTACCTCCTTCATAACTTTCCATATATACCAGTATGGCACCAGCATGATAAAAGCGCTGAACGCACTTAATACCCATGAGGCATATGAAAGATACCTGTACTTTCCCGCATAGCCCATAAGTCTCTTAAGATCCGACTGTTCCTTCAAATCCTTTCCTCCTTTTCCGGCATAAATACTTATAAATATCAGGCATAAAAACCGGCATATATGCTATCTGCAGTTTTGTCCGCGGTTGGCATGGTGTATGTTAGTTATGGCTAACACATGTTTAAAAATAAAAGCAGCTTTCTGCCTGATTTAAAGTAACGTAACTCATCGCCATATATAACGCCGTTATATATCACTGTTATATTTTATTTCCGGCATTGAGACTTGTCAACAGATTTTATTTTCTGATCCTATTTTCCCTGGTTTTACGATGTAGGCACTTTTTACGAAATCAAAAAATTCTAACTGAATTCATTACTGCTGCCCCATTATCTTCATCCAGCCTGCAGTATAGAACGCCCTCATCTGCTTGAGATATACCTCGGCTTCCTCAAGCGGCATCTCATGGACGATAAGCTCTAAAAATGTACTGAACATGCCCGTTATAAGTATATGTTCAAGTCTTTTATCTATATCAGGCACAGGTCTGCCAAGCTCTTTAAGAACACTTATATATCTGTCGGTTCCTTCCTCTTCTATGCGTACCATCTCTTCTATGAGTCCGGAAAACCGTGTGCCTTCGGAACGATTAAGTATAAGCTTGAATTCCTCAAGATGCCCGTAAGAATAATACAGCATTTCGTACATGCATCTTCCGGAGAACTGTCCCATAACTTCAGGCTGCTCATTATAAGGCAATGCGGCAAAATCCTCCTGTGCCTCCTTAAATATATTCAAAAAATAATCGTAGTGCTCTCCGACTATAGCCTCAAAAAGCTCCTCTTTACTTTTATAATATCCGTAAAATGCGCCCGTAGTCATGCCCAGCGATCTCACAATGTTACGCAGGGAGGCCTTTTCATAGCCCTTTTCCATAAACTCGGCCTTAGCCGCCTCATGTATACGGTATAATGTTGTGGAATTTCCTGTTTTCAAATGATCGCTCCAAAGCTATGTTCAAAATTCAATTTCATTTATAAAGCCAATTTATAGTATTATCTGCTGGTCCGGGCTGTCAAGCACATATACATCCGCAGCCCTGTCATGATATTTTTCCATATCCTTTGCAATGGAAGCCCGTATATGAAATACATCATCCTCCGGAAACGGAACATGGTACACGCATACTGCCCCGGTCTTAAAGCCGCCCTTAAAAAACCTGCCGCTCATATACGCATGAAAAAATAAGGGATTTAAGAATACGGCGTGAAGAGGCGGCATATCCCCAAACGTCTCGGTCGTATAATCCGCGTCTCCCGTAAAAAGTACATTCTTTTCCCCAAGCTTTATAAGTATGGAAGCATGGGGAACATCATAAAACCTCCGGTCCAGATGTTTTGTGGGAATGGTTTTTAGGCTTATGTCCGGCTCCGGCGTAATAACTGAACTGCCCGAAACAGGTATGGCCATGCACCTGACCCCCATGGAATGAAGAAGCTTTTGAAATTCAGTAAGCTCCGGCCGATCCGAAGGAGGAAGCAGCACTCCCCTGACTTTGTTTCGCTCCAGATACTCCTTCACCATCCTGCGGGAAAAATGATCCGGATGCCTGTGGGTAAATATAAGATAGTCTATCCCGTCATAGGGAGGTTTATTTTCATATATGGCCTTAAGCGACGCCTCCGGCAGATTGCTGTAGGGCACATTTTCAGCATGAAAAAGTCCGTCGATGAGCAGTTTTCTACCCTTATATGACAGCAGTACGCCGGCGTTGGCGGCTAAAGTCACCTGAATGGTTTCATCCATACAAATTCCTAAAAAGTATGTGCAAAACTCCTAAAACTATATGTTAAAATAATAACATTTTTGTCTATTTAATAACAATGTCTGTCTTTGTTATACATGGATAACATTTAGTTATACTATCTCACTCAGATCTGACTTGACGGTCTTAAGTATGAACTGTATAAGTTCCCTTCCTATCTTCGGGAGATAATCTCCCTCTCTCAATATAAATCCCATGTCAAATGTCAGCGGCACCCACAGCGGCCTGAGTATAAGCCCGTCGCAGCCTATAGCCTCCTCTCCGTTGGCCACGCTTAAAATGCCGATATACCCGCTGGTCCTTACCATGTCCGACATGCACGCTATCTGGCTGTAATTAAATACTATGCGCGGATCTATGCCCTGCTTTTTAAACTCCGCGTCCATAAGCTCGCATACTCTCGACTGCTTATCCATCATGACCAGCAGTTCATTTGACAGAGCCTGCAGCGGTATCCTGTCCATCTGCGCCAGCGGACTGTCCGGATGAAGCACCACGTATATCTCTGCGACACTGACCGGTATCAGCCTTAAGCCCTCAGCTGCCTCGCCCTTTGGAAGGGCATTGTAGGCCATGTCCAGGCGTTTTTCCCTCACCATGTCCACATGCTTATACATAGATCCCTCGTCCCAGCTTATCTGAAGGCCCGGGTGGATCTCCATGAATTTTGAAAAGACGGCAGGCATGATCTGCCTTGTCATGGCGTAAGAGATACCGAACCTGAGCCTCTTGGAGGCCGATGTGGACAGGTCCTTGATCATTATCTCCGTTTCATTGCACAGGTCAAGTATTTTCGTGACTCTCTCCATGATCTGCTCGCCTTCATAGGTAAAGGTGACGTTCTTGGAATTCCTGACCATAAGCTTGATATTAAGTTCCGACTCCAGTGCATTTATCGCATTTGATATGGCCGGCTGCGATACATGGAGCATTTCACTTGCCTTTGTAAAGTTTTTGCAGCGGTAGACCGCCTCAAGATACCACATGCGTTTCAGATCCAGCATAATCCTTCGCTCCATAAAAATTATATAAGTATAACAAAAATTTTACGGCAGGCAAACCGGAAAATCAAATTTATTTTACATAAATATGATAATCATTGGTTATTTTTCAATAAAAAAATAAAATTTTTACATTTTGATTAGTCAAAATATAATAACTTCAATAATAAGTTTGCACACAAAGTATTTTTGGCAAAGGGCCCGGCCATAAGGTGTGCATATAACGAAACAAGAAAGGATATACGCAAATGATTATCTTAAATGTAATCGGCATACTCCTGGCATTCGGAGTATTGATCGTCGCGGCATACCGAAAACTCAGCATGTTCTTAGCTTCAGTCATAGCCGCAGCTATCGTAGCTTTGTTCGGCGGTATGAATATCGCTGCCGAGCTTGTCGGCTCCGAAGGTTCTTATCTTGTAGGTATGAAGAACTTCGTAGGCAGCTGGCTCATTATCTTTGCTCTCGGCGCCCTGCTCGGAGGTCTCTATGACAGGAGCGGAGCTACATGGCGCATAAGCAGCACTCTTATAAATAAAGCAGGTGCAAAATGGACGCTTCTGATCTATGTGCTTGTAGGCGGCCTTTTAGTTTACGGAGGAATACAGGTTACCGTAATGATCTTTGTCCTCCTTCCATTTGCAAAGATCCTGTTCCCTAAGGCCGGCATACCTTGGTATCTTTTCCCTGGCATAACGGGACTTGCCATCGCTACATTCGCAATGGGCCAGATGCCTGGCAGCCTTCAGATGCAGAACATCATCCCTACCCAGATACTCGGCACATCACTTACTGCCGCACCGGTAGAAGGCGTGCTTGCAACGCTTTTCATGCTCGTATTCGGAGTTGGATATCTCTACTGGCAGGCGGCAAAGGGCAAGAACGACCCTGAGGCATCAATAGAGTTATATAATGTCCACGGCGGCGTCCTTGATGAGGAGGAGCTTGAGGGAAGAGCTCCAAACTTCATTATTTCATTACTTCCTTTAGTAGTTACCTTCGTTCTTATCAACGGAATCGGCATAGAGCTCCTTTACGGACTTGCCATCGGATGCGTATTATCACTTATATTATTCAACAGCGCCCTCGGCGGCATGAAGGCGCTCAAGGATATCCTTTCCGAAGGATTCAACAGCGGTATCTTCCCTTGTATCATAATCGCATCGGTAGTCGGCGTAGGACAGGTCGTTTCCAAGACGGACGCCTTCGCGCTCCTTCAGCAGAATATCATCAACCTTCCGCTTCCGGGACTTGTAAAGGTAGCTTCAATAACCACCATTATCGCCGGTATCACAGGCTCTGCTTCAGGCGGACTTACGATCGCCCTCAATCTTTTCGGAGAGACCTTCGTATCATGGGGCTTCACTCCTGATATAATCCATCGAGTGGCTTCCATTGCCTGCGGCGGACTTGATACTCTTCCATGGAACGGTACCGTAGTTATGCTTTTCGCCCTTTCAGGCGTATCCTACAAAAAGGGATATAAGCACGTGGCTGTTGAAACAGTCATCCTTCCGCTGCTTTCACTGATACCTGCATTAATCTATTATTCAATAGTTCACTAAGGAAAGGTCGTGTAAATCGTGGCAACTTACGAAAAAGATTTTCTTCTGCAGCTCTACGGCGGCATGGTCCGTGTACGCCTTTTTGAGGAAAAAGCCGCCGACTGCTTTACAAAAGGCATGCTGGCAGGAAACATACATCTGTGCATCGGACAGGAGGCCAGCGTAGTCGGATCCAACGCTGCGCTTAGGCCTACCGATTACATCACATCAACTCACCGCGGACATGGACATCTGCTTGGCAAGGGCGCTGACAGCAAAAAAATGATGGCAGAGCTCTTCGGCAAATCCACCGGTTACTGCAAGGGCAAGGGCGGCTCAATGCACGCTGCGGATGTATCCTTAGGTATTCTGGGCGCTAACGGCATAGTCGGCGCCGGGATCCCGATAGCTACCGGTTCAGCGCTTGCCTCCAAGATCAAGGGCACCGATGAGGTCACCCTCTGCTTCTTCGGAGACGGCGCCTCAAACCAGGGCACATTCCATGAATCCATCAACATGGCGGCAGCATGGAAGCTCCCGGTAGTATATCTCTGCGAGAACAACCATTACGGAGTTTCAACGGAGATCCACCGCGTGACAAACACCGAGGATATCGCCGTACGCGCCAAGGCCTACGACATACCGGGCGTGACGGTGGACGGCAGCGACGTACTTGAAGTATATGAAGCCGTAAAGGAAGCCGTTGAATACGCAAGATCAGGCAAGGGTCCTTATCTGGTTGAAAATGTCGTTTACCGCTGGCAGGGCCACTACTGCGGAGATCCTGCAGTCTACCGTCCTAAGAGTTATCTTGAGGAAGCTCATAAAAATGACCCTATACTTAATTTCAGGACAAAGCTTTTAAAGGAGGGTCTGGCTACTGAGGCTGAACTTGACGCCGTATATAAGGAAAAGGCCGATGAAATAGAAGCTGCCTATGAGTTTGCCGACAGTTCGCCTTACCCTGATGTCAGCGAGGCGTTCACAGACGTATATTGCGAAGATAACGAGGAGTGTGTGGCAAGATGAGTACACTGAGTGTTAGTAAAGCGATCCGTGAGGGTCTGCATGAAGAGATGGTCAGGGATGAAAATGTCATCGTCCTTGGCGAGGATATGGCAGTGATGGGCAATGTTTTTGCCATCACTCAGGGATTCCTTGATGAATTTGGTCCGCTCAGGGTGATAGATACGCCTATAAGTGAATCAGGCTTTACAGGCATGGCCGTAGGTATGGCCATGAGAGGCCTGCGTCCGGTAGTTGAGTGGATGTACGACGATTTTATCGGCGTATGCCTGGATCCTGTCATGAATCAGGCTGCAAAGATGCGCTACATGACCGGCGGGCAGGTGAAGGTGCCTATCGTATTCAGGGCTCCTATAGGCGCAGGACGCCGCAATGCCGGCCAGCATTCACAGTGCCTTGAGGCATTGTTCACACATATACCTGGACTTAAGGTAGTATGCCCTTCAACTGCGGCAGACGCCAAGGGGCTCTTAAAATCAGCCATAAGATCCGACGATCCTGTAGTTTTCCTTGAGCATAAGCTCTTATATGCTAAAAAGGAAGATATCCCTGACGGAGAGTATCTTATACCTTTGGGAAAGGCTGATATAAAGCGTCCGGGTAAGGATCTTACCATAATCACATGGTCACGTCAGGTATACTTCTCACTGGAAGCAGCCGAGACGCTTTCCGCACAGGGTATCGACGCTGAGGTCATAGACTTGCGCAGCCTCGTTCCTCTTGACTGGGAGGCCATCAGGGCGTCAGTTCAGAAAACAGGCAACGTTATGGTAGTCGAGGAGGGCGCGCGCCGTGGAGGCATCGGAGCAGAAATAGCTGCTGAGATTCAGGAAGAGCTCTTCGATGACCTGGATGCTCCGGTGGCCCGTGTTGCCGCAGCAAATGTGGTATCACCTTTCTCACCGCCTCTTGAGGATGCCATGTTCCCGCACCCTGAAGACATAGTGGCCGCCGCACACAGGCTGCTTGCAAAATAAGGAGGTCCAAGGATGGCAACTGAAATCAAGATGCCCCAGCTGGGGCTTACCATGGAAGAGGGGACCGTTGAACGCTGGCTCAAGTCAGTAGGTGACGAGATCAAAGCCGGAGAGCCAATATTAGAGATCACCACCGATAAGCTCACCAACGAAGTTGAAGCTGAAACTGACGGCGTACTGCTTAAGATCGTGGCAGATGAAGGTTCCGACGTCCCTGTACAGGGTATCTTAGGATATATAGGACAGCCCGGAGAAAATATCGACGCTGCAGGCGCTTCAGAAGTTAAAGTTCCGGCAGCTGCTCCGGCTGCAGAAGCTCCTAAGCCTGAAGCTTCCGTTATCACGCCGGCCGTAACAGAAACCGGTAAAAAGGTACGCATTTCGCCTCTTGCCCGTAAAATAGCAATGCAGAAGGGTATTGATTATACAGTACTCAAAGGTACCGGCCCCGGCGGACGCATAATAAAAAGAGATATCCTTGCGGCTGAGAGCGCACCAGCAGCGGCAGTTAAGGAGGCCCCTAAGGCTCCTTCATCCGAAGTTGCGCCTAAGGCTCAGGCATCAGGTTCAATGTTCCCTGTAAAGAATCTTGAGCTCATGGACGGCGACACTACTGAAAAACTCAGCGGCATGCGCAAGGTCGTAGCACAGCGTATGTATACATCCGCCGTAGAGATCCCTGCCGTTACACAGACAGTCAAGGCAGACGTCACGAAACTTATGGCACTGCGCCAGAAGCTTAAGGAAGAAGGAAGGCATTTCGCCGTTAACGACTGGATACTTAAGGCTGTCGCAAAGGCCTTGAGAAAGCATCCGGAAATGCTTGTAAGCCTTGACGGAGAAACAATAATACACCGTGCCCATGTCAACCTTGGAATGGCTGTCGCCCTGGATGCGGGACTTATAGTTCCTGTCATACGCGACGCTGACACCTTAGGACTTGAGGCGCTTTCGGCAAAAGCCAAGGATCTGGCCAACAGGGCCCGTTCCAACCAGCTTGGCTCCGACGAATATAAGGGCTCCACATTTACCGTATCAAATCTGGGAATGTTTGGGGTAGAAAGCTTCTCTCCTATCATCAACCAGCCTGACGCCGCCATTCTTGGCGTCTGCTGTACCGAGGACGAGCTTGTCATGGAGGACGACGGCACGATAACCAAGCATCAGGTGATGAGGATCTCCCTGACATTTGACCATCGCCTTGTGGACGGGGCCGTAGCAGCCAAATTTGAAATGACGATCCGGGATCTGTTAGAAAATCCTATGGATATCCTGCTTTAAGGAGGAACTAAAATAAATGGCTACTGAAATAAAAATGCCCCAGCTGGGACTTACCATGGAGGAAGGCACCGTAGAGCGCTGGCTTAAGTCAGAGGGCGACGCCGTCAAGGCCGGAGAACCCATCCTCGAAATAACCACCGATAAGCTCACAAACGAGGTGGAGGCTGAAACGGACGGAGTCTTGATAAAGATAGTGGCAAAAGAAGGAAGCGACGTGCCGGTAAAGGGTATCCTCGGCTATATAGGCCAGCCCGGTGAAACGATCTCAGGAACTGCAGGAAACAGCGCTCCTGTATCCAAGGCTTCTCCTTCTGCGGGTACGGCATCAGTCAGTGATAAAACAGCCGGGCCTTCCGCTCCTAAGAAAATCCTTATCATAGGCGGAGGCCCGGGCGGATATGTCGCCGCCATCAGGGCCGCTCAGCTTGGGGCAGAGGTAACTTTAGCAGAAAAGCAGTATCTTGGAGGAACATGCCTCAATATAGGATGCATACCTACCAAATGCCTGCTCCACAGCTCAGAGCTTGTATCCCAGATAAAGGAACAGGGCCGCGATATCGGAGTCGAGGCTGAGGGTGTCACCGTCAACTTCCCTCAGGTAATAGCCCATAAAAATGCAGTCAGCCACCAGCTCACCTCCGGCGTTGCCGCACTGCTTAAGGCAAACAGGGTAAAGGTGATAGATGGCGAGGCAAGCTTTACGGGTCCTAAGAGCGTAATGATCAAAAAGTCTGACGGAAGCTCCGAAAGCATGACTCCGGACGCCGTTATAATCGCAACGGGTTCAGTAAATGCAAAACCTCCTATCCCTGGTCTTGCCGAAAATGAGAACTGCATAGATTCCACCGGAGCTCTTTCTTTGGAAAAGCTCCCGGCATCCATGGTGGTCATAGGCGGAGGCGTGATAGGTCTTGAGCTTGCATGCGCCTATGCCGGTTTCGGTACAAAGATCACCGTAGTGGAGGCTCTTGATCACATGCTCCCAATGCTTGACGGGGACCTCACTAAAATAGGCGTGGCCCATATGAAGCAGATGGGCATGGATTTTAATCTTGAGTGCCCGGTACAGGCCATAGAAAAGAGCCCCGTAGGAGCAAAGGTGATATGTAAGGATAAAAATGGAAACGAAGTAAGCTTTGAAGCCGAAAAAGTCCTCGTTGCCATAGGCCGCAGACCTAATACCGCCTCCTTAAACCTTGATGCAGCAGGCATCGACAATGACAGGGGACGCATAAAGGTAAATGATCACATGGAAACCAACATTCCTGGAGTCTATGCCATAGGCGACTGTGTCCTTGGATACGCGCAGCTTGCCCACACAGCAAGCGCAATGGGAGAAGTCGCAGCGGAAAATATCTGCGGTATGGACGCCGCCTACGATGAGGCGACGAATCCGACCTGCGTATATATCGAGCCTGAGGCCGCTTCAGTTGGACTTACCGAGGAACAGTGCAAAGAAAAGGGAATAGACTACAAGGTAGGAAAATTCCCAATGAGCGCAAACGGTAAGGCCCTTATCCTTAACGGCGGCGAAGGCCTTGTAAAGATCATAGCCGGAAGTGAATATGGAGAAGTGCTCGGTATGCACATTATAGGCCCAAGGGCTACCGACCTTATATGTGAGGGCGCCTTAGCCATCGGCCAGGAGCTCACATTAGACGAGCTTGTAGCAACCATACACTCCCATCCTACGGTTACTGAAGCCATGCGCGAATGTGCTTTGGACGCTCTCGGCCGTCCCGTACACATCCCGCCTAAGAAAAAGAAATAATCTGTTTGAAATTTAAGACTCATCAGGAGGCATAATCATATGAAAAAAATCGGATATCTCGGACTCGGGATCATGGGCTACGGAATGACTTCAAATCTCATAGACAAAAGCGGCACCACCGTTTACGGCTATGATCCTGTTCCTGCGCTCCGCGAGCGTTTTGCAGCCCGCGGAGGAAAGGCCCTTGAGAGCGGAAAAGAGCTCTATGAGACCTGCGACATAATCTTTATGTGCCTGCCTACGAATGCTATCGTAAAGCAGACCATCACCGAGATAATGGAGATTGCAAAGCCTGGAACCACCATCGTGGACATGGGCTCCACCTCCCCTTATGTAATACAGGAGCTTCACGCCACAGCCGTTGAAAAGGGCTTCAATCTGCTTGACTCACCTGTAAGCGGAGGGGAGATAGGTGCCAACGGCGGAACCCTCGTTATTATGTGCGGCGGTGAAAAAGAAGTATTTGACGAGGTAAAGCCTTACCTTGAAATGATGGGAAAGACAGTGACCTACATGGGCAAGTCAGGCTGCGGCAGCACTGCAAAGGTAGCCAACAACATGATGGTCGGCATTCACCTTATCGCAATGGGAGAAGCATTTGCATTCGCCACAAAGGCTGGCCTTGATCCTGAAACACTTTTCAACGCCATCAAGGACGGCTTTGCCCAAAGCACAGTAATGGATGTAAAGGTGCCTAAGCTCTTAAGCCGTGATTTCACTGCCAGCGCCCGTATAGCGGTACATTTAAAGGATATCAATAACGCCATGGACGTGGCTGAGCATCTCGGCATAGAGATCCCTGCCACAAAGGTAGTCAAGGACCAGATGGACTGGATGTACGACCACGGCATGATCGACGAGGATCAGTGCGCACTGGCTAAATACTATGAGAATTCCATGGGAGTGGAAATAAAATAATCCCGCCGATCCAACAGATCAAAAACTGCTAATCATACAGAAAACCTGCGCCGTGACCATAACTGATCGGCGCAGGTTTTTATTAAGTTTATTTAATGAGCCAAGTGTTTTTCCGGTACTAATGTTTCGTCCGGCGCTGATATTTTGCCCGGCACTTAAGCTGTCAGGTATTGAACATGAGATCAAGGATCTCCTCTTTGGTTATGCCGCCGAACATGGCTTCAATATCGAAATGCTTTAAAACGTCAGCAATATCGCCTCTTCTGAAAGGAAGTCCCGCCATGGCGTCCGTAAGCGGCTTAATAGGGATTATGCTTAAGAAATCCCCGAAAAAAGCCGCCTCCGTTATCTTCCCTTCTTTTACTTCTATCCTTGATTCTATGCTTCCTGCATTATAACGTTTCTTATTAGTGACATTGAATTTAGGGGACCTCCCAAAATTCCATTCCCAGGTCTGATACTTGGACCTCATAAGGTTATCGACCTCTTTTAATTCATCAGCGGTCAGTCCCTCTTTTACAAAGCCGTTTTCTGCAAGGCTTTGCTTAAGATACTCCCAGAACGACAGGATATCCATGTCATTTTCCAAAAAATCCCGGATGTTTCCTATCCTGCTCCTTACCGACTTTGAGCTTTTGGACTGAAACTTGGCCGGATCCGCATTTAAAGCGCCGGCTACCGCGTCAGGATCCGAGTCAAAGAGCAGAGTGCCATGATGCAGTATACGTCCATGGTAAAGCCTCTGGGCCGTACCTGAGACCTTACTGCCGTTTACAAGGATATCGTTTCTGCCTGAAGCCTCGGCATTTAAGCCAAGGTCTTTAAGCACCCTTACGACAGGCAGGGTAAACCTATGTATATCAAGCTTTCCTGCCTCCCCTGCATCTGTGATAAAAGAATAATTCAGGTTGCCGAGATCATGATAGACTGCTCCGCCTCCCGTTTCTCTCCTTACGACCTTTACGTCATGAGCTTCCACAAATGCCCGGTTTATCTCAGATTCAGCGTTCTGGTTACGGCCTATAACTATGGTATTGCTGTTCTGCCAGAGGATAAGATGATCCCCCTTTGTCCTGTGGGTCAGTACATATTCCTCAAAGGCAAGATTGTAATATGGATCCCTTGAACCAGTTTCCATGTATATCACAGCTTTATCTGATCCCATGATTTCTATAAATTCTCCATTGGCAGATTTCTCTGCCCCGATTTAAAATTTAGATCTGCCGGCGGATCACTTTATCGTTATCCTGCCCTGGCCCTTTGCCTCCGCATACTCCGCTCCCACGGTACCTCCAAGGTCCTCCCTTATATAGGCGGCAAGCATGTCCACATCGGCTGATATCTCATCTCCGATGATCTCAGCTCCGTCAAACATGGTCATGCCGTCTCCTCCGGATTTTAAGAGGTAGTTATGCGAGGCCAGCGTATAGGTTTTTTCAGGATCGAGAGGTTCGCCGCTAACCATAACATCGCGAACCCTGTATTTTCCTGAAACTCCTGTAAAATTACGCTGGGTGTCAGTGGTCACTGAGCTCTCTATGCCAGTATCCACCGTAAAGGTAATGCCAGATACCTGCTGGAAGCCTCCGCTTTCCTCAGGATAGTTTTTGACTCCCATCTCAAGGCAGTCCAGTATCTGCTGTCCCGTGACCCTGGCCACGCAGATCATATTTCCATAAGGGAACACGCTTAAAGCGTCGTCATAGGTTATATCCCCCTTTGCGATGTCAGCCCTTATGCCTCCGCCGTTCATAAGACCTATGTCGGCTCCGGTCCTTATCCTTACCGCATCGGCGCAGAGATCTCCAAGGTTGGTCTCTCCGCTCCTCACCCTGCGTTCCTTAGTATCCGGATCCAAAGTAGTAAGTTCCACCTCCGTATGCCCTATGACAGTTTTAAGTTCCTTATCAAACTCTGCCTCTATACCTCTTATATATGCATCCATATATTCATCAACATTTTTTCCGGCCTCATTGACCGCCGTGCCTCCCGGAAGTATGAGCTCCATGTCCGGCATTATAAGATCCGGATCCTCTATTATATCCGTATTGGCATTATATATGTCGCTCCAGAAATCCTGCGAACCGAAAAGCCTGTCGGCAATGCGGCACAGGCTGTCTCCCTTTTTAACGATATAGGTGCTCTCCGCCACTCCGTCTCCGGTCACGTTATCTATGAGCTCAGTGCTGATGTAGCCTTCAGTCCCTATGGTAAGCCGTCCGATGGCCTGGAGCTTTGTTCCTGCCTGCAGTACCGGAACGGTCTTGCCTTCCTTATTTTTAAACTCTTTTGCGTACTGCTCGTGGCTGTGGCCGTCAATCATGGCGTCAATGCTGCTGGTACCGGCTATCACCGCCTCGGAGGTCCATTTCTCAGTTATGCCGGCCTTGCCGAGATGCCCCACGAGTATCACATATTCGGCTCCCTCAGCCCTCGCCTCATCCGCCGCAGACTGTACGGCCTCATAGAGCGCCTCTCCAGTATCATCCTCGGAAAAGCCGTATATGTATTCACCCGACTCGTCCTGAAAATACTTAGGCGAGGATTTTGTAAATGTCTCAGGCGTAGTCACCCCTATAAGAGCTACATCCGTATCGTCAAAGGTAAACATCCTGTAAGGCTCAAATACGGTCTCTCCCGTCCTAAGATCAATAAAATTACAGGAGGTATAGGCGCAGTCAAGCTCTTTGGAAAGCTTTAGGAATCTGTCCATCCCGTAATCAAATTCATGATTTCCCGGTATGGCAAAATCGTATCCCATCTCGTTCATGATATCGACAAGATACTCTCCTTCAGAAAGGGTCCCTATGGGAGCTCCCTGTATGGCGTCTCCGGCATCCGCTAACAGCACGTATGGAGTTTCTGCCTCCACTTCCTTTTCATAGAGCTTAAGTCCCGCATATCCTATATTATCGTCCACTCCGCAGTGAACGTCATTGGTGGTAAGTATAACTATATCCTTATCTGCCGCCAGTGCGGTCAGTGGGAAAAACAGGCTGAAGGCCGCAGCTGCGGCGCATTTGATTACATTTTTTGATATCTGTTTTCTGTACATGCTCTCTGCCTTCCCTTTCTTCCTCTCCGGAGGCTTATCAGCGGCTTTTGCCGCTCCCGCTATATTTTTATCGTTCCCGCCATATTTCAGAGAAGCTCATTACCTGCCTTAAACCGGCTTCTTCAGCTGCACCAGATGACCTCCTCAGTGCTTATGGCCGTTTCCACAAGCTCGTCTATCTTTTCGGAGAGCTTTTTCTCCGAACGCTCTATTACCTTAAGATTAGGCTTTGTAACGGGATGCTTTGCCACAAATATGGTGCAGCAGTCCTCATAAGGCTCTATGCTTGTCTCGAAGGTGCCGATCTTTTCCGCAAGATCCACTATCTCCTGCTTATCAAAGCCTATCACTGGACGGTAGACCGGCAGTCCGCAGACCTCGTCCGTCGTCCTTAAGGAGAACATGGTCTGGGAAGCCACCTGTCCTATGCTCTCGCCGGTTATGAGGCCTATGCAGTCATTTGCCTCCGCAAGACGTTCCGCTATCCTCATCATGTAGCGCCTCATAATGATGGTAAGCTCATCGTGAGGGCACTGCTCATAGATATAAAGCTGTATATCTGTAAAATTCACAACATGCAGCTTGATCACTCCGGAATACGAGGCTACTATCCTGGCCAGATCCACCACCTTCTGTTTAGCCCTCTCAGAGGTATAAGGCGGAGCATGGAAATAGACCGCCTCTATCATGACGCCCCTTTTTGCTATCATGTAGCCTGCCACCGGCGAATCTATACCGCCGGAAAGCAGCAGCATGGCCTTTCCGTTGGTGCCTATCGGCATTCCCCCGGCTCCCGGTATCACCCTTGTAAATACATTGATATTATGCCTTACTTCTATATAGATGATAAAATCCGGATCATGTACATCCACATGGGATCCAGGGTATGCCGTAAGGACATCATATCCCACGTCCTCATTTATGGTATCTGATGTCACCGGATAGTGCTTGTCGGCCCTTCTTGCCTTGACCTTAAAGGAGAACTCAGCTTCCGGATGCTCGGCCTTTACGAATTCCAGCACCTTTTTCCTCAGGGTCTCGTAATCGCATTTTTCTATCTGCATCATCGGACAGATAGCAGTGATCCCGAATACCTTTTTGAGGGCCTCTACAGTCTCATCAAAATCATAATCGGACTTGGCGTTTACATAGATGCGCCCCTGCTCCTTCAGTACGGCAAACTCTCCGTCCACCCTTTTTAAATGCTCCCTGATCTGATGCATGAGGGCGTCCTCGAACATATATCTGTTCTTGCCCTTGGTGCCTATCTCAGCGTACTTTATCAAAAAACTCTGATATTGCATTATTAATACCTCTTAAACCTGCGAAGTACCGGCAGGAGCTCTTCGATGCAGTCTGCCGCATAATCCGCCTCCTCCGGCTCATTATATATGCCGAATGAAAATCTTATGGTGCTGTCTAACAGCTCCTTTTTAACCCCTATAGCCTTTAAGGTCCCGCTTATGGCCGGATGGTTCGAGGAGCAGGCAGAGCCTGAGGATACGTATACCCCCTTTTCCTCCAGCGCATGGAGCAGCACCTCCGCTCTTACTCCCTCGAAGGACGCGCTTACTATATGCGGAGCAGAGAGCTCTCCCCTCTCGGAATTAAGCGTCACGCCCTCAATAGCGTTTAGCCTGTCCATCAAACGGTCCTTTATACTGATCATTTTCTTATTGATCTCTTCGTGCTCCCGTCTGTACATATCTGCAGCAAGCCCAAGGCCGGCTATGCCCGGAACATTTTCCGTGCCTGACCGCCTGTCTTTCTGCTGTCCTCCTCCAAGGATGATGGGGCTGATATTTACCTTTTCATTGATGTATATAAATCCCGTTCCCTTAGGGCCGTGAATCTTGTGTCCGCTCACCGTAAGCATATCCACTCCAAGCTCCTTCGGCCTGATGATGAGCTTTCCGTAAGCCTGTATGGCGTCAGTATGGATATAGGTGCGCGGATTTATCTCCTTTACCGTCCGCGATACTGAGGCAATATCCTCTATCGCTCCCATCTCGTTATTTACGAACATACAGCTTACAAGTATGGTATCCGGCCTTACGGATCTCTTAAGCTCTTCGATATCTATATGCCCGCGGCTGTCGACATCAAGGAATGTCACCTCATAGCCCATGCCCTCAAGAAATATCAGCGGATTATATACCGCCGCATGCTCTATCCTGGTGCTTATAATGTGCTTTCCGAGACCCTTTCTCTTAAGGGCCGTACCGACTATGACGTTGTTATTGCCTTCAGTTCCGCCGGAATTAAACACTATCTCCTTTGGGCTTACCTTAAGCGAGGCGGCTATCCTTTCCGCCGCCTCTTTAACGTATCTTTCAGCCCTTACTCCAAATCCGTGCATGGATGAAGGATTTCCGTAATCCTCCTCCATAACTTTTACCATAAGCTCCGCCACCTCAGGCCTTACCCTGGTGGTGGCGGCGTTATCAAAATAAACCTGTCTCATACTTATGCAAGCACCCTTTTTAATGATGCGAAATCAGGAAGTCCGTCTTTCTTTACCATAGGCGTCTCGCCGTTGATAAGCGGAAGGGCGTACTTTACGAATTCCTCCGTGACGTCGTTGCCCTCATCGTTGATCCAGCTTAACGGGACCTTGTTTTCATAATTGGCCACGTCTGAAAGTTCAAACAGCTTTGTACTGCAGCTGTAAACTCCGTCCTTCCTCTCACACTCGAAACCGACCATCTTATCCGTTTCACCTTTAAGCATGGCCTCTACTGCGGCTTTTCCCGCCATGAAGGCCTCATTTATATCGGTGCCTGAAGCGCAGTGGGCCGCGCATCTCTGGAGAAGGCTCAGTTCTATGCCCCTGGTCTTTACCCCCAGCTCGCTCTTTACTGTATTTGCAAGTCTTACCGCAAGGCCTCCCAGCTGGGCGTGCCCGAAGCCGTCCGTAGCTGAGGTCTTTGCCTCTGATACAAAGGTCCCGTCAGCATAGTGCAGGCCTTCGGAAACTGCGGCTATACAGTTGCCGTTTTGCTCATACACTCTTTTTACATCCGCAATAAACTGCTCCATGGAGAAATCCATTTCCGGCAGATATATAAGGTCGCAGGAACGCACATGTATATTGGCGAGGGCAGCCGCCGCCGTAAGCCAGCCGGCGTGTCTGCCCATGCACTCTATAATGGTAACTACTCCGGTATCGTATACCACCGTGTCCCTTGCCACCTCCATGATGGAAGTAGCTATGTATTTTGCGGCTGATCCGTATCCCGGACAGTGGTCTGTGCCATAAAGGTCGTTGTCTATGGTCTTAGGGACTCCCATGATACGGCACTCGTACCCAGCTTTCTTCATATACTTGGAGATCTTATTGCAGGTGTCCATGGAATCATTGCCGCCGTTATAGCAGAAATACCTGACATCGTACTTTTTGAATATCTCAAGTATACGCCTGTAATCAGTCTCATCCTCATCCGGATCCTTCATCTTATAGCGGCAGGAACCAAGAGCCGATGAAGGCGTGTACATAAGCTTGTCGAGCTCTGCCCTGTCCTCCTTATCCATGATGAAAAGCCTGTCGTCGAGCACTCCCTTTATCCCGTAATTCGCCCCGTATACCGTCGTTATGCAGTCCGAATCCAGCGCCGTCCTGATAACTCCGTAGGCGCTTGCGTTTATGACTGCGGTAGGACCTCCCGACTGACCGATTATCAGGGCTCCCCTTAACATATCTGCCATACTTAAAACAACTCCTTAAAATATATTTTATGACCATATCAGCCAGTCCTTTAAAAGGGCTGGCTGATGCTTAAACAAAAGATCAGATCCTGTTATCCGATCCGAGCACATCCACTATCTTGTGATGTACCATATCCTTTACCGCCTGTCTTGCAGGCTTTAAGTATTCCCTCGGATCAAACTTGTCAGGATGCTCTGCCAAAAACTGCCTGATGGTTGCCGTCATTGCAAGCCTGATATCCGAATCGATATTTATCTTGCATACTGCGCTCCTTGCAGCCTCTCTCAGCTGGTCCTCCGGAACGCCTATGGCTCCCGGCATGTTTCCGCCGTACTTATTGATCATCGCCACAAATTCCTGCGGCACGCTCGAAGCTCCGTGAAGCACTATAGGGAATCCCGGAAGCTTCTTCTCTATCTCATGCAGCACGTCAAATCTTAAATGAGGATCCGTTCCAGGCTTGAACTTATAAGCGCCATGGCTTGTACCTATGGCTATCGCAAGTGAATCGCAGCCCGTACGGGATACGAATTCCTCAACCTCCTCAGGCTTTGTGTAGGAGGAATCCTCAGCGCTGACCCTTACGTCATCCTCTATGCCTGCCAGCACTCCAAGCTCCGCCTCGACTACTACTCCATGATCGTGGGCGTAATCCACCACCTGCCTTGTCAGGGCTATATTGTCCTCGAAGGACTTGCTGGAGCCGTCTATCATGACTGAAGTAAATCCTCCGTCGATGCAGGCCTTGCAGGTCTCAAAATCAGGTCCATGATCAAGATGGAGCGCAATAGGTATCTCAGGGCACTCCAAAAGCGCAGCCTCCACTAACTTAACAAGATATGTGTGGTTGGCGTAGGCTCTCGCTCCCTTGGACACCTGCAGTATCACCGGGGACTTTGTCTCCCTGCAGGCCTCGGTTATACCCTGCACTATCTCCATGTTGTTGACATTGAACGCGCCTATGGCATATCCTCCGTCATAGGCCTTTTTGAACATCTCGGTAGTAGTTACAAGTGGCATAATAAAACTCCTTAATACTGTATACTAAATATATGATCTTCGATCAAATCCTGTTCTGATCCTGCCCTTGCAGGTTATTTTTAATTATACCATTATTCCGCTTCCAAATCCATACCGGCAGCTATCTCAAGGCGTATCATTATAAGGCTTAAAATGCTTATCGCCGCCGTTTCCGTCCTGAGTATGCGTTTTCCAAGGGAGACAGGCATAATGCCGTGCCTCTCAGCCATGCTTACCTCAAGCCGGTCAAATCCTCCCTCAGGCCCTATGATGACAGCTATACTCCTGCCAGGCACGAAATTAACTATAGCCTCGCATATGGAATCAATGCCCTTTTCATTTTCATAAGGTATAAGCCTCACGTCATAATCCTCCATAAGCCCTACCGCCTCTTTAAAGCTTACAGGCTCATGTATGGCCGGCACCACTGATCTCAGGCTCTGTTTTGCCGCGCTTTCTGCTATCGTACGCCATCTCTTTAACTTTGATCCGGTCTTTTTATCGTCAAGCTTTACAACGCAGTTTTTTGAAGCCACCGGAACTATACTGCTTACCCCGAGTTCGACGGCCTTCTGGATTATGAATTCCAGCTTATCGGACTTTGGGAGACACTGAAATAGCACCACCTTCGCCGGAAGCTCATGATTTTCTTCAGCCTCCTTCTCTATCTTAAGCCACAGACCGGACTCCCCGTCAGTCTCTTTCTTTTCCTCAACTAAACAGATAAAATCCCGTCCATCATGGTCGCTTATAAGAACCCTTTCTCCCGTATTCAGGCGCAGTACGTTCACGGCGTGGTTATAATCCTCGCCTGATATGCAGACCCTGCCGTCCGTAAAATTTTCCTTTTCAACAAAAAAATGATGCATAGCCTAATTAAAATTCATGAATAAAGAGCCCGCTCCTGAGCTTCGGCTCAAACCAGGTAGACTTTGGAGGCATGAGCAGCCCCGCATCAGCCACCGTAAACAGCTCGTCTATTGACGTAGGATACATGGCAAAGGCCGCCGCAGGGCCTTTATCGCAAAGCTCCGCGTTTCCGGCATTTTCCTCAGTATACTTATCAGCCCTTGCGATAAGCTCGCCCATGCCTCTGATCCCGCCGATAAGCTCAATACGCTTATCTGTGCGGGGATCCCTGATGCCAAGGATGGGCGAAAGCACATGATCCTGCAGTACCGAAACATCAAGGCTCTTTACCGGATCTGCTGACGCCTGCCTTTTGATCCCGTCCTTAAGGCTAAGCATATACGCCTCCCCCGCAAGGTACAGGCCCACGTCATATTTCCTTACCGGACGAAGCACCCCGGCATCATCTTTTAATACTTCCTGCCCCGATACCAGCCTCCTTATATCATATATATCCGACAGCGCCTCTAAAAATCCTTCTTTAGTAAGTCCGTTAAGATCCCTTACGACCCTGTTATAGTCATATATCTTAAGCTCGCTGTCAGGGAACAGTACCGAAAGAAAATAATTGTATTCCGCATTTTCATCCGGCCTGCCGTTATCAAGGGCTTCTTTCCTGCGTTTTAATGCGACCTTTACGGCAGACGCCGCCCTGTGGTGCCCGTCCGCGATATACGTGGCCTCAAGGCCTTCAAACAGCTTATTAAGCTTCGATATGGCCTCATCGCTGTCGATGACCCAGACCCTGTGCCTGATCCCGTCCTCACTCACAAAATCATATACGGGATCTTTGGCCTCCTTCCAGCCCGTCACTATAACATTTATATCATCACGGCCGTGGTAGGCCAAAAATATCGGACCGGTCTGGGCGCTCATCACGTCCACATGGCGTATCCTGTCAAGTTCCTTTGACTCCACCGTTTTTTCATGCTTACGGCACACGCCGTTAAGATAATCATCCGCCGAGGAAAGAGCTGCTATGCCGGTCTGGGTCCTCCCCTCCATGGTAAGCTCATAGATATAATAGCAGGCCTTGTTTTCGGTGATATATATACCTTCCCTTTTCTGGGACTTAAATCTTTCTGCCGCCGCCTCGTAGACCTCCGGCGCATACATGTCGTGGCCCGGCTCAAACATGGTCTCGGGCCTGTCTATATTAAGAAAGCTTAAGGGCTTTCCCTTTACGGCTGCGGCAGCCTCCTCTCTTGAATACACGTCATAAGGAAGAGAAGCCACTCTGCTTACCGCTTCCGGAGCAGGTCTTACCGCCTTAAACGGCCTTACTACCGCCATCCCATACCTCCTCTTAGGATCAAATAAAAAAGCACTAACCTTAAGCGCCTGATAATACATGCCCTCCTTAGCGGTATCCGGCCCGTTAAGGAGGGCAGCCATCATGGATAAGTCAGTGTTTTATCTGCCATATATTTGAAATTATTTTACTATCCTTACTCTCAGCATCCCCTCTATGGCCCTGATCTTGTCAAGGGCCTCGTCCGTTATCCTCGTATCTATATCCATGAGGGTATAGGCGTACTTATCACGGCTTGCATTCTGCATGTTGGCAATATTTATCTCAGCCTCGCCCATTATGGCTGTAAGCTTGCCCAGCATGCCGGGAGCGTTCCTGTGAAGGCAGGCTATCCTGGACTCCACCTTGCATACCCCCGCATCTATATCAGGGTAATTGACAGAATGGTGTATATTTCCGTTATCAAGATAGTCCTGTATTTCCTGCACCGCCATCCTTGCGCAGTTTTCCTCCGCCTCTTCCGTCGAAGCCCCTAAATGCGGCGTCACTACGGTGTTAGGCATAAGTACGGACTTCGGCGTTGCAAAATCCGTTACATACTTTGCAACCTTTCCGCTCTTTAAGGCTTCAGTGATATCGTCCTCGTTGATTATAAATCCCCTTGAGAAATTAAGTATCCTTACGCCGTCCTTCATCTTGGCGAAGGAAAGCTTATTTATCATGTCCCTGTTGGATTCCACCGCTGGAACATGCACAGTAAGGTAATCGCACTGCTCAAAGAGCTCGTCTATGCTCTCCTCGTGCCTTACCTCCCTCTTTAACCTCCAGGCAGAGCCTACGGAGATATAAGGATCATATCCGTAGACCTCCATGCCGAGATAGGCGCAGATATTGGCCACCAGCACTCCTATGGCTCCAAGGCCGATGACGCCGATCTTTTTACCGATCACCTCGCAGCCTGAAAATGCCTTCTTGGCCTTTTCGGCGTGCTCCTCGATCTCAGGGTCGTTGGCGTTGGCCCTTACCCATTCTATTCCGCCCACTATATCCCTTGAGGCAAGCATGAGTCCGGCGATCACCATCTCCTTAACGGCGTTGGCGTTGGCTCCCGGAGTATTGAGCACCACTATTCCCTCGTCGGCACATCTTTCAAGCGGTATGTTGTTTACCCCGACGCCGGCCCTTGCAATGGCCCTTAATGAAGGTGGGAATTTCATCGCCTTCATGTCAGCGCTCCTGACCAAAGCGCCGTGGGCGTCATCCAGGCTGCCCGTGGTATTATATCCGTCCCTGAAGGCCTTTAAGCCTTCGTCGCTTATATTATTTAATAAAAAAATCTTCCTGTTTTTCATGGCCCGATCACCCGTTTTCCCTTTCAAACTTTTCCATTACGGCTACAAGTGCTTCCACGCCCTCATACGGCATTGCGTTATAGAGGGAAGCCCTCATTCCGCCTACGCTCCTGTGTCCCTTGATATTCTTTATGCCGTTTTCTCCGCACTCGGAGATGAATTTCTTATCCAGCTCCTCATTTCCCGTAACAAAAGGTATATTCATCAGGGATCTGGAATCCTTTCTTACCGTGCCCTTAAACAGCTTTGAATTATCAAGATAATCATAGAGCAGCGCGGCCTTTTTCTCATTTCTTGCCTTCATGGCCTCAAGTCCGCCGAGGTCAAGTATCCATTTGAATATCTTGCCCGTAACATATATTCCCCAGGTGTTCGGAGTATTGTACATGGAGTCGTTATCAGCCTGAGTCTTCCACTTTAACATGGTCGGAGTTCCCGGGAGCACGTCATCGGTTATGAGGTCCTCCCTCGCTATGACCACCACTAAACCTGCCGGGCCGGCATTTTTCTGCGCTCCGGCATAGAGCACGCCGTACTTCGAAACATTTAGAGGCTCAGACACGAACATGGATGAAATATCGGATACTAAAGGCTTATCCCCGGTATCCGGAAGCTCGCTGTATCTGGTGCCGTAAATGGTGTTATTCTGACAGATATATACGTAATCGGCATCCTCGGATATCTTTAGGGAGCTCATATCCGGTATATATGTAAAAGTCTCGTCCTCAGAGGAGGCTATTACATTGACCTTTCCGTAGAGCTTCGCTTCTTTTATGGCCTTCTTTGTCCACGCTCCGGTATTGATATAGTCTGCCACCCTGTTCTTCATAAGGTTCATCGGCACCGCCGCAAACTGCTGCGAGCCGCCTCCCTGAACGAACAGCACCTTATAGTTATCGGGTATGGACATGAGCTTTCTTAAACTGTCCTCAGTACCATGCAGGATATCCTCGAAGTCCTTTGATCTGTGGCTCATCTCCATAACGCTCATCCCGGATGATCCGTACTCTAAAAGCTCTCCCTGGATCTCTCTTAAAACTTCCTCAGGCATGCATGCCGGGCCCGCGCTGAAGTTATAAACTCTGCCCATAATCTCCTCCCTTTCCGATATCCCTATCTTCAATACTTATATCCAAATAATTTGTATAACGGCTTAGGATTCAAATATACAACCAGCCCTGATATTAATCAAGTTTATATTGCCGTCCCTTGCCAAGGCCTAATATAAATGTGTTTTCCGGCACGGTTTTCAAGCTTACTTACCTGATGAAGCACTCAAAAACGCCTCATTCGCATGCTCCGCGATATCCCTTGCGAGTATACTGTGGACTCCCTTTTTTTGAGCCGCCATGCTACCGGCCCTGCCATGCATATAGACCGCAAGCGGGACACTGTCTTTAAGATCCCATAACAGCACCGCCGATACTCCGGCTATAAATCCGCAGAGCACATCCCCGCTCCCTGCCTTCGCCATGGCAGGAGAACCTGAGCTTATGCGTATTATTTCCGATCTTAAAGCAGCTTCAGCAATAGTCGTTTTCGCATCCTTAAGGACAACCGTCACATTAAACCTCATGGAAAAATCTGCCGCACAGCCTTCCGGATCATTTTTTATGTCCTTAACTTTCAGGGCGTTTTTTCCCGAAAATGCATTTACGAGCCTCGCCATCTCCGCCGCATGCGGCGTGATCACCACATTTGAACGGGATCTTTCCGTCAGCATGGAAAGATCAAGCCCTTCTTCAGCAATGATATTAAGAGCGTCCGCATCTATCACCGCAAGTCTGAGCCTTTTTATGATGTCCGCGTTCTTTCCCGTAAATATCTGCCGCATCAGGTTTCTTGCTTCGTCTGACTTTGAAAGCCCTGGCCCAAGTATCAGTGCGTCCGCCCAGGAAAGGCAGTCACTGATATTACTTATACGGCCTGAAAATTTTTCCTCCGCATATGAAATGCTCTCATACATGGCTTCCGGGAGCAGGGTCTGAAGTATCGCCCGGTTTTCTTCAGGCCCCAGATACTTGACCATGCCGACGCCCGTCTTAAACGCCGCAAGGCCGCAAAGATACGCCGCTCCCGCCATGCCTTTACTTCCGGCAATTATCAGGAGCCTTCCATAGGTCCCCTTGTTGGCATTTATATCTCTTTTTACAAGCTCTCCACCATGCTTATCAAGGATATCCTCTATGTTCCTTATGGAACAGCCCGCTGATTTTACTCCTGCTGCTTTTACGCCTTTCGCTTTTACGACCGTTTCCTTCCCCATGTGTCCTGATCTTATGCCTCCCGGCATGTTATTTTCCGGATTTATCTTACTGAAAATGAACATTTTACCTTCGCTCTGCTATGACGGACCTCCACTCGCCCTGTTCATTTACCTCAAGTATCTCCCAGGCAGGGTTGGACTTAAACGCATTGAGCACGTCCCCAAGCTTTTCGTCTATTATGCCTGAGGTTATGAAAATGCCGCCTGTTTTTATAAGACTGTCGGCTTCTCCCCTTCCTGCCAGCATGCATATTACGGGAGCAAGGATATTGGCGATGACGATATCGAACTTCCTGCCGCCCGGCGTATCATTCTTTATGCCGCAGCTGCAGCCGGAGCTTTCCTGTCCGGCGTTCCCGTTATTTCCGGCATTTCCAGTGTTACCGGCATTCCCAGTGTTCCCGTCGTTCCAGACCTTCCCGGCATATTCAGCATTTACAGAGTTCCCGGCATGTCCGGAAGCTTCAAGGGAGCTTAGTACATTTTCCTTAAAAATGTCATCTCCTATTATGTTTCCTATAAACAGCCTGAACTCTTCTTCCGTTATATTATTGAACCCGGTGTTATCCATTATTGACGGCTCGCACTGCTCGTCCAGCTCGGTAGCCGCCACATATCCGGCGCCGGCCTTAAGGGCGGCGATGCCGAGTATACCGCTTCCCGTACCTATATCCAGCACCTTATCCCCTGACTGCAAATATCGTTCCACGGCCTTCAGGCAGAGCTGGGTCGTTTCATGGGAGCCTGTGCCGAAGGCAGTGCCCGGGTCTATCTCTATGACCTTAAGGCTTCCGTCTTCCATTTCCTTAACATATTCCTCCGGAACGGTCTCCCAGGTCGGCTTTATAAGGAAGGAGCCGGCCTTTACAGGCTTGAAAAAGGCCTTCCAGTTATCCCTCCAGTCGGTTTCCTCCGTTATGCCCTCCTCTATGCGGGCTTCGCCTACATCCATATAATTTCTCATTTCCTCAAGGTTATCCCTGACGCTCTGCATAAGAACGGATATTTCCGCCTCTGTCCAAAGCCTGTCGGCTATGCTGTAGGATCTGTCCTCGGAGGCATCCTGACTTAAGTCTTCCGTTTCAGCCGCTGCATCAGCCTGACCGCTTTTAACCTGCCCGGTCCCGTCGCTCGGACCGTCCCCGACATCTCCGGCATTCTCATCCTCCCTGATATGAAGATAAAAGCTGAGCCTTGAGGTGCCGTCGTCAGGCCCTGTCTCCGGAAGTATATCTATGAACATACCCTTTGTGTCCGCCTCTGAAAGCGGGACGTTATCCTCTATCTCAACGCCCTCCACTCCAAGCTCCATAAGCATCATGCTTACCAGGTCCTCAGCCTCAGTCGTGGTGTGTATCGTATATTTTCTCCATTTCATATAGACATTGCCTCCGTCACATGCCATTTTCTGACTGGCATCATTTTCAATAAAGAAACACGGGCTAAGCTGCCTGAAAAGTTCAGCTTAGCCCGCATTATTATCATAATTTTAAGTAAAGGTTTAGTCAATTAGATCATGTCAAGAGCCTGGTCAAGATCGTTAATGAGGTCTTCCACGTCCTCTATACCTATGGAGAGCCTTACCTGTCCGTCATATATCTCTGCTGCGTAGCGCTCCTCCGGCGTCATGTCAAAATGGCTCATGGACGGAGAGTGCTGGATAAGGGAATCCACGTTTCCAAGACTGGTGGCAAGGCTGAATACCTTTACATTATTCATCACGGTACGTACCGCATCCATACCGCCCTTGATATCCACGCTCATCATTCCTCCAAAGCCGCCGTGCATCTGTTTGACCGCTATGTCGTGGGTCGGATGGCTCTTCAATCCCGGATAATAGACCCTGTCCACCTTAGGATGCTTTTCCAGATGCTCCGCTACCGCCATGGCATTCTGGCAATGACGCTCCATGCGTACCCCGAGAGTCTTCATGCCCTGCATGATGAGCCATGCGTCAAAGGGATCGATGACCGCTCCGAGGCACTGTAAGTAAGGCATGCGGCATTTATCTATAAGCTCCTTCGGCCCGGCTATCACTCCCGCTGTTCCAAATCCGTGTCCGCTTAAGTATTTCGTAGCGGAATGCACGACCAGGTCTGCTCCAAGGTCCAGAGCATTCTGCAGATACGGCGATGCAAAGGTGGAGTCAACTATCATCCTGATGTTTCCGCCGTTCTTTGTCTTTAACATATCAGAGATCGCCCTGATATCAGAGATCTTGAGAGTAGGATTGGCTGGCGTTTCCACATATACCAGGGTTGTGTTCGGCTGGATAGCCGCCTCGATATTTTCCACCTTTGTAGTATCGACTCTTGTATAGGTCACTCCGAACTTTGCAAGCACCTGTGAGATAAGGGTATAGGAGCATCCGTAAATGACATCGCCGAACACTATATGATCGCCGGCCTTTACAAGGCTTATGATGGCAGTGGAAATTGCTCCAAGTCCACTGGCAAGGGCAAGCCCCGCCTCCGCATGCTCAAGGTAAGCTATCTTTTTCTCCAGCTCATCCGCATTCGGGCTTCCAAAACGGCTGTAGACAAAGCCCTCGTCCACATGCTGGTTAAGATACACCGCGGTATCAAAATCCTTAAGCACATATGTGCTGGTCTGGTATATAGGACTCACATGGGCCATGGCCACAGGCTTATATGATCCGGTAAGCTCTGCGTGAAGCTGCTCCGCATGGATTACGTCAGTGTTGAATTTCATTATTTACTCTCCTTTTAAATGGTATTTTCAGGTTGATTATATCGTGCGCTGTAACACCGTATTTGACTTATCGCTTTTTATCCCGTTTGTTTTTATATCTGTATGTTATCAACAGTATAAAATCAAAACAATATACAAATTATAAGTCAGTACACTTGTTTTTATCTTACATATCATATAATATCTGTACTAATAATATGTAAAGTCTTTCGATTCACAAACATCTGCTGCCAATAGAGGCAGTATCAGGGAGGAATAATGTATACACTGGCTGAAATGATGGATTCAGGCATAGTGCCCGGGATAAAGCAGATAACAAATTGTTATAATCTGTCACAGACAAATGTTTCCTCAGTCTGCATCCAGGAATTGCCCGCGGGAGATTTTATAAGAAAAGATGAGGCCGTGCTTTCCACGGCTTCAGGATGTCTCGATGACCCCAAAGCCTTTAAATCACTGATAAAGTGGGTACATGACTCAAAAGGCTCGGCATTGTTACTGTCGTTTGAAGATCCCGATTACATCATCGATGATTCAGTCCTGTCATATGCCCTAAAGGTAAAGCTTCCTGTATTCACCATACCATGGGACATAAGATTTTCTTCCATACAGTCAGCGGTGAACGCTGCAATCAATAATAAACTTCACTTCAAGCTTGAACAGCTCCAAAGCCAGCTCTTCAATGCTTTTTTCGAATCTAAGCCTCTGGAGGATGCCGCTGCTTATATTTCCACTTCACTTAAAGCCGATATCGGGATCTATGATCCTGATGACGAACAGTTATGCATGTCTTTATATACTTCCAATGACAGGAAAACTGACAGGCCAGTGGAGGATGCAGGATACGGATATCTGAGCGAGAGAAAATTCGATATCAAACTGAGCCGTACTTCATATGGATATATCAATATTAAATTTACCGACGAAAGCGATGAATACAATATGATAACAAGCCTAGGAGCCAACGAGACTGAAAAATACATATGCTTCCCGCTGTCTCTCTGGTTCAACAAGCGTAATATAGAATATCTGACAAAACTAAAGCTGAAAAACGATTTCCTGTGGAATCTGTCAACAGACAATTTTGAATCCCTTACGGAAATGGTACGGCAGGGAAAGATGCTTGGCTTTGACATCACCAAGTCTTATGTATGCATCGTAATGAAAGCGGTGCCAAGGGACATGGATATATACATAGAAAACTACTCTGTGTCCAACGCCGCAGCACTGAGCAATGAATTTGAAAATATGCTCATTAAGGAGGGCCGCTCCTGGCCTGGTGCAGCAATGGTATCAGGCCGTGACCTCGAATTTATTATATATTTACAGGTTTCTCAGGCTCTCTACAAAAATACGGGCGGATGGATAGACAAACTTTATGATAAGTTTATACACCGTTTCAGGGCATATGAGTTTTATTTCGGCATAAGCAATAAGAGCGATGCGATGCCTGTTTTTTCAGAACTTTATAAAAACGCATTGCAGGCTTTAAACTACTGCATGCATTTAAGCGGCAACATTCATCGTTTCACATATGAGGATACGAGGGAGTCCCGCATCATAAAGCTCCTCTCTGATAATAAAGACATGCTGAAAATAGCCTCAGAGCTAATAAGTCCACTTACAGTCGAACATAACCCCGGTATCAATCTTATCGAAACCATGTGTACCTACATAAAAACCAATTACAATACCAGTCTCACGGCCCGCAAGCTTAATATCCACCGTCAGTCGCTCCTGTACAGGCTTGAAAAAATAGAAAGTCTTTCACATATATCCCTGAGCAGCCATCAAGATCTTTTTCTGATGGAACTGAGCCTGAGGGTGCTTTCATATTATTAATATCATGATCTATATACAGATATAGCAACGCCCCTTGTGGCAGAATAAAACACAAGGGGCCTTTATATATTATGTTACAGATCAAAAGATTCTTTATTGAAGATACTTACGCGCTGTCTCCACATGCAGCTTCACACCGGTTATAAGGGTTTCTTCATCAATATTGAACGTATTGCAGTGATGAGGGTGATCGGTCCCTTTCTCCCTGTTGCCCGTCCCTATAAAAATAAACGCTCCCGGCACATTATTTCTATTGGTGAACTCGGAAAAATCCTCTCCTCCCATGGTGCAGTATGGGATTATTTCGCTGTCAGGAACTATTTCCGGCATAACTTTTTCCTTTAAAAACGCTACGCTCTCTTCATCATTTATGAGTATATAATTACTTGGCTCAAAACTTATCTCAGCCTTTGCCCTGTAAGCTGCGCATATGCCGTTCACTATGCGTTCCATACGTTTTCTCGGCTGTTCCATGCCGTCGTCACGTCCGTCATACAGGTATCTTATACTTCCTTCAAGAACGACCTTATCCGATATTATATTTGTCGAAGAACCTCCATGTATACTACATACAGATATTATGGTAGTATCCATTGGATTTATTTCTCTTACCGGAATCGACTGCAGTACCTGTACTATGTTGGAAGCGCATAAAATCGCATCGACGCCATCCTGAGGTGCGGAGGAATGGCAGCTTACTCCCATGACATTTATTTTAAAATTAAACATCTCCGCCATCACAGGCCCGCTTTTTAATCCTATTTTACCACTCTCTATAGGCGTCCATAGATGCACTCCGAATGAAGCGTCGACATGAGGGTTTTCTAAAACCCCTTCATCAACCATATAACATGCACCTGCTATCTCCTCGTTAGGCTGAAAAACAAGTTTCACATTGCCATGCAGCTCATCTCTCAACTGAACTAAAACTCTGGCAGCGACCAACAACATTGCCATATGTCCATCATGCCCGCAGGCATGCATTACTCCCGGATTCTTTGACGCATAGGAAACGTCGTTTTCCTCCTGTATTGGAAGTGCGTCCATATCCGCCCTCAGCAGTACCGTTTTGCCCGGATACCCGCCTTTAATAACGGCTACAACTCCTGTTCCAGCTACTGTATAAGGATCAAGCCCAAGCTTTTTCAGATACTCTTTTATATGTTCAGATGTATTGTATTCTTTAAATCCCAACTCGGGATTTTCGTGAAAGTATCTGCGTAATTCAATTACTTCCTTTTCATATTCTTTATAGTTGATGTTCATGCGCTCCTCCATCTTTCCACCGCAAAATTTCCTGCCCATACACACGCATTATACATATCTGTATTTATCCTAACTAATGATTTTCTCTGTCTCAACCTACATACTGATGGATAGACTGCGGATTTTCATCATACACAATATAAGTCAGATTGAGTTATATACCTTAAGATCAAATAATTTCTGTCGAGCACATAACTCGCTACTACAAAATATAAGAAGAATTTCCATATTCTATCAGATATTTTATATGTTGTGCCATTCATGATAAATCAAATAAATTATAAATAAAAATCACCGCTGATATTATGCTCACATATCCCGCAACAAATTATTAACAAGGAGAACATCATGAGCCAAAAAAATAAAAACAGACAGTTTCAACTGCCGCATACAGTAATAATCTTGGCTGGAGTCGCATTATTCATGGTCATACTTACTCATGTAGTCCCTGCCGGTGAATATGACAGGATTGTTAATGCTCAAGGCACAACTGTTGTCGATCCTGATAGCTTTCATTACATTGAACCATCTCCAGTAGGATTCTTAGGGTTTATAACAGCTTTTCCTCGTGGCTTCGTAGAATCTGCTCAAATCATAGCCATGTCGCTGTTTTTAGGCGCCGGATTCCAGATACTGACAACGATAGGCCTTATCGATATACTCATAAGTAACATCGCCGCGAAATTCCAAGACAAACGTGTGCTTGCGATACCGATGCTTATGATAATATTTGCCACCATAAACGCTTTTATCGGTATGGATGAGCTGAACCTCATTTATGTGCCTATAATACTCCCGTTAATGTTAAAGCTTGGCTTTGACTCCATGACTGCCATCGGAACAGTCATACTTGGCACCATCTCTGGATTTACAGCAGCTTTTACAAACCCATTTACCGTAGCCGTTGCCCAAAAACTTTGCGGCCTACCTCTTTATTCAGGATGGCAGTTCAGGGTATTTGTTTTCATTGTCGTGCTTTCTATCGGTATTACCTATGTATCGCTATATGCAAGAAAAGTTCTTGCCGATCCTACAAAATCTTTAACATACGAAGAAGATCGTGAAAGACGCGAAATCGTTATGCGGAATGAATCCGCTGCTCCAAAAGAAATGTCCGGCCGTCTGAAAATTGCCGGTATCTATTCTATACTGATATTCGTGGTAATGATAGGCGGAATAATTAATCTCGGATGGGACATGAATGAGATGGCTGGTTTATTCGTTGTTCTTGGAGTAGGCGCAGGCCTCATAGCCGGACTTGACAGCAGAAAAATGTGTGATGAAATGATAAAGGGTGCTGAGAGCTGCCTTTCAGCCGGCATATACATCTGTCTTGCGAGAGCCATATCTGTCATAATGACAGATGGAGCAATAACCGATACCATAGTGCACGCAATGCAGGGATTGCTGGTAAATCTTCCTGCGCACATAACTATAGTGGGAGTTTTGATATGCGTTTCCATTATCAACTTTTTCATTATTTCAGGAAGTGGAAAAGCCGTTGTCTTATTCCCGATACTTACACCTTTAGCCGATATTTGCGGCATCACCAGACAGACGGCGGTCGTAGCATACCAGCTCGGTGACGGATTTACCAATTACTTCTATCCAACCGGCGGTATCCTTATGGCTTGTCTTGGCATGGTCAATATACCTTGGAACAAATGGGCTAAATTTTATCTCCCTCTATTAGCCATGTGGTATGTTGCGGCTGTTGCATTTGTAATAATCGCTCAAATGATAAAACTTGGACCTTTCTAAAATTTGTTATTAAACTCATTCAAATAGTTCTTAATAAAATAACCGGACACCTGTAATTGATATTTATACAGATGTCCAGTTATTTTATTATTTCAGAATAACAAAATCTGTATGAAATTAATATGATGCCAATTCTTATTTCTGAAGACAAATTCGTCAAATAATGGTATTATCATATCTGTATCTGTAGCCTTTATATAAATGCAAATTCTAAATCCATTCTTTTTTGACCTGATCATTTCAAATTCAAATCTAATTTTTTCTATTCCATAAGGAGGTAAAATTGAATACTGGAAATACTACTGCTAAGAATCTTGAACGTATAAAACGTTTCAGGCTTATTGACGATGAATTTATGTCCGTATGTTTTAAGGATAATATTGAGTGTACCGAGCTGGTGGTTAGGATTATACTTGATCGCAAAGATATAAGAGTAAATGAAGTTCATGTACAGCACCAACTGAAGAACCTCCAAGGAAGGTCTGTAACTCTGGATATTTATGCTGTGGATGCAGACAATAAGCGGTATAATATAGAGATACAGAAGACTGATGCCGGAGCAGGTGCTAAAAGGGCAAGATATCATTCAAGCATGATAGACACAAATCTGCTGAAGAAAGGGAACGATGCAGAGAAACTCCCGGAGACATTTGTCATATTCATTACAGAACATGACGTGTTAAAGCATGGACTGCCTATATACCATATAGATCGCATTATAAAGGAAAGTGGAGACAGTTTCGGAGACGGCTCGCACATCATATACGTAAACGGCAGCATTAAAGGAGAGGATGCTCTTGGAAAACTCATGGAGGATTTTTTCTGTGAGGAACCTGGCAAGATGAACTATAAAATACTCGCGGACAGAACAAGACAGTTTAAGGAAAATAGGAAAGGAATAAGGGATATGAACAGTGTAGTTGATGAAATCAGAGAAGAAGGCAGAGTAGAGGGCAAGCTTGAAACCAGCAGACAAACAGCTATAAAGATGCTCAGGCTTGGCAAACTTTCTTTGGATGATATTGCTGAATGTACGGAGCTTTCGCTTTCAGAGATAATGAAGCTTGCCAGAGAAAACGATATACTTATTAAATAAAATGGATTTATAAACTGATAAAAAAGAATCATATTCACGGACAAAAATATACCCCTCAGCATCACATATTAGCTGTACATGTGATGCCGAGGGGTGTTTTACATATCAGTGTCATTCAGTTTTATGTAATGAACCGTGTTGTCCCGGCACTGCAGGATGTAAGGGTCAGAACTCAACTATACCTTCCCTTACCACATTGTCATTTGGCTCAAAGGTAACATTCCTGTAGGCTTCGATATCCAGCTCCGGATAATCGTCAGTCCAGTCGGAAACGATCTTTCCGGTCTGCTTAATGAGGATATCGTAAAGGATATCGTAGGTCACCCCGTCGTCGCCCTTTTCAACTATTGTTGAGTATGGAAGGGTCTTGTGATAGGTGAGATGATTGCCCTTATGCTCAAAATGATATCCGCAGCGCATGCGGCAGCCGTCCAGTCCCTTATAATTAAAATAATGCTTAAGGTCCTTCAGGATATTGTCATGCTCCTCCTCATAGAGGTTTTCAGGCGTGGTCTCCGTATAATCATACCTGAACTGTATCGGGATGTTATATGCCCCGAAGCGGTCAGCGTAAGCCGGGAGCTGGTCCGTAGGATAATGCTTATAAAGCACGCAGTTCACTCTCTTTGGCGTAGCGATGCGCGCAAGCACCTCATCCGGAGACTCCTCCACATATTTCTGCATATGGCGGGAAATGTTAAAGCAGGTTATCTTGTCTTTATTTTTCTCCGTGAACGCTATCATTTCGTCGGCTGAATAATCGTTCTGTACCGGAAATGTAGTATTGATAAATACCCTGTGAGTCGTCGGTATGATGTCCAGCATCTTCTGGAGGGACTCAAGGTTAGCCATCGGCTCGCCGCCTGTAAATACAAAATCACACTTGGGCGTTATGGAGTCCATGATGCGTATGCTTTCCATGATCCTGTCAAGGCTGAAGCCTGACATATCAGAATACTCCTGTTTATTGATGCAGAACGGGCAGTTATTCTTACAATCGTAAGGCACAAATATGGTGACTGTCGCTCCGCCCTCTCTGGTCTTATATGGATTGGCCATAATTACTCCATTCGTAAACAAATTTTGTCGCTGTTTTAAAACATATCATTTTAATATGTATAAACACACACGGAAAATATTATACCACATAATAATTAAAAAAAAGATTTTATTTTGTATTTTAAAAAACATGTAAAGTAGAGCCATACATGATATCATATATACTGAATAAGTAGTTTTTTTATGTGCCCGGTCGACTGCAACCGCATAAGGCCTAAAAAGCCGTAAGCGCAGGCCGGGACAGATGATAAAACGGGAGGATTTCCAATGAACACCTATGGGATCGAAAGCTTAGGCATCACAGCACCTTCAGCCGTCTACAGGAATCTTGAGCCGGCTGTCCTTACCGAAAAGGCCCTTATGAGGGGAGAGGGACAGCTCACGCATGCCGGAGCACTTGCCGTACTTACAGGCAAATACACCGGCCGCTCACCTAAAGACAAGTTTATCGTTGACTCTGAGGGAGTACACGACAGGATCGCCTGGGGCAGCGTAAACGTACCGACCACAAGAGAGGTCTATAACGCGATCCGCAGCGAGATGGTAAATTATCTTAACGGTAAAGAGGTCTATATATTTGACGGCTTTGCCGGAGCAGATAAGAAATACACAAGAAAGTTCCGTGTGGTAAATGAGCTTGCATCACAGAACCTGTTCATTCACCAGCTGCTCATACGCCCTACCTTTGAGGAGCTTGAGAGCTTTGGCAGCGCTGATTTCACCATAATCGTAGCACCTGGATATAAGTGCGACCCTGAGCGCTTCGGCATCAACTCAGAAGCAGCCATAATGATCGACTATGAGGCTCACGAAGCCATCATTGCAGGCAGCCAGTACGCTGGAGAGATCAAAAAGACCATATTCTCCGTCATGAACTACATAATGCCTGTGGAGGAAAATGTCCTTCCTATGCACAGCTCCGCAAATATGGATCCTGAAACCCATGAAACCGCTGTTTTCTTCGGTCTTTCAGGCACCGGCAAGACCACCCTTTCCGCAGATCCTAACAGAAGGCTCATCGGAGACGACGAGCACTGCTGGACCTCTGACGGCATCTTCAATATCGAGGGCGGATGCTACGCAAAATGCATAGACCTAAAGGAAGAAAACGAGCCCGAGATATTCCACGCCATTAAGTTCGGAGCTCTCTGCGAGAACGTTATCATAGACCCTGATACCCGCATCCCTGATTATTCGGATAAGAGCATCACTGAAAATACCCGTGTCGGATATCCTGTGGACTATATACCTAACGCCGAGATCCCGGGTAAGGGCGGCATCCCTAAGGTAGTCATATTCCTTACCGCCGATGCCTTCGGTGTGCTTCCTCCTATCTCAAAACTCTCAAAGGAAGCTGCCATGTATCATTTCGTTACCGGATTCACTTCCAAGCTTGCAGGTACCGAGAGAGGTATCACCGAGCCGCAGCCGACATTCTCAACGCTTTTTGGAGAGCCGTTCATGCCGTTGAACGCATCGGTTTACGCAGGCATGCTGGGGGAGCGTATTGAAAAATACGGCACAAAGGTATATCTCGTAAACACCGGCTGGACCGGAGGCCCTTACGGCGTAGGCTCAAGGATGAAGCTGAAGTTCACGAGGGCCATGGTAACGGCTGCATTAAACGGTAAGCTCGAGGATGTGGAGTATAAGCACGACGATCTCTTTAACCTTGACATCCCGCTTTCCTGCCCTGAGGTGCCTGCAGGGATCCTTGATCCAAAGGAGACCTGGGCTGACAAGGAGGCTTACAACGTACAGGCAAAGAAGCTTGCCGGAATGTTCAGCGAGAACTTTAAAAAGAAATATCCTGACATGCCGAAGGAAATATCCGAGGCAGGCCCTAAGGGCTGAACCGATATAGACCTATAAGGCTGATATTATAAAGGGCCGGAGCATCCATTAGTATAAAACCTTTGAGGTTTTTCAGGATGTTCCGGCCCCTGTTTTTTATTAATTGTCAATACAGCTATGCAATAAATTTCTCTATGGCTAAGACGAGCTTCCTGATCTCAGTATTAGTCGTATTAATACACAGATCATAGTTCGCCTTATCTCCCAATTTTTGTTCTGTATAACTCAAAGACACCTGAGATTTTTATTCAAGCTCAAATGCACCCGTATATAACTGATAGTACTGACCTTTCTCCTCTATGAGCTGCTCATGGCTGCCGCGCTCTATGATGCGGCCGTGATCCAGAACCATGATAGCCTTGGAATTCCTTACGGTAGACAGCCTGTGGGCTATGACAAATACCGTCCTGCCCTCCATAAGCCTGTCCATACCTGCCTGGACAATTGCTTCCGTTCTCGTATCTATGGAGGATGTAGCCTCGTCCATTATCATGACCGGAGGATCCGCCACAGCAGCCCTTGCTATGGATATCAGCTGGCACTGGCCCTGGGAGAGATTGTTTTCATCACCGTTGATGACGGTGTAATAGCCTTCCGGAAGCCTCGTTATGAATGAATCCGCTCCCGCAAGCTTTGCCGCCTCTATGCATTCCTCATCAGTGGCGTCCAGCCTGCCGTAACGTATGTTATCAAGTATGGTCCCGGTAAAAAGGTTGACATCCTGAAGTATCAGGCTCATGGAACGCCTCAGGTCAGGCTTCCTTATCTTATTGATATTTATGCCGTCGTAACGTATCTTGCCGTCGGCTATATCGTAAAAACGATTTATCAGGTTGGTTATCGTAGTCTTTCCGGCTCCCGTGGCGCCCACAAAGGCTATCTTCTGCCCCGGCTTAGCGTAAAGTGAAATGTCATGTAGTATGGTATTTTTGCCGTCGTATGAGAAGTCCACATGGTCAAATACCACATTTCCCTCTACCTTTGTATAAGTTACGCTTCCATCCTCGTGCGGATATTTCCATGCATAGATATTTCCGGCAGCGTCCTCTCTGATCAGGCCGTTTTCCTCCTTCGCGTGCACGAGCGTAACAAATCCTTCATCCGCCTCTGGCTCGTTATCCATAAGGGCAAATATACGGCTCGCTCCGGCAAAGCCCATGATGGCGCTGTTCATCTGCTGGGCCGACTGGGTTATGGAATTGGAAAACTGCCTTATAAGTCCGAGGAATGAGATAAGCGTACCTATGGTAGTAGAAAACATCCCATCCCCAAAGAGGGCCATGGCGCCTCCCGCGACAGCTGCCAACAGGTATTCTAAATTTCCAAAGCCTGCCATTACCGGCATCATTATGTTCGATGCCCCTCCTGCTCTTAAAGCATTGTCGTAAAGTTCCTCATTGATCTTTTTGAAGTCATCAACGGCGGCCCTTCCATGACAGAAGACCTTTATGACCTTCAAGCCTCCGAACATCTCCTCTATATAGCCGTTGACCTTTCCCATGGAATCCTGCTGCCTTTTAAAATATCTTCCGCTGTAGGATACCATGCATTTGGCAACTATAAGCATTATCACTGTCACCAGCAGCACTATTCCCGTAAGGGGCAGGCTGTAGTGCAGCATAACACAAAAAGAAAATATGATCGTGACAAAGGAGGATACCATCATCGGAAGGCTCTGTACTATGAACTGGCGCAGAGTATCGGTATCGTTGGTATACACGCTCATGATATCACCGTTTGTGTGGCTGTCAAAAAAGCTTATGGGAAGCTTCTGCATTTTCACAAACAGATCATCCCTTATCTCCTTTAAGACCTTCTGTCCGATCACGCCTATCGTCCTGTTATAGAACAGAGTTCCCAAAGCTCCAATGAGATATACCGCGCCCATAATAAGGAGGACTGCTAAAAGCCCTCCGAAAAGGTCTTCCCCGGTCTTAACCATCTTCAATATATAGTCATCTATGATGACCTGCATGAAAATATTTCCCGCCATGCCCGCAACGCCGCTCAAAAGGATGCAGGCTATAACTACGGTAAATTCCCTTTTATGTCTTCCGGCAATGTAATCCAAAAGCCTTGCCATAACGCCTTTTTTAAGCTTGTTCATCCTCATTGCCTCCCTTCTGCTGCGAATCATATACCTCACGGTAGATGGCATTATTTTTAAGCAGCTCCTCATGGGTCCCCACAGCGTCTATCCTGCCTCCGTCCATTACTATTATCCTGTCGGCGTCCTGCACGGAAGAGATCCTCTGGGCTATTATTATCTTTGTGGTGGACGGTATATAGGTCTTAAGGCCTTCCCTTATAAGGGCGTCCGTCCTGGTATCCACTGCGGAAGTCGAATCGTCAAGTATCAGTATTTTAGGTTTTTTAAGCAGCGCCCTCGCAATGCAGAGCCTCTGCTTCTGTCCTCCGGATACGTTAGTTCCGCCCTGCTCTATAAATGTATCGTAGCCATCAGGGAAGGTACTTATAAATGGATCAGCCTGGGCAAGCTTACATACCTCCACAAGCTCCTCATCCGTGGCGTTTTCATCTCCCCACCTTAAATTTTCCTTTATAGTGCCCTGGAACAGGACGTTTTTCTGCAGTACCACCGCCACGGCGTTCCTTAAGGTATCAAGCTCATAATCCCTTACGTCGCGGCCTCCCACCAGCACTCTTCCAAGCGTCGCGTCATACAGCCTCGGGATAAGCTGGACCAAGGAGGTCTTTCCTGAACCTGTGCCTCCTATTATGCCTATGGTCTCTCCGGACCTTATATGCAGGTCTATCCCTGTAAGGCAAAGCTTATCCGGGTCTCCCGCATAGCTGAAGCTGACATTTTCAAAAACTATGTCGCCGTCTGCCACACTGTCTATATTGACCTTTGAATCCTCTATATCAGGCACCTCAGCGGGCGGAACCGTACTCCATGCCATGCCTGTATTTTTTGGCGTTCTTGCTTTTGAGATAGACGGCCAACCGCAGGCCAGCGCCGCAGCATAGGCCCACCAGCAGGTCCAGCGGGTGCAGACTGGGCCACCAGCTGGCCAGCGCCACTGGCAGCGTGGAAAAGAACGAGAGCATTTTTGCCGAAGCGTCCGCACCTGTGGCCATTCGCCAGCCTTCTCCCAAATTGGTAGCGAATAGCCCCATCAGGAAATAAGGCAGGTTCAGCAGAACGAGCTTTTTGATGTCCAACTGCTTTTTCATCGTTCCAGCTCCTTCCGCTTGTGCCGATCCATAACCGTATTCTGAAGCAGTTCCTTGAACTTACCCAGTTTCTTCAGTATGGACGGGCGTTCCGTTTTCTGCGCCTTTTTCACCTTTTTGCTGGTGTATTCGGTAAAGGCAGCGGTCAGCGCATCCGCATCCCGCCCTTTGAAGAAAATCAGGTACTTGGGCGGAGAGCTGCTGCGGTCTTTTTTTACGGCATAATCCACGCCGTACTTCCGGGCAATCTTCTCAAACTCCCTGATGGAGGGATCGGTGATCTCGATGTTGGATACGCCCTGGTTCTGGCCGATCAGCTGCTTCACGGTCTGCTTACCGTGCGGAATCACGGGAGCGTCCCGGCTTCTTTGCTTTTGCAGCTTCTTTTCCTTGCGGTAAGCCATGTACTTGGCAATAGCGGCCTTAAACAGCCGCCCTGTGAGCTTTGTGCCGCTGACTACCAGCGTCAAAGTTCTGTTTTCCACTTCCTCCTGCATAGGTCATCGCCTCCTTTCTCCGGGTTTTGCAGGGGTGGCGCTTGATACTAGGGCGGGACCACCAGCCGCCGCAGCAGATATTTCACGATTGGAACCTCCTTTCAGCGCAGTTGGTCGGAACGATCATAGTACAGGTGGCCCTGCCGGACCTTGGCATGGCTGAGAATCTCGATGTGGCCTTTTTCCTGGCTCTCCAGGCTTTTCTGGTATCCGGCCTCCGTCAGAAATAGGCGGGTCCGTTCGCCCTTCCAGCCCACCGGGGAATCGTAGGTCAGCACATCAAAAATAATCATGTGCCGGGTGTCCTCAGCAAAACGCTGCAAATCCATGTACTCGTGCCCGTGGTAGTTCTGCGCCCCGGCTTTGATCCGCATTTCCTCCATCAGCTGGCCCACGGTCTTACGCTCAGGCATGGCGCGCACCTCCTTTCCCGCGCCCCTGGCCC
>CALWLS010000012.1 GCA_944381575.1 uncultured Lachnospiraceae bacterium | reverse complement strand
AGAAATGGCTCGGTCTATCCACCTGACCTTAAACCAGTGCATCGTCGCTCTCCGCATGGAGAGCGTGGATAGAAATGGTAATGTGAGCGAGGAGGTGACCGTGTGATAGGTCGCTCTCCGCATGGAGAGCGTGGATAGAAATACATCCTCCACAAGTCCACTCAGAAGATCTCTCATCCGTCGCTCTCCGCATGGAGAGCGTGGATAGAAATTATAGGTGATGATACTGTAATATTCGATATGACTGGTCGCTCTCCGCATGGAGAGCGTGGATAGAAATCTTTGCATAATGTCTTAACAAATTCTACTGTATTGTCGCTCTCCGCATGGAGAGCGTGGATAGAAATATCAGTGCAGGATTTAATACATTGTAGACATCGTCAAGTCGCTCTCCGCATGGAGAGCGTGGATAGAAATTTTTGTGTTTGAGCTTTAATCTATTCGTGGCTTGGTCGCTCTCCGCATGGAGAGCGTGGATAGAAATCTTTAGTGGCCTCTGATAGTGTTAGGTTGTCGTCCGTCGCTCTCCGCATGGAGAGCGTGGATAGAAATACCGTTGCCGGCACTGCCGATGAGCTTGTGGCTTGTCGCTCTCCGCATGGAGAGCGTGGATAGAAATACTACTTCTTCGTCTTCTTTCTCCAGATCCTTAATCGTCGCTCTCCGCATGGAGAGCGTGGATAGAAATAATGGCATCCTCAGCCTCTGCAAACGTAAGCGCTGTCGCTCTCCGCATGGAGAGCGTGGATAGAAATTTTAAATTACTCTTTCATTTCCCACCGGAATTGAGTCGCTCTCCGCATGGAGAGCGTGGATAGAAATTACAGAAAATACTACAATATCTCATGATATCACAGGGTCGCGCTCCGCACGGAGAGCGTGGATAGAAATGTGACCCCAATGCTTGCGTCGCATAACGCGTAGAGCGTCGCTCTCCGCATGGAGAGCGTGGATAGAAATGGATTGCAGATCAAGGGCGACAGCATGGAACCACGGTCGCTCTCCGCATGGAGAGCGTGGATAGAAATGTAGCCTTCTTCTCCTGTTACGATATACAGGATATGTCGCTCTCCGCATGGAGAGCGTGGATAGAAATACATCTATACTATCACATTTCGGGGCAGCTTCTCGTCGCTCTCCGCATGGAGAGCGTGGATAGAAATGATAAGAACACGGTAAATGTTCATAAGGCTAAACTGTCGCTCTCCGCATGGAGAGCGTGGATAGAAATTCCAAAACAGCGTAAGAATTAATCATACAGGCCTTGGTCGCTCTCCGCATGGAGAGCGTGGATAGAAATAGTCCACTTTGAATGCGATGGCGAAGAACTTGATAGTCGCTCTCCGCATGGAGAGCGTGGATAGAAATATTAATGGTGTCAACGGCAAGCTTGTGGCGCAAAAGGTCGCTCTCCGCATGGAGAGCGTGGATAGAAATATATTGCTGAAATTGAACACATAGTCTGTTCCGTAGTCGCTCTCCGCATGGAGAGCGTGGATAGAAATTCTTGTTCGTCTACTCATCAATATACTCCCGTTCTCGTCGCTCTCCGCATGGAGAGCGTGGATAGAAATAGTCTTAACGCTGTCACTCTCTTTTTCTGTCTTTGTCGCTCTCCGCATGGAGAGCGTGGATAGAAATTCGCTTTTCCTGTAAAATTTGGGAAAGCTGCGACTCGTCGCTCTCCGCATGGAGAGCGTGGATAGAAATGCAACCCGCGCCATCGAGGGCGGAATGAATCCGAAGTCGCTCTCCGCATGGAGAGCGTGGATAGAAATTGGTCTAATGCTCCTCCCCCTCCTGATAATCCGGAAGCCGAGTCGCTCTCCGCATGGAGAGCGTGGATAGAAATGTTGACGTTAACAATATCGTAGGGCTGTTATTTTGTCGCTCTCCGCATGGAGAGCGTGGATAGAAATGGCTCGGTCTATCCACCTGACCTTAAACCAGTGCATCGTCGCTCTCCGCATGGAGAGCGTGGATAGAAATGTCTTGGTATGGTTCATGACGGAAAGATACTTGGTCGCTCTCCGCATGGAGAGCGTGGATAGAAATGTTAAGCTCCCAATACAATAAGCTGTAAAGCTTGCTGTCGCTCTCCGCATGGAGAGCGTGGATAGAAATAAAATTGGATTTATCTTTCCGAAGCTTCCGACTCTGTCGCTCTCCGCATGGAGAGCGTGGATAGAAATTGTAATGTTCAGTGTGTTGAAAAACTCACGTCTTAAACGCGCCACATCTCCGAGTGCTTCCAGCTCTCCCTCAAAACCTGCCGGCAGATGGAACGTATAGCTTTCTTTTTATAGCGTCCCCGTATCTTCTGTACTCCGCCTCAGCTACAGGATCGTACGCCGTCTTTGTACTGTTAGTTATAAGCTCTCCGGCATAGTCGGCCGCTATGCTGCTTATCTCCTCACCGTTAATATTATTGTTATAAGCTATGTAGTTAAACATTGACTTAAGGCCTGAAGATATATCCTCTATGGAAGTATCAGTAGCCGTATATTTCTTAAGTCTTTTAGCGGTGCGCTCTATAGCCTGGCCCAAGGGCATGTAGTCTATGGCACTGAGCAGCGTACCAAGCGTATCTGCAGCATCCTTGATATCCCTGTTTGAGCTGATAATGATATCGTCCCTGTAACCCGGCTCAGGATCTTCATCCACGTTTAACTGGAAACGGAGATCTTCGGTCTTCCCTTCAATTTCCAGTCTTGCATCTTCATTTCCATCCTGTCGTGCATTGTAATTCTGTAATTTTTCGAGTATACTACCTATATCAAGAGGATATCCTGTTCCAGGTCTCTGGGAATCTATGATTCCTACCCTGGTCTGTCTAATGACAGGATCATCCTCTCTTTTTGTATATGCATAATTCAATATGTATGCCCTGTTATTTTTAGGTGTGACCTTTATCGACACAACTCCATAATAATCACCGCCAAAACCACTATTTTTACTTATCGTAATTGGTGCCGCTATTGTTATGCGGTCTGAATTCTGCTCATCATAATCTTTTCTATAGTCTATTATCCTGCCTTCAGAAATAATATCAGGTACGGCTGCCATCATTATAAACTTGCGCCTGTTAGGTTTATGGCCTAACACGTCTTTGACAAACCTTTTAGTGAGATCTATTATCCCGGCATCCGGATTTTCAACGCTGTTTCCTAAACTATCAAAATATCTAATAACAGCATCAGAACCTTTACCTTCCGTTATGTCAAATTCCCGTCCGGTAAGTTTAGCCACAGGCGGCATGTTTGTTACGATCTCATAATTATGCTCTATATAATCCTTTGTTATCTCTTCTTCATTGAGCCTTAATGCGTATCTCTCCCAGTCCATTTCCGGAGCATTGACTGTATACCCTTCATTATATCTTGCTGCTGCCTTTTCCAGCGCATTATACCAGGTATTGGCGGCTATGCGGTACTGGGCCTCATTTTCACGCATCACGCGGCTGACATTCCTGATGCCTTTTTCATTTATGAGCTTCCTTAATGTATCGGCAATGCCTTTGAAGAAGTCAGCTATCTTCTTAGCAAGGCTCCTGTCCTCTTTGGCCACGCGATCAGCAAAATCTTGGTCATTCATGTACGCCGTGGCACCGTCCGCAGTGATTTCCTCCAGGATATCCTCCACCGTATAATCCGGATCCACGTCGCTCCCCACACGGGGAGCGTGGATAGAAATATCTGCGACTGAATTTTGGTGAGGGCATCTACTGTCGCTCCCCACATGGGGAGCGTGGATAGAAATTTCTATTGCGTCCACTGGCTGAATTGCTACATTGAGTCGCTCTCCGCATGGAGATCGTGAATAGAAATATTGGAAACAGCGCGTCCATGCTGCACGGATACTATTGCTTCCCATATGAGAGCGCAGGTAGGAATAAAGAAATAGTTGATATGTTAGAAAGCGCATAATGAAAAAAGACGTTAGGAATGTTGAAATCGTGATGTATGAAAACGAGGTCCAGTATATTATTTATGAAAATACTTAGTACAATGTGGTGGAAAAGGGTGCAGTAATATAAAGCTGAAAATGTTGTGATATATGATATATGAGTTGATTATTAATCTCTTGCAAAACATATACATACAGCCTATAATAAAGACAAGAAAAGGTGTCACCGATGACGGTTAACCTAAATAAATGTTACAAAAAGTAACCGTTTACCATGGCTGAGGGCGGTTACTTTTTTGTACTAAAAAATATCGCAATGATTGTGAGAACAACCATAAGTATTTCATAGTCAGTCATAGCATCCTCCTTTCTGCGAGGACACTCCCTCGCTGAGCGAGGGCTAACCGCCACCGTTTCGTGTGACACCTTGAGCTATTATAAGCTATCATCTAAAAATGCTCAAGAAAATATGAAATTTGTGTGTATCTATAAATGGGCTCATTGAGGTTAAACTTGAATTATGGAGGTCTTTAAATGGAAAGTAAGATAAAAAATGCTCGGGAAGCTGCTGGTCTCACTCAGGCTGAGCTCTCTGCGTGGCTTAGTATACCTAAGCGGACAATAGAAAACTGGGAGCAGGGATCCAGAAAACCGGCACCGTGGTTGGAAACGCTGATAGTGGAAAAAATAGAACGCGATGCATCTCTGCAAATAGATAAGAGAGAATTATGAATTTCTCTATTTGCACGATATTTCTTAGTTATTAAAATTTTGAATATTCCTATAGAATATAGTCGCTCCCCGCATGGAGAGCGTGGATAAAAATATGTGTTTATAACCTTTGTCTTGGTATATTATCATGTGATTGTCGTCCGGCTCATTAAGAGTTCTCTTGTATATTCTTGCATTATTCCGGTATTTAAGCCTGTCGGGTGGCTCTTGATTTATGCTGCTGTTTCTAACTTGTCCTATGATTCAAATTTAGCTTGCTTGATCTCATAATTTGTGATGATGAATCAGTTTATGATATCCTATATTTTTTAGCTTCGTTATATTCGTTTAACGCTGTAGAATTTTTCTCTGTTAGTTTCACCTTGTCTTTCCTTTTATTATCTTATGTTATCATCATACTAACGTTAGCATAAAATGCCAATAGGAAGTCAAAGAAGATTGATTGACATGAACATAACGTTAGTATATTATAAGCTAAAACGGAGGTAAGAAACATGGCATATTCAGAAGCGCAGAAAAGAGCAAGTAGGAAATACAACGAAACAGCATATGATAGGCTGAATATCTATATAAAAAAAGGAATGAAAGATAAAATAAAGGCTACAGCGGAGGCTCAAGGAAAATCTGTCAACGAATTTGTCAGGAATCTTATTGAGGAAAATATAGACTAACTATTCGTATAACAACATTAGTATATTATTGCCATGAGGATGCGCCAAATGGCAATAACACGGAAGGGAGAAAACATGAACGATACGCTAATATTTAAAAGTTTTCTGAGGGAATCAATCGAAAATCAGAAAGAGATAGAGAAGGCTATTGAAAGTGACAACAAAGAAAAAGCCCTCGAACTTATTCGCAAAATGATTGGGCGGACGCAGAAAGGCATTGAGGACAATTAAACAATAGGGGCGGCATTACCGCTCCAATTGAATAGAATAACATATTTTTATGGAAACATATACTGGAATATCTTAGCTTTTAAGCAGTTCAACTCAGATTACGAGTAATAGTGAACACCTTATGTCACTCCCTGCATGGGTAACGGGAGTGTGGATAGAAAGTCAAAATCCATTCCATTGAGCCAATTGCAGAATCATTGTGCTCCTAGTGGAGCGCGTGGATAAAATTCAAATGGCCTTCTGCAGAAATATAAAATAAACACATTCTAATAACGACAGATATATAGTTTTGATTTATGTCAGAAAACATTTACGAGAAAAATTTAATAGAGCTTACAGATTCTGATATACGTAAGTTTATCGTAGATCTGACTTCACGTTTTGACATAGAACGGAAAAAGCGTGACAGGAGCGGCATATATGGATATACTCAGAGAGCTTTTGCTTATAATTCCAACAGGATCGAGGGCAGCACGCTTACGGAAAGACAGACGGCATCACTGTTTGAGACCGGGACCATTGAGCCGGATACAGAGGCCATAAGGGCAAAAGATGTAGAGGAAATGACAGGACATTTTTCTATGTTTAATACGATTCTTAATACAAGGAGCGAAGCTCTGACTGAAGCTCTGATAAAGCTATATCACAGACATCTAAAGGCCGGAGTTTTTGAGGATATGGCAAATGGATATCCTGTGGGAGAATATAAAAACAGGAAGAATATAGTATCTGATATAACTACGGCATCTCCTGAGGAAGTACATGCACGCATGGCAGCATTGTTAAATGTCTATAATGATCTGCATGAAGTCAGGCTTATTAATCTATGCCGTTTTCATGTGATCTATGAGAGTATACATCCGTTTCAGGATGGAAACGGAAGGACAGGCAGAGCGATATTATTTAAGGAATGTTTGAAAAATAATATAATGCCGTTCATTATCAGGAACGAAAATAAGCTTAAATATATTTCAGCATTGCATAAGGCACAGATCGAAAAGAATTATGATGCCCTTGAGGAGTTATTTAAAGAGGAACAGGAAAAGTATTTCAATGCTGCAAAAGACTTTTTGAAAGAAAAAAATACAGACATAGATATTGATGTCGAATATGAATTGTAAATCTGGATTGCCAGGAAGATAATCAAATTACAAGAAATAGGAATAAAATGTTATTCTGATTATTTATGATGCCAGTATATAAATAATTCTATGCCAGCACCTCCTGCTCCTCCGGGTGCTCGTCGAACCACTTGATGGCGTAGGAGCAGGTCGGGATGGCCTTGAGATTCTTAGCATGAAGATCATTTGTAAGCTCACGGATGAGCTTTCCTGCGATGCCCTGTCCCTGAAGCACCGGGTCTACGACAGTGTGCTGGATATCAATGGTATCCTTATCGATGTATTTAAATGAAACATAGGCGATCTCTTTTCCGTTCTCGTCCTCGAGCCATATCCTGTTGTCACTTTTCTTAAATTCCATAACATTCTCCGGTAGCGTAAAAATAAAATATAGTTTATTATATCACAGCATGGTGCTTTTATCCGTTATTAATCATATGCGTGGTGTTGGTCTGCTTCAGATAAGCAGGCGGTGAATATTCCAAAAATTCATGCCTGCGATGATTTAATAAAAGCAGACGATGAATTATTATATCAGATAAGCTTTGTATAAATGAAGTTACGGCGCAGTACTGTGATTTTGACATAAACAGGAGATATATGGCAGGTTTTTTAAATGCGTTATCGGCCTCTTTTGTGCTGATGCTGCTCATGTCGGTAGGGTATTTCATGGGCAGGATAGGCTGGATGGGGCTGTCCGAAAAACAGTTCTTAAGTAAATACATATTAAATATAGCGGTGCCCTGCAGCTGCATAACCGGTCTGCTGGGGAATCTCGACCATGACGGCCTTAAGGAGGCAGGAGTTATGGTCATAGCGGGGTTCGCTGGTATTGCGGCGACCATACTGATATCATATATTCTTGCGAAAATGCTCAGGCTTCCAAGGGAGAGATTTGGGGTATTTGTGGCCATGGCGGGGCTTTCCAATGCTTTGTTTATCGGAGTTCCGGTATCCACCCAGCTTTTCGGCGAGGCCAGTATCCCCTTTATTATGATATATTATCTTGGGAATACGACCTTTATGCAGTCGGCCGGGATACAGTTTATAGAATACTCCGGAAGGCCTGCAGAAGGGCATTTTTCCATAAAGGCATTTTTAAAAAGCCTTTTGCTTAAGCCGCCGATACTTTCGATCATATTCAGTATCATACTGCTGGTGCTGGACCTTAAGCTTCCGGAAACGCTGATGACATTTATAGGCTACATCAATCAGACGGTGTCGCCTATGGCTCTTATTTACTGCGGATATGTTCTATACGAGCTGGGCTTTAAAAACCTACGTCTTATGAGAGGGCTTCCGACGATGCTTGTGATGAGGCTTGGGATAGCGCCCTTCATATGCATGGCTGTCTGCACGCTTTTCGGGATGCAGGGGCTTCCTTTAAATGTTTTTGTGACGGAAAGCGCGCTCCCGGTGGCAAGCCAGGTACCGGTGCTTGCAGGTGCCTTTGGAGCCGATGACAAATACGCGGCCACCGGGGCGGTGCTGTCGACTCTATGCAGTTTTATAAGCATACCTGTTCTGATGCTGATTGTGGGCGGCTGAGCACTGGTATTTTAAAATCATCATATGGATAAGAATTATAAAAAGGAAGAAATCCCGCGCGTATGTACGGCTTTTCTTCCTTTTATATGTTCAGGCGCCTTTTGCGTGGGGGGGGGTTACGCTTTAGGCGCCGGAAACACTATTTGGTTTTAATCTATAAGATGATAGTCTTTAAGCAGGTCTTCGATTACCGTTCCCTTAAATTTATCAAGGGAAGCGTGAAGAGCTAACTTGTAAACTATTGGAAGCTTCATTTCTGTAAGCTTTTTTCCGTCCAGCAGCTTTGATGATGCGTTAAGCAGCCTGCGGATATCATATACCGAGCCGTATACCTCAGGTACTCCGCGTTCTATGTCGAGGAGTTTATATACTGCTTCCATGGCGGTGCGGACTGAATACTCCGTAGTAAATATGGTGTCACGGACTGTTTCGGCAAACTGTCCGAGGAATGCAAAGTTTACGCATCCCTGCGGCACTACATCCGGACGGTCTCCAGCCTCACGCGGCATGAAGAATGCAGTTACATAAGGCATCATGCACGGTATAGTGCTGGCGCTTTCAGATGCAAGCTTTTCTATCTCATCCGTTGGTACTCCGAGGTGATATAGCCATTCCATGCATATCTCACGGCCGGTGCATTCTGCCATTGGCTTTTTGACGTAATTTCCCGGTTCATTTACATATAGGCCATAGATCCAGCCCACAAGCTGTCCTTCAGGCTGCGCCTTAAAATGCGGCTGACGGTTGAAGGTCCAGCTTAACAGCCAGTTTGAGTCCTTCACGGATACGATTCCTCCGGTAACTACCTTTCCGGCATAAGGGTCACGTCCGCATATTTTTTTAATATAAGGGACGATCTTATCATCAAGGAGTGTTACCGTTGCGGATTCCCAACGGGTCGCATTGATATCTCCGCAGAATTTCTCCGGACGGCCGAGATCCCTGTCCTGTACGGCTATATTCTTCCAGAGCTGCCAGCTTGGACCTTCACCGGAATGGACTTTCACCTCCGGAGCGTGGTCGTTATCGCCGAGAGCCGAGCTGTCCGTGCAGGAGCCGTTTGTGACAAATACCAGATCATTTTCATTGAGCTCCTGAACAGACTTTAAGCCGTGCCTGTCGAGGACAAGCTTGTGGGCGAATCTTTTGGTGCCTGTATATTTGAAGAGTACATTTTCCACGCGTACGCCGTACTCGAATTTTACCCCGTTAGCTTTAAGATAGCTTACAAGAGGCAGAATAAGAGACTCGTACTGGTTGTATTTGGTGAATTTGAGCGCCGAGAGATCCGGCAGTCCGCCTATATGATGGATAAATCTTTGGAGGTACAGCTTCATTTCCAGGGCGGAGTGCCATTTCTCAAAGGCAAACATTGTCTGCCAGTACAGCCAGAAGTTTGAGTCATAAACCTCATCGTCAAATACATCATCTATTGTTTTGTTGTACAGCTTCCTGTCGGGAGTGAGGAAGAGCTGCATGAGCTCCAGGGCTCCCTCGTCGCTGATGGCAAAGGTGTTTCGTGTATTTAAGCTTTCGCCGCATTTTATGGTTGCGCGGTTCATGGAATAGTTAGGGTCGTCCTTATTGAGCCAGTAAAACTCATCTAAGACGCTTGCGCCTTCGATTTCCAGCGATGGAATGGATCGAAACAGATCCCAGAGACACTCATAGTGATCCTCCATTTCCCGGCCGCCCCTTATGACAAATCCGAGGTCAGGGACTTTGGCTCCGTCGCAGGCTCCACCGGGAAGATCCGATTCCTCAAGTATGTGTATGCGTTCTCCTGATATCTGTCCATCTCTTATAAGAAAGGCTGCTGCGGCAAGGCTTGCAAGGCCCGAGCCCGTAAGCCATGCTGATTTTAAGTCTGCGCCGGCAGGCTTCCTCGGGTGTGCAAATGCTTCGTAATTACCGTTTGAATAGTACATAAAAGAACCTCCTTATAAGATCATGAGCTGGACTGATCATTTATCCGTCCAGTGGTTTCATGATACTACTTACAGGAGGTAAAAGCTGTTGTTTATACAACCAAATTGGTCGGTTATTCGCTAAATAGTCCGTTGATGAACCGGATGAGCCGCCAGGTGATGGGGCAGGTCTTGGTTTTTGGAACGAGTATGCCAAGCTCCGTGTTAAGATCTTCCTCAAAGTTTATGCACTTTACCCTGCGGTTCAGATCGTCTATGGACATTTTATTCATTATGCTTATGCCAAGTCCGCTTTCCACCATCGCCATGGCACTGCGGTCCTCAGAGGTGGAGTACGCTATGTTGAGACGTCCGTAGGAAGGGCCGAGGGCTCTTTCCACATCATGGTTCTTACCCTGTCCGGACATTATAAATGTTTCCGTAAATATTTCTTCAAGCCTGACCGATTCCCTTCCTGAAAATGCGTGCTCCTCAGGGACCACCAGCATGAGAGGGCTTACGCCGAGCTTTATCCAGGAATATTTCGGATCAGTATCATAGCCCGTAAGGGCAAAATCGATGCGGTTAAGTGTCATCCATTCATCAAGCTGTAAGTAGCTTCCTTCCTGAACGACAATGTTGATATTGGGATAGACCAGGGAGAATTCCTTAAGTATATGTGGTATCCAGCTTGAGGCAAGATAAGGGTAGGCGCCGACGGATACGCTGCCGCTTACTACCCGGTTCATTCCTGCGGCGGTCTGCCGGAGAGTTTTTTCATCCTCCACAAGCCTGCGGATCTGCTCTATCAGCTCCTTTCCACATTCCGTGAGAGCTACTCCGGAATACTGTCTGTTTAACAGGCTCACTCCAAGGCTCTCCTCGACTGAATCCACCATCTGTCCTATGCCGGCAGGCGTGTAGCCGAGCTTATCCGCCGCGGCGCTGAAGCTTCCGGATTCTGCGGAAACTAAAAATGCCTCGTATTTTTTGATATCCATGGAGTCCCTCCCAAATCAGAATAATCTTTCTGGCCTGAAGTCCGGATGATCATATTCAAACCCATGGCCTAAATAAATTCTTTCAACAGGCATAAACATAACCTTGCTTCTGAAAATGCCTTGGACAGGTTATATTTATATAAGAAAAAACAGTAACTGTTCATTTTATTTTACACATTTTAATGGAGATTGAAAATGGCTGATCGTATTTATGTTACACTTGATGAGATCAAAGCGGCGGCAGAGAGGATAAGGCCGTATGTTGTCAGGACGCCTCTTTTAAGGTGTGAGGAGCTGGATGCGGTGCTTGGCTGTGAGGTTTATCTTAAGCCGGAAATGCTGCAGAATTCCGGTTCATTTAAGATAAGGGGAGCCGCCAACCGGGCACTGCTGCTCACCGATGAAGAGCGTGCCCGCGGTATCATATGCATTTCCGCCGGCAACCACGCCAAGGCCTGTGCCTGCATAGGAAAGCAGCTGGGCATAAAGACCGTGATGGTAATGCCTGACGACGCTCCTAAATGCAAGATAGACGGAGTAAGGGCCTTTGGCGGAGAGATATGGTTTGGACCAAGGAAGGGCAACCGCAGGGTGGAGATGGTCGATGAGGGCATTGCAAAATACGGTTATGTAAATATAGACCCTTCGGATGATCTGGATCTGATCGCCGGAGCCGGAACCGTAGGTCTTGAGATAATAGAGGATCTGCCGGATGTGGATAAGGTATTTGTTCCCTGCGGAGGAGCAGGGCTCCTTTCGGGAGTTGCCACTGCCGTCAAAAATCTGAGTGATAAGGCAGAGGTCGTGGGAGTGCAGGCGGCAGTAAATGACGGCTATACGAGGAGCTTTAATGCTAAGGATGTGGTAGTAAAGCCTACTACGGATTCTGTGGCTGATGGTCTTAACTGCTCAAGGCCTGGAACTGTGACATTTCCTATAGTACTTAAATACGTGGATGCATTTGCGGGTGCAAGGGAGGAGGATATCATAACCGGAACAAGACTTGTTGCAGAAAGCGCCAAACTTGTGGCCGAGCCTTCATCCTGTGTCGGTATAGCCGCCGTCATGAACGGGGATTATAAGTGCAGGCCTACGGACAAAGTAGTATTCGTGCTTACTGCAGGAAACTGGGACATTGACCAGTTAGGCCGTATCTATAAGGGAGAATATACAGTATAAAGGTGGAATATACTGTATAATAAATACTAATAAAATGTCTCATTGGAAAAGGAGGAATATAACCATGAAAGAGATCATTCGCGCTCAGGGAGCGCCTTGTCCTGCAACAGGCCCTTATTCACAGGCCATAAAGGTAGGAAATCTTTTATTTATTGCCGGAATATGCGGAGAGAAGCCTGGCTCATGGGAGCTTGCAGGCGGCGGAACTGACATTAAGGCAGAGACTACACAGGTCATGGAGAACCTGAAGGCCATCTGTGAGGAAGCTGGCGGAACCATCGACGATCTTGTGCAGGTTCAGTTATACGTTAAGGATGCCTCAATTATGCCTGAGTTTAACGAGGTATACAGATCCTATTTCAAGGAGGGCTGCCTTCCTGCAAGGATCGCGGCTGTTGTCACCGGTTTTATCGGCACAAAGGCCAACTTCGAGATACTTGCAACGGCTTATATAGAGTAAGCTGTATTAGAGACAAACGATAGATTTTGTATCACTGAGTATATTGATAATTAATATTAGATTAGTGTGGCGTCCCTGCCTCACAGCCTGCAGAAACGGCTGTAAGACAGGGGCGCTTAGTTTATTTGAAGAAATGTTGTTCGTTTTATTTTTCTCCCTTTCTCTCAGTTTTTGAAAATTTATTGGTTTCTTCTCATACAGGTTTTGAACGGATAGAGAATCAGATGCTGCTAAAAAAAGTGGATCTTCATAAGAACATTCACAATATTATAGTGAATATTCACTTTTCAGAGTGAATAAAGTGAATGTTTGTTATATAATTCAAAATAAAAGTGAATATTATTGATAAATAAAGGTGCAGCATAGGAGAAAATTATGTTTTTAGAAAATGAAAATACTGAGTTTAAATCCCAGTTTACAGACGAAATATACAAAGAGGTAATAGCGTTTGCAAATACGGACGGTGGAAATATTTTTATTGGGGTCGATGACAAAGGGAATGGAATCGGACTGGATGATCCCGATGACATATACACACGAATTACAAATGGAATAAGGGATGCTATCCAGCCGGATGTGACTATGTTTATCCGTTATATGTTACAAAAAAATAAGATTATTAAAATAGAGGTCAGCGAAGGCAGTTATAAACCATATTATCTTAAGTCCAAAGGAATAAAACCAAGTGGAGTTTATGTTAGACAGGGTGCGTCGAGCGTTCCTGCGTCAATGGACATGATTAGACAGATGATAAAAAATTCGGACGGCAACACATTTGAAAACATGAGGTCTCTGGATCAGGAGTTGACATTTGAGGAAGCCGAAAAAACGTTTTCTAACTATAATGTGGAATTCAGCAAAGAAAAATTTGCGAAGCTTGGCCTGATCAATCTGCATGATGGGCAGTATACAAATCTTGCTTTTCTGTTATCTGACCAATGCCAGCACTCAATAAAGGCTGCAGTGTTTGCAGATGAAACAATGACAGTTTTCAAGGACGCCAAAGAATTTAAAGGCTCAATTTTCAGACAGTTAAATGACGCATATTCATATTTGCTTATTAATAACAGGACTTCCGCAGTATTTAACGGCTTGGAACGTATCGAATCAAAAGATTATCCTGATGAGGCAATACGAGAAGCGTTGCTTAATGCGATAGTACACAGAGATTACAGCTTTAGCGGCAGTATTATAATAAATATAAATGATTATTGCATGGAGTTTATATCATTGGGAGGCTTGCTTTCAGGGCTGTCCGTAGATGATATATGCAACGGTGTTTCTCAGCCGAGAAACCGTGATCTGGCAGAAATATTCCATAGATTAAAATTGATAGAATCATATGGAACCGGAATAAGGCGAATTTTAAAGCTTTATGAAAACTATGAGAGAAAACCGGAGATAATAGTTACACCTAATGTTTTTAAACTAATTATACCAAATATGAATGTTTCAAATAAACATACGGTAGGTCAGAATGAGCTTGAGGAAGCCAAAAGAAAGACAATCGATAAATCAGCCATGAAGATAACGCATCAGATGAGGCTTATTTTGGACTATCTTTCAGATTATGGGGAGATGGGAGATGAGGATATACAGGATATCCTTAATGTCAAGCGCACCAGAGCATATATGATTGCAAGGCAGATGATAGATATGGGATTGATAAACTGCAAAGGCAGAGGAACCGGAAAAAGGTATTATTTACAATAATGAATAAACATAAAATAATGTCATACTTTAACTGAATGAAATTGGTAAATTTATTATTGCCGGGTATTTGGCGGTATAAATTGATTACTCACCTCGTATTATATAGTCATAGCCAATCTTTACCTTTTCCATAGGTCAGGCTATACTGTTAAAGGTGCTATGGATCGGTATTATTCATCTTTTTTTCGGTTTAGTAAATTTTAGATGTTCCGGCTGAAGGTTTTGAACGGATAGAAAATTAGATGCTGCTAAAAAAGATGAGTCTAACAGTGAAGAATACGGATAAAAATCATGAAGCATCGAAACAAGGTGAAATAAATCGCTAAATATGACAGACTTTTACATTTATCCGTATTGTATTTTATAAATTATTGCTATATAAATACTCGGTGGGCGTCAGATTAAAGAGAGCTGGCGTCTGATTAAGTTATTTAACAGTATACAGCATAAATAAAGCTGTTTCAGATCTGTTTTTGGAGAAAGATCTCACCGGTATTTATCGCAATGAAGCAAGGTTTAAACAATAAATATAGTAAATCAAGGATCTTAGAAGTTTCTAACGTATCGGGTGCAGCTGAGGTCACGGAAATTGGCATGTCTGATTCAGCAACGGGCGTGGTTGACATGACGGAGGGCCCGGTGACAGGGCACATACTGAGATTTGCCCTGCCCATGCTGCTGGGGTACCTTTTTCAGCAGTTTTACAGCATGGTCGATACCATTATCGTCGGCAAATATCTTGGCGTTCATGCACTGGCGGGAGTAGGCTCTACCGGAGCCATAAGCTTTATGATCATAGGCTTCTGCACAGGCATATGTGCCGGATTTTGCATACCTGTCGCCCAGTGCTTCGGGGCTGGAGATCATGTGAAAATGAGGAAATACATTGCAAATGCCGCCTGGATATCGGCTGCATTTGCGGTGGTGCTGACGGTCATGGTGTGTGCACTGACAGGACGGATACTTCATATCATGGATACCCAGCCGGATATATATGACTTCGCCTATGACTACATTTTTATAGTGTTCGCCGGGATCCCGGCAACGATACTCTATAATCTTGCTTCAAGTATAATAAGATCTTTAGGAGATTCGAAAACGCCGGTTTATTTTCTGCTGCTTTCGTCTGCCGTCAATATAGTTCTTGACCTTGTGACCATAGCCGTTTTCGGAATGGGCGTGGAGGGTGCCGCCTACGCTACGGTATTTTCGCAGCTTGTTTCGGGAGTTTTATGCACGGTCTATATGTACAAGAAATTTGCCATTATACATTTTTCGGGCTCTGAGGCTTCAGTGGACGGAAAATGCATCAGGCGGCTGATGCTTATGGGAGTCCCTATGGGGCTTCAGTACACGATAACAGCCATTGGCTCCGTTATACTTCAGACTGCGGTTAACGGCCTTGGATATATGGCGGTTGCGGCGGTAACGGCGGGGTCGAAGATAAGGCTGTTTTTCTGCACGCCGTATGACGCTCTTGGAGGAACCATGGCTACTTTTGCCGGGCAGAATGCCGGGGCGATGAAGCCTGAAAGAGTAAAGGAAGGCGTTATTAAGGCGACTGTCATAGGATTTATATATTCAGCTGCCGGCATTATGCTGATGCTGATTTTGGGAGATCTGCTCTGCGGACTGTTCGTCGACGGGAATGAGACGGTGATAATCTCCATGGCGAAATATTTTCTGATCGTCGACGCCTGCTTCGGATTTTTCCTTACTATGGTAAATGTCTACCGTTTTGCGATGCAGGGCATGGGATACAGCGGGTTTGCCATGATTGCCGGAATACTGGAAATGATAGGCAGGAGCGCGGTGGCCTTTGTGCTGGTACCGGTCATGGGCTTTACCGCGGCGTGCTATGCCGCTCCGCTTGCGTGGATATTTGCAGATATTTTCCTTGTGCCGGCCTGCCTTAAATGTATCAGTAAGCTGAGATCAGGATATGTGAATATTTAAGGAGGAAGTGCAAGACTCCTCCTTGTTGTTACTTGTTATTCCCTGTCAAATGCCTCGATCTTTTCCTGCAGCTCTATGTAGCGCTCTATCTTATCATCAAGGCAGGTATCGAGCTTTTCTTTTTCTTCCGTAAGCTCCCTGAGCCTTACATAATCGGAGGCTGCCTTTAATATTTCAGCTTCGAGCTCCTTTGACCGCTCCGTCATCTGGTCTATCTCTGCTTCGAGGCTGTCGTATTCGCGCTGTTCCTTATAGGAAAGCTTTTTAGGCTGCGACTTTGGTTTCACTTTGCCAGTTGGTGCAGTATTGACTAAGGTGGAGCCGGCCAAAGCTTCCGGATCTGTGGTTTTTGAGACAGCAGCGGCAGAAGTAACCGTAGCGGAAGAAGTAACCGCAGCAACGGCAGCAGAAGCATCAGTTTGGCTGAAAATTCCGCTGGTTTTACCGGAAATGCCTGAGGATCTCAGGCCTCGTTCTTCCATATGCAATAGATATTCCTCGTATCCGCCCTCGCTCTGCATTAGATGTCCATCCGGACTAAAGGCAAATATGCGGCTGACTACCCTGTCCAGGAAGTATCTGTCGTGGGAAACGGTAATAACGATCCCCGGGAAGGTATCCAGATAATCCTCGAGCACCTGCAGCGTTACTATATCCAGGTCATTGGTGGGCTCATCCAGTATGAGTACGTTTGGAGAACCCATGAGGACCTTAAGCAAGCTTAAACGCCTTTTTTCTCCGCCGGAAAGCTTTGAGATCGGTGTATACTGCATATTTCCGTCAAACAGGAACCTTTCGCACATGGCGGAGGCCGTTATGCGGCCTTCATTTGTAAGGATGTATTCCGCCACGTTTCTGACGCAGTCTATGACTCTTTCATTTTCATTAAGATATTCATTTTCCTGACTGAAATATCCGAAGCTTACGGTCTGTCCGACGGTTACGGCGCCGGAGTCAGGCTTTTCCAGGCCGAGGATGATCTTGAGCAGTGTGGATTTGCCGCAGCCGTTGGGGCCTATGATGCCTACGCGGTCATTTTTAAGGAAAATATAAGTAAAATCCTTAAAGAGCAGGCGTCCGTCATAGCTTTTGGAAATGCCCTCAAGTTCAACGGTCGTCCGCCCCAGCCTTGAAGGCACTGACGATATGGAGACCGTGCGTTCCTCTATGAGCTTCTCCCTGTCACGGAGGGCTTCAAAACGCTGGATGTGGGCCTTTTGCTTGGTGGAACGGGCTCTGGCTCCCCGCATCATCCATTTGAGGTCCTGTTTATATAATGCAGCGAGCCGGCGCTCGGCGGCCATGGCAAAATCAAGGCGCTCCTGTTTTTTCATAAGATATCCGCTGTAGTTTGCGGTATATGCATAAAGCCTGCTTTTATCCAGCTCCCAGATCTTATCTGTGACCTCGTCTAAGAAATATCTGTCATGGGTGACCATGAGCAGGGTGCCGCGAAAGTTCCTCAGCCATTCCTCAAGCCAGTCGATCATTTCGTGATCCAGATGATTTGTTGGCTCGTCAAGTATCAGCAGGTCGCAGGGAGTAAGCAGGGCTGCAGCAAGCAAAGCCCGCTTTTTCTGTCCGCCGGAGAGCGTGGAAACTGTGCTCTCAGGATCGTGTATTCCAAGCTTTATGAGCATGGACCGGGCTTCGCCCTTTTTGTCCCAGTGGTCCGCCTTTCCGCTCACCTCATTTATAACATTATCAAGGATCGATTTTTCCGGATCCAGCTCCATTTCCTGAGAAAGATAGGATATCCTTAAGTCCTTTTTCATTATTACGTTACCGCTGTCGGCTTCAAGTCTTCCGGCTGCAATGGCAAGCAGCGTTGACTTTCCGGCGCCGTTTATGCCTACCACGCCTATGCGGTCCGAAGCGTCCATACTGGCGTTTACATCAGAAAGTATGGTCCTTTCGCCTATGCTCCTGTTTATATGCTCAAGATTAAGTATGCTCATGACAATATGCCCTCCGCACCCTTAAGGGTCGCTTTTGTGACTATCCCGCTTATCTCGTCTATGGTCATCGGAAGCTTATCCGCCAGCCACAGGCTGTATACCGAGATGATCCCGGAGAGATAAAATTCAAGATAGATCCTGAATTCGGTCTCATTAAGGCCGAAGCTGTCCTTAGTTTCCTCCGTCACTATGTTGATCAGTATGTTTTTTAATTTATCGAACAGGGAACGGCCCTCGTCACGGGAATATAGAACCTTGAACATGTCGAGGTTTTCAGCGGCCTTTTCCGTAAGCAGCTCCAGCAGCTTATTGATGGAGATATCCGTTCTTTCATTGTCATTTCTGTCATTTATGTCTTTGAGAGTTTCAGTTATGACATTTTCACAGATATCGTTAAGTATCTCATCGGTGCTTTCATAGTGCAGATAAAATGTCTTTCTGTCTATGTTTGCCCGGCGTGCGATCTCAGTAATGGAGATCTTTCCGCTCTTTTTTTCTTTTAATATTTCAAAATAAGCGTTTTTAATAGCCTGTCTTGTCTTTTCTATGCGTCTGTCCATTTGCAGTATTTCCACAATAACATATGAAATGTTGAAAATTCTACTTATGTGGGAATGTTGGCGATTGATTAAGCCGTAATTTTAAGATAATCTACACCTGTGGAAAAGTCAATGTAAAGAGCGGAAAATGAATAAAGCGGAGGAAGATGATGGAAAACAGTACAGCATACGATATCCTGGCGGACATGTCCATTGATATAGACGCCGAAGCTGCTTCAAAATATGACATTGGTTATATCCCGATGGAGTTCATCCTTGGAGAGGAGTCCCATATGGCAAACAGGCCATGGGATCAGGACAGGATGCATGAATATTATGAGCAGCTGAGGAATAAGGTTCCCACCAGGACCAGCCAGATCACTCCGCACAGTTACGGCGAGTTTTTTGAGCCCTATGTGGAAAAGGGCAGGCCGGTGATATATATCTGTTTATCCAGTGGGTTAAGCAAGACTTATGAGTCCGCGCTGCTTGCGGTGGAGGAGCTCAAGGAAAAACACGGTGAGGATAAGGTCCAAATTGAAGTGGTGGACAGTCTCGGGGCCACCGGAGGCATGGGCATGCTGTGTGAGGCGGCAGGGATCAACCGTGAGCACGGGGCAGGATTTAAGGAAAATGCCGCATGGCTCAGGGAGGCTGCAAAGCATATCCATTACTGGTTCATGGTCGAGGACCTTATGTATCTTAAGCGGGGAGGAAGGATCTCCGGCGCGACGGCCATAGTCGGAACGGCTCTTAATATCAAGCCTATCCTTAAGGTAAACAGTGAGGGAAGCCTGGAAAATATCTCCAAAAAACGCGGCAGCAGGCTGGCAATGAAATATCTTGTGGAGCTGTTTAAGGAAAGTGCCGATGACAGTGTGATCACTGACGGAGACATGTGCGGCATGCTTTCAGATATACCGGATAAAGGTTATCTTAAGGATATAAGGAATATCGTGTATATCTGCTGCGCTGACCGTATTGCTGACGCCGCAGAGGTGAAAAAGGCCGTGCTTGAAGCTGATCCGAAGTCTTTAGTGAGAGTGACGCAGTTAAGTCCGGTCATAGGCGCCCACACGGGACCTGATCTTTTAGCGCTCATCCATTTTGGAAAGAGGAAAGGCTGACAAAAGATATACAAAAATTAAGGTAGGATAAGAGAATTTTTTGTTGAAATTTTCAAAATCCTGCCTTATTCTGCATATAAGGGTTAGCGGATAAAAGCTTACATCTATACCGGAGGATCAATTATGAACGGCACATATGCAGACGTCAGCGATATAAGCCCTAATGAACTTGAATACTATTATTCTTATGCGGAGGTGGATCTGAGGGCTATAAGGCAGAACCTCAAAAATATGCAGGCGGCCTGTGACAGGAAGATCATCCCAGTGGCGAAGGGAAATGCCTGGGGCCAGGGACTTGTACCAGTGGTTTCATCCCTTTTTGATAAGGGAGGCTGCGATACCGTGGCGGTAGCCCAGGTCATAGAGGGTAAGAAGATCCGTGATGCGGGCTATAAGGATCAGACCATAATGATATTATCCGGAGTACCGTTTCATGCGATACCTTATGTGGTGAAATATAATCTCCTCATGGAGGTTTACAATATCAGGACCGTGGAGATATTGAGTGCGGAGGTCAGAAAAGCCGGGCCTGATAAGTTCCCGGTACAGATCAAGGTGGATTCCGGGCTTCACCGAATTGGCGTAACGCCTGAGGATTTTGATGAGCTTATAAGGGCCATAGAGGCTGCGGGAAACCTTGAGATAGTCGGCATCATGACCCACTATACTGAGGAATCCGAGGCGAAGATGCAGGAGCAGTACGATGTATTTAAGGAGGTCGTGCTTAAGTTTAAGGCCATGGGATACGATCCTCAGTACATTTCGGCGGGCTGCAGCACAAATATCGAATTTCCTAAGGAGGATATCTGCACACATTTAAGGGCAGGCTGGGGCTATATCGCATATGCGGATGATATATATGATTATTTCTACGGAAATAAGCCGTCCTTATCATTAAGGGCCTTCATAACAAATATAGTAGATCTTAAGCCGGGAGATACCCTTGGCTATTCGGACAAGGTACTGGAAAAGGAAACAAAAGTAGCCTGCATTTCCATAGGACTGTGCGACGGAGTATACCGCCGGATGGTCATGAACGGAGGACCGCTGCTTATAAAAGGAAAATACGCTCACTATCTGGACTTTGGAATGGACCAGATCATGATAGACGTTACCGGCATAGACTGTCAGATAGGGGATGAAGTGACTCTCTACGGACGGGATAAGTACAGCGACGCCTTCCTTGGCAGAAAGGAAGTATCAAAGTATTCTGACGGAAACTGTTCAATACTTGAGCTTTACCTTACTGACAGGGTAAAAAGAGTGTATATAGACGACTGATGAAAGCGCTGTTGAAAGCAGGCTCAGACCCCTTGAAAAACTCCTGTAAAAAGCGTATATTTTACATGATAGGCAATGTTTTAAATGTCTGTAATTTAGTTGTTTTAAACAAATATTGATTTATTTGGAGGACGTCAAAATGATCAAGACAATCAGCACACCAAAGGCACCGGCAGCGATCGGACCTTATTCACAGGCAAAGGTAGTTAACGGAATGCTCTACACATCCGGACAGGTTGCATTAAGCCCTGCAGACGGATCCATCATGGGTACTACAATTGAGGAGCAGGCCGAGGCTGTTATGGCTAACTTAAAGGCTATCCTTGACGAGGCTGGAACAGACTTTACAAAGGTAGTAAAGACAACATGCTTCCTTGCAGATATGGGTGATTTCGCTGCTTTCAACGAGATTTACGGAAAGTATTTCACGGAGAAGCCTGCGCGTTCATGCGTTGCTGTTAAGACTCTTCCTAAGAATCTTCTCTGCGAGGTAGAGGTCATCGCCGTAGTTGACTGATAACACGGCTGATCATATTTTATAATTAAATCTGATCATTATTAAGACTGCTGGAGCCTGAGCTTTCAGCAGTCTTTTTCACAAAACTGAAATTGACCTTATCTAAATTTTTAAGTTCCGGATTTTTATCTGTATCTTTTTCAAAAAATTATCACCTTTATTCTCATTATTTCGAAAAATATCTGTATTTTCCTGAGCAAACCTCACCTTATTATCGAAATTTTCAAAAAATATCTGTAATTCTGAGCGAATTTTTGCGGATAAAATTTAAAAGACAACTTAAAAAGATGAAATGCTATAACACATTTAGGCCAGACCGGAAGGAGGGGAGGTGAAGACAGAGGACACCAAAGGTCTTAAGGAAAGCGTAAACTGCATTTAATTGAGTTTTATCTCACAAGGTGATAATTATAAATATGCAGATAGTTATGTATATTATTATGCATATCTTCCAATATGGAAAAATTATATATGGCATCGCCGGCACAATGCATATACATATGGCGATCGTTTGCTGCAGATTAACGGTATATATAAAATAAAAATTTTTTGTAAAAGATAAATATAATCATAAGGAAAATTAGAAAATATAATAAAAATACAGAAACGAATAAATATATAATAGGGATAGATAAAACAATATTATGAGGAAAAATGTGAAGAAGATACTGGTGGCAGCTCTTGCGGCCTCAATCATGGTAAATGCAGGGCAGGCCGCGGCAGGCTGCTTTAATATAAATGCCGAGGCGGCGACTATCATACAGCCGGGAGTAATAACGGGATTTAACAGTAATAATACCGGGTTTAATTCCACATCCCCGGACGCCGCGGATTACAGGGCCACAGGCGGCACCGCTCAGGGCAGCATGTCGATAAGCACATTTATTCCGGCGGGATGCGTGGATTCCATGGCAGTTTCATCCACAGGCTCGATAGTTGAGGTAAAGGATAAATACGGATATGAGGATATGAAGGCTGACCTTGCAGAGCTTAAGGCTGAATATCCAACATATTTTAATTACAGCAGCCTGGGGGTCACCGCAGACGGGCGCAATATTTACGAGGCCGTCATAGGCAATAAGAACGCCGGCACCCATGTGCTGATCACGGCTTCCATACATGCGAGGGAGTATATAACCACCATGCTCGTAATGGAGCAGATGGAGTATATACTTCAGTCAGCGGATAAGGGAGCCTTTGACGGCAGGAGCTTAAAGAGCTGGCTTAACGATGTGTGCATACATTTTGTGCCGATGGTCAACCCCGATGGGGTGGCAATCAGCCAGTCAGGCATAGACGCCATCAGATCTGAAAAGCTTAAGGATAAGATAAGGGAAGCCTACGATAATGACCTTGAGGCAAAGAGGACAGAGCTTCCGTTTGAGGAATATTTAAAATACTGGAAGGCCAACGCCAACGGTGTGAATTTAAATGATAATTTCAATGCCCTGACTTCCAAGATAAAGATCAAAACTGATAAGCCTTCCTCGGAGGCGTATTACGGCACTCCGGGTTCAGAGGCTGAAACAAAGGCTCTTTCAGCCCTTGCGGACAGGACGCATTTCAAGGCGGCGGTAAATTATCATTCAACAGGAAGCGTTCTTTACTGGAATTTCACGGATAACAAGCTTGTGGAGCACAGCCGCGATCTTGCCAACAATATCAAGGTGCTTTCAGGCTATACCATGATAGACAACGGCGAAGAGGGAGGCTCCTTCAAGACCTATCTCGGAACCAGGAGACAGCCGGTGACCAATGTTACTGTGGAGGTCGGTAAGGGCAAGGCTCCGGTGGACTTTTCTGAGTTTGAGGCTATCTGGGACCAGAACCGCCATGTGCCTTTTTATGTCATGAAATGGGCTAAGGAAAAGGGTAAATGATCAGCCGCGGGGCAATGCTCAGTTTACTGTGCGGACGCTCTGTTTGAATGCTCCGTTCACATACTTTTAAAGCTGTGTGAACGGAGCTTTTATGTTATACTTATATGGATAGTGTCATGCTGCAGTCATGCTTCGGGAAGGACTGCCTTAAGGCGGCTCTAAGCTATGTCATAGCAGCTGAAACAGATAAGAGCAGATCAATCTACAGATGCTATTGATAAAGGATAAATAAAGGAAAATATAATATGAAGATAAAATTGGCCGCATATGCGGCAAAGCTGCTTGTTCAAAACGGCATTACACACTGTTTTTCGGTAACGGGCGGGGGAGCGATGCATTTAAATGACGGCTTCGGACATGAATCCGGGCTTTCGACTCTGTACATGCATCACGAGCAGGCCTGCGCCATAGCGGCGGAGTGCTATGCGAGGGTATATAATAAGCCGGCCCTTTTGTGCGTCACTACGGGGCCCGGCGGTACTAACGCCATAACCGGAGTCCTTGGGGCGTGGCTGGATTCCATACCGATGATAGTCATTTCAGGGCAGGTCAGGTATGACAATACGGCGAGGTGGTCCGGAGTAGGCATAAGGTCCATGGGAGATCAGGAGTTCGACATAACCCGTTCAGTGGACTGCATGACCAAATACTCCAAGATGATCCTGGACCCTTATTCCATAAGATATGAGATAGAAAAATGCCTGTGGCTTGCACAGACCGGACGCCCGGGGCCATGCTGGCTGGACATACCCGTAGATATACAGGGCATGTATATAGAGGATATGGACTTAAAGGGCTTTGATCCCGATGAGTATATAAAGTCAAAGGAAAAGGAGCTTGACCGTATAGACGAGGATGAGGAAAGGGCCCATGAGATATTAAGGGATGAGTATTCCAATGCGGATATAAATGACGAGCTCTTAAACATTTCCTTCAGAAAGCAGCGTTACCAGTCGGAGCCTGGACATTTAAATAAGGACTCAAAGCTCATTGACGAGATAATAGAGCGTATACGGAATGCTGAGAGGCCTGTTTTTTATACCGGAAACGGCATAAGGATAGCCGGCGCCGAAAACATTTTCCTGAAGACCGCGGACCAGCTCGGTATACCGGTGGTGGTAGGCTGGAACGGCATAGATGTCATACCGGAGGAGCATCCTCTTAAGGCAGGACAGCCGGGAGGAAGGGGCGACAGGCCGGGGAATTTTGCCGTGCAGAACGCGGACCTTATACTTTCAGTGGGTTCCAGGCTCAATATCAGACAGGTGGGATATAATTTCAAGACCTGGGCAAGAGAGGCCTTTACCATAGTCTGCGACATAGATGAGGAGGAGCTTAAAAAGCCTTCCGTGCATATAGATATCCCGGTGCACTGCGACGCCTATGAGTTCCTTAAGGCTCTGTCGGACAGGCTTTCGGAGCTGGGATATGAGGGACACGGCCATATCTACGACAATGCTGCTGAGCTTAAGAATGAGACCTATGCGGATGGAAGATCACTGTTTTCCGGAGGCGTGGGTAAGGACGGCAGGAACTGGATTGAGCAGTGTCAGTACTGGATGAAAAAATATCATCCTTATCAGGAAAAATTTGCCCGTCACGGGGATGATGAGCCGGCAAATGTATATGAGTTTTTGAGACGCTTAAGCGAGCATGCCGAAGAGGGACAGATAACCGTTGTCGGAAACGGTTCCCCATGCGTTGCCGGAGCTCAGGTATATAAGATCAAGGATGGTACAAGGTTTATATCCCAGGACGGAGTCGCGGCCATGGGCTATGATCTGCCGGCTGCCATAGGAGCCTGCGTAGCCTGCCATGATGTTTCGGGGAGGACTTACCCGGTAAAATATGACGGCAGCGAATCAGAGTACGATACAGAGATAGACGATAAGGCTCATACCTTAGGGGAGATGGAGACCGCAAGGAGGTCGCCGTACTGGGCCGGCAGACGGGAGCATTATCCGCAGTATTACGCTCACGATATAATACTTCCTACCGGGGACGGCTCCATTATGATGAACCTGCAGGAGCTTCAGACCATAGTGAGCCACCGTATGCCTATCAAGATATTCATGATAAATAACGGTGGATATCACAGCATAAGGCAGACCCAGACCAATCTGTTCAACGGAAGGCCGCTGGTCGGCATAGGAGTGGACAGCCGGGACTTAAGCTTCCCTGATTTTGAGAGGATAGCCGGAGCCTTTGGCATTGCGTACAGGCGCATAGAGCATAATTCAGATATAGACAGGGTGGTGGAGGAGGCCCTTAAATTCAACGGGCCGGTATTTACCGAAGTGTTTGTATCCATGGACCAGCCGTTTGAGCCGGGAAATGCTGCAAAAAAGCACCCTGATGGAAGCATAAGCTCTCCTCCGCTGGAGGATATGAAGCCTTTCCTTTCGGATGAGGAGATGGATGAAAACATGTTCATACCGAGAGTGATCGAGCAGGAGGATTAAGGATTGAGATTTATAGTTACAGGAGCAAGCAGCTTTATAGGAAGCGCAGTAGTCAAGAAGCTTAAGGAGGAAGGCCATAAGGTCACCGAATTCAGGCACAGCTTTGAGGAGGATGAGGACGAGCTTCCCCACAGGGCGGATATATGGCTGCATTTTGCCTGGGCCGGAGTCGGCTCCAAGGACAGGGCGGACGATGAGGTACAGGGCTACAATATCGGTATGTCCATGGCGGCACTTGAAAAGGCCATAGAGCTTAACTGTAAGAAATTTATATTTGCGGGCTCCCAGGCTGAATACGGAAGGGCTCAGGACGGAGGCTTAAAGAAAGAGGAACTTAAGACCGAGCCGGTAAGCGCCTACGGAGACGCCAAGCTGATGTTTTCAAAGCTTGCGGCAACAAGGATAAACGCCTATAACAGGGAGGAGGATTGCCCAAGACCTGTAAGGTATATCCACATGCGCCTGTTTTCGGTGTACGGTCCGGGAGACCATGAAGGCTCTCTTATAAATACTCTTATAGATAAACTTTCCGCGGGAGAAAAAACAGAGCTTGGAAGCTGCGGGCAGAGCTGGGACTATATGTATATAGATGACGCGGTGGAGGCCGTATACACCCTATGTACAAAGTTTACCGGCGGCACCTATAACATAGGAAGCGGAGACATAAGGCCCCTTAGGGACTATGTCAGGGAGGCTGCGGATATCATACTTTCATCAGGCAATAAGGCTGCCGATGCAGACGGCCTGCTTATATTCGGGGCAAGGGAGGATAACGCGGAAGGCGCAGCCGATCTAAGCCCTGATATAACTAAGCTTAAGGAGCTCGGGTTTACGCCTAAGGTATCCTTTGCAGAGGGAATGAGAAGGACCATTGCCGCAAGGCTTAACAAAAAGGCATAAGGCCATATGAGAGCGTTTGTTTATACAAAAAAAGGATATATAGAGGAAAAAGAGCTTAAGGATGTGAATTTAAGCATCTCCGGAGAGGCGGCGGAAGAGGACAGGTGCGCCTGCGTGCTTAAGCCCATATTTGTTTCGCCCTGCTCATCCGATGCGCATACCGTGTATGCAGGTGACGGCCCAAGGAGGCCGGATCTTATACTTGGCCATGAGGGCATAGCCGAGGTCCTGGAGGCAGGAGACAGGGTAAGGGATTTTAAAAAGGGAGACCTGGTGGCGGTATCCGCGGTGATGCCGGAGCCTGGAGATATTTACGGACACGCCGGAAGGCCGTTTTCAGCGGCTAAGCTTGGAAGGAATATAGACGGGATGTGGTCTGAGAGATTCAAAGTTCCGATGGCGGACGCAAATCTCGCTCATATACCGGAGGGGCTTTCCATGGAGTCAGCCCTTATGGCAGTGGATATGATGGCCACCGGAGCCACGGCGGCAGAGGAGGCTGAGATCACCGAGGGCATAAGCGTACTGGTGATAGGAAGCGGAGCCGTGGGCCTGATGGCTGCCATGAGCGCGGCAAGGATGGGTGCGTGGCGTATCTACATGATCGGCTCTGACAGAAATGCGGCATCCATCGAGGCGGCAAGGCAGTTTGGAGTGGACGCCTACATATCCTATAAGGACGGACGGCTGATATTTGCAGATGATGAAGCAAAACGCCTTTACAGAATCTGGGCTTTGGACAGCTCGCTGCATAAGGATCCGCGGGCAAACTATACGGGCAATCCGGCTACGGAAACGATGTTTGCCATAACCGGCGGCGAGGGGGTAGACGCGGCCCTCATATGCGGAGACGGAAACAAAGCCCTTATTCAGGCTTCGGACCTTATAAAGTACGGCGGGGGACGTGCGGTAAATGTTTCCTATATGGAAGGAAGCGGCACAGTGGAGCTTCCGATATTTTCCCTTGGCAGGGGCATGAGCGGCAAATCCTTTAAGTTCTGCCTCTCAAGGGGAGGGCGGAAATGGACGGAACGCATGCTTAAGACGGCGGCGGAGCTTGAGAAAAAGGACGCCCTAAGCGCCCCCGGCATACTTGTAACACATCATCTTAAGGGTTTTGACAAAATACCTGAAGGGCTTAAAATGATGCATGAAAGGCCAGACGGACTTATCAAGATAATGGTGGAGACCGGTCTATGAAAAAGATCAGCATTGTAGTTCCATGTTATAACGAGCAGGATAACGTGGAGGCGCTCGCAAGAGCCGTAAAGGAGAGATTTGAGACATCTGAGATCCTTAAAAAGTATGATTACGACATACTTTTCATGGATAATGATTCCCATGACGATACAAGGAAAATACTCCGCCGCATGTGCGGTGAGGACAGGCATCATATAAAGGCCATATTCAACGCAAAAAATTTCGGACAGTTCAACAGCCCATATTACGGCATGCTGCAGACGGACGGGGACGCCACCATACTTATGGCGGCGGATTTTCAGGATCCCCCGGAGATGATAGAAAAATTTGTGTCAGGCTGGGAGGAAGGCTATAAGATCGTTATAGGCGTGAAGGCCCACAGTACGGACGGAAAGATAATATACGCCTTCAGATGTCTGTACTATGATCTGATAAGGAAGTTTTCCCAGGTGGAGCAGATCGAGCATTTTACTGGCTTCGGCCTTTATGACAGGGCCTTTATCAAGGTGCTTAGGGATCTGGACGATCCGACTCCTTTTTTAAGGGGCATAGTGGCTGAGCTTGGCTTCAGGCGTAAGGAGATACCTTATGATCAGCCAAAGCGCCGTGCGGGCAAGACCTCAAATAATTTCTATACCCTATATGACGCGGCCATGCTGTCCTTTACCTCCTATACCAAGATAGGCCTGAGGGTGGCGACATTTGCGGGAGGCATATTTGCCGCCCTGTCCATGATAGTTGCCATAATCTACCTCATCATGAAGCTGATATGGTGGGACCGTTTCCCGGCAGGTACCGTGCCTATACTTATCGGAATGCTGTTTTTGGGAAGCGTGCAGATATTTTTCATAGGCCTTTTGGGAGAATATGTCCTTAATATAAACCAGAGGGTGATGAAGAGGCCCCTCGTCATAGAGGAGGAGAGGCTGAATTTTGACGATGACGGAGCTGATGTAAATGCAAAAAGAGATGAGGACTCCAAAGAAAAAGAGTAAATGCATCGTATGCGGCTTTGAGCTTTCAAAGCCGTTATTCGTGCTTCCAAATATGCCGGCAGGGGCTCAGGCCATGCCGGATAAAGCTAAGCTCAAATCTGACAGAGGGATAGAGCTTCCGCTGTGCAGATGCCCGGAATGCGGCCTTTATCAGTTTGACTGCGAGCCGGTGGATTATTATAAGGATGCCATAAGGGTCGTGGGGCTTTCAGAGACCATGAGGAATTTAAGGCGCTCGGATTACAGGCATCTTATGGAGGACTACGGGCTTAAGGGAGCGAAGTTTATCGAATGCGGCTGCGGCAACGGCGATTTTCTTGAGGTGCTTAAAGAGTTTCCTGCGGATATCTACGGCATGGAAGCCGGAGAGGGAAATGTGGCTGAGGCAAAAGAAAAGCTCTGTGCCGACGGAACAGTTCCTGAAAGCCATATAATGAGGCTGTTTCCGGACTCAGGGGAGCTTAAGGTTGAGGGAGGCCCCTTCGACTGCTTTTTATCCTTTAACTTCCTTGAACATCAGCCGGATCCGGTGAGCATGCTTAAGTGCATGTATAATAATCTTAGGGACGAAGGTCTCGGCCTCATCAGCGTTCCGGCCTTTGAATACATAATCAAAAACGGGCGTTATTATGAGCTTATCAGGGATCATATAGCCAACTACGATATGGGATCGCTTAAGTATCTTGTGGAAAAATGCGGCTTTGAGGTCATTGAGAGCAGATTTGTCGGCATAGGGGATACTATAGAATTCCTCGTAAAAAAGAGCGCAGGGACAGGGGAAGAAAATGCTCCGACTTTAAACCTGGACACAGCCTTGCTGCCTGAAGGCAGTAAAAGTAAATCAGATAAAAAGGAAAATGAAAGGCCGGAAGGAAGATCAGACGGCAGATCCTTAGATACTGCGGGGGACGGATCCGTGCTTAAGGATGATTACATCCGTATGTGCGGGGAGATAGCAGACTATATGTCTCGGCTCAAGGCTTCAGGAAGGAGCATTGCTCTTTGGGGAGCAGGGCACCAGGGATTTACGATAGCTTCCACTACGGCGCTTAAGGATAACGTCAGGTACATTATTGATTCATCGGAAAAAAAACAGGGGCTTTTTGCTCCTGCTTCACACATACCGATAGTGCCTCCGGAAAGATACCTAAGGGATCCGGTGGACGTCATAATGATCGCGGCTCCCGGCTACATAAGGGAGATCGAAGGCACCATCAGGGAAATGTTTAAAGACAGGCTTCCTGCCATATGCGACGTTATCGATATGACGGAGAGATAGGCAGGCATTTACAGGTTATTTACATATATATGATTATTTTTTTATAAAAGCGGTATAATATTATAATGTTGTATTATGCCGCTTTTAATATTGCGGCAAAGGGGAGGAAGATATGATCTGTGCGGTCATTGACATAGGCTCAAATACGATGCGTATGTCCGTATATAAGGTGACGGACGGCAAATTCACCATACTTATGACAAAAAAGGAAATGGCGGGACTGGCCAACTATATCACCGGCGGACAGCTTTCAAAGCAGGGTATAGAGGAAATGGTAGAGGTGCTCAACCGTTTTACGGCTTCCCTTGAGTATGTCACTGTGGACAGCGTGCATACATTTGCAACAGCTTCCCTGAGGAATATATCCAATTCCGAGGAGGTCATAGCATACGTAAAGAGGAGCACTTCGATAGATATAGAGCTTTTATCCGGAGATGAAGAAGCAAGGCTGAGTTTTGCCGGGGCTATATACGACGCGCCGATAAACGACGGCTGTCTCTTTGACCTTGGAGGAGGAAGCACGGAGGTCGTGGCCTTTGGAGATAAGTTCCCGTATTATGTGAGGAGCGTCAATATGGGGAGCCTTAACCTTTTCAGGGAGCATGTTGAAAAGATCTGGCCAAAGAACAGGGAGCTTGAAGAACTCAGGAGATTTATATCGGATACAATGGCGACCATGGAGCTTCCGAAAAACGCCGCGCCTGTGCTCATAGGAGTAGGGGGCACAGCCAGGAGCTTAAGGACGCTCATAAACATGCAGCATGACAGGGACATAATGCAGAGGCACATAACGAGAAAGGAATTTGACGATATAGTTAAATTCCTTATGTACAGGGACAGGCTCGTAAGGGATGCCGTATTAAGGAAATGCCCTGACCGCATCCACACCATTATTCCCGGGGCGCTTGTCATATCCGAGCTTGTAAAGAGACTTAAGATAGAAAACTTATACATAAGTGATTTTGGTATAAGGGAGGGGTATTTGTGGAAAAAGATAATGCGAGGTACGACTTAAGCTATACGCAAAACAGGGAGCTGAGCTGGCTGCAGTTTGACTTAAGGGTGCTTGAGGAGGCTGAAACGGAAACGGTCCCGCTCCTTGAGAGACTCAGATTTGCGTCGATATTTACTACCAACCTTGATGAGTTTTTTATGGTCAGGGTGGGCAGTCTGTTCGACATGTCCATAATGACCCCGGACAATATAGATAATAAGAGCGGGATGACCCCGGCTGAGCAGCTTGAGGCCATCTATAAGGCTGTCCCTCCGATGCTTCACCGCAGGGAGAGGGTCTATAAGCATATCATGAAGGAGCTTGAGGAAAAGGGCATAACGGAAGTGTCTTTTAACAAGCTTAAGGGCAGGGAGGAAGAGGCAGCCAAGTCGTACTTTAATAATCAGGTGCGTCCTCTTTTAAGTCCTCAGATCATAGACAGGTCACATCCTTTCCCGCACCTTAAAAATAAATGTCTTTACGCTGCAGCCCTGCTGAGATCAGGAGATAAAAGGCTGATAGGCATAACCGAGGTGCCGGACAGCCTTCCGCAGCTGTTGTACCTCTCCAATGACGGACATAACGTTCGCTTTATCAGGATGGAGGAGCTGATACTTGGGAACCTCGACCACATATTCAAGATATACCTTCAGGAAGAGAAGGCTGTGGTATGCGTCACGAGAAACGCGGACATCAGCTTTAACGATGATGAAACGGACAACGACGATCCAAGCAGCGGGGACGTTTACCGCGACTATATGTCAAAGCTTTTAAAGTCCAGGGACAGGCTGGCGCCGGTGTGGCTTGAGGTGGAAGGAAACGCCAGGGAGCTGGGCAAGAGCCTTGCCAAAAAACTCGGGCTTAAGGGGCAGCAGGTATATTATTCGGGCAGTCCGGCAGTCATCACCTGGGCTTACAGCGTTGGAGCTGATAGAAAGGATCTGCTGTATCCGGAGTTTAAGCCGAGATGGCCGGAATATCTCGTAAAGGATATTCCGATGAAGGATCAGATAAGGCAGAGGGACATACTGCTTTTTTATCCATATCATTCCATGCAGCCGTTCTTGGATCTCCTTAAAGAGGCTGCAAATGATAAAAATGTCGTTTCCATAAGCATCACCCTGTACAGGCTCGCAAAGAACTCCCAGGTGGCAAAATATCTGATAGAGGCCGCTGAAAACGGCAAGACTGTCACCGCCTTAGTGGAGCTCAGAGCCCGTTTTGACGAGAAAAACAACATAGAATGGGCCAAGATGATGGAGGAGGCCGGCTGCCGCGTTATCTACGGGCAGGAGGATTATAAGTGCCACTCCAAGATCTGCCTTATAACTTATAAAAATAAAAACGAGATATCCTATATCACTCAGATCGGAACTGGAAATTACAACGAGAAAACTGCCGCTCTGTATACGGATTTTTCACTTATGAGCGCTGATAAGGAGCTGGGCAGCAACGCTGCCGACTTTTTCTCCAACATGCTCATAGGAGATATAAATGAGAGCTATTCCAAGCTCCTCATTGCGCCCCACGACATGAAGCGCGGGCTTATGAGGCTCATAGACAGTGAGATCACAAAGGGAGATAAGGGAAGGATAATCATCAAGACCAACTCCATCACTGAGAGGGATCTTATTGATAAGTTAGCGGAAGCTTCGCAGGCGGGAGTACAGATAGACCTTATAGTAAGGGGTATCTGCTGCCTGATCCCGGGCATACCTGGGAAGACCGAAAATATACATGTTACGAGTATAGTGGGACGTTTCCTTGAGCATTCGAGGATATACTGCTTCGGTACAGGATCCATTAAGCAGATATACATTTCCTCAGCGGATATAATGACGAGGAACCAGCAGCGCCGTGTGGAGATAGCATGTCCTGTCATGACGGATGAGCACAAGGAGTGGATCAGCTTCTACCTTGACATGCTGCTTGCAGATAATGTAAACGCCAGGAGCTTAAACCCTAACGGCCTGTATTCTAAAAAGGAGCAGGTAGGAAGACCGGTGGTAAACGTACAGCAGTATTTCATTGATAACGATATAAAATTTGCTGCCACAAAGGAAAAAAATGTGTCCGTGGCCGACAGGATATTAAGGCTCTTCAGGAAAAGGAAATGACGGGCCGATAAAAATATATGCCTCTTATATGAAAAAATATATTTGATGTAATCGGACTGTAGATAAGCCGGGTATGAGGATGCTCTCATACCCGGTGTTTATATGAAAAAATAATTCAATATTTAAACAGAAAAATATATTTAAGAATATACCTTTTCCGTTCTTCCTTCAGGCACCAAGACATTTCAATATGTATATATGGGCTATCAGCAGAACCGGCAGTCCAACGAGGAATTTTATGTGCTTTGTCTTATGTCTGAAAAAGTACATGCCAAGTATCCCTCCAAGGCTCCCGCCCGCAGCGCTTAAGCTCATGAGCCTTGCCTCGCTTATACGCCATCTTCCATTTATCGCCTTCCACTTATCTATTCCGAAAGCGGCAAATGTTACGATATTGATCGCTATAAGATAAATGATGAGGGTAATATTTATATTTGAAAAATCTACAGTAAAATCCATGTTCGATCCTTTATTCGAAATTAAGACGGAAAAATGAATATTCCCGGTGTTATTATAAAATAATTTTTTGGCTCTATATTTGCCGAGATATTATCCAAAATAGGATAATATAAATTCATATTACAGTAAATTATCTTTTTGATAAAAGCCATTCTCACATTTTTTATATACTATAGCTTATAGCGGGTTTTCACTAACACGTTCTGTTACATATCATGCTCTTTAAAATCAGATATAGATCAGATGCTATAAATAAAAAAGGTCCGCCCCGCTGGTTTAATGATCCCAACGGGGCGGTTCCTTTTATGCCCGATCATGATTTAGGGGAGACACGACCGGTTTTGGTCAACTGCTGCTGATCAAACTTATTTATGTGGATTTACGATCAGACTAACTCGTCAAATACCTTCTTGAAGTCGGCGATAACGTCCTCAGGATCCTCAAGTCCTATACTGATACGTACAAGTCCCTCAGAGATTCCGGAAGCCTTGAGCTCCTCAGCTGTGTATGTGGAGTGAGTCATGCTTGCAGGGTGCTCTACTAAAGTCTCAGCGTCGCCGAGAGAAACGGCGATGGTGCAGAGCTCTAACTTGTTGAGGGCTGCAGCAACTCTTGCTCTGTCAGCCTTAAGCTCTATGGACATCATTGCGCCAGGCTTGCTCATCTGCTTCTTTGCGATCTCATATCCCTCGAAGTCCTCAAGTCCAGGATAATATACCTTCTCTACTGCCGGATGATCGTGAAGGAATTTTGCGACCTTCATTGCGTTAGCGCAGTGACGATCCATACGGATATCCAGAGTCTTTAAGCCTCTCTGCATAAGGAATGCGTTGAATGGGCTCATAACTGCTCCGGTCATATCTTTTACACCGAACATGCGGCAGGTTGCGATATAATCAGCCTTACCTACGATAACGCCGGCGATAACGTCTCCGTGTCCGTTAAGATACTTTGTGGCACTGTGTACTACGGTATCTGCTCCGAGATCGAGCGGACGCTGGAGATAAGGAGTTGCAAATGTATTATCAACTATAACTCTGATGCCAGGGTTATATTCGTGAGCTATCCTTGATACCTCAGCTATGTCTATTACCTTAAGGGTAGGGTTGCAAGGAGTCTCAAGATATACGACATTTGTCTTTTCGTTGAGAGCTGCCTTAAGGGCGTCAAGGTCAGCCATATCTATGAAGTTGACGTTTACGCCGAACTTTGTGATGCCGTGGGAAAGAAGTGCGTAGGTGCAGCCGTAGAGAGTATCGCTGGCTATGATCTCATCGCCTGCCTCAACGGCGCTCCAGATGGCGGATGTAATGGCGCCCATTCCGGAAGCAGTGCAGAGAGCTGCCTCGCCGTTCTCAAGTTCTGCAAGTATTGCCTCGACTCTTGCTACAGTAGGGTTTCCGAGTCTTGAATATATATATCCTTCCTCCTGTCCGGCGAAACGTGCGCCGCCCTGCTCAACTGAATCGAACTCGAAAGTTGAGGTCTGGTAGATAGGAGTACAGAGAGCTCCGGCCGAATTCTTGTCCTTACCTGCGTGTATCTGTCTTGTTGCAAAGCCCATGTTCTTATTGATATTCATAAAGTACCGTCCTTTCTTAAATCAACAGATGTTAAATTAAAAGAAGAGATAAGCTTCAGGCCTAAAAATAGTGCAAATTGAATAAAAATATCTTATGATTTTGCATATCATTTATTCATTTTCTACTATTATATTAGCACGGATAAAAAAATAGTGTTAGTTGCAGTTTTCTGTCGTTAGTTGACAGTTTTGTTTATAACAAAATACAAAAAACAAAGGCCGACAATATTTGCCGGCCTTTTGATATAAAATATTTTGATATTAATTGCTGTAAAAATGTTGTTTTATGATCAGCCCGGGGCTAAGGTCAAAGTTCTGTCTCAGGATGTCCGCTTTCGGCCTTGAGCATTGCCTTCTTGGCTTCTACTCCGGACTCGGCGCAGTCATACTCATAGTTCCAAGGATCCTTCCTTGTGATGCCGTCGGCAAACGGTATGAATATGGAAGCTACGGCTACTACCGCGAGTATCCAGCAGTACCATATGTTAGGTATGATCTCTACGGTAGAGATCGCAACTCCGTATGCAGCTGTGAGTGAGGATGCTGAAAGCAGCTGTGCGCCGTAAGGGATTATACCCTGGAATACGCAGGAGAATACGTCCAACAGAGAAGCCGTACGTCTTGGGTCTACTTTGTGGGCCTTTGCCATCTTCTTTGCCATAGGTCCGGAAAGGATGATGGCGATGGTGTTGTTTGCCACTGCGCAGTCAGCGAGTGAAACGAGGGCTGCAATACCGATCTGGGAAGACTTGTTGCCCTTCATCATCTTGCCGAGTGTCTGTACGAGCCATTCGATACCGCCGTTATGGGTAACCATCTCTGCCATACCTCCGCAGAAGAGGGACAGGAAGAATGTCTCGTTCATGCTGATGAAACCGTTATATATAGCCTGTGCAAATGTTGAAAGTGTCATTGAAGCCGTAAGCAGTCCTACGATTCCTGCTGAGAATATACCTATGGTCAGGCAGAGGAAAACGTTGAGTCCGCTTAAGGCAAGTACGAGTACCAGGATATAAGGGATGACCTTTATGATGCTGTACTCAAGGTTTCCGAGATCCGTAACTGTCTCAGGTCTTCCAAATATAAGCAGGAGTACTATCGTGACAATCGCTGCAGGAAGAGCGATGAGGAAGTTGACTCTGAACTTATCCTTCATTTCGCAGCCCTGGGATCTTGTAGCGGCGATGGTCGTATCGGAGATCATGGAAAGGTTATCACCGAACATTGCTCCGCCGACGCAGGCACCGAGGAAAAGAGGGATGCTAAGGCCGCCCTTATCAGCAACTCCGACCGCGATAGGCACGATCGCTGAAATAGTTCCCATTGATGTACCGGTAGCGGTTCCCATGAATGCCGAGATGATGAATACGCCTGCGGCAAGGAAGTGCACCGGTATTATTGAAAGTCCGAGGTTTATGGTGGCGTCACGTCCGCCCATCTCTCCGGCTACCGTTGAGAATGCTCCGGCAAGCAGGAAGATCATAAGCATGGTCAGGACGTCCACGTTTGCAGCTCCCTTTGAGAACAGAGCGAAACGCTCGTCGATGGATCCCTTGGTCATCAGGAATGCTATCAGTACGGCTATGAACATTGCCGCAACCGAAGGGAACTGGTAGAACGCCATTTCCACTCCCTGCGCCTGATAGTAAAGTCCGGCGCCAAGGAAGATCACTATAAATATGACGAATGGCAGCAGCGCCAGTCCGTTGGCTTTTTTCTTAGGTTCACTCATAACTTTTCCCCCTTGATAAAGTGTTCATTTCTGCACAAAGCCACTAACTAAAATATATGCATTTTTATTGTGATAATGCATATAAATTTTTACAGCAAAACTCTTCTTTTGTGCATATTATACTATGTTTTTTCTGAGTTGTATATATAAAAGTACATCGCTAATTTGTTTAACCGGTGAACGATTTTATTGATAACCGCGGCTAACCGGCGTAATGTGCCTTGAGCCGGTTCAATCAAGAAAATATGGAATTGTCAAATGCATGTGTGATATACTTAAATCTGATCTGTAAACGCCGTATATGAGGGCTTCCAGGCGGCAAGGCCGGGAAACGCCCGATAAGATATAAGACTATTTAGAAAAGGAAGGTAAGCGGATGAAAAGATATGCGGATATGACTGTGGACGAGCTCGAAAAAGAGCATGCCGTGCTTGAGGAAAAGTACAAGAAATATAAGTACATGGCACTTAACCTTAACATGGCAAGAGGAAAGCCTTCACCGGCGCAGCTGGATCTCTCCATGGGCATGATGGATGTCCTGAGCTCAGACTCTGATTTAAGCTGTGAGGACGGATCCGACTGCCGGAATTACGGAGTGCTGGACGGCATACCTGAGGCCAAGGAGCTTATGGCAGACATAATGGAGGTCAATCCGGATAATCTCATTATATTTGGAAACTCTTCCTTAAATGTAATGTACGACTGCATTTCCAGGAGCTATACCCACGGCATCATGGGTTCTACGCCGTGGTGCAAGCTGCCGAAGGTAAAGTGGATCTGCGTAGTGCCGGGGTACGACCGTCATTTCATGATAACGGAGCATTTCGGATTTGAAATGATCAATGTGCCTATGCTTGAAACGGGTCCTGACATGGATATGGTGGAAAAGCTTGTGGCTTCTGATGAGACCATAAAGGGTATCTGGTGCGTGCCTAAGTATTCCAATCCAACCGGTAATTCCTATTCGGATGAGACCGTAAGGCGTTTTGCAAGGCTTAAGCCGGCGGCTCCGGATTTCCGTATATACTGGGATAATGCATATACGGTGCATCATTTATATGAGCACCATCAGGATCATCTTATAGAGATACTTGCGGAGTGCAAGAGGGCGGGCAATCCTGATATGGTATATAAGTTTGCTTCGACCTCCAAGATCAGCTTCCCGGGATCCGGCATAGCCATGTGCGCGGCTTCGCATAATAATCTTGAGGATATCAAGAAGACCATGAAGTTCCAGACCATAGGCCATGATAAGGTAAATCAGCTGAGGCATGTGAGGTTCTTTAAGGATATACACGGAATAGACGAGCACATGAAGAAGCACGCAGCACTGCTCAGGCCGAAGTTTGAGGCTGTGGAGGAGATACTTGAGAGGGAGCTTGGGGCTCTTGATATCGCCACCTGGACAAAGCCTTACGGCGGATATTTCATTTCCTTTGATTCCATGCCGGGATGCGCAAAGGCCATAGTGTCTCTCTGCAAGAAGGTGGGAGTGCAACTTACAAACGCGGGAGCCACCTTCCCTTACGGCATCGATCCGGAGGACACTAACATACGTATAGCGCCGTCCTTCCCGGGCAATGATGAGATCAGGGAGGCCATGAATGTATTTACCACCTGCGTAAAGCTGGCAACTGTGGATAAGCTTCTTGAAAATAAGGGCATCGAGGAGACCGCCAAGGAGGAGTGACAGCCGGACAGGGCGCAGATTCAAGCTGATGAGGGCAGATAATGAATAATGAAGAAAAGATCAAAAGGATAAAGGAGCTTACGGACCTTCTCAATCTGGCGAGCCGTACCTATTATCAGGAGGGCAGGGAGATCATGCCCAATATCGACTACGACAGATATTATGACGAGCTTTTGGAGCTGGAGAAGGAGACAGGCTTCAGGCTTTCCAATTCGCCGTCCCAGAATGTAGGCTATGAGATCATCTCAGAGCTTCCCAAGGAGCGCCATGAAAGCCCGATGCTTTCCCTGGACAAGACCAAGTCTGCCGATGAGCTCATCAGCTGGATGAACGGGCATAAGTGTGTATTAAGCTGGAAGCTGGACGGCATAACCTGCGTAGTGACCTATGAGGACGGAGTGCTTAAGAAAGCCGTCACAAGAGGAAACGGCGAGGTCGGCGAGGTGGTGACTCCAAACGCCAGATATTTTGAAAATCTTCCGGGGCAGATACCCTTTAAGGGAAAGCTTGTGGTGCGCGGCGAGGCGGTCATTTCCTACAGTGATTTTGAAAGGATCAACGAGGAGGTGGCGGACACTGCCGCAAGGTATAAAAATCCGAGAAACCTGTGTTCAGGTTCCGTAAGACAGCTGGATCCTTCGGTCACCGCCGGAAGACATGTAAAGCTTATAGTATTTACACTGGTATCGGTAGAGGGTACTGAGAGGGCTCCGGAGGTGCCTGATCTTCACAATTCATTTTCAGCGGGCTTTGACTGGCTTACGGCCCAGGGCTTTGAGGTGGTGGAGCATGTGTTTACGGACGGCGACACCATAAAGGAGGATATACAGAGCTTCAAGGACCGTATTCCTACATATGATATACCTTCCGACGGACTGGTGCTGGCCTTTGAGGATGTGGCCTACGGCCTTTCCCTTGGCAGGACTGCCAAGTTTCCGAGGAATTCCATAGCTTTTAAGTGGCAGGATGAGCTGGCGGAGACCACCTTAAGGCGCATAGACTGGTCAGGCTCAAGGACGGGTCTCATCAATCCGGTGGCCGTGTTTGATCCGGTGGAGCTGGAGGGGACCACCGTCACCAGGGCAAGCGTGCATAACGTGAGCATAGTGGAGGAGCTCCAGCTTGGCATAGGGGATACGATAAATGTATATAAGTCCAACATGATCATACCGCAGATCAACGATAACCTTACCCGCAGCGGAAATGTCGTCATACCGGATAAGTGTCCGGTCTGCGGAGGACCGACGGAGGTAAGGAGGGATAATACGGCAGCCCTGCTGTACTGCATAAACCCTGACTGCCCGGCTAAAAAGATCAAGTCCTTCGCCCTGATGGTGAGCCGGGACGCGCTGAACGTGGACGGGCTTTCGGAGATGACTCTGGAAAAGCTGATAGATAACGGATTTATCCACGAGTATGCGGATATTTTTAAGCTGGAGCGTTACAGGGGCGAGATAGCTGCCATGGATGGATTCGGCGAGAAATCGGCGGCAAATCTGATATCCTCCGCCCAAAAGGCGTCGGATACTGAGCTTTACAGATTTATCTACGGCCTCGGGATCCCGGGCATAGGCCTTGCCGGAGCAAAGGCGGTATGCAGGGCCTTTGGCAACGATCTTGACAGGATAATGAAGGCCGACAGGGACAGCCTTCTTGAGATAAGAGATATAGGTCCGGTGCTTGCGGATAATTTCATAAGCTATTTTGCGGATGATAAAAATATAAGGCGCGCATTGGATCTTGCCGAAGTGCTTACATTTAAGAAGGCCGAGGATGAGGGCGTTACTGAGCAGATATTTGAGGGTATGACCTTTGTCATAACCGGCGACGTAAGACATTTCCCTAACAGGAAGGCGGTCGAAGCCGTTATTGAAAAGCTCGGAGGAAAGGCTTCAGGCTCTGTTTCCTCAAAGACCTCTTACCTGATCAATAATGACATAACCAGCAGGTCATCCAAGAACGTAAAGGCGGCGGAGCTTGGTATCCCGGTAATTACCGAGGAGGATTTCATCGCCATGCTGCCGGAGGAGCTTAAGCCTGAGGACATCAGATCCGGAGGCTGATGAGTTTTAATTACAGGAAAATGTGACGAGGCATAATGACTGTTAAATGTCATATATGCAATAACAGCGTTTTATAAATAAGGAGCGATCATATGTTTGAAAAGATGAATGAAGAGATAACGAGCCTCGGAGTGATCCCGGTAATAGTTATCGACGATGCTGAGAATGCGGTGCCTTTAGCCGAGTCTCTGCTTAAGGCCGGATTAAAGTGCGCTGAGGTCACCTTCAGGACGGATGCGGCGGAGGAATCCATAAGGAAGATCTCTGAGAATTTCCCTGACATCCTTGTGGGAGCCGGTACAGTGCTGACCATTGAAAATGTTAATAAGGCTGTATCTGCCGGAGCTAAATTTATTGTTTCTCCGGTATTCGATCCTGAGATAGTGGATTACTGCATTTCCAGGGATATACCGATATATCCTGGCTGCGCCACGGCTTCGGAGATATTCCAGGCAATGAAGAGAGGCCTTAAGATCGTTAAGTTCTTCCCTGCGGAAAAGATGGGAGGCATAGGTACGATAAAGGCCATCGCGGCAGCCCTTAAGGGAGTTAAGTTCATGCCTACCGGCGGAGTGAACAGGGACAATATGAGGGATTACCTCACCTCGGATCTGGTAGCTGCCATCGGAGGTTCATGGATGTGCAAGGAGGGCTTTATCAATAACGGCGAATTCGACCGCATAGAAAAGCTCACGAGAGAGGCCATCTACGCTGCGGAAAGAATAAGGGCGGGATTCTGATAAACAGTTCCCTTAAGCCTTATCGGAGGCAGGCTGCGCAAGCTGGGCGATTATGACGCCGATAAATACCAGGATGCAGCCTGCAAGCTCTCTTAATGTCAGCTTTTCTCCGAGGAGGAGCCAGCCTGAGAGGGCGGCAAATACGGATTCAAGGCTCATAAGGAGCGTTGCCACGGCAGGGCTCGTATCACGCTGGCCTATGACCTGGAAGGTGTAGGCCACGCCGCTTGCCATGATGCCGCAGTAGAGTATGCTGAAGGCTGCGTTTCTGATGAGATTGAAATGAAAGCCCTCAACGACAAGCATCGGAAAAAACAGCACTGCGGAGACCGTAAAAAATTCCGTACAGGAAAGTATCAGGGCATCGGCTTTATTTTCCATGAAATGATCCACTAAAAGTATCTGGACCGTAAAGCCGAAGGCGCACAAAAGACACAGGAAATCTCCCGTTTCTATGGAAAATCCTTCCTTTATGCTTAACAGATAAAAACCGACTATGGCTATAATGACGCTTATCCATGTGGCCTTAGGGATGCGTTTTCCGATGAAAAAGCCTGCTATGGGCACAAGGACTATGTATATGGCCGTTATGAAGCCTGCCTTTCCGGCAGAGGTGGTGATAAGCCCGTACTGCTGCAGGGCTGCGGCGGCCATAAGGGCAAGGCCGCATATAAATCCGGCTTTTACGGAGTATTTATTTAAGGAAGATATTTGTTCATTATTAAGGCTGCCGTCATGGAGCCTTTTTTTGTGCATAAAAAAAATGACGGGCAGCAGCGAGAGGCCGCCTAAGAAAAACCTGGTCACTAAAAATAGCAGAGGGCCGATGTCGTCCATGGCTGAGCTCTGTACCACGAAGGTGGTTCCCCAGATAAGGGCGGTTATAAGTAATATGATGCTTCCTCTTGTATTTTTATTCATAGAGATCACCTGATAAAGCAAGGATATTAATGCGGCATCGGATGTTTAGGTATTCATATGTTCATTTTTATCCGTATCTCTTTACGCCGTGTTAATTCACAACAAATTCTATAATTACTTGTAAGTTTTGACAAGACCAATTAGAAATATCTTTGCAGGCCTTTAAAACGACATACAAATTATTTGTATGCAAGCATCTTTAACTTGAAAATAACACGGTAAATGCTATAATCACATTGAACTTTTACGAAAAAGTTAAAAGATTTTTTAAATTCTTATAAAGAAAGGGGAACTTGATTTATGGGCCTTGCGACATTTAGAGGCGGCGTCCATACCTACGAGGGAAAGAACCTGAGCGAGTACTGCGCGATCAAGGAACTTGAATTTGACGGGGATTATATATTCCCGATGTCCCAGGGTATAGGTGCTCCGTCCAAGCCTATCGTGGCGGTTGGAGACTATGTGCTGGCCGGACAGAAGATAGCTGAGCCGGGAGGATTTATTTCGGCGGTAGTGACCTCATCTGTTTCGGGAACAGTCAAGGCTATAGAGCCTCGTCTTACGACGATGGGAAGCTACGTACAGTCTATAGTCATCACAAGCGACGGCCTCTTTAAGGAGGTAGAGGGCATCGGCACCGAGAGGAGCCTCGATGACCTTACGAAAAATGACATAAGGAATATCATTAAGGAAGCCGGCATCATCGGTATGGGAGGTGCGGGTTTCCCTACGCATGTCAAGCTTGCGCCTAAGAATGATGACGATATCGATTACGTTATCGCCAACGGTTCAGAGTGCGAGCCTATGCTTACCAATGACCACAGACTTATGGTAGAAGAACCGGAGCGTGTTGTAGGCGGAATGAAGGTCGTTCTCTCCCTGTTCCCTAACGCGAAGGGTATAATCGCGATAGAGAACAACAAGCAGACAGCCATCGATAAGATCAGACATCTTATTGAGGGAGAGAAGAACATAAGCGTAGTCGTAATGCGTACCAAGTATCCTGAGGGAGGCGAGCGTCAGCTCATCTACGCTGTTACAGGACGCAAGATCAACTCCAAGATGCTCCCTGCTGACGCAGGCTGTGTCGTTGACAACGTGGCAACTCTTGCTGCTATCTATGACGCTGTTATCAAGAGCACGCCTATCATGAAGAAAAACATCACCATCACCGGAGACGCCATAGCTGATCCATCCAACGTAAGGATCAGACTTGGAGTGCCTTACGGACGTATAGTCGAGGCCATCGGAGGATATCACACAACTCCGGCCAAGATCATATGCGGAGGCCCTATGATGGGTATGGCGCTGTTTGATACAAATGTGCCTGTAGTCAAGAACTCCTCAGCCCTCTGTGCTTTCGTACACGATGAGGTGGCTGAGAGCGTGGGAACTCACTGCGTAAGATGCGGACGCTGCGTTGACGCCTGTCCTATATTCCTCATACCGCCTATCATGTCCAAGGAGGTCGAGAAGGGCAACCTTGACAAGTTCGTAGAGTTAAACGGTATGGAGTGCATCGAGTGCGGAACCTGCTCTTATATCTGCCCTGCCAAGAGACCGCTCACACAGCTCTTCAAGCAGGCAAAGAAGGAAGTTCAGGCCATCAACAGAGCAAAGCAGGCAGCCGAAAAGGCAAAAGCCGACGCGGAAAAAGCAGCGGCTGACAAGAAAGACTAAGGAGGGAGACCACAGTGGAAGAGATCAAAAAAATACTGCCTAATGTGTCCTCATCGCCTCACTTCAGAAGCACGCTCACGACACGCAGAGAGATGCTTGACGTCTGTATCGCGATGCTGCCTATCGTTATCTGGGGTGCATTCCATTTCGGACCGTATACCCTGGTAATAACCATATGTACGGTAGCTACGGCGGTGGCAGCAGAGTATATCTATGAGAAGCTCATGCATCTGCCGATAACCATCGGTGACTGCTCTGCCATAGTAACGGGTATGATACTGTCGATGAACATGCCTCCGGCTATCCCTGTGTGGGTGCCAATGGTCGGCGCTGTATTTGCAATAGTAGTCGTAAAGCAGCTTTACGGAGGCCTCGGACAGAACTTCATCAACCCGGCTATCGCTGCAAGATGCTTCCTGCACATAGCTTATTCGGGACTTATGAATGATTTCTCATACGGTTCATTCGATAACATGACAAGCGCTACGCCGCTTGCAATGATACGTGCCGGTGAGGAGGTCAACCTCTGGGATCTGTTCATAGGCAATGTTCCGGGAACCATCGGTGAGGTATCCAAGTTATGTCTCCTTATCGGTATCGTTTATATGATATGGAGGAACATAATCACTCCTCGTATACCTATAGTATATATCGGCACCGTTGCAATATTCATGTTCATAGTCGGCGGATTCGATCCTTACTACATGCTTATCCAGCTTATGTCCGGAGCTATCATATTCGCCGCCTGCTTCATGGCTAACGACTATGTAACGAGTCCTGTCACACATCAGGGGCAGATACTCTACGCGATATTCTGCGGAATCATGACGGGAATAATAAGGACATGGAGCCCTACGGCTGAGGGTGCATCCTATTCGATACTCTTAGGAAACCTCTTAGTCCCGATCCTGGATCGTATATCCATCCCTAAGGCGTTTGGTATGGGAGGTAAGAAGAAATGAAAAACTCTATCGTAAAAGACGCCATAGTACTTTTCCTGATCACCTTATTGTCAGGACTGGCGCTCGGCGTAGTCCATGAGCTCACGCTGGAGCCTATCGCTGCTGCACAGCAGGCAGCAGCCAACAAGACCTATCAGGAGGTATTCCCTGATGCGGTGACCTTCGAAACTACTGAGGAACTTGCCGGAAAAGTCGAGGAGGCAAACCTTGACGCCGTAAACTGGGGCTACGGAGCGGTTACCATCGATGAGTGCCTTGAGGCTAAAAATGGCGCCGGAGAGGTGCTGGGCTATGTCATCAACGCAACATCACCGGACGGATACGCAGGCGATCTGCAGATATCCGTAGGTATTTCAAAGGACAAGAAGGTCCTTGGACTTGGATTCCTTTCCATATCGGAGACACCGGGACTTGGACTTAAGGCAAATGAGCCGGCATTCAAGGATCAGTTCGTAGGAAAGGATGCTTCCGGAGACATTGAGAGGATCAAGACCGGAACTGCCAATGAACAGCAGTTCAACGCCTTAAGCGGAGCTACATATACATCGACTGCAGTTGGCAACGCCCTTAACGCATCGATCAGATTCTTTAACAATATTTCTGAAGGCTGAGGAAAGGAGGAAATATGAACAAATATACAGAGAGAATATATAACGGTATCTGGAAGGAGAACCCGTTATTCGTCCTCGTTCTCGGTACCTGCCCTACGCTGGCGGTAACTACTTCGGCCATGAACGGCGCAGGCATGGGACTTTCCACAACGGCCGTTCTGATGCTTTCCAATGCGCTCATAGCAGTGCTCAGGAACATCATACCTGAAAAACTCAGACTTCCTGCGGAGATAGTCGTAGTTGCATCGCTGGTTACGGTCTGCGACATGCTTATGGAAGGATTTACTCCTGATCTGTATGCATCCCTTGGTATATATATTCCGCTGATAGTCGTTAACTGTATCATACTTGGACGTGCTGAGGCTTACGCCATGAAGAACGGCCCGATAGTATCCTTCTTTGACGGCCTTGGAATGGGACTTGGATTTACCATCGCGCTCGTTCTCATAGGAGCGTTAAGAGAGCTTATAGGTGCCGGAGAGATATTCGGATTCCATATCATGCCGTCATTCTATACGCCATGCTCAATATTTATCCTTGCGCCTGGAGCATTCTTCGTTTTTGCAGCCCTTACTGCACTTCAGAACAAGCTCAAGATGCCATGCGCTACAAACGGGGACGGAAACCCTGAGATAGGCTGCAACGGAAACTGCCTTACCTGCGGTTTTATGAAGCCTAAGAAAGATAATTGACAGGAGGTTTGAAGATGGTTGAATTAATTGTTATAGCTGTCAGCTCATGCCTCGTAAGCAACGTCGTTTTAAGCCAGTTCCTTGGCATATGCTCTTTCCTCGGTGTTTCCACCGATATCAAGACTGCTGCCGGTATGGGAGGCGCTGTCGTATTCGTCATCACCATAGCATCCTTCGTTGCGAGCGTGATCGATAACTACATCCTTATACCTCTCAACATGGTATATCTTGAAACGATCGTTTTCATACTTGTAATTGCAGCGCTCGTCCAGATAGTTGAGATGTTCATGCATAAGTGCATGGAGTCGCTTTATTCGGCTCTTGGTATCTATCTGCCGCTTATTACGACAAACTGTGCCGTTTTAGGTGTTGCGCTTACCAACGCCCAGAATACTTATAACATCATAGAGTCTGTAGTAAACGGATTTGCAACTGCATTCGGATATCTTATTGCCATCGTGCTCCTTGCAGGTATCCGTGAGCATATTGCGGGCAATAACATACCGAGAAGCTTTCAGGGTGTGCCTATCGTTATCATAACAGCGTCACTCATGTCGATCGCATTCTTCGGCTTTGCCGGACTTATGTAAAGGAGGATGCGTAAATGAATGTTACTGCGATAATCATTGCTGCGGCACTTATAGGTATAGTAGGTATCATAGTCGGTTTCGGACTCGGTATATTCGGAGAGAAATTTAAGGTCGAGGTCGATGAGAGAGAGGCCGCAATACGCGAGGTGCTTCCTGGCAATAACTGCGGAGGCTGCGGATATCCTGGATGTGACGGATGCGCCAAGGCAATAAATGAAGGAACCGCTCCTATAACCGCATGTCCTGTAGGACAGAAGCCGGTATGGGATAAAATAGCCGAGATTATGGGCGTTGAGGCCGGCGAACAGGAAAAGATGGTTGCATTCGTAAGATGCGCCGGAACCTGCGAGAAGGCCCCTAAGAGATATCTCTATACAGGCCCTAACGACTGTAACGCTCTTGCGCCTGTTCCTGGAGCAAGCGACAAGGCATGCCTCTATGGATGTCTTGGACACGGAGCCTGCGTCAAGGCCTGCCAGTTCGACGCCATCCATGTCATAGACGGCGTTGCAAAGGTCGATGAGTCCAAGTGTACGGCCTGCCAGGCCTGCATCAAGACCTGCCCTAAGCACATCATCGAGCTCGTTCCTGCTCACAAGAAATTCAGGGTACAGTGTTCAAACCCTGAAAAGGGTAAGCCGGTTATGGACGTCTGCTCTGCAGGCTGCATAGGCTGCACACTCTGCGTGAAGACCTGCGAGCAGGGTGCGATAACTATGGAAGGCAACCTTGCAAGGATAGACTACAACAAGTGTATCGCCTGCGGTGCCTGCGCCGAGAAGTGCCCTCGCCGCATCATAAGGATGTTCGGCATATCGGTAGAGCCTTAAGATCAACTCCTTTCATTAATTTAATAAATAAATATATTACACGCCGTGAAAAGTCTTATGACAGATCACGGCGTGTTTTTAAAGTATTTTATTGTTTGATTTTCCGCTATGTTCAGTATTGTCTGAAAAGATAATTCAACTTCCTTTTTGTTCCATTACAATTGAAAATTGTATCGGTCATACTCAGCGTTCTATAACTATATGAAAATTATCATCCGCCATACGTCCGCCGGTTTTTTGTATTATCATGAACGGGTCATAAAATGGAAGATTAAGTTCTTTGAGGATAAGCTTCATTTTATCTCTTGATCTTGGAAAACATCTGGATTCTAAAAATTCCTGATAATCGCTGTAATCGGGATGTTCATTATTGCCGAAGGCCCTGTCAAAGGGATCATCGGTAAAGTTTTTAATGCTGACGATACGCCTGACATCGTCTATATCTATCAGCGTACAGTATTTATTACCCTTCATATAAAAAAGGCGGAGTGGATAAACTTTTTCAAGAATATCATATCGGCGAACGAAAGTCCTTATTTTAAGGGTAAAAATATATGTTTTTACCCTTAAAATAAGGACATACATAACTGCAGACAGAAAAATTGAAGAGTTGATTTTATAACAGTCTGACAAGTTTCCATGTTCTCAAAGGTAAAACCGGCCGAAACAGGAAGTTACTTTTATATTTACCAGAAAAATTAGCTATTTTATCAACGGACATATATTAAGGCAGGTCATGCAAATGATAGTGATACTGTTTCAGGATTATGTAAGGAAAACGTACGTTGAGCATGGGAAACGGCCCGGGCTATAATGGTATCAGGAGAGGAGGACGTGGAAATGAACAGACGTTTACTGATACCTGCATTCTTAAGCGCGGTAATGTTACTTTCAGGCTGCAGCGCTGATGTAAATCTCATTGGAAATGGTAACAGCAAAGGCGCAGCAGATCTTAATGAAAACGACATGGAAGCGGCTGCCGTGGAGGATCCCGGACTCGCAGCCGATGATTATGAGGGATGGAATAAATTACTCAGTGAAAATGACATAAGTGAAGAGTTCAGGGAGAGCCTTGCAGGCTTTGCCTTTGAAAGCTCGTCAGCAGTACTTTCCAAGGAGGATGAAAATGCCGTATTCAGTCCCCTAAGCCTCTACTATGCCCTTTCCATGCTTGGGACGGGAGCTTCGGGAGAAACGGAATCGGAGATCATGGAGGCCCTGGGGATAGACGATAAGGCAGAGCTTGCCGATCAGTGCGCAAAGCTCTACCGCAGATATGCATATACTGAAGAAAGGGAGAGGCTTCTTGCAAAGGAATATGAAATGGAGGTGCCGGACAGCTCCTTAAGCCTTGCCGACTCTCTCTGGGTATCCGGAGATATAGAATTAAAACCGGAATATCAGGAAACGTGCGCCAATGAGTTTTATGCTTCCTCCTATCAGGTGGATTTTAAGGATCCGGAGACTGGAGAAAAGATCGGAAAATGGATATCCGATCATACAGGAGGTGTACTAAATCCGGAGATCGAGCTTCCATCAGATACGGTGCTTGCCCTTATAAATACCTTATATTATTACGGAGGCTGGCAGGATAAGTTTGACGAGGATCTAACAAAGGAGGATGTTTTTAAACTCGAAGACGGGTCTGAGATAGAAGTGCCTTTTATGAACAGGACGGATACCATGGCCGGGTTTATAAAGGGAGATGGGTATACGCTTTCCGGCATTTCCACAAATAATAACTGCGAGATGCTGTTTCTGCTGCCGGATGAGGATACGGATATACGGGAGCTGACCGCCGACGGAGAAAGGCTTAAGGAAATATTTGCGGATACCGAGGGAAAATGGAATACCGGAGAGGTAGTGTGGAAGATACCTAAGTTTTCCTTTGGCAGCAGCTTTGATCTTGTTGAAGCGTTAAAGGCTATGGGCATGGAGAGCATGTTTGACAGCATGTTGGCCGAATTTGCCGATATGTCGGAGTATGCACTGTATGTTGATCAGGCCATACAGGAGGCGCATATCGCTATAGATGAGGATGGAGTCGAGGGAGCCGCCTATACCCTGATAGCAATGGCGGAGGGCAGCGCCTGGATGATGGAGGAGCCGGAAAGGGTCGAAATGATACTTGACAGGCCTTTCCTGTTTGCAGTCCACGATTACCGTAACGACGTGTGGCTGTTTATCGGGGCCTGCATGGATCCATCCGGGACATAAGCAGCCCCTACAGGACAAATAAAATAGGCCATGGGAGTCCGTCCCGGGACAAAGAAAAGAGGCATGGGAGCATGGCCCGGGATAAAGAAAAACCGCAGACGGGGCATACGTCTGCGGTACGGAACTTCCCGGAAACCTAAGCTTCGCGATATATAAGGATCGAGGGCAAAAGGATCGCTTAGGACTCGCGTAATGAAGCCCGAATATACCGGGAAATGAAATAAACGTCTCTATATTAGACAATTTTATATTCAGTGTCAATTTTTTTAGATAATATACTGTGACTGGTTGCTTTTTATATGGCTGATATTACTGTATATTATATATATCCATTACATTTGAACTATTTATATTTTATAGGGGCAAAAAGTATCAAACAGTGATAAAATATATAGACACATATTCGTTAAAGGAGTCGGTCTATGAGCAGTTTACATGAAGAATGCGGCGTTTTCGGCGTTTATTCAAAGACAGCATATCCGATAGGCAGGACAGTTTATTATGGACTGTATGCACTGCAGCACCGCGGTCAGGAGAGTAGCGGCATCGTCGTTAACGATGACGGCGTTTTTTATTCTTATAAGGATATCGGCCTTGTAAACGAGGTGTTTTCCAAGGATACCCTCGCCAAGATGCCTCCCGGCAATATAGCAGTAGGACATGTGCGTTACGGCACCACAGGAGGCACCAACCGTTCCAACTGCCAGCCTATAGAGGTCAATCATATGAAGGGGCAGCTTGCCCTTGCCCATAACGGCAACCTCTGCAATGCTTTTGAATTAAGGAGCGGGCTGGAGCTCGGGGGAGCCATATTCCATGCCACGAGCGACTCTGAGGTCATAGCCTACATCATCACCCAGGAGCGCCTTAAAGTACACTCCATAGAGGAGGCTGTAAGCAACGCCATGTACAAGCTTGACGGGGCATATTCCCTTGTAATGATGTCGGCGACAAAGCTTTTAGCTGCAAGGGATCCTTACGGTTTCAGGCCGCTCTGCTACGGCATCACAAAGGACGGCACATATATAGTTTCTTCAGAGAGCTGCGGTCTGTCTGCTACGGGAGCGAAGTTCATCAGGGATGTGGAGCCGGGAGAGATTATAGTCATAGACGCAGATGGTGTTCACTCATTTACTGAGCACTGCGGCAAGAAGCCGCGTCATGCATGTATATTTGAGTATATTTATTTTGCGAGGCCGGATTCGGTAATAGACGGAATCAGCGTACATTCCTCAAGGATGCGTGCGGGTGCGCTGCTTGCCAAGGCCCATCCTGTGGAGGCCGACGTGGTGGTAGGAGTCCCTGACAGCGGACTCGACGCGGCCCTCGGCTATTCCATCGCTTCAGGAATACCGTACGGCATAGGCCTGATCAAGAATAAATATATAGGACGCACCTTCATTTCCCCTGAGCAGGAGGACCGCGTGGATAAGATCCGTATCAAGCTCAATCCGATAAGGGAGACAATAGAAGGCAAGAGAGTCGTGCTCGTTGACGATTCCATAGTCCGTGGCAATACGAGTAAGCAGATAGTAAATCTTATCCGGGAGGCCGGAGCAAAGGAGGTGCATATGCGCATATCCTCGCCGCCGTTCCTTAACCCGTGCTACTACGGTACTGATATAGATTCAAAGGAGAACCTGATCGCCTGTCAGCATACTCTTGAGGAAACGACAAAGATCATAGGCGCGGATACGCTGGGATATCTTCCTCTGGATGAGCTTCATGAGCTTATAGGCTCCTATGATTACTGCTCAGCCTGCTTTGACGGAAAGTATCCTACGCCGATACCTGTAAATACCAGCAAATCCCGTTTTGAGACCAAGCTCTCAGACAGGGTAAAGAAATAATAAACCAAAACTCCATGGGATCCTTTAAAGGCCCATGGAGTTTTTTAGGTATGGCGGGCATGCCGTAAGTTCAGGGACGTTTTAATGTCAGCGTGTGATATCCATTATTATTCTAAATAGGCAGGTGTGGTTACGTTATCTTACGTTGACTAAATTGCCGCCCGACCATCCATCATCCGTATAGTGGACAATGTTGGTGTAGCCCCGCTGTTTTGCATAGCTTTCGAG
>CALWLS010000011.1 GCA_944381575.1 uncultured Lachnospiraceae bacterium | reverse complement strand
ACTACTTATCATGAGATGGCAGAACATTATAATGTCGCCATCATTCCGGCAAGAGTCCGGAAACCCAAGGATAAACCGAATGTAGAAGGTTCCGTCGGTAAGATCTCTACCTGGATCACCGCAGCCCTTCGAAATGAACAGTTTTTCTCCCTTGCAGAATTAAATGCTGCAATCCATGAAAAGCTGGATGCCTACAATGCCAGGAAGTTCCAAAAGAAGGATTGCAGCAGGCTCAGTTTATTTCTTGGGGAAGAAAAGCCATTGCTGGCACCGTTGCCTGCCACACCCTTCGAACTGGCGGAGTGGAAACAGGCCACTGTCCAGTTCAACTATCACATCGCAGTAGACAAGATGTACTACTCCGTGCCTTATCAGTATATCAAAGATAAGGTCGATGTGCGCATAACAGAAACAACGATTGAAATATTTTATCATCACAACCGGATTGCCTCGCATCGCCGTCTCCATGGCAGGAGCGGCCAATACTCCACGGTAATGGAACATATGCCGCCAGATCATCAGAAATATCTGGAATGGAACGGTGACCGTTTCCGCAGATGGGCAGATTCGATTGGAATCAACACAAGGAAGGTGGTTGATGCAATCCTGACCTCCGGCAGGGTGGAACAGCAGACTTACAGAAGCTGTATGGGGCTGCTGAAACTGGCTGAGAAGCATTCTCCCAGCAAACTGGAAGAAGCTTGTTCAAGAGCGCTCCTTTATTCCAGAACACCCAGTTATAAAAGTATCAAAAATTTATTAGCTGCCATGAAAGAGGATTCCGATTCTGTTTCCCAGAATCCGGATTCAATTTCATCTGATACGCAATCACAGGCACGTGGCATTACAAGAGGTGCCAGATACTACGGAGGTAAAAGATCATGACCAATCAGAGTACCATTGATAAACTTATCGAGATGCGCCTGTCATCCATGGCAGATGCATTCCGGATCCAGATGAATGATTCTGCAATGAAGGAAGTTCCGTTTGAAGACCGCTTCGGCATGCTGGTTGATGTTGAGTATACAAACCGGAAAAACAACCGCCTGAAAAGGCTGATCCGTCAGGCAGAACTGGAGCAGCCAGACGCCAGCATCGCAGCCATCGACTATCAATCTGGCCGGAAACTGAACAAAGCTTTGATCAGCCGTCTGGCAACCTGTGAATACATCTCAGAGTACCGCAACATTTTTATTACCGGCGCAACGGGAAGCGGTAAAACCTATTTGGCATGCGCCTTCGGTATGGAGGCATGTAAACACTATTACACCGTAAAATATGTCCGTCTTCCAGATATGCTGCTGGATCTGCAGGCAGCCAGGGATTCCGGTGCTTTTGCCAGCGTGCTAAAGAAATACACCAAGCCAGTCCTGCTGATCATTGATGAATGGCTCCTGCTCAAACTGACCGAGTCGGAAGCCAGAAATCTTTTCGAGCTTATCCACAAACGCAGGAAAAAGTCATCGACCATCTTCTGCTCTAAGTTCCGGGAAAGTGAGTGGTACCAGCAGATCTGCAGCGGTGAAAGCACTCTTGCAGATGCCATCATGGATCGTATATCTTACGATTCATATAAGATCAACATTGAGAGCATCGATCCATCAAGAGACCTTTCCATGAGAGAGGTATATGGCTTGGATCCAGCTCAGGCTGAATAACTATCAATAGGTGGCTCCGTTAGTCCGGACAGGTGGCTCACGCCACACCGGACTGGCGGCTCCGCCGCACCGTAATATTCAGACGTAACAGAGGATGTCGCGGCTGACGGCCTGAACGATGTTCTCCACAAACTTCGGACCGTAGGATTCGATGCGTTCCCATTTCTTTGTTGATCCGACTCCTTCATAGGTGACGGATTCGCCGCCATACTGGTTTTCTCCGATACGGGGTTTAACGTAGGAGAGCAGGCGGCCTGAGGGAAGCTTGATGAACAGCATGCCGCTTTTATAAAAGAAGCGGATCCCGCGCACTTCGGTCTGGATGCGCTGTGTGATTGTGGTTTTGACGGCGCGGTCGATGTCCCACCAGAATGCGGTGATCATCGTGTTGGAGTTCCGCCAGGACAGGAGTTGACCAGCGGCTGCAGTTCTTCTTCGGTCAGTCCCATTTCCAAGGCTCCCATTGACTTCAGAGCACCAACGCTCCCGCCATATCCGAGAGCCAATTCTGCAATTTTTCCATTCTGACGGAGATGACCGTTGATACCGTGCTTTTCAACCGGAACGCCGAACATCTGGCTGGCAGAGGCACAATAGATATCTTTGCCTTCTGCAAATACTTTGGAGCGCCAGTTCTCACCGGCAAGATAGGCCAGCACTCTGGCTTCAATGGCGGAGAAGTCGCTGACAATGAATTTGTATCCGGGACGTGGGACAAAGGCTGTCCGGATCAGCTGGGACAGTGTGTCCGGGATATCATCATAGAGCAGCTGCAGGGTATCATAATCGCCAGCTTTCACAATGGCTCTGGCATCCGCAATATCTGGCATGTGGTTCTGCGGAAGGTTCTGCAGCTGGATTAGTCTGCCTGCCCATCTGCCGGAGCGGTTGGCTCCGTAGAACTGGAACATGCCATGAGCTCTGCCGTCTTTGCAGACAGCATTCTGCATGGCCTGATACTTCTTAACAGATGATTTTGCAAGCTGCAGGCGGAGTCGGAGGGCTTCTTCTACTTGGCCGTCAGTATCATCGATCAGCTTAAATACCCTGGCAATACGGATCAGATGCTCTGCGCTGATCTTGTCGGTCTTGCCGCTGACAAACCAGCTGATGGCGCTCTCGGTGCTGCCGATGCGGGTTGCCAGCTGTGCCTGGGTAATTTTATGTCCCTTCATAAGCTCCTGCATCCGCCGTCGAATATTGACGGGCAGATAGGATCTATCCTTATGGTTTCGCAGTTGTCGACCTGAAAACTCCTATGAATTCCATTCTTTTTTGGATTCGACACATTTATAGGTGAGTTATATTAAATACAACTTGAAAATTCAGTAAAGACATAGAAACAAAACAAATGTATCCACATATGTTATAAAACAGTAACATTCACTATTGATATATTGCTCTGCTTAATGGTACAATATAATCAGAAAGGGAGTGGAGGACATGAATGTATTACTGGGCGGCCGTATAAAGGCATTGAGAACAGCAAGGAATTATACACAGGAACAGGTAGCAGAACGTCTCAGAATCAGCAGACAAAAGTATGCCCGCATAGAGAATGGTACGAATAGTATTACGCTTGATATCCTTACAAAGCTTGCAGATGTGTTTGATGTTACGGTCGGTGACATCACAAGGGTTCTTGATGAAAAGCCTGCAGTAGCATATCGAGCGGGAACAGATGATGCTTCTGCTAAAAAGATTTTTGATATGCTGGATCTTTTCTATGCAAACAAACATATGTATACAAGACTACAACATAGAAATATGGCATGAGGAGGATTTTTCCATGCTTAGCAGTAGAAAAAGGGAAATAAGGATACAAGCCGACTCAGTTCGTGAGAAATGTAAGGTCAGTAGATACGGAATCATAGATCTTTTCAAAGAATGTGATCGTATGGGGTATAAATTGATCAGATATCCGCTTGGAGAGGATGCGGATCTTGGTTTCGCTTTAAAAAAAGATGACGATATTATCATTTACATAAATACGAGCATCAGGCTCTCAAGGCAGATATTCACGCTGGCACATGAGATAGGACACGTTATTCTTCATCTAAACGGTGAGCAGTCATTTATTGATAATAATGCAACGATATCCGGGAGCAGCGTGGATGAAAAGGAACAGGAAGCAAACTATTTTGCAGCTTGTTTGCTGATGCCATCAGATGATGTTGAGCGTTTTATTGATTTGGAACTTCCTGACTTTGAGAAAAATGGATTATCCGGTATGGATATAGCCAGAATAATGTCTGAGTTTAATGTCAGCTATGATGTTGCTCTAAACAGGCTTGAATCTTTAGGAAAGATTGACAGTAATCAGAAAATACGGTTGGAAACCGAGAGAACTGAGAAACGGGTGGGAAATCTTCTAAAAAGTATTGGTGGCAATTCACGTTTAAATATAGCAGGTAATGAAATTGTAATTCCTTATGAGTATATTGATTATGTTATATATAATTACAATCATAATGCGATACCTAAGAATACTTTGGAAAAGGTACTGGAATGCTATCAGCTTACTATGGAAGATATTAGCGATAGACTTGTAGAATTCCCTAAGGAAGATGATGATCTTGATGACCTGATAGGAGGGCTGGAAGATTGAGAGCTTCTTTGGATATGAACTGGTGATTAGAGATATTAAGTAGTACGATTTGGAGACGCTGCAGTGCTTGGAGATAAAATATGGATAGAAGATTAAAAATAGCTGCAAAGGTTACCGGAGGAATACTGGCAACGGCGGCCATTGCCGGGGCAGTATCGTTCTGGCTCACAAATAAGCTGGTGGGGATAGCCCTGGACAGGAATGAGGATCAGGGTGATGATATCCCGGACGAAAAGATATCGGGAGACGATCCTAAAATGGATCTATTCATGGAGATAAGGGACAGGGAAGCCGAGAGGCTTGAGTCCACGCCTTGCGAGACCGTGGAGATAACAGCAGACGACGGCATAAAGCTTGTGGGTCATTTCAGAAAATGCAAAAACGCCAAAAGACTCATCATAGCCATGCATGGATGGAGATCTTCCTGGGGCAAGGATTTCGGGATCGTTTCAGACTTTCTTTATGACAGCGGCTGCAGTGTGCTGTATGTGGAGCAGCGCGGACAGAACAACAGCGGCGGTGATTACATGGGCTTTGGCCTGACGGAGAGATTTGACTGCTTATGCTGGATAAGGTGGATCAGGGAACGAAATGTAAAAAAGCTCCCGGTATATCTGTACGGCATATCCATGGGGTCCGCCACGGTACTCATGGCCTCCGGGGCGGGAGATGAGCTTGTACCGGATATCCATGGCATAATAGCGGACTGCGGATACACATCTCCTCATGCAGTATGGAAGCATGTGGCTGAAAATAACCTGCATGTTTTCTATACCGGATGGATAAGCAGCATAGCTGATGAGATGTGTAAGAGAAAGATCAGCTTCGGGTCAAAGGATTACTCCTGTACGGAGGCACTGGTAAAATGTCAGGTACCGGTACTGTTCATACATGGCACGGACGATACCTTCGTGCCGATAGAGATGACCTATGAGAATTATAAGGCCTGCGCCGCGCCGAAACGCCTGTTAGTGGTTCCGGGAGCAGGACACGCCATGAGCTATGTAACTGACAGAAAGCTGTATGAGCAGACCTTAAGGCAGTTCTGGAAGGATTACGATCAAACAAAATAAAATTATAAATATAATTTATATCAGATTTAATAGGACCATCGGAAAACATACGCAATATTCCGATGGTCCTTTTTTGATTTCAAGAGTATTAAGTCACAAAATAATTTATAGTTATTTATCTATATATACAAAATGTTATATTAATGGTAAAAATGTATAAAAATAAGATGATAAAAGCCTGAAAATATAGTAAATATTATAATAAATTAATTTTATAGTTTTGGAGTTGGATTATGCGAATGTAATAAGGGCCTGCGGCGTTTATCCGCGGCCGCCTGTATTTATTTTTAAGGAGGACAGGTATGAAAAAATTTTTAGCATTGGCAGTAACCGCAATTACGATCATGGGCGTTACAGCCTGCGGCTCGGATACGGCGTCCACGGATACGGCTTCAACGGAAGCGGCCGGGGATACTGCTGAATCGGCTGAGGCAGCCGAGCCCGTTGCAGGAGGTACCTTCAGGACCGTAGAGCAGGCTCCATATCCGAGCCTTGACGTACACAAGGATTATTATTCCTGGCATACACAGTTCTACGGTATTTCAGAGACACTGTTCCGCATAGAGGACGACCTTTCCATCAGCCCGTGGCTTGCTGAGGGCTATGAAACAGACGGCAACACCATGACCATAACCTTAAAGGACGGAGTATGTTTCTCCAACGGAGAGCTTCTTACGGCAGACATGGTAAAGAGGAACCTGGAGAGGATCTCAGAGGTCAATACAAAATTTGCATATATAGCTGACTGGGCCATAGAGACTCCTGACGACAAGACCATCGTCATCACTACCCCTGACGTATATCCGACACTTATAAACGACCTTGCTACGGCTGAGCTTGGTATAGTGGATCTTGATAATACAACGGACTTTGATAATAACCCTATCTGTACGGGACCTTTCAAGGTTGAGGAATTTATCCCGGACGGAGATGTTACGGTCACAAAGAACGAAAACTACTGGGACGGCGAAGTTCTCCTTGACGGCGCTATATTCTATGCAATGGGCGATGAGGAGTCCAAGCTGCTGGCGATGCAGAACGGAGAGATCGACGGATACGTGGATATATCCCCTGCATCAAGAGAGGTCTATGAGATGGAGCCTGACATGTATCAGGTAACAACCATCAACACGGAGAGACGTGCCATTGCCCTCGTAAATAAGGCAAGGCTCAGCGATAACTTAAGAAAAGCCATAGTTTTAGGCCTTGACAGAGAGTCTCTCGCAACATATACGAATGGAATCGTAGCTTATTCTGAAGGCTTCTTCACACCTGGAACCTATTACGGCGGAGTTCAGGCTCCTACCTATGATCCTGAGGGAGCAAAGGCAGCCATAGAGGCGGACGGCTATACCATGAATGAGTCCACCGGATTCTATGAGAAGGATGGAAAGCCTCTTACGATCACGATCTCCACATACGCTAAGCGTTCTCTTGACACTCTTGCCATCCTTATGCAGGAGCAGTACAAGGCCCTTGGAATAGACGCCCAGATCAAGCTTGAGGACAACCCTGATTCTACGTATATGTCTAACCTTGACTTTGATATCGGATTCTACGCAGCCATAACCGATAAGGCAGGAGAACCTTTCACACTGCTCAATCAGTTAAAGAAAGGTGAGTACATGGATGTCTGCGGATTTGGAAATGATGAAACAGACGCCCTTATAGACGAACTCAGGTATGAGACGGATGAGGATAGAAAAGCAGAGCTGGCAGATGAGATCATGACGGATATATATGAATCAAACTGCTATATCTCACTTGGACAGTACACCAAGTCTACTGTCATCAGGACAGGAGCTGGCGGACTTGGAGAGACCAGCCCGTTACAGTTCTACGCTATAACCAAGGATTCTTACGCTAACTGATATCGAATGGATCAGAAGGGGAATTGCCTCTGAAAAACGGCATATCAGGAACAGGATAAGTCCGTGACATACGGAAAAATAATAAATAGATTATGATATAGGCCTCCCATGGCAGGAAGTGACTGCCGTGGGAGGCTTTTAATATGACAGTAAAAGTCAATAGATAAAATCACGAATAATCAACAAATTAATATCCTCTAACATCTGTTAGTTTGCACAAATATTTGTTAATATAGGCAAAATGTATAAAAATATATTGCAAACCACCTTAAAATATAGTAAGAATAACATAAATATTTTGTATTTGAATAAATACAAAAGCTGCGTACTCTCAGTTTTATACCAATCTTTCAAATACGTCATAATCAATTTTGAATTTTTTGGCATATCCCTCGTAAATTAAACTTATCAAAAATGATACAGATCCGAATCATTTTAGTTTAATAAAGGTTTAGTGGATAAACTGAGATAATTCCTTTTTTTGTAAAAGAGGTGAAGTAAATGAGAAAAAGATTAGCAATGTTACTTACTTTGGCGATGGTATTCGGTCTTGCAGCCTGCGGCTCGGACACGGCGTCCACGGATACGGCTTCAACGGAAGCAGCCGGGGATGCTGCTGAAACAGCTGAGGAGGTCGAGCCTGTAGCGGGAGGAACCTTCAGGACAGTAGAGCAGGCCCCATATGCCAGCATTGACGTACATAAGGATTATTATTCATGGCATACCCAGTTCTACGGTATATCCCAGAGCCTTTTTCGCATAAACGATGACATGACCATCAGCCCTTGGCTTGCTGAGGGAGCAGAGACTGAGGACAATGTCACCACCATCACACTTAAGGACGGCGTATGCTTCTCCAATGGAGAGCCCCTTACCGCTGACATGGTTAAAAGGAACCTGGAGAGGCTTGCAGAGGTCAACAACAGATTTATGTATGTTGCCGACTGGGAGATCGAGACTCCGGACGATAAGACTATCGTTATAACGACTCCTGGACTTTATCCTACCATCCTCAACGATCTTGCAAACGCAGAGTTCGGTATGGTGGATCTGGATAACACTACGGACTTTGATAATAACCCTATATGCACAGGACCGTTCATCGTAGAGGAGTTCATTCCTGACGGAGACATTACCGTTACAAAGAATGAAAATTACTGGGACGGCGAGGTTCTCCTCGATGGTGCAGTATTCTACTATATGGGCGATGAGGAGTCCAAGATGCTGGCAATGCAGAACGGAGAGATCGACGGATATGTGGATATATCCCCTGCATCAAGAGAGGTCTATGAGATGGAGCCTGATATGTATCAGGTGACCACCATCAATACCGAGAGGCGTGCGACTGCCCTTGTAAACTCAACACATTTAAGCGACAATATAAGGAAAGCCCTTGTCCTGGGACTTGACAGAGAGTCTCTTGCTGCATATACCAATGGAATACTGGCATATTCAGAGGGATATTTCTCACCTGATACCTATTATGGAGGAGTTCAGGCGCCTACCTATGATCCTGATGGAGCGAAGGCAGCCATAGAGGCGGACGGTTATACCATGAATGAGTCCACCGGATTCTATGAAAAGGACGGACAGCCGCTTACTATAGTTATTTCCACATATGCAAAACGTTCCCTTGATACTCTTGCAATCCTTATGCAGGAGCAGTACAAGGCCCTTGGCATAGACGCCCAGATAAAGCTTGAGGACAACCCTGACTCTACATATCTGTCCACGAAGGATTTCGACATAGGATTTTATGCTCATATCACTGATGCATCGGGACAGCCTTTCACCTTCCTTGATCAGTTAAGGACAGGAGCATGGCTTGACGTATGCGGATTTGGAAATGCAGAGACGGACGCTCTTATAGACGAGCTGAGACTTGAGACTGACGAGGAGAGACAGGCGGAGCTTGCTGACCAGATCATGACTCAGATCTATGATTCCAACTGTTATATTCCTCTTGGTCAGTACACCAAGTCTACGGTCATAAGGACAGGAGCAGGCGGACTCGGAGAGACCAGCCCGTTACAGTTCTACGCAATAAGCGAAGATTCCTATGCTAACTGATAACTGATCGTCTGGAGGATGATCATTATATCAGGCATAAAAAACAGAATGTGATTTTGATAAATCCTGTTCTGACAAATTAATATATTAATATCAGGATCCCGGGATGGAGGCTTTCCGTCCCGGGATCTTAATTAGCCTGGCAGGAGCAGGTTTAACTGGAAAATTATCCGGAGACATGTCCTGCAATATCTTGATTTGTGCAGAGTTATATCGTGATTTATGAAGAATTTATGAAGATATATAAAGCTGATTGATTTTCTTTTTTTTTAGTCATAAAATACAAAATTATGCATTAAAGATTATTAATTATTTTGTACATCAACTCAGGAGATCGGGACATGGGTACAGCAGGTGCTAAGGAAGCGGGAAACAGAAGAACGGATATGCTGAGCGGCAGTTTGTTTGACAAGTTGCTGTTTTTTGCCATTCCGATAGCTGCCAGCAGTATACTGCAGCAGCTTTTTAATTCCGTAGATGTGGCCGTTGTCGGGAATTTCGCGGCCAATGAGGCGGCGGCGACTGCCGCAGTGGGCTGTAACGGTCCGATAATCAATCTTATACTTAACCTTTTTATAGGCCTGTCCGTGGGTGCCAATGTGGTCATAGCAAACTTTATAGGCCGCAGGGAAGGTGAGAAGGCCGGGGAGGCCGTGCATACGGCCATGACAGTAGCTGTGATATGCGGCATTTTCCTTATATTTGTGGGGCTTATGGTTTCAAGGCCTATACTTGAGATCATCAATACTCCTGAGGATGTGCTTCCCTACGCCGTTCAGTATCTGAGGATATATTCTCTTGGAATGCCGTTTATACTTATATATAATTTCGGCTCGGCCATCTTAAGATGCATAGGCGATACTAAAAGACCGCTTTTCTGCCTTACCCTTGCCGGCGTGATCAACGCGGTCCTCAATATGTTCCTCGTTATAGTTTTCCATCTGGACGTTGCCGGCGTTGCCATAGCCACTGTAATATCCAATGTCATCAGCTCTGCTTTTGTGGTATACTTCCTTATTAAGGAAGACAGCGAGATAAGGCTCGATCTTAAAAGGCTTACTATAAATAAGTCCTATCTCAAGAGGATACTTAAGATAGGTATCCCTGCGGGACTGCAGACAGTTGTATTTTCTTTTTCAAATGTCTGCATCCAGTCAGTTCTCAATAATTTCGGCACGGCGGCTGTGGCCGGATCGGCAATATCGCTTAATTTTGAGAATTTTACCTACTTTGTTATTTCCGCCTTCAGCCAGGCAACGGTGACCTTTACAAGCCAGAATTACGGTGCCGGCAATGAGGAAAGGTGCAGGAAGACATATAAATACTGTATGGCTTCCGGGGTAGCTGCGTCCTTTATCCTCGGTATGATCTTTGTGCTTGGCAGGGGATTTTTCGTGACATTGTTCACTTCGGATCCCGGAGCGTCAGAGTATGCCGCTGTAAGGATCCTGAGTGTGGTCACATTCTGTTTTTTGGCTAATTCCTATGAGATATCCGGAGCTGCCTTAAGGGGCATGGGATATTCCATGACGCCGGCAGTATTTACCATATTCGGAACCTGTGTGTTCAGGCTTTTCTGGGCGTATACGGTGTGCAGGGCCATACCAAGCTTTGAGCTTTTGTGCGCGGTATATCCTATTTCATGGATAATCACAGGGGCAGCGGTGCTTACGGCGTATTTTGTATTGAGAAAAAAGGCATTCGCAAGGATGTCCGTTTCAGTCTGATATAAGGAGGGAAGGTTTGAAGAAGGTTTTGGAACAGATAGGCGTCTATAAAAAGGACGCCATGATATGTGTCGGGCTTACGACACTCGAAGTAATAATGGAGATATTACTTCCTTTTGTTACTGCAAGGATAATTGACGAGGGGCTTGAAGCCGGAAATATGCCGGTGGTATACGGTCTTGGCGCCCTTATGGTGCTCATGGCCTTTTTGAGTCTTACATTCGGAGCCTTTGCCGGCAGGTATTCCGCCAGCGCTTCGGCTGGCTTTGCTGCAAACTTAAGGGAAGCAATATATTCCAATATACAGACATTTTCATTTTCCAACATGGATAAGTTCAGCGTGCCGGGACTGGTAACCCGTATGACAACGGATATCACCGATGTACAGATGGCTTTCATGATGGTGATAAGGGTAGCGGTAAGGTCGCCCCTTACATTTATATTCAGCTTTGCCATGTGCATGTACATAAACGCCGAGCTGAGCATGATGTTTCTGATAGCGGTGGCTTTCCTCATTATAGTCATTGGCTCGATAATGGTGGTCACCATTAAGATATTCAAGGAAGTATTCAGAAAATACGATGACCTTAACGCCAGTGTGCAGGAAAATATCTCCGCAATAAGAGTAGTAAAGGCATTTGTAAGGGAGGATCACGAGGATAAGAAATTCTCAAAGGCCTCAGGCAATCTGTATAATCTTTCGGTAAAGGCTGAGGGACTTTTGGCCTTCAACGCTCCGGCAATGATGATAGCGGTATATTTCTGCATCATTTCCGTTTCGTGGATAGGCAGTCATTTCATAATCGACGGAAAGATGAGCCCGGGAGATCTTACCAGTTTGTTCAGCTATATTATGGCGCTTCTTATGAGCCTTATGATGTTTTCAATGGTGGTGGTAATGATCACCATGTCGATGGCAAGCATAAAGCGTATAAATGAGGTGCTTATGGAAACGCCGGATCTTAAGGATCCTGCTGATCCGGTCTACGAGGTGAAAGACGGCAGCATAGACTTCGATCATGTGGATTTTGCATATAAGCACGGCAGCGGAAAGAATACTCTTTCTGATATAGATCTGCATATAAAGTCGGGAGAGACCATCGGAGTCATCGGCGGCACCGGGGCAGGAAAGAGCAGTCTCGTAAATCTCATATGCAGGCTCTACGATGTGGATAAGGGCAGCGTTAAGGTAGGAGGCCTTGACGTGCGCAGATATGATATGGAAGCCCTCAGGAACCAGGTATCAGTAGTCCTGCAGAAAAATACCCTGTTCTCCGGGACTATCCTGGATAACCTTCGCTGGGGCAATCCAGACGCAACAAGGGATGAATGTATGGAGGCCTGCAGGGCGGCATGCGCAGACGAATTTATCGAGAGGATGCCTGAGGGCTATGATACCCGTATAGAAAGAGGCGGCTCCAATGTATCGGGAGGACAGAAGCAGAGGCTCTGTATTGCAAGGGCGCTGCTCAAAAAACCAAAGATACTCATACTGGATGACTCCACAAGCGCGGTGGATACGGCTACTGACGCAAAGATAAGGAAGGCCTTTGCCGAGATGATACCGGGCACGACTAAGATAATTATCGCACAGAGGATATCAAGCGTTCAGGATGCCGACAGGATACTTGTACTGGATAACGGCCGCATAGATGCTTTTGATACCCATGATCAGCTGCTTAAGTCCAATGCTATCTATCAGGAGATATATGAATCCCAGATAAAGGGCGGCGGAGATTTTGACCAGCCGGCGTGATGAAAGGAGGATGTAGCGTATGAATAATTACAAAAGAAAAGTAAATACCTCGGAAGTTCTTAAGCGCGTCATCGGCTACATGATCCGTTATTATAAGATACCGTTCGTCATGGTCATAGTATGCATCATCATTACGGCCATTGCCACCGTAGTCGGAGCTTCCTTCCCGCAGAAGTTAGTGGATGATTATATAGAGCCGATGCTTTTAAGCGGATCTAAGGATTTCAGCGGCCTTCTGTCGGATATAAAAAGGCTGGTCCTGATAATGGCGGTCGGAGTCATATCAGCATTTACATATAACAGGATCATGGTAAATGTCGGACAGGGCACCATGCGGAACTTAAGGGACGATCTTTTCCATAAGATGGAAGCCCTTCCTATAAAATACTTTGACACCAACGCCCACGGCGACATAATGTCAGTCTATACAAACGATGTTGATACCTTAAGGCAGCTCTTAAGCCAGAGCATACCTCAGATAATCAATTCCACCATAACCATGACTGCCACTCTTATCACCATGATAATAATGTGTCCTGCCCTTACGGTGATATCAGTCATAACGGCAGTGGTCATGTTCAGCGTTACGGGAACATTTACAAGGCTTTCTGCAAGGTATTACATAAGGCAGCAGAGGGCTCTTGGCAAGGTGGACGGATTTATAGAGGAGATGCTGGACGGTCAGAAGGTGGTAAAGATATTCTGCCATGAGGAAAAGGCCAAGGAGGATTTTCACAGGATCAATGAACGTTTGAGGCAGAGTGCGGATATGGCAAACCGTTACGCCAACCTGCTGATGCCTGTAAATGCCAATATAGGCTGGCTGAGCTATACCCTCGTAGCAATAGTGGGAGCCCTGCTTGCCATGAACGGCCTTGCAGGAGTAACCATTGGTACTGTCATTGCATTTCTTGGACTTAACAAGAGCTTTACCAACCCTATAACACAGGTCAGCCAGCAGGCAAACTTTGTTGTAAATGCCGTTGCCGGAGCTCAGAGAGTTTTCGATGTGATGGATCAGGAGCCTGAAAAGGATGAGGGCTATGTAGAGCTTGTAAATGCCGTTATTGAGCCTGACGGAACCATACGTGAGAGCAGCGAGCGTACTAATGTATGGGCCTGGAAGCATCCGCATAAGGATGACAATACAGTGACCTACACAAAGCTTGAGGGAAGCGTTGTCTTTGAAAATGTCGACTTCGGCTATGACGAGAAAAAGATAGTCCTTCACGATATAAGCCTCTGGGCAAAGCCGGGGCAGAAGATCGCCTTTGTCGGAGCCACAGGTGCAGGAAAGACCACGATAACTAATCTTATAAACAGGTTTTATGACATAGCCGACGGAAAGATCAGATATGACGGAATAAATATCAACAAGATAAAAAAGCCGGATCTGAGACGTTCTCTCGGTATTGTCCTGCAGGACACGCATCTGTTTACCGGTACTGTAATGGATAACATAAGGTACGGTAAGCTTGATGCCACGGATGAAGAGTGCGTTGAGGCGGCAAAGCTTGCCAATGCGGACGGATTTATACGCAGGCTTCCTGACGGATATAATACCATGCTTACAGGGGATGGAACGAACTTAAGCCAGGGACAGAGACAGCTTATAGCCATAGCGAGAGCGGCAGTGGCGGATCCTCCGGTACTTATTCTTGACGAGGCTACTTCCTCGATAGATACGCGTACTGAAAAGCTTGTGCAGGACGGAATGGACGCCCTCATGCAGGGACGCACCACATTTGTCATAGCCCACAGGCTCTCAACCGTAAGGAATTCCAACTGTATAATGGTTATGGAGCAGGGCAGGATAATAGAACGCGGAACTCACGATGAGCTTATCGAAAAGAAGGGTAAGTATTATCAGCTCTATACCGGAAACTTTGCGGAAAACTGAAGAATTCCGAAGGACAGATAAGAACAATAAATAAAAACCTGAGGTTTGATTTTAAACATGCCCCGCTGCGCTTTATGGCTGCGGGGCATTAAATATCCTCAGGTGCTTTTGTAATAGGAATCAATATTAATCCTGTCTGTATAAGGCCATCTCACCGTCTTTTTTCCATACATGAAATCAAAGATACTGTATGGCCCGCCAGGGTCAGGATTTGACACTGCTCCTGGCTGCTTCAGCAGCCTCGAGTATGCAGGAGAGGGTCTCCTCTGCTTCGTTTTCAGACATCTTGGCTATGGCAAAGCCGGCGTGTACCATAACATAATCACCAATGCTGAGATCCCGCATGAAATCTACGCGGACATTCTGCTTCATTCCGTTTGCCTCGCCGACGGCATTTTTACCATCGGTGGAAATGATCTTTAAAGGAACAGCAAGACACATAGGGCATCCTTTCTGAATATATCTTTTTCAAAATTTTATATTATTCCCATAGGAGATTATAGCATAAGTAACATAAATTAACAGTGAATAAAAATTAGTCTATTGTTTATAAAAATAACCATAATTGGCGTGCAAGATACTTGTTATTCAATAAAAAGGGGACTATAATCTCGGCAGATTTACGTTTTTTCTTAAGAAGGAGCGTGGTTTTATGGGAATAATACCTATTTTGATCCTGTGGCCGGCACTGGCCGCACTGATCCTTCCGGTAATGCCGAGCCACAGGCTCAGGGCAGCGGTCGTCTATACCGCGTCTGCCGGAATGATGATATTTGCAGTGATACTGCTTGCTGGCTGGATAAGCGCAGGCGGCGGAACCACCGTGACCTTGTATGCCGAGACGGAGCTTGCCGATCATCTGATGATCGCCGGAGATCTTGTGCTCATGGCTGTTGTCACCGTGCTCAGCATCCGCTACCGTAAATATCCGGTCATTTTTTTATCCGTTGCCCAGACCTTCGGAGTCATATGGGCGGAGCTTGTCCATCCGGCCCATGGGGGCATGCATATGAGGGTGGACGGACTTAGCCTGCTGCTCTCAATGATAGCTGCGTTTGTAGGCGGCATGATATGCATTTATGCTGTAGGCTACATGAAGGCATATCATGAGCACCACAAGGAATATAAGGACAGGACGGGATTCTTTCTGTCCATGCTGTTTTTATTCCTTGCGGCAATGTTCGGCCTTGTTCTCTCGGAAAACCTTATATGGATGTATTTCTTCTGGGAGATAACAAGCGTGGTTTCTTTCCTGCTTATCGGATACACACGTACGGAGGAGGCCATAATAAACTGCTTCAGGGCCCTGTGGATGAATCTGCTTGGCGGCCTTGGCTTTGCCATAGCCATCATATATATGTCGCTTGAACTGGGCACGGTACAGCTTACGGACGCCGTAATGCTGAAGGCTGCGCTGCCGGTAGCCATGCTTGCCTTCGCAGCATTGATTAAGTCTGCCCAGCTTCCGTTTTCATCCTGGCTGCTTGGAGCCATGGTGGCACCGACGCCTTCCAGCGCTCTTTTACACAGCGCTACCATGGTAAAGGCTGGAGTCTATCTTCTGATCAGGCTTGCTCCGGCCTTAAGCGGATCTCTTTCGGGCCAGCTCGTATCCTTTATTGGAGGATTTACCTTCATCGTTGCCAGCATGATGGCCATAGCCCAGACGGACGGGAAAAAGATACTTGCTTTTTCCACCATTTCCAACCTTGGACTGATAGTAGCCTGTACCGGTATCGGAGTAGAGGAGACCATCTGGGCAGCAATACTGCTGATGATATTCCACTCCGTGGCAAAATCCATGCTTTTCCAGGCTGTGGGCTCCATTGAGAACTCCTTAGGCACCCGTGACGTTGAGGCGATGCACGGTCTTATCCTGAGGCTTCCAAAGCTTACATATATAGTGGGGATAGGTATAGCGGGAATGTATCTTGCGCCTTTCGGCATGCTCATTTCAAAATGGGTAGCGCTCAAATCCTTTATTGACGCTCATAACTATCTGCTTGTGGTATTTGTTGCCTTTGGAAGCGCCTCCACCATGCTTTACTGGACGAAGTGGCTGAGTAAGCTCATTTCCATGCACAGGACAAACGAGCCTGTCACTGATAAGACTCACGTCGATCAGTATATCTCCATGTATATGCATGCGGCAATAATGCTGCTTTTATGTCTCTTGCTGCCGTGGATCTCCTTCCACATAGTTGAGCCTATAGTAAAGACATTGTTCGGCAATGCCCATGAAGTGCTTTCTATGGGAGTGCTGACGACCATGGCCATAATGCTCATATCCATCATATTCGTGCCTGCGGTGATGTTCGTTCTTACTGATAATGCGCGCCGGCAGTATGTGCCTATATATATGAGCGGAGCAAATAAGGGAGATAATACTTATTTCATAAACAGCTTTGGAGAGCCTGAGCACCTGTACTTAAGGAACTGGTATATGAAACCGCAGTTCGGTATGGATAAGCTCATGGGGCCTTCGACTGTTGTTGCCGCCGGAGTGCTTATAGTGATCATGACAATGATAATAGGAGGCGTAATGTGATGGATGCCGTAAGAGTTATACTGTATATTTTACTGGCTCCGGTCATCGGCGGGCTTTTGGACGGGCTTGACCGCCGCATAAGCGCGCGAATGCAGGGAAGGCAGGGACCGCCGATACTGCAGCCGTTTTATGATCTCTCAAAGCTTTTTTCCAAGGAGATGATAGCCGTCAACAATGTGCAGATGCTGCTTAATTTAAGCTATCTTGTGTTTTTTGTAATTGCAGGATCCATGCTGTTTGCCGGTGCCGACATACTTATGTGCCTGTTCCTCGTATCAACTGCCGATATGTTCCTTGTCATGGCAGCATCGAGCGACTCCTCGCCTTATTCAAGCATAGGAGCCAACAGGGAAATGGTCCAGCTCATGGCGTGTGAACCGATGCTTCTTTTACTTGCGGTGGGATTTTATCTTGCCACCGGTTCGTTTCAGGTCAGTGAGATAGTATCAGGAGACATAAGCGCCATAGCAGCCATGCCGGGATTTCTTATCGGCTTTTTATTCATAACCGGGGTAAAGCTCCGCAAATCGCCTTTTGACCTTTCTACGAGCCATCATGCTCATCAGGAGGTGGTAAAGGGGCTTACCACTGAAATGTCGGGAACAACCTTCGCCATAATGACCATTACGGAGTATTATGAAATGGTAATGCTTTTGGGCATAGTAGCGCTGTTTTTCGCAAACAGCACCTGGTGGAGCTGGATAATAGCGGTTTTATTCTGTCTAATTGCATTTTTTATAGAGGTATTTATAGATAATGTAAGCGCCAGAGTTAAATGGGATAAGCTCCTTGGCGGATGCTGGGCCGTTACCCTCGTGGCAGGAGGGCTTAACGGACTGATCCTCATGATCATTCAGTAAGGAGGGCGTTGAAATGGCAAAACTTGCAAAATCACCGTGGCTTTTACATTATGACGGAAGCAGCTGCAACGGATGCGATATAGAGGTGCTGGCCTGCACAACGCCGAAATATGACGTGGAGAGATTCGGCATAATCAATACGGGAGACCCATTCCAGGCAGACATACTTATGGTTACCGGAGGAGTGAACCATCAGAGTGAGAACGTTATAAAGCAGATATATTCCCAGATGCCGGATCCAAAGGTGGTCGTAGCCGTAGGGATCTGTGCATGTACCGGAGGAGTATTTAAGGAGTGCTATAACATTAAGGGCGGAGTGGATACCGTTATACCGGTGGATGTGTATGTGCCGGGATGCGCCGCAAGGCCGGAATCCATAATAGACGGAGTCGTAAAGGCCCTTGAGATACTTGAGAAAAAACGTGAAGCCTATGCGGCCAGGAAAAAAGCCGGGGCTTAAAGGAGGGATGCTTCAATGGAGTTTTTGAACACTATCGAAGAGATATCCATGGATAAGTTCATGCAGGAGGTCATCCGTTTCAAAATGGAGGGCTGGCATGTGATACAGATATGTGCGGTGCGTGTCGACGGGGGATATGAGCTCAGCTACTCCTTTGGACGCGATTATGATATGAGGACGCTGCGCCTTAAGGTCGCAGAAGACGAGACCGTTCCAAGCATAACCCAGGTATTCCATACGGCTTACCTTCAGGAAAATGAGGCTGCCGAGCTCTTCGGCGTAAAGATAGAAAACATAGATCTGGATTTTAAGGGAAAGCTGTACCGCATATCCAGAGAAACGCCGTTTAAGGAAAAGGGGTGAGGACTATGGTAAAAGAATTCAGCACCATTCCCTTCGGGCCGCAGCATCCGGTCCTTCCGGAGCCTGTGCATCTTGATCTGATCCTTGATGATGAGACTGTTGTGGGTGCGGTGCCAAATATCGGTTTTATACACAGGGGCCTTGAAAAGCTTGTTGAGACAAAGGATTTCAAGGAATATGTATATGTGGCTGAGCGTGTCTGCGGCATATGCAGCTTTGGGCACGGCATGGGATACTGTGAATGTCTCGAGAACATAATGAATATCGAGGTGCCAAGGAGAGGTAATTATTTAAGGACCATCTGGATGGAGATGAGCCGTGTCCACAGCCATCTTCTTTGGCTCGGACTCCTTGCGGACGCTCTCGGCTTTGAGAGCCTGTTTATGGAGAGCTGGAAATTAAGAGAGCAGATACTTGATATGTTCGACGCCACCACGGGAGGAAGAGTAATATTTTCGGTAAACTGTGTGGGCGGAGTCCTTAAGGACATGGATCAGTCCATGCTTAATAATATCCTGAATACCGTAAATGACATGGAAAAGGAGATAAGGCCTGTCACGGAGACATTTTTAAATGACTATACGGTGGGTACGCGTCTCCACGGGCTTGGAGTCCTTACGGCTGATGAGGCTAAGGTTATGGGAGCCGTAGGGCCTATGCTCAGGGCTTCCGGCGTATCCTATGACGCAAGAAAGACCGGCTATGCTGCATACGGTGAACTGGATCTTGAGCCTGTGATCGATACGGATGGAGACTCTTTTGCAAGGTGCCGCGTCCGTATTAACGAGCTTTTCCAGTCCTTTGATCTTATAAGACAGGCTATAGGAAAGATACCTGAGGGAGACATAAGTGTTCCGGTAAAGGGTAATCCGGAGGGAGAGCACTTCATGCGCATAGAGCAGCCGAGGGGTGAGGCGATATATTATGTAAAGGCCAACGGCACAAAGTATATTGACCGTTTCAGGCTGCGTACCCCTACCACCTCCAATATCCCTCCGATGGTGGAGCTTATTAAGGGCTGCCAGCTGGCCGACGTAGCGCTGCTTATACTTACGATCGACCCTTGCATCAGCTGTACAGAGAGGTGAGAGGTATGGGACAAAAGCCATTTAAGTGGAAGATACTTCCGTTTGCCGGTACAGTAATGAAAAATCTGTTTTCTGATCCGGCAACTACCAAATATCCCTTTGAGCCGGCAAAATTTCCGGAGCGCATGAGGGGACATATCGTAATAAGGATCGACGAGTGCATAAGCTGCGGGCTCTGTGAGAGGAACTGCCCTCCAAGGGCCATCAAGGTGGACCGTGCCGCGGGGACCTGGGCAATAAACAGGTTCGACTGCATACAGTGCGGCAACTGTACCAATGTATGTCCTAAGAAATGTCTTGAGATAGTACCGGGATATACTGAGCCGGGAACCGAAAAGATAACGGAGACATTTACAAAGTCTATGACGGAGCGTACTTCTTAAGCATCATAAAGCATATTATGGTGTTCAGGATATCAGCGGTGACCTGGGAGGCCACGATGCCGTACATGCCAAAAACCGCATTCAGTATGAACAGCATCGGGATATTCAGCACGAGCCATCTTGTCACACCGGAAATAAGGGCCTTGTCGCCCATCTTAAAGGCCTGGAACAGATATACCGTAAAGAAGCTTAAAAACATAAAAGGCGTGGCAAGGACCCTTATCCTTAAGAAATCCTCTGCCATGGCGACGGTTTCGGGATCGGCTATGAATATCCTTATAAACTGCGCTGCGAATATCTCGTAGAGCAGTATGCTTACGGCTGCGATAATAAGCCCTGTAAGACGGGAGAGCCGGATAAGGTCGTTCATCCTTTTCTTATTGCCTGAGGCATAGCTGAAAGCAACAAGTGGAAGCATACCCTGACAGATGCCTATGCCGACATTAAGAGGAAAACGCTCGACTTTCAATACTATGCCTATGGCAGCTAATGCGAGATCGTGATAGGAGACCATAAGCTTATCTATTATCACATAGTCCAGGTCGAAGAGAAAAGTGGCGACGGCTGAAGGCACGCCGATGGCAAAGACCATGAGCATATTCTGTTTAAGCGGGAGTCCGCCTCCGATATCGAAGCTTATGATGCGGTTGCTGCCCATTCCATACAGGACGATCAGAAAATAAATGCAGGCGATGATATTGGATATGCAGGTTGCAAGACCTGCTCCAAAGACCTCAAGCCCGTCGGGAAGTATGATAAACATGAAGATGGGGTCAAGGATAATGTTGAGGACTCCGCCGAGGATTATGCCGGCACCGGCCTCCTTTGATCTGCCAACGCTCCTTATCAGATTGGATAGAACATTGGAAAGCACGGTGGGAATGCCTCCGGCCACAAGGACGCACATGGCGTACTGGCGCGCGAAGGTGAAGGTTTTATCGCTGGCTCCGAGGAGGTTTAAAAGAGGTTTATTGAAAATGCCGATGGAAATGGAAAAAACCGCGGCGATCAGAACTGCGAGCCATATGGAAAAGGAAGCTACCCTTTTTGCTTCCTCAGGCCTGTCCTGACCCAAAAGAGAGGATATGAGGGCGCCGCCTCCGGTACCTGCAAGTCCTGCAAGACATAAGGTTATGTTAAAGAGCGGAAGTATAAGGGAAGTTGCAGCCACCATATAGGGATCATTTACCTGTCCTACATAAAAGGTATCCGCCATATTGTAGATAAGAACTATGATCTGGCTTACTGCAGCGGGGATTATCATGGCCTTAAGCGCAGCAGGCACCGGAAGATCCCTAAATATCCGTTCCTTATCGTCAGTGGAAATGTTTTTATTATGTTTTTTTGACATTTTAAGCATGCCGTCCATAACTGTAATGCCTCTTTTAAAAAGCTTCTGGTACAATACAAATTTTATCACAAAAATATCATTTCACCACATATATGAAAATAAATCATAAATGCCATTGTGCAGAATAGATAATAAAATTTAAAAAAGTTCTTAAAGACTGTACGAAATGACAAAAGGGTGTTGACTTAAGATATATCAGAGTTTAACATGAAAAGCGTAAGGCAAAAGCAAAATGATAATCAAATACAGAGGATGATGATAGTCTGAGACACATTGCGGGCCGAAGCGTGAAGGTACGGTAAGAGCGAAAGCCGTATTGAAAATGTCAGGCAAAAATAAGGCTATCGGACTTATCTTTGGAGAGACCGGAACAGTTACCGGCGCCTACGAGGCTATAACCAACAGGCAGAAGGACAGAGACTTTTGATCGCAGGATCAAGGTTAATCTGTCCTTTTTTAATACAAAAGTCTTTTCGTAAGATATAGTTATACCGCATTAATGCACAAAAATAAAAACAAATGTCAACTAATGCTCATTGAAAGGAGGTCATATATGAGTGAAGAGAGGGGAACCGGGGCACTACAGAAAACCAAAATGTCGACCCTCGGTGTTGTAGCGCTTATTTACTCATTTGTATGCGCCGGCGCTTTTGGTATTGAAGAGGCGATTTCCGCCAGCGGACCTGGACTTACTCTTGCAATGCTGATCATTTTCCCGCTTATATGGTCATTTCCACTTTGCGAGATGGTGGGAGAGTTAGGTTCCATACTTCCTAATGAAGGAGGAGTTTACGCCTGGGGAAGAGCTGCCTTTGGAGAGTTCTGGGGCTGGCAGGTAGGCTGGTGGTCAGGACTTACCACCTGGATCTGCCAGGCGCAGTATACGGCTCTGATCGCCGGATACGCGGCAAAGATAATCGCCCTTGATCCAACTCAGGAGTTTATGATCAAGGTGGCGGTAGTCGTGATATTCACCATAGTAAACCTGATCGGACTTACCTCCCTTGAGAGACTGGAAACAGTACTTAATATACTGGTATTTGCGGCATTTGCCCTTGTCACGATAGTAGGATTTATGAACTGGAACTATAATCCGGTCACTCCTTTCTACAATCCTGACGAAGGAATGTTCAGCTCCATCGGAGGCGGCATAGCGATAATCATATGGATGTACTGCGGATATGAATGCATGTCCAACATGGCCGAAGAGCTGGAGGATCCGCAGATCATTCCAAGGGCCATGAGGATATCCCAGCCGCTGGTTGCCCTTACCTACATACTCCCTACACTTGCGGCGCTGGCAGCCATAGGTCAGTGGAGCTCCTGGTCCACGGATCAGACCGCGGGATATGTGGGATATGCCGATGTTCTTATACAGTATGTCGGAGGATGGGCAGGAACGCTGTTCGTTATCATCGCTATCATTTCCAACATGGGAATGTTCTGTTCATACATAGCCCACGGCTCAAGAGCATTCTTCGTAATGGCGGATGATGACATGTTCCCTAAGTTCCTCTGCAAGGTGGATAAGAGGGGAATACCTACGGTATCAATAATAGCCCTCGCAATATTTACCATCATCTGCTGCCAGTTTGATTTCGCAGCACTGGTAATGGCCTCCACGCCTATACAGCTTTACCTCTACCTTCTTATGGTAGCCTGCGTGCTTAAGCTCAGGAAAATGTATCCGGTAGAGGGCAGAAAGAAGCTCGGCCTTACGGTTATGCCGGGAGGAAACGCCGGACTTATAGGTCTTTCAGCCTGCGTTATAGCGATATGTATATTTGCGATATATGCAAACGGTACAGACTATTTCATCACCGGATACATCGTACTTGCCATAGGTCTTATAGCCTATGTGGCATTTAAGAAGCTTTACAAGGGTGACTTTAAAAAGGATCCTGTGATCTATCCTTTAAGCCAGCACTCAGGCCTTGGAGTGGGAGATATGATAGACATAGGAATGTACATACTTCTCACCGGCATCATGTCACTTGTAGGTTACGTATTCTTATATTTCTACGAAGGAGAATGGGGACCGGAATATTATCTTGAGGAGTACGGCACGGGACTCTTCAGCAGCTTCAGCGAAATGATGATGCTCATACTTATGCTTGGCATAGTCCTTACGGTGCTTGGAGCTGTGGTCTACGCCTACGGTAAGAAAAAGGAAGGAGCTGCGGTTAAGGAGCTTGCAGCAAAAAGGAAGCTTATACTTGATGAGGAGATAAGAGAGCTTCACGCATAAACTTATTTAGGGAAAAATAATTAAAGGCAGCCGTCTGTAAAGGTTGAGGCAAAATAATTAAAATTAACTGCCTGTAAAGGACAAGTTGAAAAGATAAAATTAACTGCCTGTAAATGGCGAACTGAGAAAAGGAGACAAAATATGAAAAAGGTAATGGTATGCGGGTGCGGAGCCCAGGGATCAACTATCTGCCGAAAGTTAGATGAGGAGCCTAATATTCAGGAAGTCGTATGCGCCGATTATAATCTTGCTGCTGCAGAGGCTGTCTGCAAGCTTATGAAGAAGGGTACGCCTAAACAGGTCAACGCAGCAAATGTGGATGAGATCGTAAAGGCGGCTGAGGGCTGTGAGCTCATAGTTAACGTAATGCCTCTGGATTTTGGAGTAAATGTACTCCATGCGGCTATTCAGAATAAATGCTGTTATCAGGATCTTTCAGCCTGCGAGAACATAACCGAGGTCATGGATGTGGATGAATACGACCGCTGGCTTGCAGGTATCAAGTGCATGTATGAAACCTACGGCAAGGAGTTTGCAGCCAACGGCACGACAGCTCTCATAGGTACAGGATCCGCTCCGGGCGTCATGTGCGTAATGGCCCGCAAGGCAGTAAATGAGCTGGATGAGTGCGACACGATAGCAATGTATGTATATGAAGGAGTTTTATCCAAGAGATTTATTCCTTACTGGTGGTCGCCGGTAGTTGCCCTCTGCGACATGGAGGAGGATGCATATGCATTTGAAAACGGCGAGCATATCAGGACGAAGCCGTTCTCAAGGCCTATAACAAAGAGATGGCCTGAGTATGATTATAAGCCTGTAACCTTAGTCGAGCATGCCCATGACGAGCCTGCCTATATAGGCTTCAACAGGGAAAAGTATTTCAAGGGCTGCAAAAATGCATATTTCAAGTACGGCGGATACGGCATAGAGTTTGCAAAGCCTCTTAAGGAGGCAGGGCTCTTACATCATGAGCCTGAGATGTTCAATGGACAGGAGATAGTACCGTTTGATTTCATCATGTCACATATCCCTCCTGCTCCAAAGGATCCTGAGGAGATAAAGGCAATAATCGATGAGGGCATCATAGAGGACGGAGGCGCCTTTGTCTGCGAGGCATACGGAAAGAGGAAAGGACGCGACGTAATGGTAGATCTCCACGTACAGGCTCCAGGTATCATTGATTCCTATAAGAAGGCTAAGATGACCGGCGAAATGTATCTTACGGGCCAGGGAGCGTTCCTTTTTACAAAGCTTTTTGTAAATGATATGATAACCCAGAAGGGGCTCATTTCCTCGGATATGATGGATGACGCACAGGTAGAGCAGTACTTAAAGTGGGCTGACGAACTGGATATCAAGTACACCATAGATATCCGAGAGGGCGTTTATTATAAGGAAGATGAGGCCTGATCAGGAAGCTTCAAGCTCTGCAGGCGTGAAATATAATAAAATATATCTTTGGATATATTGATATTAAGCGCGGCAGGTATATGATTATATGTAATTAAGATACGCCGTTTCTTTACAGCAGCAGTATAACTTCCCCTAAAAAAGGAGCGGCGTATTTTATATAATGAACAGGAGATGAGAAAAATGAATGTACAGGAAATGATAGACAGATCAAGGGCAGCCCTTGAAAAGATCATGGATTATAATCAGGAGGACGTGGATAAGCTCGTCTTTGCGGCAGCAAGGGTCATTTATGAAAATGCAAAGCCTCTTGCAAAGGAAGCGGTAGAGGAGACAAGACTCGGTTGCGTGGAGGATAAGGTAGGAAAGAATACCGACACCCCTACTGAGTTCTGGAACTACCTTAAGGATAAGAGATCTGTAGGCATCATAGAGGATGATAAGGAGACAGGCGTTATCAAGATTGCTCATCCGGTGGGAGTAATAGGCTGCATCACGCCGGCAACAAACCCTACGGTAACTCCTCTCGGCAACTTCATGCATGCCATGAAGGGTAAGAACGCAGTCATCGTCTGCCCTGCACCAAGAGCGGTGAAGACATCCACCCATACGGTCAATCTTATAAGGGAGGCCCTTAAGGAGGAGGGAGCTCCGGAGGATCTTATACAGATCATCGAGGAGCCTACCCTTGCAAAGAGCCAGGAGCTCATGGCGCTCTGCGACCTTGTACTTGCGACGGGAGCGTCGTCACTTACAAAGGCGGCATACTCATCAGGAACCCCGGCGTACGGAGTTGGACCTGGAAACCCTCCGGTAGTCCTTGACGATGACTATGACCTTGACACGGCAGCAGAGCAGACCATAACAGCAGTAGGATCGGATAACGGAATACTCTGCGACGGAGATAACCTCCTTCTGCATCCGGAAAAGACTGCGGATAAGTTCTATGAAACTTTAAAGAAGCATGGGGTAGTGATATTCGATAAGCCAGAGGATGTGGCAAAGTTCAGGGAGGTACTGTTCCTTCCTAACGGAAAGTCCAACCCTGACCTTGTAGGATGCGACGCAGATGTCATAGCAAAGGCAGCCGGCTTCGATATTCCTGAAAAAACAAAGATCATAGCTTTGGTATCCCCGGTAGTGGGAAAGGAGGATATACTCTGCCATGAGATAATGGGACCTATCGTTATACTCAAGACCTATGACAAGTTTGAGGAAGCGGTTTCCATGGCAATACAGAACATGGAGGAGTCAGGCGGAATAGGCCATACGGCAGGTATCTTCTCGAATAATGAGGAGCATATCAAGTACTATGCTGAAAAGATACCGGTAGCAAGAGTGCTCATCAACCAGCCTACGCCGGACGCATGGGGACCTTCGACCAACGCCCTTTCACCTGCGGTATCAGAAGGCTGCGGATCCTGGGGTAACAACATCCTTGCCGGTAACGTTGACTACATACACCTTATCAACGTATCCCAGGCGGTAAGAAAGCTTGATGTGGAGCTTCCTGACGGAGCAAAGCTCTTTAACGTAAAGCAGAAGGATTTCTGATAAAACTGCATTTATAAAACTGCATTTGTATAACTGTATTTAATATTAAAACGAAGAACCTTGGGCTCATGTGAACCCTCGGTTCTTCGTTTTTGCGGTCTATCTTTTTACAGATTATGGACCGGTAATTAATTGTTTTTGACAGATCTAATATATGGTGATCTTCAAGACAGCATCAGCCGTGGCATCAGTCGTAAAGATCGATGAGCTTCTGAAGATGCTCATATCTTGCCTTAGCTGCCTCCTCGTTGCGGCTGAAGAGCTCCTCAGCCCTGTCAGGGAACTCACGGGTGAGTCTTGAGTAGCGGGCCTCATTCATAAGGAATTCTCTGTATCCTCCGGCAGGAGCCTTTGAATCAAGAGTAAACTTCTTTTCAGCTGCAGGGTTGTAGCGGAAGAGGTTCCAGTAACCGCACTCAACGGCTTTCTTCATCTCAAGCTGGCAGTTGGTCATGCCGCCCTTTATGGAGTGCATCTCGCAAGGGCTGTAGCCGATGATAAGAGATGGTCCGTCGTAGGCCTCAGCCTCGGTTATGGCCTTGATGGTCTGAGCAGGGTTAGCGCCCATAGCTACCTGAGCGACATATACATAACCGTACTGCATTGCTATCTCTGAAAGGCTCTTCTTGCTTACTTCCTTACCGGATGCGGCAAACTGAGCTACCTGTCCGATATTGGAAGCCTTGGAAGCCTGTCCACCGGTGTTGGAGTAGACCTCTGTATCAAATACGAAGATATTTACATTCTCGTGTGATGCGAGTACATGATCAAGTCCGCCGTATCCGATATCGTAAGCCCAGCCGTCTCCGCCGAACATCCACATGGATTTCTTTGCAAGATATTCCTTCTGCTCAAGGATCTCCTTAGAGCAGGTGCAGCCCTCAGCGGCGTTCTTTTCAAGTACGGCGATGAGCTTATCAGCTGCGGCTCTGTTTGAGGATCCGTCATTTACGGTATCAAGATATTCCTTAGCTGCAGCCTTGAACTCATCAGTGGTATCACCTGCCGCCATAGCCTCGATCCTTGAGATAAGATTCTTGCGGATTGTGTTCTGTCCGATGAACATTCCAAGTCCGTGCTCGGCGTTATCCTCAAAGAGGGAATTACACCATGCAGGTCCGTGGCCCTCCTTGTTAGTGCAGTAAGGTGAGAGAGCACCAGGTCCTCCCCAGATGGATGAGCAGCCCGTAGCATTGGAGATGTACATGTGATCTCCGTAAAGCTGTGTCACAAGACGTGCGTAGCTTGTCTCGGCGCAGCCTGCGCAGGAGCCTGAGAACTCAAGCATCGGCTGCCTGAACTGGCTTCCCTTTACGGTGTTATCCTGCATGTCCTTCTTTTCCTCAGTATCATATACGCAGTAGTTGAATACTTCCTGCTGAGGAAGCTCCTGCTCCTGAGGTACCATCTCTATTGCCTTTGCAGGGCAGACGCTTACGCAGACTCCGCAGCCCATGCAGTCAAGAGGTGATATGGCCATGGTGTACTTATATACTCCCTTGCCCTTTCCAGCCTTGATATCTGCGATCTTGATGGCAGCCGGTGCCTTTGCAGCTTCCTCATCGGTAAGGGCGAAAGGCCTGATGGTTGCGTGAGGGCATACATAGGAACAGTTGTTACACTGTACGCACTTTGCAGGATCCCAGGTAGGAACAGTTACGGCAACGCCTCTCTTTTCGTATGCGGAAGCGCCAAGCTCAAACTGGCCGTCCACATGCGGCATGAACTTGGATACAGGGATACTGTCTCCGTCCATGCGGTCGATAGGCTCTAAGAGATCCTCGACCTGCTTAACGAGCTCTGCCTTTCCTCTGAGGGCTTCCTTCTTGTCCTCGTCAACTGCGTTTGCCCAGTCGGCAGGGATCTCTATCTTCTTATATGCGGTAGCTCCAAGGTCGATGGCCTTGTGGTTCATGTCTACCACGTCCTGACCCTTCTTTAAGTAGGAGTGGGTAGCTGCCTCCTTCATATATCCGATAGCCTCAGCCTCAGGCATTACCTTTGCAAGAGAGAAGAATGCGGACTGAAGTATGGTATTATTGCGCTTGCCCATGCCGATCTCAATGGCGAGGTCGATGGCGTTTATCGTATAAACCTGAATGTTGTTCTGAGCTATGTATCTCTTGGCGTCAGCCTTAAGGTGGTGGCTGAGCTCCTCAAGATCCCACTGGCAGTTGATAAGGAAGATTCCGCCAGGCTTTACGTCGTTGACCATCTTGAAGCCCTTTGTGATATAGGAAGGGTTATGACAGGCAACGAAATCAGCCTTGTTGATGTAGTATGGGCTGCGGATAGGCTTATCGCCGAAGCGCAGGTGGGAGATGGTCACGCCGCCGGTCTTCTTTGAGTCATACTGGAAGTATGCCTGTACATACTTGTCGGTGTGGTCTCCGATGATCTTGATGGAGTTCTTGTTTGCTCCGACGGTTCCGTCACCGCCAAGTCCCCAGAACTTGCATTCGATGGTTCCTTCAGCAGCGGTATTAGGACAGTTCTTATCCTCCTTAAGGGAGAGATTGGTAACGTCATCTATGATTCCGATGGTGAACTGTCTTAAAGGAGCGTCCTTTTTAAGCTCATCGTATACTGCAAATACTGATGAAGGAGGAGTGTCCTTGGAACCAAGTCCGTAGCGTCCGCCGATCACCTTCCTGTCGGTGATGCCTGCGTTGGCAAGAGCCGTAACTACGTCCATATAGAGAGGCTCGCCCTGGGAGCCCGGCTCCTTGGTACGGTCAAGTACGGCGATGGACTTTGCGGTCTCAGGTATGGCCTCAAGAAGCTTGTCAGCCCTGAAAGGACGATAGAGGCGTACCTTAATAAGGCCGACCTTTTCACCGTGGGCGTTGAGGTAGTCGATGACCTCCTCAGCAACATCGCAGATGGAGCCCATGGCGATGATGATACGGTCAGCGTCCGGAGCGCCGTAGTAGTTGAAGAGCTTATAGTCCGTTCCGAGCTTCTCATTTATCTTGTTCATGTACTTCTCGACAACGTCAGGAAGCGCCTCATAGAACTTGTTGCAGGCCTCGCGGTGCTGGAAGAATGTATCTCCGTTCTCGTGGGAACCGCGCATGTGAGGATGCTCAGGGTTTAAGGAATGCTCACGGAACTCCCTTACGGCGTCCATGTTGCACATTTCCTTTAAGTCGTCGTAATCCCATACGGCGATCTTCTGGATCTCATGGCTGGTTCTGAATCCGTCAAAGAAATTGATGAAAGGAACCTTTCCTTCAATGGCAGCAAGGTGAGCCACAGGAGAGAGATCCATGACCTCCTGTACATTGCCTTCGCACAGAAGGGCGAAACCTGTCTGGCGGCAGGCCATGACGTCTGACTGATCGCCGAATATATTAAGGGAATGAGTAGCTACGGTACGTGCTGAAACATGGAACACGCAAGGAAGCTGCTCACCGGCGATCTTGTACATGTTAGGGATCATGAGAAGAAGACCCTGTGAAGCTGTATAGGTCGACGTAAGTGCGCCTGAACCCAAGGAACCGTGGACTGCACCGGCAGCTCCGCCTTCAGACTGCATCTCCACTACCTTGACGGTATTGCCGAAGATGTTCTTTAATCCGTTTGCAGACCACTGGTCTACGAAATCGGCCATAGGGCTGGACGGTGTGATAGGATAGATGGCTGCTACTTCGCTGAATGCATAGGAAACATGAGCGGCAGCATTATTGCCATCCATTGACTTCATTTTTCGAGCCATAGGTTTACCCTCCTTTAAAATAATGTTATTATGTCAAATTGCTGTTTATAAAAACAATTTAATTGAGTATATCAGAAAAATTTATTAAAAACAGTAGCAAGAGTATCCAAAAGGGCCTTGTACTTAAAATAAAACGGATTTATTGCGGCGGAAAATGAAATTTGATATATTATTTAAAGGAATAATGTGATATCGCAGTAATATACCAGAGTAATATCTGCCCTTTGCTGGACATTAGCTTCAGAAAGCGGCTGATACTGCATAATGGAAGCATTTTGTTATGGAAAAAGACATATTTGAGGGAAATGTTAAGGAAAGGGTGCTCCTTGCGGGAGTATATGAGACGGACCAGTCAGGAAAGCCTCATGGAGATAAAATGACTGAGGAGGAATTCCAGCATTCCATGGACGAGCTTTCCGAGCTTGCAGGTGCCTGTAACATGGAGCCGATAGGCCAGGTCACACAGCGCATGGAGAGGATCAACTCAGCGCTTTATTTCGGGCCCGGCAAGCTTGACGAGATAAAGGAACGGGCTGAAAAGCTTGAGGCAGGGCTCGTCATATTTAACGATAAACTTTCACCGTCCCAGATAAGAAACGTACAGAAGGTGCTGGATATGCCGGTCATGGACCGTCCGGCCCTTATACTTGATATATTTGATAAGCGGGCAAGATCCGCGGAATCAAGGCTGCAGGTGGAGCTTGCAAGGCTCAATTATCTAAAACCGAGGCTTATAGGCATGACCAGCGCCCTGACGAGACAGGGAGGCGCCTCAGGCTCCATGAGCTCCAAGGGAGCCGGTGAGAAAAAGCTGGAGCTGGACAGGAGGCGCATAGACCACAGGCTTGCCCAGCTGAGGGCAGAGCTTAAGGAGGTCACCAGGGAAAGGGAGACCCAGAGGAAAAAACGCAGAGGCTCGAGGATGCCTCTTGTTTCTCTTGTTGGATATACCAACGCCGGAAAGTCAACCATCATGAACGCCATGCTGAGGAGGTACGGAAGACCGGATACGGAGGATACAAAATCAGTATTTGAGGCAGATATGCTTTTCGCTACACTGGATACCTCCATAAGGAGAGTGAGCCCGGGGATAAGCAGCGATTTTCTTTTGTCAGATACCGTAGGTTTTATACATAAGCTTCCAGCAGGCCTGATAGAAGCCTTCAAGTCCACTCTTGAGGAGGCAAAGGAGGCGGATCTTATACTTCATGTGGTGGATTATTCGGATCCCTATCATTATGAGCATATGAGAGTTACGGAGGATACCTTAAGGGAGCTTGGTGCAGGACACATTCCATCAGTCATGGTATATAATAAGGCAGACAGATGCATGCCGGCCATAGAGTATCCGAAAAGGGCCGACGGCATGAGAGATCCCGAACTTAACAGGCCTTCTGACTGTGTCTATATATCCGCAAAGGACGATGAGTCCATCGACATGCTTCTTGGGGTCATAACGGATAAACTTTTCGGGGATCAGGTTGAATGCAGATTTTTGATACCGTATGATAAAGGCGGCGTCCTTAATTATTTTATGGATAATTCGAGGGTGCTTGAAACTGAGTATACCGAAGAGGGAACAAGGATAAGGGTCAGCTGCCGCAGGGCGGATGCTGAAAAATATACAATATATATGATATGAATTATAAAAAGGAGATAATTTTATGCTTCCTGAAAAAATACTTGCATGGGGAAAAACAAGGAGCTGCATCAGGGAACTTGCCGAGTACGGGGCAAGAAGAAAGGCTGAGATAGGTGCTGAAAATGTTTATGATTTCAGTCTTGGAAATCCAAGCGTCCCGGTTCCTGAGTGCGTGGACGAGGCTGTTGCGGAGATACTTAAGGACAGCTCGGATAAGCCCCATGCCTATACGACGGCAGCAGGGCTCTTAAGCTTAAGGAAAAGGATAGCGGAGGATGTAAACGGCAGGTTTGGACTTGATATCGATCCGGAAAGGATATATGTTACCTGCGGCGCGGCGGCAGGGCTTACCATTTCACTTAAGGCCGTGCTTGAGCCGGGTGAGGAGGTCGTGGTCATAGCTCCCTTCTTTCCGGAATACAGAGTGTTCACCGAGGCTTCCGGAGGGGTGCTAAAGGTTGTGCCGGCAGCAGAGGATTTCAAGGTGGATATCGAAGCCTTTAAGGCCGCTGTCAGTGAAAAGACGAGAGCGGTAATAATCAATTCTCCCAACAATCCTTCCGGGGCAGTGCTTTCAGATAATGATCTTGGATCCATGGCGGATATACTACGTGAGGCGGAGGAAAGATATGACAGGACCATTTACCTCATAAGCGACGAGCCTTACAGGGAGATAGTATACGATGGAAGGAGCATCACAAGCCCGTTAAGCATATATGCAGACTCAATAATGTGCTACTCTTTCAGTAAGTCCTTATCCATACCGGGAGAAAGGATAGGGTATATAGCGGTAAACAGCAGGATGAAGGACGCCGGAGAGGTTTACGCCGCCATCATGGGGGCAGGACGGGCCCTTGGCTATGTCAATCCCCCAAGCCTTTTCCAAAGGGTAATTGAAAAATGCATCGGAGTCACGGCTGACATATCCGAATATGAGCTTAACAGAAAAACACTTACAGAGGGCCTAAAAAGCATAGGTTATGAATATGTCGAGCCTGAGGGAGCCTTTTATCTGTTTTTAAAGGCCCTTGAGCCTGACGCCAAGGCATTCAGCGAAAGGGCAAAAAAGCATGAGCTTTTGTTAGTGCCGAGCGATGACTTTGGATGCACCGGCTATGTCAGGGTATCCTACTGTGTGGCGGGAAAGACCATAGAGGATTCCATGCCTGCATTCAAAGCCCTGTTTAACGAATATTCAAAATAACTTTGAGTTATATCAGCTGAACAAAATGTTTAAGATGACGTTTTTGAGTTATACACAGTTGACAAATCAGAGCGCGAACCTATAATGAAATTGCAAAGGATGCCGGACAAAAGTCCGGCATATGGATTTAAGGAGGGTATTACTATGGAGATAAGAATAGAGAGAAATCCTAATCCTTCGCCAAAGCCTGCTGATGAGAGCCATTTAGGTTTTGGAAAGGTATTTACAGATCATATGTTCATCATGGACTGGGACAGAGATAAGGGATGGCACGACGCAAGGATAGTACCGTTCGGCAATCTCAGCCTTCATCCTGGAACGACAGCCCTCCATTATGCACTTGAAGTATTCGAGGGATTAAAAGCTTACAGGAAGGCAGACGGGTCAGTGCAGACCTTCAGGCCTTATGAAAATGCAAGGCGTATCAATAATTCCGCCGCAAGGCTTGCCATGCCTCAGATACCTGAGGATGATTTCGTGCAGGCCATAGATACCCTCGTGAAGCTGGACGAGGACTGGGTGCCTCATTCAGAGGGGACTTCACTCTATATCAGGCCTGTAATAATCGGTACTGATAAGAGCGTTGGACTTCACACCCTCAACTCGGCAATGTTCTTTATAATACTTTCACCTTCAGGCTCCTATTATCCGCAGGGCATAAATCCTGTCAAGATCATGGTGGAGACGGAGGATGTACGTGCGGTAAGAGGCGGTACAGGATTTACAAAGTGCGGCGGAAACTATGCTGCATCCCAGCGTGCCGGTGAGCTGGCTGAGGAAAAGGGATTTACTCAGGTGCTCTGGCTGGACGGAGTGGAGCGTAAATACATCGAAGAGGTCGGATCCATGAACATGATGTTCAAGATCGACGGCAAGATCGTTACTCCTGAGCTCAACGGCTCCATACTTCCGGGTATTACAAGGAAATCCATACTTGAGCTCTTAAGGGCGGATGGATACGACGTCGAGGAGAGAAGGATAAGCCTTGATGAGGTCATTGAAGCCTGCGAGAACGGAAAGCTCGAGGAGGCCTGGGGCTGCGGAACGGCTGCAGTCGTATCTCCGGTGGGCTGGCTTGAAGTAGGCGGCAAGGAGTATGAGATCAATAAGGGTGAGATCGGACCGACGGTACATATGCTCTATGACGAGATAACCGGCATTCAGTGGGGCAAGGCTCCTGACAGGTTCGGATGGACTCATCCGGTAAAATGATCCGGCTTACGGATAAATGACAGTATTAAACCAAATTAAAGATAATAAAAAGCATTCATTGAACGCGGGCGTGGATAACGTCCGCGTTTAAGCATTTCTTTTACCTTGAGCAGCCACCGTCTATAGGCTATAATAAAAAACAGATTAAAATCAATTTAAATCAAACGGGAGCATTTTCATGGATAAGATAATCATCACTGTCGTAGGAAAAGACCGTGTCGGCATCATAGCCCGCGTGTGCACATATCTTTCGGAGCAGAACATAAATATTCTTGATATAACCCAGACTATCGTGGACGGATTTTTCAACATGATGGTCATAGCCGATATGAGCGGAGCAAAAAGAGATTTCGGGCTTATAGCGGACGAGCTTGGGGCCCTTGGAAATGATATAGGCGTAAGGATACTCGCCCAGAAGGAAGAGATATTCACCAAGATGCACCGCATCTGAAGTTTTACAGCCATATATGACATTCAGTAAATGAAATACGCTATCGGAGACTATCGGATATGATAAATTTGTTTGAGGTCGAAGAGACCAATAAGATGATAGAGGAGGAGCAGTTAGACGTCAGGACCATCACCCTTGGAATCAGTCTTTTGGACTGCATGGATTCTGATCCTGGACGCCTTAACGAAAGGATCTATAATAAGATTCTTACGCTTGGAAAGGATCTGGTAAAGACCGGCGAGGACATCTCAAAGGATTACGGAATACCAATCGTAAATAAAAGGGTGTCGGTGACCCCTGTTTCCATCGTGGGATCCGCAGCCTGCAGGACTCCTGAGGATTTTGTGAGTATCGCCAGGACCCTTGACCGTGCGGCTAAGGATATAGGCATCAATTTCCTTGGCGGATATTCGGCCATTGTGAATAAAGGGATGACAAAAGCGGAAAGGCTCCTCATCGAATCCATACCGCAGGCTATGAAGGAGACGGAGCTTGTCTGTTCTTCTGTAAATGTCGGCTCCACCAAGACCGGCATTAACATGGATGCGGTAAGACTGCTCGGAAATATAATAAAAGAGACCGCGGAGCTCACAAAGGACGCGGATTCCATAGGCTGCGCCAAGCTTGTGGTATTCTGCAACGCTCCGGACGATAACCCGTTTATGGCGGGAGCTTTCCACGGCGTGACCGAAGGAGATGCGGTTATAAATGTCGGAGTCAGCGGGCCGGGAGTTGTAAGGCACGCCCTCACCATGGTCAGGGGAGAGAGCTTCGAGGTGCTTTGCGAGACCATAAAAAAGACGGCTTTCAAGATAACAAGAGTAGGACAGTTAGTGGCACAGGAGGCTTCAAGGAGGCTTGGCATACCGTTTGGGATCATAGACCTTTCTCTTGCCCCTACGCCTGCGGTCGGGGACAGCGTGGCTGACATACTTACGGAAATGGGACTTGAAATGGCCGGAGCTCCGGGAACCACGGCAGCCCTTGCCATACTTAACGATCAGGTCAAAAAGGGCGGCATAATGGCTTCGTCCTATGTGGGCGGGCTTTCCGGAGCTTTCATACCGGTAAGCGAGGATCAGGGCATGATAGATGCGGCAAAGGCCGGAGCCCTTACCCTTGAAAAGTTAGAGGCCATGACCTGTGTCTGCTCGGTAGGACTTGATATGATAGCCATTCCAGGAAATACGAGTGCTGCCACCATATCGGGAATAATCGCTGACGAAGCGGCTATCGGCATGATCAATCAGAAGACCACGGCCGTCAGGGTGATACCTGTTATCGGAAAGGGAGTAGGAGAAAGCGCCGTATTCGGCGGTCTGCTCGGTCATGCTCCTATAATGCAGGTCAACGGTTTTTCCTGTGAGGGATTTATAAACAGAAAGGGCCGTATCCCTGCGCCTATTCACAGCTTTAAAAACTGACGGGGAGGACATATGGAAGCATCCGAAAAAAAGGGCATAGTATTCATGGATCTTGACGGTACGGTACTGGATAACAGGCTTAATCTGATACCGGAAAGCACCATGGAGGCAATAGACATGCTTAAGGCCTCAGGGTATCTTGTGGTGATCTCCACAGGACGGGACATGGATACCCATTACAGCCTGAGGTACAAAAACATGATCGCTCCGGATGCGATAATCCATCATAACGGCAACAAGATTACCGTGGGAAATGAGCTTTTATTCGAGCATACCATGGACATGGAGCTTGTAAGGCGTATATATGAGTTTTGCAGGGAGCACGGTTACTGCGTAGGAACGTCCATAGGAAATGAGGATTTCTTTTTGAATCCGGAGATAAAGCTTGCGGCCGACAGGTCATTTAAAAAGGTAGTGGAGAGGCATTTTGTGCCATTTGAGCAGATATTTGAAAGAGGGCTCAAGGTGACGGCTCTTTCCTATGCCGGCAATATATCGGAGGAAAAGCCGATAGTTGAGGCAGCCTTTCCGGAGGTCAGACTTTTTCCGTTCAGCGGCGGACTTGGGGCGGATGTCATTGAGGTCGGGTATTCAAAGGCGGAAGGAATGAAGAAGCTCTGTGTGTATTACCACATGGACAGGGACTGTACCTACGCCTTCGGAGATTCACACAACGACATACCTCTGCTTAAGGCGGCGGCGGTAGGCGTAGCCATGGGAAACGCCGATCCTGAAGCCAAGGCGGCGGCGGATTACATTACCGACGATATAAGGCATGACGGCATTTTCAACGCCTGCAGGCATTTTGGTTTGATTTAAGGTATGAGAAAACAGACGGCGGATCTTATAGATCTGATGAAAAAGGAAAAGATCGATATGTATATCATATCTGATCTTGACGATCATTTAAGCGAATACACCTCTGAGCATTTTCATGCGCTTTCGGAATTTTCTGGCTTTACCGGAGGAGACGGCAAGCTTTTATGTACGGCAAAGGGAGATGCTTTTCTCTGGACTGACGGAAGATATTTCACACAGGCCAGGGAGGAGCTTGCTGAAAGCGGCATAGAGCTTATGCGCATGGGCGAGCCTGGAGTGCCGGGGATATTTGATTTTATAAAGGATAATATAGGGGAGGATTCCGTCCTTGGCTTTGACGGAAGGTGCTTCTCCTACGGCGATGGAAAAAGGCTCTATGACACAGCCGGCGGCAGAGTGGTGCTGAAGGATCTTGCAGATGAGCTGTGGCCTTCAAGGCCTCCCCGCAGATCTTCACCGATATGGATACTTGATGAACGCTACTGCGGAAGGAGCATTAAGGACAAGCTCTCAAAGCTCAGGGCGGATATAGAGGCCTCAGGTGCCGATATGTGTCTCATCTCATCTCTTGACGACATAGCATGGCTCCTTAATTTAAGGGCATGGGACATAAAATATAATCCTGTATTTTATGCATATATGCTGGTGGGAGCGGAGGAAGCGGTACTTTATACGGATCCTGAGCATTTCATTTCACCTGAAAATGTAAATGGCGGGAGGAATGTTGAAAAATATCTTGCGGAGGCCGGAATAGCGGTACGGGATCACGACAGGATATATGAGGATATCAGGAAGCTAAGCGGGACGATGCTTGTGGATCCTGCAAGGTGTAATTATGAGCTTATAAGCCTGGCAGAAAAAAGCTGCAGCCTTAAACACGGTATGTGTCCGGTGACGGCTGATAAATGCCGCAAGAACGTTACGGAGATCAAAAACCTGCATGCGGCACAGCATAAGGATTCCCTTGCTGTAACAAGATTCATGTACTGGTTTAAACATAAGGCCGGCATAGCCGTGTGCACGGAGCCGGACAGCGACCTTCAAGCTGCGGACACATCCGGACTCTCAGAGATGAGCTGCGTAAGAAAGCTGCATGAATTGAGGTCAAAGGGGAAGGATTTTCTTGGAGAGAGCTTTAAGACCATTTCAGCTTATGCAGGAAATGCCGCAATGGCGCATTATGCGCCTTCAGATAAGGCGGACGTAAGCATTATGCCAAAGGGGCTATATTTAGTGGACAGCGGAGGACAGTATCCCGAGGGTACGACGGATATTACAAGGACCTGGAGCTGCGGAAGCTTAACAGACAGGGAAAAGGAATGCTTTACACTTACGGTGATGGCAAACTTAAGGCTTGCGGACCAGATATTTCTGTCAGGGACCTCGGGGCTCACCCTTGATCAGCCTGCAAGGGATGTATTCTGGCGGAGAGGACTTAATTATAATCACGGTACCGGACACGGAGTGGGATTTTGTTTAAATGTCCATGAGGGGCCTCCTGGCATAAGGTACAGGGCCTCGACGCTCGAAGGCGCTTATCCTGTAACGGAGGGGATGTACATATCTGACGAACCGGGATATTATGAGGAGGGACAGTTCGGTATACGCACGGAGAATATGCTGCTTGCGGTACCGTACATGGACAGCGCATATGGAAGGTTTTTAAGATTTGAGATAATGACCTTCTGTCCGATAGATAAGACCTGTCTCAAAACCGATATAATGGAAAAACGGGATATAGAGCTCTTAAACAGATATCACGAGTCAGTCTTTAACGAGCTTTCAGGAGAACTTGACGAAACGGAGAGAAAATGGCTTGAGGCAGCTTGCGCGCCCATAGCCGTTTAAATACAAAATAAACGCATTATTTTACTGGAAGGGGAAAAAGCAATGAGAGATGAAAATGTTGTAAAATGCGGCAGGCTTAAGGCCCAGACAGTCGTAAAGGCAGTAAATACAAGAAACATGCACGGATATTATGCAGAGACCAAGGAGGAGGCTTTAAAGATAGCCTTAAATATAATACCGAGAGGAAGCTCAGTAGGATACGGCGGAGGAGTTTCTGTGGATCAGATCGGACTTAAGGACGCTCTGCTTAACGGGGACTATAAGCTTATCAGGCGCGAGGAGGCAAAAACTCCGGAGGAGATGCATGATAAGTACAGGGAGATCTTCGATGCGGATTTCTTTATTACCGGAGCCAACGCCATGACTGAGGACGGAATTATCGTAAATATCGACGGAAATGCCAACAGGGTGTCTGCCATAGCCTACGGGCCAAAGAAGGTAATATTTGTGGTCGGCATCAATAAGATTACCAAGGATCTGGATTCGGCGGTAAAACGTGCCCGCAATGTGGCAGCGCCTATAAACGCCCAGCGTTTTAATATCAAGACGCCTTGCAATGAGCTGGGTACCTGCATGAACTGCAAATCTCCTAACTGCATCTGCAGCCAGTTCCTTATAACAAGATTCCAGAATGACCCTGAGAGGGCTCATGTAATAATCGTAAACGACGAGCTTGGATTCTGATAACAGGGAGGCAAAATTAAGTTTGGCCGGATATGATTACGCCAGGCTCAAAAAGGCGCTTCAGGATGAATACATGGCGGCGACTCTTGTGGGATTCACGCCGGATACTCCGGACGTTATGGAGATAGAGTTTTCCTCCAATGAGGAGCTTTTGAGCATGGCAGAAAGATATGGACTTGATATAGAGGACTATGTTCTCAAAAAAGAATGTGAGGCCTGATAAAAGGGCCTCACATCTGATGTTTCAGGGTACAAAAAAAGCTGGTAACGAGACTCGGACTCGTGACCTCCGCATTACCAATGCGACGCACTACCACCTGTGCTATACCAGCTTGTGCTTATTTAAGCCCAGTTAATATAACACAGATGATATAAGTATGTCAACGTCTGACTTGGAAATTATATTATGAACATTGAACCGATAGCTTATATTCATACAGATCTTCCCACAAAATTCGGCCTTCCGAGGCAGAGCGGGATAATAGAGGAGCTTAAGGGAAGGATAGTTTTTGAACCTCCCTTCCGGGATCCCCAGGCAGTAAAAGGACTGGAGGGATACAGCCATATCTGGGTGCTTTGGGATTTTTCCAGGGCACACCGTGGTAAATGGTCCGCCACCGTATGTCCTCCGAGACTGGGCGGCAGAGTGCATATGGGCGTTTTTGCCACAAGGTCACCCTTCAGGCCGAACAGCATAGGGCTTTCAAGCCTCAGGCTCGACGATATCGAAATAGGTGATAAAGGTCCGGTGCTTTATGTGTCCGGGATAGACATGATGGACGGCACTCCTGTATACGACATTAAACCTTATATACCGGCATATGATTCTCATCCGGATGCAAAAGGTGGATTTACTGAAGAGATCGAGGATACTGACTTTGAGGTTTTGGATCAGGGAGGACTCATACAGGGGTGCGGACTCAATGAGGATGATGACAGAGCGATCAAAAAGATCCTTAAGAATGACCCCAGGCCGAGATTCGATCTTGAAGGCGGGGGAAATTCAGACAGGATATACGGATTCTACTATAAGGATCTTGACGTAAGGTTCAGGGTCGATGGCAGTAAGATAATCATAACGGAGATAGTAAAGGCAGGCAGGTGACAGATATGGGATCAGTAAAGGGACAGGTTACGGAGGGAAGGATCGAAGGCAGGAACGCGGTCCTGGAAGCTCTTAAGTCCGGCAGGGACATAGACCGGCTTTTGATACAGGAGGGAGCTCATGATAATGCTTTGGGAAGCATAATCAGGGAGGCGGAAAAGCACAGGGAGACCAAGTTGGAGTTCGTTTCCAAAAAACGTCTTGACGATATCTCCGAGAGCGGAAGACATCAGGGCGTGATAGCATTCGCAGCGGCCTATAATTATGCTGAGGTGGAGGATATCCTTAAAAATGCCGAAAGCAAAAATGAAGATCCGCTGATCTTCGTGCTTGACGGCATAGAGGATCCGCACAATTTGGGGGCTATCATAAGGACTGCAAATCTTGCAGGAGCCCATGGGGTGATCATAAGGCTGAATCGGGCCGTTGGACTTACGGCAACTGTGGCAAAGGCCTCGGCCGGGGCCATAAACTATACCCCGGTTGCCAAGGTGACGAACATATCAAAGACCATAGATGAATTAAAGAAAAAGGGCATGTGGTTCGTCTGCGCCGATATGGGCGGTGACATAATGTATGACCTTAACCTGAAAGGCCCTTTAGGGATCGTTATAGGAAATGAAGGAAAGGGAGTTTCCGAGCTTGTCAGAAAAAAATGCGATATGACGGCTTCCATACCGATGTTCGGGGATATAGATTCCTTAAATGCGTCGGTGGCAGCAGGGGTTCTCGTATATGAGGCGGTAAGACAGAGACGTTTCTGACAGGTAAGAGCTCGTATTCATAAATCCTTAAGATTATGGCGGGGTATTATTTAAAAGGCCGGTGTGTTATAATTACACACAAATTTGCCGTAAAAAGTATTAAAGGATCTGTTTGAGGTATTTGCAAATGTGCGGGATAGTTGGTTATGTTGGAGTAATGGAAGCGGGGCCGGTGATCCTCGATTCACTTTCCAAGCTTGAATATAGAGGTTATGATTCGGCAGGCATTGCCGTAAGGAATGATGAGACGGGGGAATTTACCCTTGTAAAGGCCAAGGGAAGGCTGCAGGAGCTTATTAACAAGACCGATGGCGGCATGGCTCTTAAGGGAACCTGCGGTATAGGCCATACCAGATGGGCTACACACGGAGAACCGTCGGAGCTGAACGCCCACCCTCATCACAGCGACGATATGAATGTCGTAGGCGTACATAACGGTATAATAGAGAACTTTCAGGAGCTTAAGGATAAGCTTACGAGAAAGGGCTACAAATTCTACTCCGATACGGATACGGAAGTAGCCATCAAGCTTATAGATTATTACTATAAGAAATATTTAGGTACTCCGGTGGACGCCATAAACCATTCTTTAGTGCGTATAAGGGGTTCCTATGCCCTTGCCATAATGTTCAAGGATTATCCGGGAGAGATATATGTGGCAAGAAAGGACAGTCCTCTTATAGTAGGCGTTTCGGATAAGGGATCTTTCCTCGGCTCGGATGTGCCTGCGATCCTTAAATACACAAGGACAGTATATTATATCGATAACCTTCAGCTTGGAAGGCTTACAAAGGACGGAGTGACCTTCTATAACCTTGATGGCGATGAGGTCCAGATGGAGCCGGTTACCGTTGACTGGGATGCCGAAAGCGCTGAAAAGGGCGGATTTGAGCATTTCATGATGAAGGAGATCCACGAGCAGCCTAAAGCCGTTACCGATACCCTCAACATGTATATACATGATGGAGTGATAGACTTAAGCCAGACAGGTCTAAATGACGAAAAACTGAAAAACTATAAAAGGCTGTATATCGTAGCCTGCGGCTCGGCATATCATGTCGGGGTAGCAGCAAGATACGCCATAGAAAAGCTTACGCATATACCGGTGGAGGTAGACATAGCCAGTGAGTTCAGATACAGGGATCCCATACTTGAAAAGGATTCCCTTGTCATCATCATTTCGCAGTCCGGAGAAACGGCTGACTCCCTTGCGGCGTTGAGGCTGGCAAAGGACAGGGGCATAGATACCCTTGCCATAGTCAACGTCGTTGGATCCAGCATAGCCAGGGAAGCGGATCATGTGATGTACACCTATGTAGGTCCGGAGATAGCCGTAGCCACCACTAAGGCTTACAGCTGCCAGCTCATCAACATGTATCTTATAGGCGTAAGGCTTGCGGAGCTTAAGGGTATGATCGACTCAGGGCAGACAGAAAAATACATAGCTGCTCTATACAAGCTTCCATCCCAGATCCAGGACATAATAAAGGATAAGGAAAGGCTGCAGTGGTTTGCTTCGCAGATATCGAACCAGCAGGATATGTTCTTTATCGGAAGGGGGCTGGATTACGCCATAGGGCTTGAGGGAAGTCTCAAGATGAAGGAGATAAGCTATATACATTCCGAGGCCTACGCTGCGGGAGAGCTCAAGCACGGAACCATAAGCCTTATAGATAAGGGAACTCTTGTCATAGGCATAGCCACACAGGATGAGCTGTATGAAAAGATGCTCAGCAACATGGTGGAGGTCAAAAGCCGCGGAGCCTATCTTATGGGTATAACCTGCAGGGGCAATTATAACATTGAGAACGCCGTGGATTTTGCAGTATATATCCCTAAAACTGAGGAGATATTTGCAACAAGCCTCGCCATCATCCCGTTACAGCTGCTTGCCTATTATGTAAGCGTGGCAAGGGGAACCGACGTGGATAAGCCAAGGAATCTTGCAAAGAGCGTAACTGTTGAGTAATTAAATATAGAGCTGTAAATCTAAAAAGAAAGGCCTGTGCAGGACATCCCGCACAGGCCTTTTTGACAGATATGCATCTGAGATCACCAGGTGGAGCTCAGGTAGGTGTTTTCAAGGTACTCATCCGATATCTCATAATATTCCTTTATAAAATCAGGAACGTTATTATATGTAAGATAGAGGTTCAAGGTCCTGTAGGAGGAATCTGAGCCCATGCCGTAGGCAGCGTCCGCCGTAGCGTATGCAAATACTGCGGCTTCCTCGTTAGAGACATTTACAGGCTCTGCCGCAAGGCCATTTTCCTCAAGGGAAACGTCGCTTTCAGCCTCTGAACTTTCAGCAGGAGCTGCTTCGCCATCTTCATCGTCGAGTACATATATCGTCGCAAAATCCCTCTTGTCAGCATTTTCTGCCTCAATGTAGAAATCCATGGTGGTATGGGCCGTCATGTCAAAGGAATAAATGCGAGGAGACAGCTCGTTATATCCGCAGGAGAGGTAGTAGGATGAACTGTCGAGCACCTCCTGTATCTTATCCTTGTCGCTTATAACAAGATTTGCCTTAGGTTCTTCGTATACATATTCGGTGCTGAGGCCGTCTCCCGACAGTTCCGTGGTTCCGGAATATGCGCTTACTACGATGGCGTTGATGTCATCTGCGTTTATATCGTTATTGAGCTTCACGCCGTATTCCCTGAGGAGATCAAGGGTTTTTGTAAAGGACGGATATACCGGATACTGGCCTATGGCGTTCAGCCTGTCGAGATAATAGGAGTATTCGCTGTCATGTTTGATGCTGTCCGCGATATTCTGGAAGTAGGTACTCTTAAACTGCAGGGTGCAGACTGGATTTTCCTTTCGCCTTGTGTCTGCAGTAAGCCCCTTTAACTCCCCGGTATAGGTGTTATAGAGCTTTTCTATGTCCGCTTTAAGCTCCTCGTCCTTATCATCGTTAAAGAATATATGGTGATAACCGAGGGCGTCCTGATAGTTTACTCCGATTATGTCGGATATATCAGTCTCGCTTAAGTTAAGTACCGGATATATGGCTTCCTTATATTCTATGGAATCATGTATGGCGGAAAGCTCATCATGGGCTGTACGGAAGTTTAAGTAGTACTGCCTGTACACGGTCTTGCCGTTCTTTAAATGCCATGCGAGGAGCACATTCCTTGGATAGCAGTCAGGTCCGTCGGGATCCTGGGAGATGCCGGCCTCCGCTATGCCGTGTTCAGCGAGGCCGTAAACGTCCTCAAGGCTCGTGAGCTTCATCCTGTCCACTACATCCTTATCGGAAATATAGTTTTCGTTTAATGTTACGGTAAGATCATTATCCTCGTACTCTATGTCATTCGTTGTGGCGTATATCTGATCCAGGGCGTATGAATATATGCCGGCGGACTCCACCTTATCCTCATCAGGCAGGTAGCTGTCATATCCGAACAGGTCGAACCTGTATATGGAGAACAGTCCAAGGCTCACTATAAGCGCTGCCAGCATGTGGGCGCGGTGGTCAAACAGCTTCTTAAAATCAAGATTATATATGATCTCGATCACACAGTGGGAGAGCAGGGCACCTACAACTATACCGAATATGGCCCAGAAATCGCTGCCGCCGATCATGGACTGAAATACCATTCCTGAAAATATGGCCACAGGAATCACCAGTATAAACTTTATCGGGGCCTCAGTAAGCTTAAAGGCCATGGCCTGGCCTGCTGCCTCGGATCTGCGTATTGAATAGATCTTTGAGCCAACAAGGATGATCACTATGCCGGCCAGCAGTGCGACGGTGGATCTGAAGCCTGCTCCATAGCTCTGGGTATAGCTTACGCACCAGTATACCGGTGAGACAAACTGCTGCAGGAAGCTTAAATGTCCCGGCTCTGAATAAAATGTGCTAAAGAAGCTGCTCATCAGATCGTTTGCAAAAAGGCTCATGATGAAAGCTCCCCAGAAATAAAGCACCAGGGTGCCGAGTATGCCGATTATCCTGTGTCCGGTGAGTAACATCGCTATGACTGAAACCGAAAACAGCAGTACAAAAAATCCTGAATTTATAAGGAAGTTTGTGAGGGCATAAGGTATGCACTCGCCGTAGCCTGTCCTTACGCCTGTTATCCCGGCGGATATAAGAGCCATGACAAGGTAAGGAACTAAGGTTATAACGAAGCTGTTGATTATATTTGCCATGTACAGCTTCATACGGCTTATCGGAAGGCTGTGATAGAAATCGGTCTTATTTCTGTCATGCAGATATCCGAAGGCCGACGCGGCCATAAGTATGGCGAATACCATAAGGAAAAATACTATTCCTCCGCTTTGCCCGTGCTGGCTTTTAAAGGCGTTGAAGATATACATCTTCGTCCTCGCAAGCTCTAATTCTGTCATGGTTTCGATGCCTGCAAGATAGCCGTCGGCCGTCAGCATGGAGCTGATAGGAAAATAAAACAGGAAAAACAGCATCGTGATGGCAAAGGACCATATCCTGCGTTTGAAGTTTTCTTTTAAAAGGTCACAGAATGAGCTTCTTGATGTCATATCCCTTAACCTCCGTTTCGCTGATAAATATTTCCTCAAGGCTCAGAGGTATGATCTCGTAATATACCGGATCAAGAGCCTTGAAATGTTCGTCAATGCTTTCCTCGGAACCCCTTACCGTGATGGTGATAAGGCTTCCACGGCTTTCCTTAAGTATTATGTCAAGCCCATTCAGGCTTTCTTCCCCGGTGCCCTCGCGAAGCACGAACTGTACTTTATGGATGTTGAGCTTCATATCATCCAGATCCCTGGATAAAAGTATCCCGCCCTTATGCAGCAGGCCTACATGGTCGCATATGTCCTCAAGCTCCCTTAAGTTATGGGATGTTACTACAGGAGTAAGCCCGCGGTCGGACATGTCAAAGGCCAGCAGGCTTTTTACCGCCTGTCTCATAACAGGATCCAGTCCGTCGAAGGTCTCGTCGCAGAAGAGGTATTTTGTTCCGGAAGCAAGGCCGTAAACAATGGATAAGAGCTTTTTCATTCCCTTTGAGTAGGTGTTGATCTTCCTGTTTTTTGGAAGGTCAAAGGTATTAAGCAGCTTATCATATTTTGCCTTGTCGAATTCCGGATATATGTTAGCGTAAAAGTTCATTATCTCGTCGGGCGCAGCGTTGGAGAAAAAGTACTGGTCGTCCGAGATGTAAAAAAATCTTTCCTTGGTCTTCGGCTTTTCATAGACCTCATCGCCGTCTATGGTGACGGTGCCGCTGTCAGGCTTCAATATTCCGGCAGCCATTTTAAGGAAAGTACTTTTTCCGGCTCCGTTGGTTCCTACCAGCCCGAAGAGAGAAGAATCGCTTATGGTAAGGTCTATATTATCAACGGCAGTAAAATCACCGTATTTTTTTGTAAGGCCTTTTGCTTCTATCATTCCTTGGTGCCTCCTTTATCGTCATCAGTTCCGTAAGCGCTCTGTACGGCGTATATCAGTGCGTCCTCACAGATACCGGCTTCTCTTGCCATATTTATGCATTTGACAATCTCGTTCATGAGGCTGTTCCGGCGTTCCTCACGTATCTGATCCAGAGGCGCCACGAAATTCCCCTTGCCCTTAATCGAGTAGGTAAAGCCGAGCCTGTCGAGCTCATTGTACGCACGCTGTACAGTGTTGGGATTGATGGAAAGCTCCGCAGCAAGACTCCGGACTGACGGGAGGGGCGTGTTTTCGCCAAGTATGCCGCGAAGCATGAGCTCCGACAGCCGTTCCGTGATCTGTTCGTAGATCGGGCGCTTATCGGTTTGGTCAAGTATTATCATCGAGCTTACTCCTTTCATAATGTTTATCCTGTTTTAGCGGCAGCAGCCGCCAATCTCAGGATATGCGGCCATAGTACAGAGGCGGATCAAACTGTACCAACTGTACTATTGGTCTTAATACAGATAATACAGCATTGTTCTGAAATTTCAATCAGGAAATAGCCAGATTAATAATTTTGTAAGAATAATGGCTGTCAGAATAGTGATTTGTGATGTATTTGTGTGTATTGAACAAAAAAAACTGCAAACTGCGTGAATGTTTTGACAAAAATACAATAATAGTACAAATAAAAGTTAAATGATTAACAAGTAGATGATATAATTTCGTTATAAAAATAACATATGAATGATTGATTTCATTTTATATTTTAAGGAGAGTTTGTAATGCAGGATTACAGAAAGATCCCTATAAAAAAGGAGGATATCATACCTACGGCTCACCGCATGAGGAAGGAGGGCGTTATCCTGTCCATGATACACGGTTATCTGGACGGAGAGAACATACCGCACATCTCATATGAGTATCAGATAAGGGATGTGATAGAGTCCTATACCGTTATCGGAGAGTGGAAGGTGCCTTCAATTTCCGAGATATATGACGACGCTGCCGCATGGCCGGAGAGAGAGCTTAACGAGCTCTTTGGCTTTGAGTTTGAGGGGCTTGATACATCGGAGAGGCTGTTCCTTCCGGACAGTATGCTGAGCGGTCAGGGACACATAATAGTTACCCCGATGGATGAGCTTATAGAGAACAGATATAAAAAGGAGGGCTTTGAGCAGTGAGCTATATAGTTCCAATAGGGCCTTATCATCCTTCCCTTGAGGAGCCGGTGCATGCAAGGCTCATTACGGAAGGCGAATACATCAAGGATGCAAAGATATTTATCGGATATAACCATCGCGGCATAGAAAAGCTCGCCATGGAGAGAAACTACATTCAGACTACCACACTTGTAGAGCGCGTTTGCGGGATATGTTCCCATTCACACGCTCTTGCTTTTGTGATGGCCTGTGAGGAGATCGCGGGAGTAAAGCCTCCAAAGAGATCCGAGTATATCAATGTGATAATAAGCGAGCTGGAGCGCATACATTCACATATATTATGGGTGGGAGTCGCACTTCATAACATAGGCCACGACAGCCTGTTCATGAAATCCTGGGACGACCGTGAAAAGATCATGGACATGCTGGAGCTTCTTACGGGAAACCGTGTCAATTACGGCATGGCGATGTTCGGAGGAGTAAGGAAGGACATAACGGCGGACAAGGCCGAGCAGGTATTAAAGGGACTTGAGGAGTATGAGGAAGACCTGAAGACTCTCACTGATTTTATCATGAACGATAAGACTGTCGCCTTAAGGACAAAGGGAGTCGGAGTGCTTACCACGGAGGATGCTTTAAGGATAGGAGCCATCGGCCCTCACGCAAGAGCCTCGAATGTGGCAGTGGACGTAAGAAAGGACGCTCCGTATCTGGTATACGGCGATCTGGAATTTAATGTCTGCACTTATCCGACCTGCGACGTGTTCTCAAGGGTGGTAGTAAGACTTTTGGAATGCTTTGAGAGCATAAAGATAATCAGGCAGGCGTTTAGGGATATGCCTAAGGGACAGATCAATTTAGGATTTAAGATACCTGTGATAAAGCCGGGAGAGTCCATGAAGAGGCACGAGGCTCCGAGGGGTCAGCTCAGCTATTTCGTTGTGGCAAACGGTACGGACAAGCCTCTCAGGGTGAGCATACATGTACCTACCTTCAAGAACGCCCCGACGGTGCCTACAATGCTTAAGGGCAACACGGTAGCTGACGCAGGACTTATCGTAGCCAGCATAGACCCGTGCTTTTCCTGCATGGACAGATAATACGGAGGTGGCCTTAGTTGCATGAGCTGGTCATAGTTGAAGGCATACTTGACGCGGTGCTGCCCGAGGTCAAAAAGCATAACGTTAAGAAAGTCATCTCCATCAAATTAAAAATAGGAGAACTTTCAGGCGTTATACCTGAGTGCATAGATTATTATTTTGACATAGCCTCTAAGGGGACCCTTGCGGAGGGGGCTAAGATAGTCGTTGAAAAGGTACCGGTCAGCATAAGCTGCAGGGACTGCGGATATAACGGTGAGATCCCGAGGCGCAGCTACAGGTGCCCGGAGTGCGGGAGCAGAAATATCCGCATAGAATCCGGAAGGGAATATTTTATAGACAGTGTGGAGGCGGAATAATTCCAATGGAAATAAAAATAGTAAAGCAGATCCTCGAATGGAACGAGGATGTGAGCAGACAGGTCACAGAGGAGCTTGATAAGAACAGGGTCTGCCTGATAAATGTCATGGGTTCTCCGGGAGCCGGAAAAACAAGCCTTATAACAGAGCTTATAAACAGGCTCAGGGACAGCTATTCCATAGGCGTCATAGAAGGTGACATAGCCGGACAGATAGACGCCGACAGGATCGCCACAATGGGCATACCGGCAGTGCAGCTTCAGACGGACGGTGCCTGTCACATTGAAGCGATGAGCATACAGAACATCCTGCCTATGTTCGATCTTGAGAGTCTGGACGTGATATTCGTTGAAAATATCGGAAATTTAGTATGTCCTGCGGAATTCAATATCGGCGAGGACCTGAGGATATCACTCTTAAGCGTTCCGGAAGGGGACGACAAGGTGGAAAAGTACCCGCTCATGTTTGAAACGACGGACGCCCTCGTGATCAACAAATATGATATGATCAAATATTTTAATTTTGATGAGAACAGGGTGATCTCAAGAGAAAATGAAGCCAATCCGGACGCTCCGGTATTCAGGGTCTCAACGGTTACGGGAGAGGGTCTGGACGGATTAACAGGCTGGATCCGCGAAAGGATCAGCAATAAGATCGGAAAATAAGGAGGTCGCATCCTTGAACAAGAAAAGAACGATGCCGGGGATCATATCCACTGCCATACTCTGTTTTATATTCTGGATGATAATAACCGGCCAGATAGTAGCGGTATTTACGGGAGGGGCTTCACTGCAGTCCATAGTTATAGGACTCATAGTAAGTATTCTGGTAGGCTGGTTCAGCTCGCTGTTCCTTATAAATGACAGCCCGTTTTACTTGTGGATGCCCGCAAGGCTTGTAAATCTGATCGGCTATATTTTCATAACGCTTCCGGTCGCCATATTTAAGGCCAACGTGGACGTGGCAAAGAGAGCACTTTCGCCGCATCCGAAGATCAACCCCGGTATAGTGAAGATACCGGTGGATGTATCGTCAGATTACGGCATGGCGCTGGTGGCTGATTCCATCACCCTTACGCCGGGAACCGTTACCATGGACATAGTTGAGGAGAACGGACAGACCTACTACTATGTGCACTGGATAGACGTTGAGACTACGGATCCGGCGGAGGCTGGAGAGATAATAAAAGGAACGTTTGAGAGAAAGGTAAAGGGTATCTGGGGATGATCTTTGAAGAACTATTATTCTTTGCCATATGCTTCATAGTCATGGCCATCTGCCTGTTTTACAGGCTCATAAAGGGACCGAGCGCAGCCGACAGGGCCGTGACGGCTGACTGTCTTGACGCTCTTACGGATATGGCGCTGATACTTTTTGCGCTGTACAGCGGCAGGAGCGTATTTCTTGATCTTGCGCTGATAACGGCAATACTCGGCTTTTTAGGTTCCGTTATCACATCGAGATATCTGGAGGGAAGGTTATGAGGATCGTTATAGACATACTGATATTCATGGGGGTGTTCTTCGCTTTTGCGGGAACCGTCGGAATGATCAGATTTCCTGATACCTTTAACAGGATACATGCAAGCGGAATGATCACTACCATGGGCATCATAGGAGTGATCGTGGGCGGCATACTGTATTGCGCCTTTTACCTTGGGGACGGAGCCATGGTCGTAAAGTTAGTGATCATGCTTGTCTTTTATCTTATAACCGGGCCTATATCCAGCCATGCGATCATGAAGGGATCATATAAGCACGGAGTTAAGCCTGAAAAGGAAATGGTGATAGATCAATACGGCGAAGACATGGTAATGGAGGAGGAAGAATGAACATAGTCATTATCCTTAACGCGCTCGTGCTTGCCGGAGTTATAGTTTCGGCTCTGTGCGCGGCATTTTTCAGACATACATTGTCATCAGTCATCGCGCTCGGCGTAACGGGAGCTTTTATGGCGCTGGAATTCGTCATACTCCAGGCTCCGGACGTGGCCATAGCTGAGGCTTCGGTGGGAGCGGTACTCTCCACCGTCATATTCGTCATTGCCGTTAAGAAAACCACATCTAAGGAGGAAGAGGAGAAATGAGAAAAGCGCTTACCATCCTGTCTCTCTTTTTCATCCTTGTATGCGGAGTTTTTTCCGTGGGATATGCGTATGAGCATCTTGGAGAGACCTATGATGGCTCAAAGGTGGATGTAGTCGACCTTTATTACAATCCTGACGATTATACGGTAAATGACGCCGGCGGAGTTGCCGAGATCATCGTAAAGGAGAACCTTGAAAAGACCATGGCTGCCAATAACGTAGCGGCGGTCGTATTCGACTTCAGGGGATTCGATACTATCGGTGAATCCTTTATACTGCTTACAGCCATTGCAGGAACCTATGTTATTTTAAACGGATACCGCAAGCCAAAGCATGAGGAAGAAAAAAAGGATGGAGGTGAGGAATAATGAAAATGCATTTTAAGGATGGTATTCATGAAAAGAACATCATCGTAAGATGTGCGGCAGACAGACTGCTTCCATTTGCCCTCACATTTGGAATATACATTATCATTTACGGAACCATAAGCCCGGGCGGCGGCTTCCAGGGAGGAGTTACCGTTGCGTCGGCAATACTTTTCCTTTATCTGGCTTACGGATATAATGAAACGGCCCTTGAAGTAAACCCTGAGGTACTGAGGATCAACGAGGCCATAGGCGCCAGCATATATGTTATCCTCGGACTTGCCGGCATCCTTACCGGTATGAATTTCTGCAGGAACTGGCTTTATGACATAGGCGCTGTGGGAGACGTTATTTCAGCCGGAACCGTTACATTTATGGGATATACCGTAGGATATAAGGTACTGACCGGCGTGGGCTTCCTGCTGATACTTATGCTTGGCCTGCTGGGTCCTGATTCAGCCGATGTAAAGAAGGATAAGGATATGGCTCCGGCCGATACAGCTGAACCGGTAAAACCGGGAGAACATGCTCATCTTATCACTGATGAAAAGGTTCAGACCGGGACCTCAGCTGTCGATGCGGCGCCGACAGGTGCGGCTGCAGCCGTGATCAATGAAGGCAAGGAGGACTGATCTCTATGATGATATATAACTACATTGCCTGCATCCTGCTCATAGTGCTTGGACTGTATACCGTATGTACGCAGAAAAATCTGCTTAAGACGATAATCGGCCTTGGCATAACGGATTACGGCATAAATCTGCTAATAGTAAGCTCCGGCTTTAATGATGGAGGATCGGTCCCGATATATCAGATGAGCGACCTTTTAAACGGGGTGTCCTCACAGTTTTTCGTGGATCCCGTGCCTCAGGCACTGACGCTTACCAGCATAGTCATTGGCGCCTGCGTAAACGCCATGGCTTTAGCCATAGTAGTCATGATCAAAAAGAAGTACGGAAGCATAAATGTGGATGACGTAAGGAGGCTTAAGGGATGATTCAGCATTTTCCTGTCCTTGCCGTAATGAGCCTCTTCCTTGGAGCCTTTCTTGTCGAGATATTCGGAACAAAGCGCGAGGCTGTAAGGAACGCCATTACATTTGTGACATTTACACTGGTACTCATACTTTTATATGCCCTGATTAAGCCTGTAATCCTTGAGGGCAGGGTCATTTCCTACTGGATGGGTAACTGGGAGCCGGTAGCCGGATACGCAATAGGTATAGGCTACGAGGTGGACGCCTTAGGCCTTGTATTTGCCATTATTGCCATAACGGCGTTCTGGCTGTCAAACCTGTATTCCTTCGGATATATGAAGGGAGAGCATCATCTCGGACATTTCTATACTCTGTTCATGATGCTCTGCGGAAGTATTATAGGCTTCTGCATGACCGGCGACCTGTTCAATATGTATATCATGGTCGAGATCATGACCTTCTCGGCCGTTGCCCTTACCGGCTTCAATACGGATAAGGACGGCGCTCTTGAGGCTGCCCTTAAGTATCTTGTGATATGTTCTGTCGGATCAGGGTTCATACTTACAGGCATAGCTCTTATATACCTGCAGTGCCATACGCTTAATATAGCGCAGCTGGCTACCATGCTTGCGGGAAGGCTCACGCCTACCACGCTGATGTCCTTCGGGCTTATAGTTGCGGGATTTGGAGTAAAAAGCTTCATGGTGCCGTTCCATACTCCGCTGGCTGATGCCCATGCAGTGGCTCCGTCGCCTATCTCAATGGTGCTTTCAGGAGTTGTGACCAAGGCCGGAGTATACGGCATGATCAGATGTATCTACATCCTGTTCAGGGCCATGGACCTTACGCAGATGCAGATACTTATAACAACATTTGGAACGGTGACCATGTTCCTTGGAGTTTCCATGGCGCTTAAGCAGCATGATTTCAAGAGGCTTCTGGCCTTCCACAGTATTTCCCAGGTGGGATATATACTGCTTGCGGTAGGGCTTGGTACGACCCTTGGCCTTACCGGCGGAATATTCCATGCGGCAAACCATATGCTGTTTAAAGGACTTTTGTTCCTTGCGGCAGGCGCAGTGCTGCATCAGACCGGCGGAATAACGGACCTTGACAGGCTCGGCGGACTTTCAAAGAAAATGCCTCACACCACCATCTGCTTCCTTGTGGGAGCGGCCGCCATATCCGGAATCCCTCCGTTTAACGGTTTCGCTTCAAAATGGCTGATATATCAGGCGGCCTATACCAAGGCAATAGAAAGCGGCAATTTCTACTACCTGATAGTTACCATAGCGGCGCTTACGGTTTCAGTGATGACCCTTGCTTCCTTTGTCAAGATAACCCAGGCGGTGTTCTTTGGACAGCTTTCAGAGGCCAATAAGGATGTGACGGAGGCTCCAAAGGTAATGCTGGTGCCTATGTACATCATATCGGCGCTCTGCCTTATAACCGGAGTGGGATATAAGTTTTTTGCATCGTATTTCGTGCTTCCGGCAGTGAATTCCGCTGTAAATGTGACTAACTATATCGACGTCATGATGGGAGATGGATATGCTGCTGCAGCCGGAGTATCAAATATGGCTGCGGACAATGTGATGATCAGCTCCTGGAGCCCTGTGGTATACCTTATACTTTTTGTTACGGTCCTTGCTGCTGCCTGCATAGTGATACTTGCTTCTTCAGGCGACAGGGGAAGAGTAGTCGAGGTTACTGACAAGGATGCGTTAAAGCACTCCAACTTCTTCTCCGGAGAGGAACCGGTTTATTCACATGTAAGCGGTTCGGACATGCTTTGGGGATACAAGCATAATTTCAAGGCATATTACAACATCATGGATAAGATACATACCGGACGCATGACCGATTACTGCAGCATGGTAGTGATAGCCGCGGCGGTGATAATAGTATTTATGTTCATGTTTATGCGCTGATGGAGGAGTATGATGATCATATTACAATATCTGTTTTATATTTTGATATTCCCGGGCGCTCTGTTTACCATAGCCGCGGGCCTGCTGCTGGCCGGCATAGACCGCAAGGTGATAGCCCACATGCAGAAACGTATCGGGCCTCCGGTAGCCCAGCCGGTATATGACTTTTTCAAGCTCCTTGGAAAGGAGACCATCATTCCGGCTACTGCCAACAGGGCGGCTTATCTGATCGCTCCGGTGGTCAGCTTCGTGAGCTTATGCATAGTGATGCTCTTTATACCGATATTGGGCTTCAGGGCCATTGGCGGCGCAGCTGACATGATAGTCATACTGTATCTTATAACTATACCGGGAGCGGCGCTGATCGTAGGCGGAGCAGCATCCGGATCACCGTTTGCAGGCATAGGTATTTCAAGAGAAATGGTTACCATGATGGCCTATGAGCTTCCTCTTGTAATAATACTGCTTACCGTTGCAAAAAAGGTGGGCGGAGACATGCTCATATTTGATCTTGGTATCGTCTCGGCATATCAGGCCCAGGCCGGCTCGCTTATAACAGAGTGGAGCATGATACCTGCCGCTGTTGCAATGCTGCTGGTCATACCGGCTGAGATAGGAACACAGCCATTTGACGTTGCAGAGGCCGAAAATGAGATATGCGAAGGCCCGCTTGTGGAATACAGCGGTTCTCCCCTTGCGCTCTTTAAGCTCAGCATCAATATGAAAATGATCATAATGACAGGTTTATTCACAGCCCTTTTCTTTGGTGGGATAAGGACAGGCTTTGTCATTACGGATCTGATAGTTTTTGTACTGATATCAACAGCAGTAATGCTGGTGTGCATAACAACGACCCACGCAATTACCGCAAGGCTCAAGATAGAGCATCTGTTCAAGTTTTACTGGACCGTAGTGGCCGGCCTTGCGCTCGTCAGCGCAGTGCTTGTCTGGATCGGTTTATAAGGAGGATTCTGATGATTAAGAAAATGATAAATAAGAGTGCCTCCAAATCTCCGTGGCTGTTCCATATCAACACGGGATCATGCAACGGCTGCGATATAGAGATCGTAGCCTGCCTGACTCCAAGATATGATGCGGAAAGATTCGGATTCAAGCTTGCGGGATCTCCGAGACATGCAGATATACTTGTTGTGTCAGGACCTATAACTGTACAGTCCAGGGACAGGCTCATAAGGACCATCGAGCAGACGCCGGATCCTAAATGCGTGGTTTCCGTTGGTTCCTGCCCTAAGTCAGGAAATGTATTTAAGGGCAGCTACGGAATAGACGGGCCGCTGGATAAATATGTACATGTGGATGTATCGGTGGCAGGCTGTACGCCTAAGCCGGAGGCAATAATGGAAGGCCTTTACAAGGCTGCCCAGATCCTGGAAAAGAAGAGGGAGGCGATGAGCAAATGATGTTCCCTTTTTTCGGTACTGCTATAGGAAACCTCTTTGAAAAGCCAAGCACGGAAAAATTCCCTTGTCCTGAAGACATGGGAATGAAGGGCTACAGAGGCAGGATAAGCTTTGACGGCACAAAATGCGTAGACTGCGGCATGTGCATCAAGGTATGCGCTCCGATGGCCATAACCCGCGAAGTGGAAGAGGTCGACGGCGGTTATAACATAAAGCGTGAATTCAATCTTACTTCATGTACCTTCTGTGCCTACTGTCAGGATTTCTGCAGCACCAAGGCTATCCAGCTCACCCAGGACTACCATATGGTAGCGGAAGATCCGGAGGACCTGATCGTTAAGGGAGAGACCTTCAAGAAAAAGGTACTTGGAAAGCTTGCCTGCGACGTGGATAACTGCGTATTCTGCGGCCTCTGCATGAGGAACTGTCCTGAACAGGCTATCACCGTAGATAGAGCGGCAAAGACCTGGACTGTTAACCACGATGAGTGCGTAAAATGCGGGCTCTGTATTGAGAAATGCCCTAAGAAGGTACTTTCCTTTAAGGAGGCTGCACCGGAGGGAGTACTGTTCTCCGACGCCTGTGTTTACTGTACGCTCTGCGCTAAGAAATGTCCTATGGAAGCCATAACGGTAGACAGGGAAAGTAAGACCTGGACCATAGATCGTGAAAAATGCGTAAAATGCGGGCTGTGCATAAGCTCCTGCCCTAAGAAGGCCCTTTCCATGGGACCGGTAGAGGAGTAAGGTTATCTTTAATGTTAATTTCTATTCGTTCAGGCAACAGAAATGAGCCTGTTGATTATCGGAAATAATAATATTGTACAAAATATGTATAAGCTGCTGAATGTGCCACCGATCTCTCGGTGGCACATTTTTTTGTTGGTGTTTCAATGCCTCAAGATAATGCTCATATACGGTAAAGAAGCATAAAAAAATATGACCAGAACAGTCCGCCCCACCGCTATTCCGAAGTAA
>CALWLS010000010.1 GCA_944381575.1 uncultured Lachnospiraceae bacterium | reverse complement strand
TTTACTTTAGGAATCTTCGGGTTTTGTGCATTAATCCTTTATTGACCTTTTCTGTTTTTATTGTGCTTTCCCTGTCTCCTTTGGCTTCCCGCCTCAGCGACAGCTCATTTAATCTATCACATCGGCTAAGCCATGTCAACTGGTTTTTTTATTTTTTGAAAATCTTTTGGGTTTTGTCCCTCGATCTTCTACGCAGAAGGAGGGATTTGAACCCTCGCGCCGGTTGCCCAGCCTACACCCTTAGCAGGGGCGCCTCTTCGGCCTCTTGAGTACTTCTGCATTCCTGCCAAACGCGTGTAGTATGGATTATAAATGTACATATCTTTGTTGTCAAGACGGATTTTGCACACGTTTTTCAGGGCATTTTCATATTTTGCGTTTTATATTATTTTTCGGTATCAATTTCCTACTATATATAGTAAAAAATTTATTTTACATTTTTTTGATGTTTATTCATTATCGCTGCTTTCAGCTTCTCTCTCATCCTCTTCTCTTGCAGCTTTTGCGATACTTACTATCCTTTCAGCCTTTTCCCTGTCCACATTCATTATTTTTACGCCGGAGGTATTTCTTCCTATAACGGATATATCCTCTATGCCGGTACGCATTATTATTCCTGTATTGGTTATAAGGAGTATGTCAGTATTATCGCCCGTAAGCTTTGCCGCTACAAGCTTTCCCGTCTTTTCATTTATTTTATAGCAAAGTACGCCCTTTCCGCCTCTGCCCTGTACATGGAATTCATCGAATGGGGTCTGTTTTCCCATACCGTTTTCAGATACCACTAACAGATTTGGACCCTGACTCTTTATCTGCATGGCAATGACGCTGTCCCCTCCGTTAAGCCTCATTCCTATCACACCCATTGATACCCTTCCGGTCTTACGGATGTCTGATTCGGCTATCCTTATTGCCATTCCGCCGGCCGATACCATGACGATCTCTTCCCTGCCGTCGGTATACTTTACCTCAATAAGCTCATCTTCATCCTTAAGGGAACATGCTATAAGTCCGTTTTTCCTTACATTTGCATATTCTCTGAGGGAGGTCCTTTTGATCATTCCGGTCTTTGTGGCCATTACGAGATTTGAATCCTCATTTTCAAATTCACTTTCCCTTAAGGCTATTACCGCAGTTATCTTTTCCTCAGGCATGAGCGGAAGTATGTTAACTATCGCCGTTCCTCTGGACGTTCTTGAAGCCTCTGGGATCTCATAGGATTTTATCCTGTATACTCTTCCCTTATTGGTAAAGAACATTATGTAATGATGATTTGTCGTGGTGATCATATCCTCGATATAATCATCCTCAATGTTCTGGGCTCCCTTTATTCCCTTTCCTCCACGGTTCTGCTGACGGAAATTATCCTCGTCCATCCTCTTAATATATCCCAGATGCGACATGGTTATGATCATCCTGTCATCTGAGATCAGATCCTCGACGTTGATGTCACCGCTGTCATGGACTATCCTCGTTACTCTGTCGTCTCCGTATCTGTCCGCGATCTCCTGTATTTCAGTTTTGATAACTGTAAGGAGTTTATTCCTGTCTCCAAGTATCTCAAGAAAATATGCTATCTTTTTCTTAAGCTCAGCATATTCATCCTCTACCTTTTTCCTCTCGAGACCGGTAAGTGCCCTCAGCCTCATATCGACTATGGACTGGGCCTGTATCTCCGTAAAAGCAAATTTTTCTATAAGCTTTGATTTAGCGTCCTCGGCGTCATCCGCGGATTTTATTATCTGTATTATCTCATCTATATGGTCAAGGGCCTTTAAAAGTCCCTCAAGTATATGAGCCCTGTCCTCAGCCTTTTTAAGATCGAACCTGGTCCTTCTGGTTACGACCTCCTCCTGATGCTTAAGATATTCCGTAAGTATTTCCTTAAGATTAAGTACCTTCGGTTCACCGTTAACTATGCACAGCATTATTGCCCCAAAGGTATCCTGGAGCTGAGTATGCTTATAGAGCTGATTAAGTATTATCTGAGGATTTACATCTTTCCTGAGTTCTATCCTGATCTTGGAATCAGAATTTTTACCCATGGTATCGTTTATGGCTGTTATACCGTCTATCTTCTTTTCCTTGACCAGATCCGCTATATTCTCTATCACTCTTGATCTGAACACCATATAAGGGAGTTCCTTTACGATTATCACTCCCTTTCCGTTGGACATGGTCTCTATCTCACAAACTGCCCTCATGCGGATCTTTCCGCGGCCGGTCCTGTAGGCGTCCTCTATTCCTCTTCTGCCTATGATCTCGGCTCCAGTAGGAAAATCAGGGCCCTTAACTATCTGCATCAGTTCCTCAATATCAGTATCCCTGTTTTCCTCTATGCGGTTATCTATCATTTTTACGGCAGCGCCAATGACCTCCCTGAGATTGTGAGGAGGTATATTCGTTGCCATTCCTACTGCTATTCCAGTGGTACCGTTTATAAGAATGTTAGGTATCTTCGCAGGAAGTACCGTAGGCTCATCATATCCCTGTTCATTAGAGAAATTCGGGGTAAAATCCACGGTATCCTTATTGATGGAATCCAGCATTTCCATGGATATCTTTGACAGCTTTCCCTCGGTATACCTTGCGGCAGCCGGAGAATCTCCGTCCTCAGAACCGAAATTACCCTGTTTTTCTATAAGCGGATATCTTGTTGACCACGGCTGGCCGAGATTTACAAGCGCGCCGTATATGGAGGAATCACCATGAGGATGATAATGTCCCATGGTCTCACCTACGATGGTAGCGCATTTTTTTGTTTTCTTATCGGCTGTAGCACCCATTTTGAGAGCGGCATAAAGTATCCTTCTCTGAACCGGCTTTAGTCCGTCCCTGACATCAGGAAGGGCCCTTGAGACTATTACAGACATTGCATAGTCTATATAGGAGCTCTCCATAGTATCCTTAAGGTCAACGTCTTTTATTTTATCGTATACATTAGGTTCCATATGATCTCTCTTAAAATAAATCAAAATTTATGATTATCATATATCCAGGTTCTGGACATACTTTGCATTTTCCTCTATGAAAAGCTTTCTTGGCTCCACCTGGTCTCCCATAAGGGTAGTAAATGTAAGATCCAGCTCTGATTTTGAATCCTCATCCATATTTACTCTTAAAAGAGTCCTGGTCTCAGGATCCATGGTCGTTTCTGAAAGCTCCTGATCCTCCATTTCTCCAAGACCCTTGAATCGCTGCACGTCGGCGTCCTTTCCGACCTTTTCAAGCAGCATGTCTCTTTCCTGATCATTATACGCGTAATAAAGCTTTTTATTTTTTCTGACATAGTAAAGAGGAGGCTGTGCAAGATACACATGTCCCTGCTTTATAAGCTCAGGCATGAATCTGTAAAGGAATGTGAGCATTAGAGTAGCGATATGAGCTCCATCCACATCCGCATCCGTCATGATGATTATCTTATTGTATCTGAGTTTTGAGATATCAAAATCATCATGTATGCCGCATCCGAATGCGGTGATCATTCCCTGTATCTCCTTATTTGCATATATCCTGTCGAGCCTTGCCTTTTCAACATTAAGCACCTTTCCCCTTAAAGGCATAACGGCCTGGAACCTTATGTCCCTGCAGTTTTTTGCAGGCCCCAGCGCTGAATCTCCCTCGACTATGAATATCTCGCATTTTTCAGGATCCTTTTCAGTGCAGTCTGCAAGCTTGCCCGGAAGTCCTGCTCCTTCAAGTACGGATTTTCTGCGGGTTATCTCCCTCGCCTTCCTTGCAGCAGCCCTGGCTCTCTGCGCTAATATTGACTTATCGCACATAAGCTTTGCTATCTGAGGATTCTGCTCAAGAAAATATGTAAGCTGTTCTGAAACTATCTGGCTTACAGCAGACAGAGCCTCAGAGGTTCCAAGCTTCATCTTGGTCTGTCCCTCAAACTGAGGATCCTCTATTTTAACGGATATTATGGCCGTAAGGCCTTCTCTTATATCCTCTCCGGACAGATTGTCGTCATTATCCTTTAACAGCTTATTTGACCTGCAGTAATCATTTACGGTCTTTGTAAGGGCGTTCCTGAATCCCGTAAGATGGGTTCCGCCCTCCGGAGTATTGATATTATTGACGAAGGTATAGATATTTTCCGTATAAGCGTCAGTGTGCTGCATCGCAACTTCAACAAATATGTTCTGTCTGATGCCTTCGCAGTATATGACCTTATCATAAAGAGGAGAGCTCGCATTATTTAAGTATTCCACGAACTCCTTTATGCCGCCCTCATAACAGAAGGTCTTGTCATGTTTTATTTCTCTGTCATCTATAAGCCTTATGCTGAGTCCCTTTGTTAAAAATGCTGTTTCCCGGAACCTTATCTTTAAAGTCTTATAGTCAAATTCAGTTACCTCGAATATTTCAGGATCAGGCTTAAATGTAACGCATGTTCCGTGTCTTTCGCTGCTGCATGTGCCTATCTCGGTAACCGGACACATGACCTTTCCACGGTTATAACGCTGCATATATATTTTGCCGTTCTTATAGACCTTTACCTCCAGCCACTCGGAAAGAGCATTTACGACTGATGCTCCAACTCCGTGAAGTCCGCCGGAAACCTTGTATCCTCCGCCTCCGAATTTTCCTCCTGCATGGAGTACTGTGTAAACTACCTCAAGAGCAGATTTGCCGGCCTTTTTCTGGATATCAACGGGGATACCTCTTCCGTCATCCATAACGGTTATGGTATTATCCGCATTTATGCGTATCTCTATATTCTTACAGAAACCGGCAAGAGCCTCATCAACTGAGTTATCAACGATCTCATAAACGCAATGATGAAGACCTGAAGCATTTGTTGAACCTATATACATTCCAGGTCTCTTTCTTACTGCTTCAAGTCCTTCAAGTATCTGTATCTGCGAGGCATCATAATCGTCGCTGTTGTGTCCGTTATTTACCTCGAAGGATCTCTCTATATCCTCAAGATTATCATTATTTTCACGTATCATATCGTCCGACATATCAACTCTCCCGATCATTTAGCTGTTACTAATCCGTCTTTTACCAAAAATACTTTATCCATGCGGAACCTGTTTTCAACAAAATCATCAAGTCCTGTACATGTTATAAGTGTCTGTATATCCTTTATTGAATTTAAAAGCTTATTCTGCCTGTTTCTGTCAAGCTCAGACAGTACATCGTCCAAAAGAAGCAGCGGCCTGTTTCCGGATACCTCCTCCACAAAGGCTATCTCCGCAAGCTTAAGGCTTAATACCGCAGTCCTCTGCTGTCCCTGGGAGCCGTACTGCCTCAGATCAGTGTCATTAAAGGTAAACTTTATGTCATCCTTATGAGGACCTACCAGACTGAAGCAGTTCTTAAGCTCATTATCCCTGTGCTTTTCAAGGTCGTCATAAAAGCTTTCCTCAGTGGTATCAGGCTCATATTTCAAGGTAAGCCTTTCTGAATTTCCCGTTATATCAGAATGAAAATCCCTTATAAGATGATCAAGCTTTTCTACAAAGGATCTCCTTAGTGAGATTATCTCTGAGCCGTATTTTATAAGCTGCTCATTATAGATATCCAGAAATTCTTCTGACGATCTGTCAAACTGAAGATTTTTAAGGAGCCTGTTTTTCTGATTCAGCACCCTGTTATAGCTTATCAGATCGTGGACATATATCCTGTTAAGCTGACAAAGCTCAAGATCCATGAATCTCCGTCTTTCGGAAGGCCCGTTTTTTATAATATTAAGGTCCTCAGGTGAAAAGCTGACAACATTTGCTATACCCAAAAGCTCACTGACCTTTTTTATCGGGATCCCGTTTACGGCAATGCCCTTGGAATTATTTCTCTTGAGATGCATGTCTATGCGGTACCGCATCTCGTTTTTAAGGATAACCGCTTTTAAATGAGATTCATCGCATCCGAACCTGATCATCTCCCTGTCCTTTGACAGCTTCTGTGACTTTGAGGTGCAGATCAGATATACGGCTTCAAGTATGTTTGTTTTTCCCTGAGCGTTGTCTCCGCAGAATATATTGATGCCGCCGTCAAGATCAAGCTTAAGCGATCCGTAGTTTCTGAAATTTTCAAGCTCAATTGAATCTATAAGCATTTCTTATATATCAATATGCTGCAGGGTTGAAATTGATAGGAAGTATTATGTAAATGTATCTTCCTTCCTCATCCCTTATAAAGCACGGAGCCTTTGGATTTGTCATGTACAGGGATACTTCCTCATCATCTATTACCCTCAATACATCAAGTATGAATTTAGGATTGAAGCCTATCATAAGATCATTTCCGGTCTTATTTACCGGTATCAGTGAATTTAAGCTTCCCATTATGGTATTAAGCTTTAAATTCATTTCACCGTCCCTTATGTTCAATATCAGAGGCTTTTTATCCGTCTCCCTTAAAAGTATCGTGGATCTTTCTATATGATCCAGGAACAGCTTTTTATTGACCGTTATCCTTGTGTCATAATCATTTGAAAGCATGGAATCTATACGGAAATATTCCCCGTCGATAAGTCTTGAGGTCATTACCGTCTCTCCGAATTTGAACATTATATAGTCCTTATCAAAGAAGATATCCACATCCTTTTCCATGTCGTCCTCAAGGATCTTTGATATCTCTATCAGGGTCTTGCCCGGGATTATAGCCTTAAGGTCTCCGTATTCCTTTTTGAGTTCAGTGGTCCTTATTGATATCCTGTGTCCGTCAAGGGAAGTTGCCTTAAGCCTTTTTCCCTTTATCTCAAAAAGCTCTCCTGTCATCATCTTATTGGAATCGTTAGGAGCTATGGAAAAAATGGTATCCCTAATTATTTCCTTTAATGTAAACTGAGAAGTAGTCACCGACGTTTCCTCAGAAAGCCTTGGGAGCAGAGGGAACTGATCCGGATCCCTTTCCTGGATCTTGAATTCCGAGCTTGCGGAAGTTATCTCCACGATATTTCCGTCAGTTTTAAATCTGATCATTCCTTCATCATCGATCTTTCTTACGATATCGGCAAAAAGCCTGGCGTCTATTGCCGTGCTCCCTTCCTCGGATATCTCACATTTATCGGATATGATCGTTTCTATTCCAAGCTCGGTATCATTTGCCGTAAGTATCACGCGGCCGTTATTTGCCCTTAAAAGTATGCATTCAAGTATCGGCATGGTGGTTTTGCCTGATACTGCCTTTGAAACGATATTGATGGCATTCATAAGAGTATTTTTATCGAAATTAATGATCATGATGATCCTCCATATTATTTATATATTTTAAGTATTAATAATATATAAGCAGTGTTGAATTGTTAAAAAGTGTCCTGGAGCTTACTTATATAATGATTTCATGCTGTTTACCGGTATGTGGAAAATGTATCGGCAGATTGTTAAAGGAGATCAGCAGGATAATAAGTACGCTCATATTCCGTTTAAAATTATAAATTTTATATAATCATATATAATTAATGTTTATAAAATACAGGTTATTAACATGCTGTCAACGTTTTTGATGTTATTACATAAGAGTTATCAACAATGCCAACGTTGAATTATGGTAGATATTTTACCGGCATCATGGAGAAAGTTTCTTTTTAAGTATGTCTATATCCGCTTTCAGCTTATCGTCCTTTTTAATATCCTCTGTTATCTTGTCCCTTCCATGTATGACAGTGGCGTGATCCCTTCCTCCAAGAGCCATTCCTATGCGTTTCTGGGTCTCCTCGGTCATTTCACAGCAAAGATACATGATTATCTGTCTTGGATAAGCCAGCTCCTTGTTTTTCTTTGAGGATATCAGATCTCTCTCATTTAGCTGGTAATGCTCGGCAACAACAGAGATGATCTTTTCAGGAGTTATCTTATCGGTATGGTTTTCATTTTTAATAACGTTGATGAGGATGCGCGCCGCGGATTCGGCATTTACCGGAGTCCTTTCAAGCTTTGACTGGAATACTATACGCTGCAGTGCTCCCTCAAGGGTACGTATATTAGATTTGATATTTGTAGCTATGTATTTAAGGACCTCGTCGTCTATGTTATAGCCCTCAAGCTCTTCCTTCTTTCTTAAGATCGCCATCCTGGTCTCAAAATTTGGCGGCTGTATATCAACTATCATGCCTCCCTCAAATCTTGACCTTATCCTTTCCTCGATATTGTTAATATCCTTTGGAGGCTTATCTGAAGAAATAACTATCTGTTTGTTATTATTAAAAAGTGTATTAAAAGTGTTGAAGAATTCCTCCTGAGTTCCTTCCTTATTCGCTATAAACTGGATATCATCCACTAATAAAACGTCGGCTGTCCTGTATTTGTCCCTGAATTCCTCAGTCGTTTTATTTTTGATGGAGGTTATGTATTCGTTGGTGAAATTCTCCATTGTGGTATAAATGATCCTGGCGTCAGGGTCGTTTTTAAGTATGTAAATGGCGATGGCGTGCATCAGATGTGTTTTTCCAAGACCCACGCCTCCGTGTATGTAAAGTATCTTAAACTCATGCCCTGGATTTTCTGCAACCGCAAGAGAGGCTGCCTGAGCCAGCTCATTGGATTTGCCGCATACGAATGAATAGAATGTATACTTTGGATTGAGCCCGTTTCTTTTAACAAGCTCATTAAAATCAGGCTGCGACTGATCGCGGTCCTTGTTGTCTTTTGTATCCTCAGATGCTGAGTCACTTAGATTATCTATATATTCCTTAGATTCTTCTGAAATGAATTTTATATCAAGATCTGTTTTGGCAATGATATTGATGGAGGTCTTAAGGATCTCATAGTATTTCTTAATGAGCATCTTTATCATGCTCTCATTGTTGAATCCTGTGGTAATATAGAGAGTCCTTCCCTTTATGGCGTACGGGTCAAGAGGCTTAAGCCATACCTCATACTGGATATCCAGCTGGTTCATCTCATCCTGTACGAACAGAAGTATCTCATTCCATTTATTTTTGATTATGTCTAATTCCTGCATTTATCAACAATCTCCCAGGGAAAATACATGAGGATAATTATCAGTTTAATGTACAGTTTCTTCCTTATATAAATATATATAAAATCAGCTCTTATAGTTTACTTTAAAACACTGTTTATTTCAATGAAAAATGTTGATAAATCCATAATGAGTATAAAGTTATCAACACGGCTGAGTATTTAAAACAGGCATAAAATAAGGCTTTTTTAAAAACTTTGCTGTTGACATAGCTTAGTTTGGATATATATAATACATAAGATGTTTTATCTGTACGACAAATTATTAAGGTAGGAGGTGATCGGATCATGAAAATGACATTTCAGCCTAAGAAGAGACAGAGATCCAAGGTTCATGGTTTCAGAGCCAGAATGAGCAGCGCAGGCGGAAGAAAGGTTTTAGCCAACAGGAGAGCTAAGGGCAGAGCTAAGCTCACAGTTTGATCCAAAAGCGTTTATGGGCCGCTTCAATAAAGCGGCTCTTTTTATTCCCGGCAGAATTTTATGAAAAAATTTCCGTCAATCAAAAAAAACAGTGAATACAGATCAATATATTCAAAAGGGAATTCAAAAGCATACGGATCCCTTGTCATGTATATAGATGATAATGGAACGGACGGAAACCGTCTCGGTATATCAGCTGGAAAAAAGATAGGCAACAGCGTAGTAAGGCACACATTTTCCAGAAGGATAAGAGAGATATTCAGATTAAACAATTACAGGACAGTACAGGGAAAAGACATCATCGTAGTTGCCAGAAGATCGGCAGGGGAAGCAGGATACGATAAGCTTGAAAAAGATTATCTTAAGCTTCTGAAGGATCATAATATATTGGTTACGGCTTCTTAAAGGAGCGGGACAAGCGCACATTATACATGATCTAATGTGCTTTTTGTTATATTTATTTTAGGCCGTGATCCAAATTATCCGATGAATGGGCGTGGATAAAATAATGATTAAAAACGCATTAATAAAAATGATCAGATTTTATCAGAGGAATTTAAGTCCGCTCAAGGTCTATACCCATTGCAAATACATACCTACGTGTTCTGAATACGCCGTTCAGGCACTTAAAAAGTATGGTGTGTTAAAAGGTTCATTGATGGCGGCATGGAGGATATTAAGGTGCAATCCATTCGCCAAAGGCGGTTATGATCCGGTCCCGTAAATTTCCATGGAGGACAGAAATTTGGATTTTACATTATTGACAAGAACAGTCGGAAATATTCCCGTTATAAGTCTCGTCTACAGCTGGATAGTTGACATAATGGGCATGATAATGAGCTTTATCTTTGAGATAACCTCATCTTTCGGTATATTCAATATCGGAGTCTGCATTATCATATTTACGATAGTAACAAGGATAATCATGTTTCCGTTATCCTATAAGCAGGCCAAATCACAGAAAATGATGTCGGTTGTACAGCCTGAGATCGCAGCAATACAGAAAAAATACCAGGGTAAGGAATCAGACCAGAAATCAGCCATGATGATGCAGGCTGAGATAAAAAGCGTTTATGAAAAATACGGCGTCAGCATGACCGGAGGCTGCATTCAGCTTATCATACAGATGCCTATACTTTTTGCCCTGTATAAGGTAATACTTAATATTCCTGCCTATGTAGGATCAGTTAAGATATATTTCCAGAATATAGTTGACGCCATTGGAGGAGCTTCAGCCATAGAGGCCGTAAATACCTTCGCTCACAGCAGCGAAGCTCTTACCAATGTAATAACACAGTCAAGGATAAAGGACGGTATAATAGCTACCACAGATAATATCATTGATTTCCTTTATCATTTAAATCCGGCTCAGTGGACTGACTTTACTAACAATTTCTCTCAGTTTGCCGACGCCATCAACAATAATTATCAGTATATCGAGCAGATGAACAATTTCCTCGGTATAAATCTTGCCACATCTCCGGGAGCGTATGGCATGCTTTCAATAAAAGCATGGATAATCCCTGTACTTGCCGGACTTTCACAGTATATATCCACAAAGATAATATCATCGGCAAGCGGATCGGCAATGATGAATGATGAAAATAATCCTACCGCCTCCACCATGAAGAGCATGAATATAATGATGCCTATAATATCAGTATTTTTCTGTTTCAGCTTTGCCAGCGGTATCGGAATATACTGGATAGCTTCATCAGTAATTATGGGACTTCAGCAGTATCTGCTCAATAAGCATTTCAATAAGATGAATGTGGATGATCTCGTTAAGGAGAACCTTGATAAGGTAAATGCAAAGAGGGCGAAGAAGGGGCTTCCTCCTATCAACGAAAAGTCTTCACAGGATAACCTTAAGAGGCTTCAGGAGAGAAATGAGAGGGTCCAGGCAGCGCTTGAGGCAAAGCAGGCGGCTTCCAAAAAAAGAGTATCCGAAAATGACAGTTATTATGTAACGAACTCTATTGCTGACAGAGCAAATATGGTACAGCAGTATGAGGAGAGAAAGAGTAAAAAGAAGTAACGGCGGAGAATTGTGATGGAAGAGATAAAAATTTCGGCAAAAACACTGGAGGAGGCAATAACAAAGGCGTGCATTGAGCTTGGAGTACCAAGCGACATGCTTGACTACAGCGTTGTATCCCAGGGAAACAACGGTTTTTTAGGACTTGGGTTTGGAGCAAAGCCATATATAATAAGCGCCAAGGTAAAAAAAGAAGAGACAAAAGCAGCTCCTTCAGAAAATAAAAAGAATGCTCCGGTAAAAGATGTAAAAGAGGTTTCAAAGACCGTTAATAAAGTAAAGGATGAAAAGTCCTTAAGAAATGAAAGGAAGGCGGAGGCTTCTGAGCCTGTCAAAGCTCTGGAGGCAAAGCCTGAAAAAATACTTAAGGATGAGCCAGTCCAGAAAAATAATGAAATAAGGACAAATGAGCCGTCATCCGACAAGGATCCGGGTGAAAGAGCAAGGATATTCCTCCAGAACCTTTTTAACAGCATGGAGATGAATATAAATTACAGCAGTAAATATGACGCTGAAAAAAATGAGCTCATCATCAATCTTTCCGGCGATGATATGGGAATACTCATAGGTAAGAGAGGCCAGACTCTGGACGCTCTTCAGTACCTTACGAGCCAGGTAGTAAATAAGCATCAGAGCGGATATATAAGGGTAAAGCTCGATACTGAAAACTATCGTGAAAGAAGGAAGGAGACCCTTGAGACCTTTGCCATAAATATGGCAAGAAAGGTCAGGAGAAATAACAGGCCTATAGTTTTGGAGCCTATGAATGCCTATGAAAGAAGGATAATACATTCAGTGCTTCAGGGCGAGTCGGACGTAATAACAAGATCCGAGGGCGAGGAGCCTTACAGGCATGTTGTGATCTGTCCTGTTAAGAAAAGGAATGCCAGATAACATTAGTATATGATATTATCAGCTGGATATTAAATATTATCCAGCTGTTTTTCTCTTTATCAGCGGCAATGACAGTATATTTTAATATTGAGGCCGCATCGGAATATATATCATGATAAAAAATATTGAAGAAAATTTTGATATCGCTGTCGTAGGAGCCGGACACGCAGGCTGTGAGGCGGCCCTTGCCTCGGCAAGACTCGGCCTTAAGACCGTTATGTTTACCGTAAGCGTGGATAATATTGCCATGATGCCCTGTAATCCAAATATAGGAGGAAGCTCAAAGGGGCATCTTGTATGCGAGCTCGACGCTCTCGGCGGAGAGATGGGCAAAAATATTGATAAGGAATTTATACAGACCAAAATGCTCAATGTCTCCAAGGGACCTGCAGTCCACAGTCTGAGAGCCCAGGCGGATAAGCAGGGATATGTCCGCGAGATGAGGAAAACTGTTGAAAATACTCCAAATCTTACCATAAAGCAGGCGGAAGTAGCAGAGATAGTGACAGATATATCCTCTGATGGCAAAAAGAAGGTAAAGGCGGTAAAGACAGTTTCCGGAGCCACATATTACTGTAAAAAGGCGGTTCTGTGTACCGGAGTGTATTTAAATGCAAGATGTATATACGGGGAGGTCAGTGAAAATACTGGTCCCAACGGTCTTAAGGCGGCCAACAGCCTTACGGCTTCGCTGATCGACATCGGTCTTCCGGTAAGGAGATTTAAAACCGGGACTCCGGCAAGGGTCGACGGCCGGACGGTTGATTTTTCAAAAATGGAGGAGCAAAAGGGAGACGAGTTTATCAGACCTTTTTCATTTTCAAATGAGCCCGAGGACCTTGAAAGAGACCAGATAAGCTGCTATCTTACGTATACAAATAAGGAGACCCACAGAATAATCCGTGATAACATATCAAGATCGCCTCTTTTTTCAGGGGAAATAAAGGGTGTGGGGCCGAGATACTGCCCTTCCATTGAGGATAAGGTAGTAAAATTTCCGGATAAGGAAAGGCATCAGATATTTGTTGAGCCTGAAGGCTTATATACGAACGAGGTATATCTGTCAGGCATGAGCTCCAGCATGCCAGAGGACGTTCAGTATGCAATGATACGTACGATGCCCGGATTTGAGCATGCCGATATAGTGAGGAACGCTTACGCCATAGAATATGACTGCATAGATGCAACATGTCTTAAGGCTACGCTGGAGTCGAAGGATATAAGCGGTCTCTATGCCGCAGGACAGATAAACGGCTCATCAGGCTATGAAGAGGCTGCGGTACAGGGCCTTATGGCAGGAATAAACGCTTCCCTTTCCGTGCTTGGAAAAAAGGAAGTTATCCTGGACAGATCTCAGGCGTACATAGGGGTGCTGATAGACGACCTTGTAACAAAGGAAAGCACAGAGCCATACAGGATGATGACTTCAAGATCGGAATACAGGCTCCTGTTAAGGCAGGATAACGCCGATTTAAGACTTAGAGAAATAGGACATGATATAGGTCTTGTTTCAGATGAGGAGTATGAAAAATTCCTTCTTAAGAAAAGACAGACAGAAGCTGAGATCGTCAGGATAAAGAACAAGATCGCAGGCTCCAATCCAAGGATAAATGAATTTCTTGCAAGGCATGGATCCGCCGAGCTTTCAGACAGTCATGGAGTAAGCTTCGCGAACCTGATCAAAAGGCCTGAGCTTAATTACGATATGCTGTCGGAGATAGATGAGGACAGGCCTGAGCTTTCGTGGAGAGTAAGGGAACAGGTAAATATCCAGATAAAGTATGAAGGATATATCGAAAAGCAGATGCATGAGGTGGAGAGATTTAAAAAGACGGAGGGGCGTCTTATTCCGGAATCCATAGATTATAATAATATCGAAGGCCTCAGGCTCGAAGCAAGACAGAAGCTGTCAAGGATAAGGCCTGCAAATGTGGGGCAGGCAAGCCGCATATCAGGAGTTTCACCGGCAGATATATCGGTGCTCCTTATATATCTTGAACAGATCAAAAATGATCCTGTCAGGAAATAATATATTTATGATGCAATTCGGTATAAGTTAAGTTGGGATAAACAGGTAACGAATATGACTGAGAGCTTTTTAAAAGAACTTGACCCTGGCCTTTGCAGTCTGCAGCTTGAGCTTTCAAATGAACAAAAGGAGCTGCTTTACGGGTATTACCGGATGGTAATAGAAAAAAACAAAGTTATGAATCTTACAGCCATCACGGAGGAAGCGGATTTTGTTAAGAAGCATATAATAGACAGTCTTGCGATAATAAAGGCAGGATCAGATATAAAAAATAAGCTCAGCACGCAGGGAATAAAGCTGATCGACGTGGGTACCGGAGCCGGAATGCCTGGCATCATATTGAAGATAGCTTTTCCGGGTGCAGATATCATACTGTTTGATTCTCTTAAGAAACGGCTTACGTTTCTTGATGAGGTAATAGAAAAGCTTGGGCTTAAATCTGTCAGGACGCTTCACGGAAGGGCAGAGGATATAGGCCAGGACTCAAAATACAGGGAGAAATTTGACATAGCCGTATCCAGAGCCGTGGCTCAGATGAACGTGCTGTCAGAATACGTCCTTCCTCTTGTTAAGTCAGGAGGGGTATTTGCCGCATATAAATCCGGAGATTATGAGGATGAGCTTAATAACGCAAAAAAGGCTGTGAAGCTGCTTGGAGGAGGAAAAACCGAATGCGCCGACTTTGAGCTTCCAGGCACGGATATGAAGAGAAGCATTATCCTTATAAATAAGGAAAAGGCGTCTCCTGCAAAATATCCTCGAAAGGCCGGAACGCCGTCAAGGGAACCGATAATATAATCATAAGATCATTACTACAGGTATGGAGAAAATGCTGGACGATACTATTGCCGCCATAGCAACGGGACTTACAGAGTCCGGTATAGGCATTGTAAGGATGTCAGGGCCGGACAGCTATGAAATAATCAGGAAAATATTCACTACGGGGTCGGGAAGACCGCTTGATCTTACTAAAACCCACAGGGTGCACTACGGCTTTATAAATGTTTCACGTGAAACATCCGATGAGGTCCTGATGATAAATATGAAGGGGCCGAGAAGCTATACCGGCGAGGACACAATAGAGATAGACTGCCATGGGGGCGTGCTCATGATGAAAAGGATCCTTGAGGCTGTCATAGCGGCGGGGGCACGGCCGGCAGACCCGGGTGAATTTACAAAAAGGGCGTTTTTGAACGGCAGGATAGATCTTTCCCAGGCCGAAGCAGTGGCGGATATAATATCAGCAAAAAATGACAGTGCGATCACGGCTTCTACTTCACAGCTTAAGGGAAGCGTTTCAAGTATGATCAATGCCGTAAGAGATACCATACTTGAAAAGTGCGCATTCATAGAGGCTGCTCTTGATGATCCCGAGCACTACACCCTTGAAGGATTTTCAGAAAGCCTGAAGCCGGTGCTTGAGGAACTGCTTGAAAAAATAAACGGGATGATAGACTCCTATCGTTACGGAAAGACAGTAAAGGAAGGGATCAACACTGTAATAATAGGGAAACCTAACGCGGGAAAATCATCTCTTTTAAATGCCATGCTCGGTGAAGAAAGAGCGATAGTCACCAAGATACCGGGAACCACAAGGGATACGATAAATGAGACCGTTTCTGCAGGCGGCATATCATTAAATCTTATGGATACCGCCGGAATAAGGGAAACTGACGATCCTGTGGAAAGCATAGGCGTAAGGAGAGCGCTGGACAGTGCCGCAAAAGCCGATCTGGTACTGTGCGTGCTTGACGCGTCGGAAAGACCGGATGAGCAGGATCTTGAAATATTCAAGAGCATCGACGGTATTGACAAAAGGATAATATATCTGTTTAATAAGACGGATCTGGCTCAGAAACTTACGGCAGATGACATAGTAAGCCTGAGCCGGAATGAGAATGCTGACTGTCTCAGCATTTCCGCAAAAAACGGGACCGGCATAGAGGAGCTTTTTAAACATATAGAAGAATTATACTCCGCCGGTGATGTTTCGTATAATGACCAGACTGTAATAACCTCGGTACGGCATGTGAATCTGCTAAAGGAAGCGGGATCATCGCTTAAGGAAGTTGTTAATTCGATAGATTCGGGAATGCCCGAGGATTTTCTTACAATAGATATGATGTCTGCTTACAGGGCGCTCGGCGGGATAACCGGAGCAGAGGTCGGAGAGGACCTTATCAATGAAATATTTTCAAAGTTCTGCATGGGTAAATAAGGACTTATTTGAAACATACACGTCGATATGATATTATAACGATTGTCTTTTTCGGAAAGATATTTCAGGTTACGGAGAAGAGCATAAAGAATGTCAAAAGTCATTTCACTTATAAATCAAAAGGGAGGGGTCGGAAAGACCACGACAGCGATTAATCTTGCCGCGTCCTTGGGGGAGGCTGGACAGAGAGTGCTGCTCGTGGATTTTGATCCACAGGGAAATACCACGGGCGGCATAGCTCCGGAAGGCGAGGGAGAGGGCCGTACGATCTATGATCTCATATGCGGAAACGCCATGGTCTCGGAATGCCTTATAAAGGATGTTTCCGAGGGCGTCGATCTGATACCGGCGGATATAGATCTTTCCGGTGCGGAGATAGAGCTGCATGAGATAGAAAACGGAGAGAAGACCCTTAAGGAAGCGATAAAGGGCATTAAAAGAAATTATGATTTTGTATTTATCGACTGCCCTCCTTCCATCGGAACTCTTACGATAAACGCCCTTACGGCGTCAGACGGAGCGATAATACCGGTGCAGTGCGAATATTACGCTCTTGAGGGATTGAGCCAGGTGCTGGATACCATAGAAATAGTAAGGCAGAAGCTGAATACGAGGTTAAAGATATTCGGTATATTGTTCACCATGTACGACGCCAGAACAAATCTGAGCGATCAGGTGATACAGTCGGTAAGGCAGAGCCTTAAGGCTCCGATATTTGAAACCGTGATCCCGAGGAATGTAAGGCTGGCGGAGGCTCCGTCTCACGGAGAACCCATAACGATATATGATCCGTCTTCAAGGGGAGCGGAAAGCTACAGGCTGCTTGCATCAGAGCTTTTAAGGGAAAGGTAAGAGGTGAGATATGGCAAAAAAAGGCCTTGGAAGAGGGCTTGGAGTGCTGCTCGGAGAGGAAGCGGATAAGTACTCCCAGAGATCATCAGCCCGCAGGGAAAAATCAGCTAAGTCAGCCGGTGATGCGGAAAAAGGAGCCTCGGAAAATGTTTCACGTGAAACATCCGGGATCAGGATGTCCCTGATAGAACCCAACCCTTCGCAGCCGAGAAAAAAGTTTGATGAGGACAGCCTTAAAGAGCTCGCGGATTCCATAAAGGAGCATGGCCTGCTGCAGCCGATACTGGTCAAAAAACGCGGCAGGACATATGAGATCATTGCCGGAGAAAGAAGGTGGAGGGCCGCAAGGCTTGCAGGCCTTAAGGAGATACCTGCCATAGTTAAGGATATGGACGAGACGGAGGCGGCTGAGGCGGCGCTCATAGAAAATATCCAGAGGGAGGATCTCGGAAGCATCGAGGAAGCGAGGGCATACAGGGCTCTTATAGAGGAATACGGACTTACCCAGGAGGAGCTTGCAAAGAAACTTTCAAAGAGCAGGACAGCTATAACCAACAGCTTAAGACTCCTGCAGCTGGACGATGAGATACTTGATCTTATAGAAGAGGGAAAGCTTACTGCCGGCCATGCCAGGGCGGTGCTCAGCATAAACGGAAGGCGGAATCAGCTGAAAGCTGCAAAGGAAACCGCGTCAAGAGGCTTAAGCGTAAGACAGACTGAAAAGCTTGCAAAGACATATAACAGCGCTGCAAAACCAAAGCAGGACAAGGCGGAACCTGCCGTAACGCAGAACGAAGCCCCTGCGGAAGAAAGAAGGCAGCAGCTTAAGGCTGTTGAAAACGAGCTTACAGAGGCCATGAACACAAAGGTGAGCATAAAGGAGACCGAAGCAGGCAGGGGAAGGATAGAGATAGAGTATTATTCGGACGAGGAGCTGAACGGCCTGCTTGATAAGCTTTTGTAAAACGCGGCCATTATACAGGAACGGAGAGAATATGACACAGACAGGCATTGATATTCAAATGATCCTTATCATATTTATGTCGGCGGTCAGTATAATATCCCTGGTGATATCAATATTTGCCATTGCCAGGTATAAAAACATATACAGGCTGTACGACAGCTTTATGAGGGGAAGGGACGCAGAAAGCCTTGAGGACATAATACTTGAGGAGCAGGACAGGATAGAGGCTCTTGAGGAGGCGGACGCATCAAATAAAGAGGTGATGCGTACCATGAACAGAAACATAAGGGCTTCCTTCCAGAAGTGCGGAGTAGTCAGATACGATGCGTTTGAAGGAATGGGCGGAAAGGTGTCCTTCGCCATGGCGCTGCTTGATTATACAAACACCGGAGTAATAATAAACTGCATGCATTCCGCTACGGGCTGTTTCCTCTATGTCAAGGAAGTCGACGCGGGAACCACGGAGGTCCAGCTGGGCGCTGAGGAGAAGGGCGCACTTGAGAGGGCGCTGGGCTACGTACATGATTAAACAGGATAAGGCAGATATTGGCTAAGAGCAGAAGGCGGAAAAAATTAATAAAGAGGATCAGATGGAGGCTTGCGGTCGGTATCGCGGGGTTCCTTATATTTATTGCGGCCTTTATATACTATTTTGCCAATAATTTCATGGTGGCCGAAAGGGAATACGCTGTATACAGCTCCATGGACGAGCCGGCGCTTCCCGTAATATACGCTGTTTTTAACGGCACAAAGATCAACCCCATGCACGGATACATGCAGGATATGGGTAACGCCGCGGCCGGGGATCTTATCACTCCCCTTAATGATGACCGGAGTCTGAATCTCAGGATAGAGTTTTCGGAAAGCAATATAGCAGGCATCAGCTATGAGATAAGGAGCCTGGATCTGGAGCATTTCATAGAAAATACCACGGTCACGGATTACGGCGCCGACGAAAACGGAGATATACTGGTAACGCTTCCCATACAGAACCTCATAGACCAGGATACGCCGTACCTGCTGAACTTAAAGCTTGATATCGGAGAAAATGACGTAAATTACTATACAAGGATCATCTGGACGGAAAAAACAGATCTTGAAATGATGGTCGAGACGGCATCGGAATTTACGGAAAAATCCTTTGATTATGAAAGCGCAAGGGAGCTGACCATGTACCTGGAAACTGATCCGGCGGCAGATAATTCCTCCCTTGCGACAGTGGACATAAGCTCAGCATTCTCCCAGATAACCTGGGGCAATACGGGTATGAAGCTTTTGTCAGAGCCGATAATCAATATACGCGAATATGACGGGATGATGGGAGCCGTGGAAGCGGCGTATATGACGGAAACCGTCGGAAGCAGCGGAAGCTCCGAAACCTACTGCAACACTGATGAATATACCATGCGCGCAGGGACCGACCGTATATATATGATGAATTTCCAGAGGAAGACGGATCAGGTTTTCGACGGAAAAAAATATCTTTTTGCCGGAAACCGCATAAGCCTTGGAATAGTCAATGAGGACGGACTTCAGACAAAGGTGTCGGATAATACAAAATATATTGCCTTTAAATCCGGAAGGGAGCTTTGGCTTTATGATCAGCAGGAAAAAAAGGCGGTAAATGTTTTCTCCTTTAGATCAGAAAATGATACGGTAAGAGCCGGTTATAACAGGCATGATATAAAGATATTATCGATAGATGATAACGGAAATCTGGATTTTGCAGTCTACGGATATATAAACAGGGGAAATCACGAGGGCTGGAACGGCATCATTTACTACAGGTATGATGCGGGATCGGCAACGGTAAGGGAACTGTTCTTTATCCCAAGGACGGAGGTCTTTGAGAGGATCAAGTCCGAACTGGATGAAATGTGCGTAAAGAGCAGCGCCGGAATGTTTTATTTTAAGCAGGCGGACGCTATTTCGGCCATAGATCTTACATCCCTTGAGATGCTTAATATAGTATCGGATATTACCGGAGACAGGTATGCCATAAGCAGCGACCAGACAAAGATCGCATGGACTGAAACGCCGATGCAGCAGCATAATTCCATTAAGCTTATGGATATAAATACCGGAAATCCTCTGACCATCCAGGCGGAGGATGGAGAGATACTTAAGACCATGGATTTTTACGGGCACGACCTTATATACGGGATAAGCAGTGCTGATGAGGCTGAGTCAGGCGGTATCAGGCAGTCGGGACATCCTGTGCATACGATAAAGATCGTTGACATGGCCTTAAATGAGATAATGAGCTATGAGAGGGAAGGTCTGTATTTTGATGATGTGACGATAGACGGAGACAGGATACAGATCGCCCAGTATACCCGCGGTGACGCCGGGACGTATCAGTTTGCAGGAAGGGACACCATAGTCAGCACGTCGGAGGAAGCAGATCCTGACCATGAACGCATATCCAGCGGAAATACTTCAGACAAAAAGAAGGTCTACTATATAGACCTGGATGAGACCATAAGGACTACGAGATCCCTGGAGGTCACCGCACCGGAAAATATATCCTTTGAGGGCTCAGGAACGCTGGAGATAAGTACAGCAGCAAAACAGTCGCAGTCGATACGTTACTATGCCTATGCAAACGGAAGATATACCGGTGTAGGTTATTCGCTGAATGACGCCGTTTCCCTTATATATGACGACATGGGCTGGGTAAAAGACCAGAATTCCGCCGTAGTCTATGCCAGGGCGGACAGGAGCAGCAGCCGTGTGTTAAGGGATCCTTATAACGCATCCCAGCCGGCCGTGATGGAGATAGAAAACGGCTTTGACAGGGATGTGATAACCGAAAACGGATATATAATAATGAATGCATCGGGCATGGAGATGAACCGCATACTTTATTATGTGGGCAAGGGCTATCCGGCGGTCGCATTTGTAGAGGATGGAAGATACTGCCTTATATACGGTTACGACAGCACCGATATATGGCTGTATTATCCTTCGGAGGACCTGTCGGCAGGGGAGACTGTGGAAATGAGCCTTGAGGAGGCCGCTCTGTATTTCGACAGGTATGACAATGCATTTATAGTATTCAGGGATTATGCCGGCATGTAGAGGCGGCCATAAGCATTGCGATAAGGGGCGTTTTATTTACAAAAATCACTGAAAAAGCTATAATTAAAAGATACCGTCTAAAAGACAGCAGGATGGAATAAACATAAAAAGGTAAGTATATGGAACAATATATAATCGAGGGCGGCACTCCGCTTAAGGGCGAGGTCACTATAAGCGGGGCAAAAAACGCGGCGCTCGGCATAATTGCCGGAGCGATCATGACGGATGAGGATGTGCTCATCGAGAATATACCAAATGTTAATGATATCAATGTCATGCTGGAGGCCATATCGGAAATAGGAGCCGAAGTGGACAGGATAGACGCGCACACCGTAAGGATAAATGGGGGGAGCATCAAGACCCTCGATGTCAAGGATGAATATATGCGCAGGATACGTGCGTCCTACTATTTTATAGGCGCGCTGCTGGGCAGATATCATAACGCCTGCGTGCCGCTGCCTGGAGGCTGTGAGATAGGCGCAAGGCCGATAGATCAGCATATCAAGGGCTTCAGGGCCATGGGCGCGAAGATCGACATATCGGGAGGCAGCCTGTACGCCAAGGCAGAGTCCCTTAACGGAGCGCATATCTATTTTGACATGGTGACCGTCGGAGCGACCATAAATGTCATGCTGGCGGCAACGCTGGCCCCGGGCAAGACCATAATAGAAAATGCCGCAAGGGAGCCGCACATAGTCGATGTGGCTAATTTCCTCAATTCCATGGGCGCAAATATCAAGGGCGCAGGTACGGACATTATAAGGATAAAGGGCGTAAATAAGCTTCACGGCACGGAGTATTCCATAATCCCTGATCAGATAGAGGCCGGCACCTTCATGTGCATGGCAGCAGCAACGCGAGGGGATATACTTATTAAAAATGTAATACCGAAGCATCTTGAGTCCATAACGGCCAAGCTTTTGGAGATGGGCAACGAGGTCATGGAATTTGACGATGAGGTGAGAGTCATAGGCGCAGCCTCCCAGAGGCATACGGATATCAAGACTCTGCCTTATCCTGGATTTCCTACGGACATGCAGCCACAGATAACAGTGGCTCTCTCTCTTGCTGAAGGCATAAGCGTTGTAACGGAAAGTATTTTTGAAAACCGCTTCAAATATGTGGATGAGCTTATAAGAATGGGGGCGTCCATAAGGGTAGAGGGAAATGTGGCGGTTATCTGCGGGATAAAGACATTTACCGGAGCGGCTATCTCGGTGCCTGACTTAAGGGCGGGGGCAGCGCTGGTAACGGCGGCGCTTCAGGCTAAAGGCAGATCCGCTCTTGAAGGCATAGGCTTTATCAAGAGAGGGTACGAGGATTTTGATAAAAAGATCGCATCCCTTGGAGGAAAGATCACATATATAAGCGACTGAGCTGATAAAATGCATAAATTTTTAAGAGCGGCCGGTTTCACGGATATGGATGAGGCCGGTATATATAAATTAATATATGAAGAGCTTGTGAAGCCGGATAATGTTTCGGCAAGGCTTGACATCGGAGGAGAGACGGTACTTATCGAATACCGTATGCCGGTAAATGAATATGTCGGCATCTGCGTCGCCCTGCTGTATACGGGAGGGCGCACGGAGATCCAGTACTATTATCCTTATTACAGTACATACGAGATAACCTCCGACAGTGTCTGTACGCTGGAACGCCATACGATGACAGATACTTATGCGGGCATATTGGATGAATATAATACCGGACTGTCACTTATATTTTTTGTCAGCAACCCGGTTATATACAGACAGAGGCCGGACGCTGATACCGGTGCGGAATTTAAGGGTACGGCGCTTTCTGCCTTTTCCAACGAGGGGATAGTCATACTTCCGGTATTAAAGCCGGAGGAAAGGTTAAGCGATGCCCAGGCGGATAACCGGGAGGAGCTTTTGAAGGCTGCCCTCGGCGGGGATGCGGATGCGATAGAGACCCTTACGGAATCCGACATGAGCATGTATCAACAGATAACCGACAGGATGGAGACGGAAGATCTTTATTCGGTAGTCGATCAGAGCTTCATGCCCTGCGGCGTCGAATGCGATCAGTATTCGGTCATAGGGGAGATATTAGAGGTAGAAAGCAATGTTAACGGTTTGACGAAGGAGGAGCTCTGGATGCTGAAGCTTGACTGCAACGATGTTGTATTCTGGCTCTGTATGCGTAAGGCCGATCTTACCGGAGAACCGATGAAAGGACGCAGGATAAAATGCAGGCTGTGGATGCAGGGAAGCGTAAATATGCACGCCTGACGGCAGTGATACTTGGATTGATAAGCGCGGTGTTTCTGAGCTATTCAATACTCATCGCCGCGGCGTATACGGTAGTATATATCGATCCGGGATATTTTGAGCGGGAATACGAGAAATACGATGTTCTTTCAGACCTTCCGGAAATGACCATGAGTAAAGAGGACGGACTTATGGCTGTCACCGACCATATGAAGGATTTTCTGCTGCACGGGACAGAAAGGGACGAGCTGCAGATTGAGGTCATGATGGACGGTGAGATGAGGCCGTTTTTTTCTGAACGTGAGCTGGATCATATGATGGACGTCAGGATCATTTTCATGTCGGCCATAAGGTTTTTCGGTCTCGGCATAGTATTTGCCATTTTTCTCGCAGTATTTTCCAGACTGATCATATGCCATGACGAACCTAAGATATTCAGGTACAGCCAGGGCCTCGGCATGTCCATCGGCTCAGCAGCTTCGCTTTTGGGAGCCGGGCTTTTTGCATTCATGGCATCAAGGGGAGGCTTCAGCAAGCTCTTTGTGGATTTCCACCATGTAATGTTTGATAACGATCTCTGGATACTGGATCCGTCAAAGGACATGCTGATAAATATAGTTCCGGAAGGCTTCTTTTATGATACGGCGATCCGTATAGGGATAGTATTTGCCGTATATATGGTGATATTTATAATAGTCTGCCTGATCATATTCAGAAGCGCGAAAAAAATGCCGGATTATCAATATTCTTTTATTTAAGCTTGCCGAACCGGCAACATTAGAGTATAATAGCAATGCTGTAAAAAGCGGCGGCCATTCTGGCCGTATATAATGTGTTTCCGTAGCTCAGCAGGATAGAGCGTTCGCCTCCTAAGCGAAAGGTCGTGCGTTCGAATCGCATCGGGAACAGAAAGTAATGCAGGTCGTAGGGCCTGCATTTTTGATTTAAAACAAATAAGCTAAGATAGCCGCCGGTATAGCAGCCGACATTATAAATTGTATGATATTGACGTATTCTTTGATCGTGGATACAATGTTTATTACGGAAAATTGCAACTATTTATATTTTTTCGGAATAGAGAGCGTGAGACTATGAAACCTATCAGGCGAGACCTGTATCTGAACCGATTGATAGAGCGAAGAGAAAACGGCATGATAAAGGTCATTACCGGCATCCGCCGATGTGGTAAATTCTATCTTCTATTATCACCTATAATCTAAAGACTTCACCTTGACATCAAGCCTGATCCATGATAATCTAATCGGACATGAGTATAAATGAGGGAGTAGTTCCGCGCGGCATATGATGCGTGAGATAAGCCAACATCATGGATCAAACCTGGTTTATCTATAAAGAGTGAGACTCATATACAGACATGACGCCTGTGTATGAGTTTTTTTGATGTCAGACATTTTGCCATGGGAGCATCCCGCATAAGTTAAACGCCTGAAGGCGCAAAAGGAGGAATTTAGAAAGTGAAAGAGTATCTGTCCAGCTGTGAAGAGGTACTGAAGGAGTATGAGGCTACGGAGGAAGGCCTGTCCGGTTCCGAAGCCGCAAAAAGACTGGAAAAGTACGGAAGGAACAAACTGGAGGAGGGCAAAAAGGATTCTCTTTTAAAGCGTTTCCTTAATGAGCTGGCCGATCCGATGATCATCATACTGATCGTTGCGGCTGCCATATCGGGAGTTACGGCATTTTATGAGGGCGAGTCATTTACGGACGTCATAATCATACTTGCCGTTGTTATTATCAACGCCGTGCTTGGAGTAGTTCAGGAGAGCAAGGCAGAGGCGGCCATTGAGGCGCTGCAGGAGATAGCTGCGGCGACAAGTAAGGTCTTAAGGGACGGGAAGCAGGTCACATTAAAGAGTGAAGAACTGGTTCCCGGAGACATAGTTATCCTTGAGGCCGGAGATGCGGTGCCTGCCGACGGACGTATCATAGAGAGCGCCAGCATGAAGATAGAGGAGGCAGCGCTTACCGGAGAGTCCGTTCCTGTCAGCAAGATCATGGATATACTTAACCTTGGCGGAGAAAAGGACGTTCCGCTCGGCGACAGGAAAAACATGATGTACATGGGATCGACGGTGGTATACGGAAGAGGTAAGGCCGTCATAACCCAGACGGGAATGAGCACGGAGATGGGTAAGATCGCCGACGCTCTTTCCAAGGCTGAAAATGAAGAAACTCCGCTTCAGATGAAGCTTAATCAGTTAAGTAAGATACTTACGGTGCTTGTTATCGGTATCTGTGTGATCATATTCGGAGTGGGCCTTATAAGGGCAAACTTAAGTCCTGAGGGGATCACCGGCGACACCATACTTGATACCTTCATGGTAGCGGTATCCCTTGCGGTCGCAGCCATACCTGAGGGACTGGCAGCAGTCGTTACGATAGTGCTTTCCATCGGCGTTACCAACATGTCAAAGAGAAACGCCATCATAAGAAAGCTTACGGCAGTTGAGACTCTCGGTTGCACGCAGATCATCTGTTCAGATAAGACGGGAACCCTTACCCAGAATAAGATGACGGTAGTTGATCACTACACGGATGACGATGAGGAGCTCATGAGAGCCATGGCCCTCTGCAGTGACGCTGAGATAGATCCGGACATTAAGGAAGCCGTCGGAGAGCCTACGGAATGCGCTCTTGTAAATGACGCCAATAAAAACGGAATGCCTAAGCCTGAGCTTATCAAGGCATATCCGAGGGTCGGCGAGGCACCTTTCGATTCCATGCGAAAGATGATGTCAACGGTTCACGAAACTGCTGACCATAAGATCATACAGTATACCAAGGGCGCTCCTGATGAGATACTTAAGAGATGCACTTCGGCGCTTATCGGCGGAAACGTAGTACCTATGACTGAGGAGATCAGGAATAAGGTGCTTGAGGCCAACAAATCAATGGCTGACAGGGCCTTAAGGGTACTCTGCGCTTCAAGAAGGATCTGGGACAGCGTGCCTGAGGACTGCTCCCCTGAAAATCTTGAAAAGGACCTTACCTATATAGGGCTTTCAGGAATGATAGACCCGGTACGTCCTGAGGTAAAGGACGCTATAATCGAGTGCCGTGAGGCCGGCATCAGGCCGATCATGATAACCGGCGACCACAGGGATACGGCAGCAGCCATAGCCATGGAGCTTGGCATCATATCCGATCCAAGCCAGGCAATAACCGGAGCTCAGTTAAATGATATGAGCGATGATGAGTTCCTTAAAAATATTGAAAAGTATTCTGTTTATGCAAGAGTGCAGCCTGAGCATAAGGTACGTATAGTAAACGGCTGGAAGTCAAAGGGCATGATAACGGCCATGACCGGAGACGGCGTAAACGACGCTCCGTCCATCAAGAGCGCCGATATCGGTATCGGAATGGGCATAACCGGAACCGACGTAACAAAGAATGTTGCGGACATGGTGCTTGCTGACGACAACTTTGCGACCATAGTATCCGCAGTTGAGGAAGGAAGAAGGATCTACGCCAATATCCGTAAGGCGATACAGTTCCTGCTTGCTTCAAACCTTGCGGAGGTGCTGTCCATATTCTTCGCTACGCTTATAGGATTCACCATCCTTGAGCCGGTACACCTCTTATGGATAAATCTCATTACGGACTGCTTCCCGGCCCTCGCCCTTGGAATGGAAAAGAGTGAGGCGGATATCATGAAGAGAAAGCCGAGAGACCCTAAGGAGGGTATATTTGCCGGAGGAATGGGATTCGATGTATTCTTCCAGGGCGCGATAGTTACTGTGCTTGTTATGACATCCTACATAATAGGCCACTATGTGGAAAGCGGAGCCTGGGAGTTTGTTAACAGCCCGGACGGCACCACCATGGCGTTCCTTACGCTTTCAATGGTGGAGATATGCCACTCACTTAACATGAGAAGCCGCAGAGGATCGATATTCTCCATGAAGACTTCAAATAAGTTCTTATATGGCGCGATGATCGTATCTCTTGTGCTTACCACAATGGTAATAGAGGTTCCGTTCCTTGCAAACGCCTTTGACTTTACTCCGATAGACCTTCATGAGTACGCCATAGCTCTTGGACTTGCGATACTTATCATACCTATCATGGAGGTAGTAAAGCTTATTCAGAGAAAAATGGGAGTCTGAGCAGATCATTAATAAGAGTTAATATAAAAAAATAAAAATAAGAAAGAATATTTAAGGCTCCGGAGGGAGTGCCGTAAAATCATCAAATTGATCGATGATGGAGCGGCACCCCCTCCTTTTTATGCTAAAAATCGGTAATTTATGAGGATCATTATTATATGGAGGCATGCTGTTTATGTTAATGCTTGAAAACCTTGAAAGGCAGTGATATATTATGTTAGCGACAACTAACAAATGTTAGTTAAAACTAATAAGCGCAAAGATATTTGATTGTTTTATGACGTGGAGGTGTACATGAAACAGCACAGGTTTTGGGCTTATGCATCGGTTATCTGTATGCTTATGGCAATGTATACAGGTTATAAACACAGATGATCGGATTTTAAAAGGCTAAGGTACAACAGATATTTAAAAAACTAAGGAGGATTAGAAAATGGACGACAGATACAAAAAGATAGCATTATTTGCAGGCGGAGCAGCATTCGGTTCACTTGGAATTAAGCTTTTAACTTCCAGAGATGCGAAGAAAGTGTATACTCACGGCACCGCAGCGGTGTTAAGAGTCAAGGATTTTATGATGAAGACCGTGACAAAAGCCCAGGAAAATGTTGATGATATATTAGCTTCTGCAAAGGATATAAATGAAGAAAAGGCCCTTGAGGAGGAGATGTGCGAATGCGGTTCAGTAGAAGCTGATAGCGTTTCCAAAGAAGCGTCAGAGGACGGGCTTTCTGAGGAGGGCTGCGAATGCTCCCTTTCTGACGAGGACTGAAATTTAAGAGGATCATGAGATACAGGATAAAGCATGAGAGCAGGGGCCGCATCAGGATCGAGCTTAAATTAAAGAGGATGACGCTTAAGGAAGCGGATACTCTTGAAGCCTGGCTTTTAATGCAGAAAAATATTGAAAGAGCCTCCGTACATGAGAGGACCTGCTGTGCGGTCATAAGCTATAAGGGTGAGAGGGAAAGGATCCTTGAGCTGCTGAATGATTTTGATCTGAAAAGCTCCGTAGGAAAGGTGAATACGGATTCCTGCGGCGACAGATCGCTCAGGCGTGAATATGAGGAAAAGCTCGTAAACATGGTTGCCATGAGGGCTGTGAGAGCAGTTGTTTTTCCGCCGGCGGTAAAGGCGGCATGGCATACCCTGAGAGCTGTTCCATATGTTATGAGAGGCCTCAGGTGCGTATTTAGGCGAAAGATGCAGGTAGAGATACTGGACGGGCTTTCCATAGGCATTTCCATCATAAGAGGCGACCATAGGACTGCCGGATCCGTAATGTTTCTGTTGAGGCTTGGAGAGCTTCTGGAGGAGTGGACCCATAAAAAATCCGCAAGCGACCTTGCAAGAAGCATGTCTTTAAATATTGACAGAGTATGGCTCTGTACAGAGGACGGAGAGGTGCTGGTTCCCATTGGAAAGATCAGGGAAAATGACCGGATCGTTGTGCGCATGGGCGGCATAATACCTTTTGACGGCACCATAGAAGACGGCGAGGTGAGCATAAATGAGGCGTCCCTCACCGGTGAGCCCGTGCCTAAGGCAAAGGGCCCGGGAGCCACAGTATATGCCGGCACCGTACTTGAAGAGGGAGAATGCCGGATAAAGGTTGCGCGCCTTAGAGGTGAAAGCAGGTATGATAAGATCGTCGCCATGATAGAGCAGTCTGAAAAGCTTAAATCGGCTGCAGAGGACAGAGCCATCGGAATGGCGGACAGGCTTGTCCCTTATACGCTTATAGGAAGCGGGCTTGTTTACCTTTTCACTAAAAATACGATACGGGCGCTTTCAGTGCTGATGGTGGACTTTTCCTGTGCCCTTAAGCTTTCAATACCTCTTTCAGTGCTTTCAGCCATGAGAGAGGCAGGTGACAACCACATACTTGTGAAAGGCGGAAAATACCTCGAGGCGGTTTCCAATGCCGATACCATAGTGTTCGACAAGACAGGAACCCTGACACATGCAAAACCAAAGGTGGCGGATGTGATAGCATTTGGGGATAATGATGCGGCGGAAATGCTGAGACTGGCCGCGTGTCTTGAAGAGCATTTCCCTCATTCCATGGCAAACGCCGTAGTAGAGGAGGCCGGATCAAGGGGCCTGAAGCATGAGGAAATGCACTCCAAAGTCGAATATGTGGTAGCTCATGGCATTGTCAGCAGCGTTGAGGATAAAAGAGTCATAATAGGCAGCAGGCATTTTGTTTTTGATGACGAAAAGTGTACGCTTTGCAGCGGTGACGAAGAAAAGTTTGAAAGCCTTCCTGATAAATACAGCCACCTGTATATGGCGGTGGGCGGAAAGTTAGCCGCGGTCATATGTATATTTGATCCGTTAAAGGAAGAGGCGGGAGCAACGCTGAAAAAGCTTCGCGGTCTCGGGATAAACAAGACCGTTATGCTTACGGGCGACAGTGAAAAGACAGCGGCCGCCATTGCAGCCGAGGTCGGAGTGGACGATTACCTCTCAGAGGTACTGCCTGAAGATAAGGCCTCATATATAGACAGGGAAAGGGCCGAGGGCCGAAGAGTCATAATGGTAGGAGACGGCATCAATGATTCCCCTGCGCTTTCAGCGGCTAATGTGGGCATAGCAGTAAGTGACGGAGCTGCCATTGCAAGAGAGGTGGCGGACATAACTATTGCCGAAGACGATCTTAATTCGCTTATCACTCTCAGAAGGCTTTCCATGGCGCTTGCAAAAAGGGTGGATAACAATTACAGATTCATACTTTCATTTAACGGCATGCTGATTGGACTGGGGGCCTTTGGAATGGCCATGCCTCAGACACTTGCGCTTTTACACAATTTATCCACTCTTGCAATAAGCTTGAAGAGCATGACGACGCTGCTTCATACAAACGCAGATGCCTGAATCATGGCAGAGGAGAAAAATATGGTACTTAACTGGGAAAGCGTGATCACCGGCATAGTTTCGCTTATAGTGATAGGAGCGTTCCATCCGCTTGTGATATGGTGCGAATATCATTTTACGGAAAAGATATGGCCGGCGTTTCTGGCTGCCGGAGCTCTCTGTATGGCCGCGGCGCTTTTTACGGAGGGTATGATCTCCACCGTATTCGGGCTTTCGGGAGCCGGGCTTTTGTGGAGCATTAGAGAGCTTAAGCAGCAGACGGAGAGAGTGAGAAAGGGCTGGTTTCCTGAGAATCCCAAAAGAAAATAATGTATTAAATCGTATTTTACATAATCTTAATTGGACAATCTCATATTTTTGCCTATAATGTAGGCATATATAAAAGATTTTAATCTTTTATTAATGTAATACCCTCTGAATATAAAATCACAGAGGGTATCATTTTTGTGAGAGAGGATATTTGATAGTGCAGAAATACATATCATTTATAGTACCCTGTTATAATTCGCAGGACTACATGGACAGATGTGTGGATTCGCTCGTAAGGCTTGGTGAAAAGGTTGAGGTGATAATCGTAAATGACGGTTCAAAGGACCGCACAGGAGAGATAGCCGAAGAGTACGAAAAAAATTTTCCAGGAATAGTTAAGGCGGTCAATAAGGAAAACGGCGGCCATGGTTCAGGGATAAACACCGGACTGAAGCTTGCCGGGGGTATTTATTTTAAGGTCGTGGATTCGGACGACTGGCTTGATAAGGACGCGGCGGATAAGCTTATGGCAAGGATAAGCGGATTTTGCGAGGGCGATGAAGCCGAAAGACCCGACCTTATAGTATGCAACTATACATATAATCATCTGGATGAGGGCAAGCAGAAGGTGATGCGTTATAAAAACGTATTCCCTGAGGAAAAGCTCTGTACCTGGGACGATATAGGGAGATTTAATCCTTCCCAGTATCTGCTGATGCATTCCCTTGTATATCGTACGGACATACTTAAGAAATCGGGAATAGAGCTGCCTGAGCATACATTCTATGTAGACAATATATTTGCATATCAGCCTCTGCCATATGTGGAGAGCATCTTTTACATGGATATCGACCTTTACCAGTATTATCTCGGCAGAGAAGATCAGTCAGTCAATGAGAAGGTCATGATATCACGAATTGACCAGCAGATCAGGGTCACGAATATCATAATCGGATGTGTCGACGTGAAGTCGGTGAAGGAGAGATATCCGAGGCTTGCGGCTTACCTGTACAGGTATATCTCCATGATGATGATAGTGTCATCCATACATCTGCTGCTCAGCGGATCTCCGGAAAACATAGAGCGGCATAAGGAGATATGGAGGAAGCTTAAGGAAAATCATCCGGGCCTGTATCATAAGCTGAGATATACTGAGCTCAGCGGATTTATGGATATCCCGGGACCTCTTGGAAGAAAGGTTGCAATAGGCGGTTACAAAATCGCCAAAAAAATATATAAATTCCAGTAAAATAAGCAGCTTTAAGGGGACGCATTATGAAGAAAGCTCTTAGCAGGAAGAAGATCATCATTATTTTTATCGTTGTTGTCATACTTGCAGCGATCTATCCGGTCTATAAGCTTATAGTCGGAATGAAGATGAGTGAGGAAACGGCGGTAAGGGATTCCTGGGAGATGGAGACCGGAGAGCTCATCAGGGATCTTTCCGGCAGCAGGATCTCAGTTCATGAGGCGGATACGGAAAGCTCAATAGAGATATTTGAGCTTGTGCCTGACGATGTATCCAATGAGAAATTCACTATCTATAACACGGCCGTGCAGGACAGACTGGAGGATGCTCTTACCGAGCTTAAGTCAGAGGGGGCATACACCATCGATGCACCGCTTGCGGTATGGAATCCGTACGGAACTGGCAGTAACGGGCTGTATCTGTATTTTGAAGGACCGGAAGGCAGTCGGGCAGAGTACACGGTGCATGCGGAAAATGATGATATCCCGGATTTCAGTGCGGTGGCAAACGCAGGCGAGGGCGCTGAAAAGGAGTTCCTTATCATAGGCCTCGTTCCCGGAGAGACCTGCAGCGTTACCGTAGAGCTTAAGGATGGAAACGGCGATGCTATAGGAAGCACTGATTTTACCGTGGAGGTACCGGAGACCCTTTCAGGCTATCCGACAAGGCTTGAGCATACGGAGGGCGGAGGATCAAAGGCAGAGCTTACAGACGGTCTGTTTTATACTCTCGGCACCCAGGGCTATTACGGATACATGTTTTTCTTTGATAATGACGGCGTGATGCGCTATGAGATGCTCCTGGACGGCTTCAAGGCGGACAGGATCCTTAAAGCAGAGGATGAAAGCGGAGATATCTACTGCTGTGTCGCCGCAGACAGGATAGGGCGCATAAACAGGCTTGGGAAAGCCGTCCGCATATATAAGACAGGCGGACACGCCCTTCACCACGACTTTACCTACGGCGCTGAAGGAAAGCTCATTGCCCTTGCTACAAAGAGCAATAACTTTGACGACAGGGTAATGGACAGAGTGATAGAGATAGATCTCGATACCGGAAATGTAAAAGAGGTACTGGATCTCAGAAACATTTTCCAGAGTTATTACAGGAATACTGAAAAGATCTCGGATACCGATACCTTCTTCTGGCAGGCAGGGACCAGGGACTGGATACATCTTAACACCATAGACTATACTGAGGACGGCGGAGTGCTCCTTAGCTCAAGGGAAACCTCCACCATAATCAAGATAAATGACATAGACGGTAAGCCGTCTCTCGGATATCTTATTGGTGACAGGGCTTTCTGGGAGGGAACGCCTTATGCCGACAGTGTGCTCGATAAGGACGGAGAATTTACCGGACAGTACGGACAGCATACGGTAGATGCTGTATATGATGGATCACTGCCGGAGGGACAGTATTACATCATGATGTACAACAATAACTTCTACTGTAACGGTACGAGAAAGGACGACTATGAGCCGGTGCTTGATGAGAGGGTATCCACGGATCTGATGGTTGAGGAAGGTAAGTTCTCTTATCTGGATGTCTACCTTGTGGATGAGAACGCCGGCACGTACAGTCTCGCTTTTGAATTTGAAGTGCCGTACTCCAGCATAGTCTCCAGCACGCAGTATTATGATGGAAACTTTGTGGTAAACAGCGGAGTATCAGAGGTATTTGGTGAGTATGATACTGACGGGGAGCTGATCAGGCAGTACTCCTATGAGTCGGATTTCCAGGGCTACCGTGTCATGAAAGATACCTTTGCAGGCTTCTGGTTTAAGTAAATATAAAAAAGGCCATGCCGCAAACAGATCATTGTTTATGGCATGGCTTCTTTTGTTATTAGTTGTTATCATCCGGGGATGATCTTTACGGCCTCTCCGGGCTTGGCATTATGGGCCGGCGTTTAACGGCTGTTCAGGGAAGCCGATAGTTGACAGCTTAAGGCCTGTCATTGTTTGACACGACAGCGTGTGGTGGGTTATAATACAAAGCTATGATATATGATAAATATATATAATGGAGGTCAATAAACATGGACAGGTCAGTCAATGCATTATTTTTATATCAGGTATACGCCGCAAGGGATTTTGAGAGCACTCCGGAGCAGCCGAAATATCGTATGATAGCAGATTTTCTTTACCTTGAGGATGCAGAGGCATATGTTGAATATCTGAAGAAGAATCCTCATGACGGGCTTTATAAGTTCTATATCAGGGACTGCGGAAAGTAATGGGGAGCGGAAGGCAATAAGCCTACTGCAGATATATGAGATCACGGACAGCATGCGGGGGTTGCGGCAGGGATCATAGTATCCGGGCGGCAGTCAGGGCATGCTGTTTTTTAAAGGAGAGATATTGAGAAGATCAGTGGAAGAAAGGGAAAACCTGCTGCTTAATAAAAAAGAAGAGCGGTTTGCGGCAGGAAGAATGAAGGCAGGGGATCCTGCGCTCAACAGACTGCTCGACGGCCGTATACCTGAAAAGCTTGACCTGACACTTGAAAAGGCATTTATAAAGGCATTTCAGCTTATATTTGAAAAGGGATCCGGAGTCATTGAAAGGTCTTTTGATAAGGAAGGCATCAAAAAGGATTTCATGGTGAAGGAATATGCGCTTAAGCTTAAAAATGACAGAAGATCCTACGCTGATATAAGAAAGAGCGCCGGACGTTCGGGCCTGTCCAATACTGCGGCTTCAGGTGCGGCAGGCATAGGCATGGGAGTGCTGGGCATAGGCATCCCGGATATCCCGGTTTTTACATCTATGATGTTCAGGAGCATTTTCCAGATCGCGTTAAGGTATGGCATAGATTATGACAGCCCGGAGGAAAAGCTGTTTGCGCTGTTTTTGATCAGGGCAGCATTTTCAAGGGGAGATGAATACAAAGATGTAAACAGGGAGGTAGACGGCTTTATCCACAGCGGCAGATTTGAAGATATCCTTATCGAAGAGGATAATGTGATCAGCCGCCTGTCCTTCTGGGAGGAGGGCTACAGGAAAAGGCAGATGGAATATACGGCAAGGGCCGTGTCAAAGGAAGTTTTATATATGAAATTCCTGCAGGGCATACCTTTAATTGGAGCGGTCGGAGGAGCCTATGATATTAAATATATGAGCCTTGTAACGGAATATGCGGAGCTTAAATACAGAAAGAGATTTTTAACCGGTAAGGAGAGGTAATATGTGTACAGCTGCAGTTTATAAGACAAAGGACGTTTATTTTGGAAGAAACCTGGATCATGACATGTCCTACGGCGAGGAGGTCGTGGTAACGCCAAGGAATTTTCCTTTTACCTTCAGAAAAGCAGGGGAAATGAAGACGCATTACGCATTTATAGGCATGGCCTTTGTTGCGGGCGGCTATCCGTTATACTACGACGGCACAAATGAAAAGGGTTTAAGTATTGCAGGCCTTAATTTTGTGGGAAACGCCGTTTACAGGGAGCCTGCGGAGGGAAAGCATAACGTAGCCCAGTTTGAGCTGATACCATGGCTTTTAGGACAGTGCGCCTGCCTTGAGGACGCAAGAGAGCTGTTAAAGGATCTTAATATCGTCAACATACCTTTCAGCGACAAGCTGCCTTTGGCGGAGCTCCACTGGCTCATAGCCGACGGTACTGGCGCCATAGTAGTGGAGTCCGTGGAGGACGGCATACATGTGTATGAGGACCCGGCAGGAGTGCTCACCAATAATCCGCCGTTCCCTATACAGAGGTTTGCCCTCAATAATTACAGGGGATTAAATCCTGAGACGCCGGATAATACCTTTTCAAAAGATATAGACATGGACGTCTATTGCAAGGGTATAGGAGCTTTCGGCCTTCCGGGAGATCTTACCTCGCAGTCGAGATTTATAAGAGCGGCGTTTACCTGCAGGAATTCCGTTTCAGGAGAAGGAGAAGAGGAGAGCGTGGGACAGTTTTTCCACATCCTGCATTCCGTAGAACAGACAAAGGGCGTGTCGAAGCTCGGAGAGGACCGCTATGAGGTCACTTTGTATACGAGCTGCTGTAACGCAGATAAAGGCATATATTACTACACCACCTATAACAACAACCAGATAACGGCTGTAGATATGCATAAGACGGATCTTGATTCGGCGGAGATATTCAGGTATCCGGTAGAGGACAGGCAGAGTATATTTTATAGGAACTGAATCCCGGCGGGCCTCTTACAAATTAGTTAAAATCTCACAATAAGGGCGAGCTTATGGTATAATTACTTAGCTGTGCCCTGCAATACGGGGTGCAAAGCTGATTAAATAAATTAAACGGAAGGTATATTTTAAATGAGATCGATAAAGCTTTTTGCGGCAGCTTTGTGTGCTGCCGCGCTTTGCACGGCCTGTGTGCCTGAGCAGAAGACAAATGTCAATCTGGATCCGGATTTTTCAGCACCGGAAACGATAGAGCTGGATTTTACCGTGCTCAATAATGATACCATCGCTTCATTTGGAGAGATAATCAATACGCCTTATACATTCATAACCGCACTCAGTATCGACGGGGATAACGGTTCAAAGAGAATAACGGTAAATGCAGAGACTGTGGACGGGGCTAATGAGGAGGACGCCATGCATTTTGCCTCCGCGGTGCTGCGTCATATGGACGACGCTGCGGCAGACCAGTATCCGAGCTTTGAGATAAGCACTTCGGACAGCTTTGGAACGTTGTATGACACTTACGGCGTGGATATGAAAATAGTAAACGGCAGCGACGGAACGGAGCTTTATGTTTTAAATACCGAGCCGGGAGGCGAGATCGCTCTGGATCCTGACATTGAGACCTATGAGGAGGAGTGGCAGGAGTACATGGAGCTTTATCTGACCGGGCTTCAGGACGCCCAGACGGGTGATGAGGCAGCCGAGGCTGAGTAATATATCAAAAATATCGGAGCGTTTTTATCAGTGTTATCCGCGGTATCAAAAATAACCAAAATATACGTGCTCATACTTTTTGCGGTATTTCCGCTGTTCATGACGGATAAGTACTATGACATACAGAATGATAAGATGTACTTCTTTCTGTATCTGACCATAGCCTGCCTTGCGGCACTTATGATAACCGTTATATTCAGTCTGTTTAAGGGAGACCGGGAGGAAGGCCTTAAAGAGCTTACAGGATATCTGCGAAGCTCCTTTAAGCTGCCGGGTATATTTGCAGCGGCGTTCCTCATCACGGTCGTGATCTCTACCATATGCTCTGAGTGGCTCTATGAGGCCTTCTGGGGCAATATGGGAAGATTCATGGGCTGTTTTATGTGGATATTCTATATTGCGGGATTTCTTATAATAACGCTTTTTTACAGGCCTGAAAGGTGGCACATGGACCTGTTCCTTATGGCCGGGATGATAGTTTCACTTTGGGGCATACTGGATTATTTTTATATGAGCCCCTTTGGATGGCAGCAGGGCAGCATACCTTATGAGGCTCTGGATTTTTCATCCACCATCGGAAACATCAATTTGCTGACGTCAGTGGAGGCCATATATCTTGCGGCGGCGTCGGTAATGTTTATGGGAAATGACGGACGCGGAGTAAAGGCTATAGTAAGGGGAGTTTTTTATTATCTGACTGCGCTGGCGGCATTTATGGGCCTTATTGCGGGATTTTCAGATAATGCGGTCATAGCGGCGGCGGCTGCCATATGTTTCCTGCCTTTTTACGCCTTCAGGAGCGGAAAGGGCATAGTCAAATATATCGGGCTTGTGACAGGCTATCTTTTCACCATGGTGCTTATCCACAGGCTCTCCGTTGGTTTCTATACGGCAGGGGATTTAAGGTATCAGCACAGGGGAATGCTGCTTACCTTAAGCTGCGAGCATCCGGATCTGGTATTTAAGCTCTTTATCCTGTCGGCGGCAGTACTCATTATCTCGGCATTTTTATTATTCATGTTTAAGAAAGGCCGGAAAGCCGCAGTGTCAGGTTTTTGGGGCAAGGCAGGCGGCGAAGCTGAAGCAAAAGATGCTGAAGGCGGAACTGATGCTAAAGGTGGCAGAGGCTGCTGGAAGGGCGCAAAGCCGCTTCGTATCATCTGGGCAGCGCTGGGAGTGTTTGCTGCGGCCGTCATCATATATGTATTTTATGATGCCAATACGGGAGGCCATCCGGAGGTCTACGGGGCATTTTCAGAATGGCTGATACTGGATGCTGACTGGGGCACCAACAGGGGCTTTAACTGGGGACTGGCTTTAAGCTATATCAGGGACTTCCCTATATTTAAGCTGCTTTTTGGATCAGGACCTGAGACCTATTCCATATATACCTTGAGCTATGATTATCACAACATGGTACACGCCTTTGACGAGATATATGATTCTCCGCATAATGAGTGGCTGCAGATGTTCTTTACCACGGGAATACTCGGCTGCATCGGATATTACGGTATGTATATCAGCTCAATGGTAAAGGGATTTAAGGCATCAGCTGTGAAAAGAGGGAACGATCCCATGGGAGCCGCATTTGCTTATGGGGTCCTGATATTTATACTTGTATCCTTTGTTAATATAAGCACGCCGATAAATGTCCCGATGGCGCTGATATGCGCGGCAGCAGCGGCGGCTTACGGACGTGAAAAGGCACAAGCCAAATAAAGAGGGGAAACTGCTGCCTGATATCTTACAGGAGCAGGATAACAAGCTTGATGAATGAAAATCGTATCAGGGAAAGTAAAATAAGGGAAAGGCGCAGGCACATATACAGGATCCTGTGCGAGCTTCTGCTGCTTATTATTAAGGCAGCAGTTTTTTACTGTATCTGGATGAATTTTTATAATCCAAACTTCAGGAACCCCTATGTATTTAAGGGAAATATATTCGCAGCCTGCGTTTATGTGGTCTTAAATCTGCTTATGGACAGGTTCTACGGCGGATTGAAGCTTGGTTATCATAAGCCCTTCAACATTATTTTCGGCATGAGCCTGACCTCTGTCCTGACTAATATAGCGGCGTATTTCATCATCATCATACAGGCGGCGACCTGGTTCCTTACTCCGGTGCCGGCAGTCGTATACATGAGTCTTATTGATATAGCTGTTGTCATCATCTGGGGACTTGTATTCAGCAGGCTCTTCAGAGCTGTATTTCCGCCTAACCGCCTGATACTCGTTACACAAAAAAGCGCCGAGGAGATCATAGGGAAATTTGCTGAAAGAAGTGACCGCTATCACATCGAAAAAACTGTAGTCCTGCCGGAAACCTATGGCACAGTCACAGAAAAGGACGCCAGGACGACGGAAGGCAGCAGAGCAGGCGGCTGCAGCGGGGGCATAGGAAATGCTGCTACAGTCAATGCCGATATGCTTAAGGCCTTATATGACAGCATGTCTGATTTTGACGGAGTCATCATAGGCGACATGACCGCGGAGCTCAGGAACGATATCCTTAAAAACTGCTATGCAAACGGCGTCCGTACCTATACCATGCCGAAGATAACTGATGTGATACTTAAAAGCAGCGAGACCCTTGAGGCCTTTGACAGCCCGATGTTTTTAAACCGCAACAGCGGCATCACCCCGGAGCAGGCGGCGGTAAAAAGGCTGAGCGACATAATTATGTCTCTTATGGGGCTTATCATAGCTTCACCTTTTATGCTTGTGATCGCCGCAGCCATTAAGCTCGAGGATCACGGGCCGGTATTTTATAAGCAGAAAAGATGCACCAAAGACGGTAAGGTATTTGAGATACTAAAATTCCGCTCCATGATCGTGAATGCTGAGCAGAGCGGGATATCCGTGCCGGCAACGGAAAGGGATCCGCGCATTACGAAGGTCGGCAGAGTCATAAGGGCAACAAGATTCGACGAGCTCCCACAGATAATAAACATCCTTAAAGGTGAAATGAGCGTTGTAGGACCGAGGCCGGAGCGTATAGAGCATGTGCGGGAATACAGCGCCGAGATACCTGAATTTAAATACCGCATGGCGGTAAAGGGCGGGCTTACGGGCTACGCCCAAGTCTACGGAAAGTATAATACCACGCCGTATGACAAGCTCAAGCTGGATCTGCTCTATATACAGAATTACAGCATTTTCCTGGATCTGGAGATAATATTAAAGACTGTTCAGGTCATGTTTACCAAAGAAAGCACGGAAGGCTTTGATAAACAGAGATCCGAGGAAATGACTAAACTCAGCAGGGAAAATGTCAGGGATGCAGAGCCCAAGGATACAGAGTCAGGGACTGGTAATGGGGCTCGGCCTGCAGTGGTCACAGCGGATGAAGATAAGTCACCTATAGCAGAGAATGTATCTGATAGAATCAGCACAGATAGCAAAGAAGGCTGAGGTATCCGTAATGAAGAGAATGTGCATTATCACGGATTCCACAAGTTATGAACCGCGGGCGGATATAGTGGCAGGATTCTTTGAGGCGCAGGGATACCATGTGGATATGCTGCTTTCAGATTTCGATCATAGGGCAAAGAAAAAGAGGGCTCTGGTCGCAGATACGTGTTCATGCGGAATAGCGCGTACATATATAAACACCAGGCCTTACAGTAAGAATATCTCCCCGGGACGTCTTATATATCATCATGACTTTGCAAAAAAGGCTTACAGGCTGCTTAATAAGGCGGAGGCATATGATATCTTATATGTCATGCTCCCGGGTAATTCCCTTGCACCTGCAGTTGTCAGGATTAGTAAGGAAAAGGGATCGAAGCTGATATTTGACCTTATAGACATGTGGCCGGAGTCCCTGCCTGTAAGCGGGATATCATGGACTCCGCCGATAGCATACTGGCGGAAGCTCAGGGATGATAATATAAATAAGGCGGACTGCATTATCACAGAGTGCAGGCTCTATCAAAAGAGGCTAAAGCTCGATCCGGCCAAAACAGTTACGATGTACTGGGCCAAAACAGAAAATACGAATGCAGAAGCTGCGGCAGCAGCTGTATCAAAGCCGGATCCGGATACTGCGGCACAGAGGGCATCAAACAAGGAGACTGAAGGCGGTGATATCAGAATTGCCTATCTTGGCTCCATCAATAATGTTATAGACATACCGCTGATCGCAGATATCCTTAAGGCCATAAATGTGGCCTGCATAGATAAGGGCGCGGGAAAGGTCGGGCTCGATATTATCGGGGACGGCGAAAGCAGGGGAGCATTTTTAGACGCGCTTAAAAAGGCGGAAATAAGCTTTAATTATCATGGCGCGATCTACGACGAGCAGAAAAAAAGGGAGATACTTTCTCACTGCGACTGGGGCATAAACATCATGAAGCCCGGCGTCAACGTGGGGCTCACCATGAAATCCATAGACTATCTCGCCAACGGCCTGAGGCTCATAAATAACATCCCCGGGGATACATGGGAATGGGTTGAAAAGGAGCATATCGGGGTGAATGTGGATGAATTCATGGGAAAAAAAATATATGTTGATCTTTTAGAAAATAAAGTTGATAAAAATGGTATTTGTTCGTTTTATAGAAAGATTTTTTCATCTGAAGCAATAGATAAAACTTTGAAAAAAGTCATCAGGATTATTTACAGATGAACAAGTATCTTAATCAAGCAATAAGAAAAACTGATTGCAGGAAAAAATATGATAGAAACAAAAGGCAGTAATGTAACTGCAATTACTGTTACATATAATCGGACAGTAACATTAAAAAAATGCATAAAAGCACTTTTGGATCAAACGATAAAACCTAAAAATATAATTATAGTTGATAACAATAGCCGAGAAGATGAAAAACAAGAGATTCTGTTGATAGCGGAAGAAAGTAGTCAGATTCATGTGGTTTTCCTTGATGAAAACATTGGAGGTGCCGGTGGATTTGAAACTGGCATGAGGACCGCTATAGAAAAGTATCCGGCAGATTGGTATTGGATAATGGATGATGACGCTTACCCAAGAAATGATTGCTTGGAACAACTTTTATTTGCGGCAAATAAAGCAGGACTTGAGAATATAGGTTTTGTTGCTCCGTTAATATATGGAATAGATTATAGAGATTATCAATATTATCATCATAAATTTTTAAAGGGAGCAGCATTGAGTGATACACCGATAGCTGAATCATACGAAGATTATAATAATATTAATAAGGTAGAGGCAAATGCATTTGTTGGACCATTGATATCTAAATCTGCAGTAGAATCAGTAGGAATTGCAGACGGATCTTTATTTATCTATGGTGATGATACAGAATATACATATAGGATAACAAGAAGACTTCCAGGTTATATGGTGAAATCAGCTGTAATAGATCATCAGGATCCGCCGATGAAAGATAATGGATCCCTATCGCCGGAAAATTGGTGGAAAGAGTATTATTCAAACAGAAACAGAATTTTTTTGATAAAGAAATACGATAAAAAAAAGTTTACACGAGTATGCGGACTTGTAGAGATGATATATAAAATACTTGGACTTAGTCTGTCAGCTGCAGTAAAGAAAAAGTACAGGGGTTATCATCGAATCAGAGTAAAACTGCTTTTAAAGGCATTGATAGATGGATTGAAGGATAATAGAGGGAAAACGATCGATCCTTTAGAATATCTGAAAGCTATTCAAATGATACATAAATAATAATGAGAATACTACATATTACAACAGATTCGCCTGGAAATATGTCCGGAGGAAAAATAGGGGTAAGACAAACTCTGTACTCCTTATCAGAATGTGGTTATGAAATAGATTACGCAGGCCCTGAAATTGATGAGGATGATTTAAAGCAGTTTTATTCAAAACTGTTTGAATTAAGACCGGAAAAAAATATTATTATAAGAATAGTTGACAGTTTACGCGGATATACTAATCAAAGGTATAGAGCGTGGAAAAGGCTTATAAGATCAGCAGAATTTGATATAAACAGTTATGATGCAGTTTTACTTGATTTCACAAAGCTTGATTATGTTGCAGAAGATATTCCGACAGGAAAATTGATTGTAAGAGTGCATAATGTAGAGGCTGATTATTTTAAAAATGATTTTAGACATGAGAAGAACTTTAAAAGCTTTGTTTTAATGAAAACAGCCGAAAAAAGAGAACGGGCCGTTATAAAAAGAGCTTCAAGACTTCTGATACTTACTGTAGAAGATAAAAATAGATTAAAAGAACTGTATAAAATTGAAGATAATATATGTCGAATACTCCCCGTGTGTGTGAGGAGTCAATATTCGCTATCCGAACTTGTTTTAAAGCACAGTGAACATAAATTTACAATCATAATTACAGGTTCATTATGGTTTGGTCCGAATTATGAAGGAATAAAATGGTTTATAAAAGACGTTTACAGCAATATACATATTTCTAATAAATTGATAATTGCCGGATATAAACCGAATCCAGAGTTAAAGGATTTGATTAATAAAAAGAAATGTGAGGGTATGGATATAGAATTAATAGATTCTCCGGAGAAAATGGATCCTTACTTTCTTAAAGCAGATCTTGCAGTGACTCCAATTTTTGATGGTGCCGGAATGAAAGTAAAAACGGCAGAAGCTCTTTCTTATGCGCTGCCAGTAGTAGGTACAACACATGCTCTTACTGGATATGATATAGAGCAGGGGATTAATTCATGGAGAGCTGATACGCCGGAGGACTTTATTGGAGCAATAAATGAATATGCAGAAAAAGGCGATGAAGAAAAAATTACAATTCGAAAAGCTGCGTACAATTTATATGAAGAAAAATACAGTCAGAATGTCAGTGCGAAAATAATGCAGGAAGAAATAGAAAGATGCGTGAGGAAAAATCGTGATAGAGCAAACGATTAAAGATATTTTGAGAGAAAATATTTTAACTAAAAGGTTTTATCAGAAACTAAAGGATATTCGAGAATCTCGCAGACTCAAACTGAAAACAATAGATGACTATAAATTTATTGACAGAAAAAAAAATTTATCAAAGGTGTGCTTTATTATAGCTGGTTATAAACCGTTTTTGTTTGATAATGTTTTTGGAAGAATAATTAAGTTTATCCCTAAGGATATAGATGTTTGCATTGTTTCATCGGGTCTATACAGTGATAAGCTTGCTGATATTGCAGAAAAGAATGGATGGTCTTATCTTTCAACAAAGAGGAATTGTGTTACTTTAGCTCAAAATATAGCACTAATTAATTTTGATAAGGCTGAATATTTTTATAAAATCGATGAAGATATATTTGTAACAAAAGGGATGTTTGAAACATTATATGATACTTACAAAAAGGTAGAGGCAGAAGGAAAATATAATGTTGGTTTTGTTGCGCCTTTAATTCCGATAAATGGATATGGACACTATAGATTACTTGAGAAATATAATTTAATTGAGTATTATTCATATAATTTTGAAAGGCCAAAATATGCCAGTGATCCAAATGCAAAAATAGAAAAAGATGCGGAGGTTGCAAAATTTTTTTGGTGTAACAGAAGAATGTTTCCACAGATTGATGATATTGCTGATGATTTACAAACTTCTGAATTTACTTATTCTATATGCCCAATAAGGTTCAGCATAGGTTGTATTTTTATGAAAAGGGATACTTGGCTTGATATGGGTATGTGGGAGGTATTGCCGCAAAGTGCATGTATGGGTCTTGATGAAACAGGACTTTGTGCATATTGCATTGTGAGCTCAAAAGCTATAGTTGTTTCCGAAAATACGGTTGTTGGACATTTATCTTTTGGTCAGCAGAATTTTGAAATGGAAAAATATTATAAAGAGCATTTAGATATTTTTGCATGCTAAAATGGAGAAAAAAAGTATAAAGAAAAACTATATATACAATCTGTGTTACCAGATTTTGACACTTATTACTCCACTAATAACAACACCATATGTTTCAAGGATATTGGGAGCTGATGGTGTTGGCATAAGCAGCTATACAAATGCGGTAACAACATATTTTATTTTAATAGCCGCATTGGGAACAACAGATTACGCGCAGAGAGAAATTGCTTATCGTCAGGAATATTCTAAAGAACGCACAAAAGTTTTTTGGGAGATTGTATTGCTTAGATGCATAACCGGGTTGGTAAGTATTATTCTTTTTGCTTTTTTTATATTTAGCAGTGAATATAGGGTTATTTTTCTTATACAGGCAGTGAATATATTTGCAGTTATATTTGATATCAGCTGGTTTTTTCAAGGAATGGAAGAATTTGCTGTAACTTCGATAAGAAATATAGCTGTAAAAATATTAAATATACTTTTCATATTTGTGTTTGTGAGAGAAAAAAATGATCTTATGCTTTATATAGCAAGCATAGCTTTTTCAACACTTATAGGTAATATTTTACTGTGGGGAAAAATATCAAAATATTTAATCCCTGTTTCAATAAAAGATATACACCCGTTTTCAAATTTAATTGGTGTAATCCAGTTGTTTATCCCGACTATTGCTATACAGGTATCCGCGGTTTTAGATAAAACTATGTTAGGTCTTATTTCAGAAGCGGCATTCGAAAATGGTTATTATGAACAAGCAGATAGGATTGAGAAAATATGTCTTACAATAGTTTCATCTCTTGGAATAGTTATGATTCCAAGAATAGCTAATGTAATAGCTAACAAAAATGATGAAAGATTAAAATATTATATATATAGAGCTTATAGATTTATTTGGATGATGTCATTGCCAATGATGTTTGGCTTGATATCCATAGCTGATCTTTTTGTTCCATGGTTTTTTGGACCTGGTTATGAGAAGACGGCAGTATTACTTAAATTACTTAGTATACTTTTATGTGTTGTAGGCCTGAGTAGTGTAACAGGGGTTCAATATTTCGTGCCTGCAGGTAAGCAAAATTTATATACGAGATCAGTTATATATGGACTAATAGTTAATATAATCATGAATGCAATATTAATTCCACAGTTCTTTTCAATAGGTGCTGCTATAGCAACAATAATAAGCGAAATTGTTGTGACAGGTTCTCAATTTTATATGGTCAGGAAAGATTTTTCAATTAAAAATATCTTTAAGCTTTCAAGTAATTATTTAATTTCGTCATTTGTCATGTTTGCAGTATTAATTTTGTTAAATCATTACATAGTTAATGGTTGGCAAGGAATGATAGCAATGACAGTATTAGGTGCATTTATATATGTCATAATACTCATTATATTGAAAGATGAAATGATAAAAGAAATTGAAGTTATATTAAAAAGAGCTGCAAGATAAAATTTTATCGGAAATATAGGGATTGATAAATATGAATGAAATACTAATTAAAGCTAAAGATTTGAGATATAGAATGATCGCAAAAAAGGGCATTGTAGATAATATCTTTCTTATTATATGGGCAATCTATTATAGTTATATGTTTTTGGGAACAACTATGATAAGTGATAAATGGTTGGTCTTACCATATAGATTATCAATGATCATTGGGGCAATAATTGTAGTATATAGGATAATAACATTAGAAAAAAATGATGTGTGGAATTTTATTCTTATGTGTTTTATGGCAGTTGCTACGGGAGGCTTTTTATTGTTCAGGCATCTAAAAATATATTTTATAATGGCAGTAATGATTGTGGCAGCCAAGGATGTTAAGTTTGACAGAATAGTAAAGCTTACACTTATAATTGGTACATTAATAATGACAGTTGCTTTTATTGGCTCGCAAATTGGAATTGTGGAAGATTTGGTTTATTTTCACAGGGGAGCAAATAGACATTCTTTAGGAATAAGTTATACAACGGATTGTGCTGCACATGTATTTTATTTAGCGGCCGGTTATTTTTTGATTAAAAAAGGCCAGCTTAAAGCTATTGAATATATTTTTTTTATATGTCTTACAATTCTTCTTTACTATTTGACAAGGGCAAGAAATAATGCAATTTGCCTTGTATTGCTTATATTTGCAACAGTAATATATCAATTTTTTATTAAAAGCCTTTTTACTAATGAGAGCGGAACAAACGTTAGATATGTTTTAGGAGGAGTGTTTATTTTATTTTTCTTAAGCTGTATTCTAATCGCTATAGTTTTAATGATAACATATAAAAATGATGGTGGAATTATTTCATATGTAGATAGTAAATTTCTCGGAAATAGAATAGGAATGGGAAATACTGCATATATAGAGCACGGGCTTGAACTTTTTGGCAGCGATATTCCACAAATGGGATATGGACGTACGACAACTGCACCGGAATGGTATTTTTGTTTAGATAGTTCATATATGCTTGTTTTGCTGGAAAGAGGTATTTTGATATTTATAATGATGATCGCAATGACATTGAAGATTATGATAAAAGGTATAAAAAATAACATTTATCTGACAGGAATAATGGCACTAATTGCACTTCAGTGTTTGGTTGAGCATCACTGGATGGAGTTGGCATACAATTTCTTTCTGTTGGCAACATTTGCAGCTATAAATTGTGAAATTAATTTTGGTAAAAAGTCTCAGAATGTTTGAAGAATATTCAGTGATCTATAATTTTAGAAGACTTAAGAAATGGTCACATATATCCAGATATTGCTTGATTTATTAAGGCTGCGCATTTGATAAAATGTGTTTGAATTTAGATTTAACTAAAGGAAATGAACATCAATGAGCAATTACAAGCCGCCATTTCACATAACAAATTCATACATCCGTTTGCTGATGGTAATGGACGCATGGGGAGAATGTGGCACAGTCTTTTACTTGGTAAATGGAAAGAGCTGTTTTTCTGCCTTCCTATTGAGGAACTTATCCAGTCACACCAAAAGGAATATTATGATGCACTTGGCATAGCTGATAAAGAGGCAGACAGTGCAGTTTTTGTAGAATTGATGCTTGAGATCATCAGAGACAGCCTGAAGGAAATCAATGTTGTTGGCTATGGCACCGACCAAGTAAGCGACCAAGATACCGACCAAGATAAATCACCGGTAGAACAGCTTCTTCTTGTTCTTGGTGATAAGACACTATCTGCCTTAGAACTGATGGAACTTCTGGGGCTTTCACATAGAGCGACATTCCGAAAGAATTATCTTAATCCGGCATTGGAACAGAATCTTATTGAACGTACGATACCGGATAAACCAAACAGTAAAAATCAGAAATACAGAAAGGTGATTGATAAGGTGACAGAAAAGGTAACAGATTAGGTAACAGATATTACGTACACTTCAGATCAATTCTTGTGGAAGTGGAATATCCGTGAATATCAAAGCCGATTTGAATAAGTTTGTTGCGTTATATTTACCACTATTTACCGCCTGTATCTCACATAGGCCTTCCGTGCCGACAGCATCAGTTTGAGAAATGCTATTTTCCTTGAACGGAAAGCAAGTTGGTACAATGTGCTTTCAGGCGAACTGAATCCGATGGCGGACAGAGCGCTTTTTGTTTCGGGAAGTGCTGCGGCGTATTTAAAGTATTCCATGGATTCCTTTGAGCTGAGATTCATATGTTCAAACACAATGCTTAGTGTGCGCAGATAGTACAGCGACATGGCGTACATGCCGGTATCCGATATCCCTAAAGATCGGTAGAGATCTTTAGCTGTATAGTATAACTCCCGTGCTCTTTCTATGCGGGAAATGTCGCCGGATTTTGTAAGGCTCTGCGTATTATGCACATAGTACATATACAATGCTTCGGATAGTACTTTTACATTAATGCCGGGCATATGGGTCAGGTATTCATGCAGAAATACGAAATCTTCCCCTATGTGGATGTGCTCATTAAAATAGATGTCATTTCCCTTTATTATCTCAGCTGAAAAAAGCTTTCCCCATACGGAAAGAAAATGCCTGTCATTAAATAGCTGAAGGTAATTATTATCAAGGTCTTTTCTATTAAGGATGTTCTTTTGTGCCGGGATAAAATGCTTTACGTCTCCGGCAGATTCATTTATAAAATCATAACCGCATATTACAAGGTATGGGCTGGAGGCGGCATCAGAGGCGGCTTCAAGCATTTTACTGCAGAAATCCGGGCTTATGGCATCATCGCTGTCGACAAAGGCGATATATTGTCCTGATGAGGCCCTTATGCCGGCATTTCTTGCGGAGGAAACGCCGCCGTTATCCTTATTGATCAGTTTGATACGGTGATCGTTTTCGGCATATTTTTGACATATCTCAAAGGAATCGTCGGCAGATCCGTCATTTACAAGTATTACCTCAATGTTTTTATAAGTCTGCATCAAAACAGACCCGATGCATTTATCGAGATAAGCGGAGCTGTTGTATACGGGTATGATTATTGAGATGAGGTCGTTCATGAGTTTATCAATCTTTAAGGCATCCTATCGGTACAACATATATTCCGTCGGACCTGCGGTAAGCATAATTACCTATTCCTGTCAAAATCATTAAAAATGAAGGCTTCTTCATTTTCGATGTATCAAGTTTCCCGTTTAGCTTTTTAAGGGTGGCTACACCTTCTTCTATAAGACTTTCGCCTCCAAGCTTTATTTCTATTAGGCCATAGGACCCGTTTCTAAGATGGATAACAGCATCACATTCAAGATCAGTTTTGTCGCGGAAATGATAGACGTTCCCGTTTAAAACATCGGCAAATACTCTTAAATCGCGTATACACATTGTTTCAAATAGTAGGCCGAAGGTCCTGAGATCTGATAAAAGGTCCTGAGGACCAAGACCTAAGGCAGCAGCCGCAATAGATGGATCTATGTAGTAGCGGGTATTTGATGTTCGGATTGCGGTCTTTGAACGCAGATTCGGATTCCAAGCTTCCATCTCTTCTATTACAAAGATTCTTTTTAGCGCATTTATATAAGAGGATACAGTGTCGGTGTCTATATTGTCGGATTCATTTGCAGAAATATCATCGCATAAAAGCTTGTTTGTTGCCTGTGATCCCTGATTGCGTGCATAGGATCTCATAAGCCGCTTTACTCGCTCCGGATTTCTCGTTACACCGTCTACTTTGGATATATCTGAATGTACAACGGCATCATAGTAATCAAAGGCCTGATCCAATGCTATCTCATCTTTAAGATCGGTAGCTCTTGGCCAGCCTCCGCGACATACCACAAACGCCAGTTTATTTATATCCAGATGATTTTCTCCGCTTATCTGATCCGGTGAGTTAAATAGTTCACTTAAACTTACGTCACCAGTAGATTCAAGAGATTCATATAAACTCATAGGCCGCATCAAAAGCCATGAAAAACGTCCTGTCCCAGTATGATGTATATGTTCTGATGACGCTGGCACAGAGGAACCTGTTAAAATAAATTGCCCAAGGTCATTCCTGTGGTCAACTTCAAAACGCACGGCATCCCAAAGTTTTGGAGCAAGCTGCCATTCATCAATTAAACGCGGTGTTTTGCCATTTAAAAGTCGTTTTGGGTCAATTTCGGCCAAAGTCAGGTTTTGATGAATACTTTCCGGATCATCCATATATAGAATACTTTCTGCAAGCTGTTCAGCAGTGGTTGTTTTACCACACCATTTTGGCCCTTCTATCAAAACAGCACCTTTTCCTTGCAGGCGTCTTTTTAGTGATTTATCTGCGATTCTTTCTTTATATTCTTTCATAGATTATCTGCCTTTCATATTTACTATATATAAATTAATAGGAAAAAACAACACTTTTCGGCAGTTTGGACGCAAATCGTTCGGCACTTTGGCTGTTTTTTATTCGGCAGTTTGGACGTAATTCATTCGGCATTTTGGCAAAATGGCATATCAGCAGTGTTGAAGCCGGACAAAGATATTGAAATCCTGCGCATTTTACTGCAGAAAGAATATAATAATGTATAATTAATACTACGGTATTTAAAGTAAACAGAACTACAAATAATAACGGAGATCTAAAAATTATACTATGAAAGCTTTGATAGCCATGAGCGGCGGGGTGGATTCCTCAGTTGCGGCGGCACTTGCGATAAAAAAAGGATATGACTGCATCGGCGTGACCATGAGGCTGTTTGACAGGGACGGCAGTGAAATTAATATTAATAATGGCGGTACCGGCACAGAAGGCAGCATCGGCATCGTTGGCAATATTGATGATGCTGACAAAGATATTAAAGATGCCGCCCTGGCTGCTGCAAGGCTTGGCATTCCTCATATGGTATATGACCTGAGACAGGATTTTAAGGAAAAGATCATGGCGTGGTTTGCGGAATGCTACTTAAGGGGCGAAACGCCTAATCCGTGCACTGCATGCAACAGATACATAAAATTCGGCGGACTTTTGGAAAAGGCGAGGGAGCTTGGCTGCGACAGGATCATAACAGGGCACTATGCACGGGTCGAGGCAAATAAGGATACCGGCAGATTTGAGCTTAAGAAGGGCAGGGATGAGTCCAAGGATCAGAGCTATGTCCTGTACAGCCTTACTCAGGAGCAGCTTGCCATGATAGAGCTTCCTTTGGGAGAATACACCAAGGAGGAGTGCCGCAGGATGGCGGCAGAGCTTGGCCTTGATAATGCGGATAAAAAGGACAGTCAGGATATCTGCTTCATACCCGATGGAAATTACAGGAGATTTATAGAGAGCTTTACCGGAAAGATCATGCCCAAGGGCAATTTCGTGGATGTGGAGGGCAATGTGCTCGGGAGACATAACGGTATATGCAGCTATACCATAGGTCAGAGGAAGGGCCTTGGAGTAGCCTTGGGGAAGCCGGCATTTGTAAAAGAGATTAGGCCTGATACCAATGAGGTCGTTTTAAGCGGCAATGAAGAGCTTTTCGATAATACGCTCCATGCAGATGATTTTAACTGGATATCCGTTACGGAGGACGAAGTAAGGGCTGCCGGACAAAGCGGCATAAGATGTGAAGCAAAGATCAGGTACAGGCATAAAGCGGCCCCTGCAGCAGTATCAATTATAAGTGATGTAAATGCCGGCGCCGGCCATACGGCGAGCGGATCCGAGTATCCATGCCGTACAGGTTCCTCCGGGCCAAGAGCAGGAATTGTCAAGGTAGTATTTGACGAGCCCCAGAGGGCCATCACAAAAGGCCAGGCCGTGGTGCTGTATGACGGAGATAAAGTCATTGGCGGAGGGACGATCTGCGGATGAAGAGTAAAATATCCCAAATATAGAGGCGCTTTTCCAGAGAGTAGTCCATGCAGGAACTCTCGACTTTACTTTTGTGCTAATTCTAATTACAATATTAGTGCGAAAGGAAAGAAACGATATGAGTAAATTTGAACAGCTGGATCGTCTTTTGGAAAGTCAGGATGGGATGCTGCGTACTGCACAAGCCATTACTGCTGGAATTTCAAAACCTACTTTTTATCAATTTGTTAGGGTGCGTGGGTTGGAACAAGTGGCGCATGGGATTTACCTTTCCAAGAATGCCTGGGTGGACAGTATGTATCTATTGCATTTGCGCTGCCCACAGGCAATCTTTTCTCATGAAACTGCGCTGTTTGTACATGATCTAAGCAACCGTGAGCCGCTTGAGTATTCTATTACAGTCAAGACAGGTTATAATCCTACCCGTCTAAAGGATGATGGAATTAAAGTCTTTACTATCAAGACAGAACTTCACGAGGTCGGGTTGTCTATTGCGCGGACCTCTTTTGGTCATAATGTACCAGTCTATGATAAAGAGCGGACAATTTGCGATGTATTGCGCAGCCGAAGCCAGATTGAGATACAGACATTTCAAGATGCTTTAAAAGCGTATGTTCAACGGAAAGACAAGGATTTGCGGACGCTGATGCACTATGCCAAGCTGTTCCGGGTTGAGAAAATTTTACGGCAGTATTTGGGGGTATTGTTATGATAAATACAGCCAGACAGTTGAAAGATTTGATACGCAATCTGTCAAAGAAAAATGCTGCGGATGCGCAGATTTTGATGCGCAATTATATGATGGAGCGTTTTCTGGAACGCGTTTCTCTTTCGGCTTACCGGGACAAATTTATCCTTAAAGGTGGAATGCTGGTGGCTGCAATGGTGGGTTTGTATGCTCGCTCAACGATGGTGTTACCTTCCAGGTAAACAGTATTTCGGAGATCATGGATGAGGCGGAGTATCCCGGTATCCGGGTCACGATGACAACTCTTTTTGACGGGGTACGCACCCCTATAAAAATCGATATTTCCACCGGTGACGCCATTACTCCCAAAGAGGTGCGCTATATGTTCAAGCTCATGTTGGAGGATCGTTTCATTAATGTTTGGGCTTATAACCTGGAGACTGTGCTGGCTGAAAAGATAGAAACCATTATTACTCGGACAACGACAAATACTCGTATGAGAGACTTTTATGATATCGTCATTCTGCAACAAGTCTATGGCAGTACATTGGACTCTAAGACGCTTCATGCCGCTATTTTGGCGACAGCCAGTAAACGCGGTACCGAGCGACATCTGGCGGAAGCTGCTGAAGTCTTTGATGAAGTGGAAAACAGTATGGTTATGCAGAATCTTTGGGAGGCATATCAGAAAAAGTTTTCCTATGCATTAGATTTTGAGTGGCATGAAGTTTTGTTTGTTATCCGTAAGCTATATGCTTTCATTTTTAAGTGTAATTGTTAAGAATTAACATAAATAACTGCAGATTGGAGGTTAATATGAAAATAAAAAAATCTGACACTTTTCTTGCGCTGGAGAGTCTTACGGATCTGTCGGAAAAGTGCAGCAAGGTATTAGGCAGGAGTTACGGATATGACGGGCACATAGCCTGGAATGATGCATTTGAATATCTCTGCTGGTACGGCAGGATAAATATTTACGATCTTAAGGACAGGGATTACTGCAGGGATAACGCTGTGATCGAAAAGCTCAAAGCCATGTGTTCGGATCCTGCTGCGCCAAAGATGCTTACTCTTCACGATGAGGATGTTTATGAGGGCTTCAATGAGGATCTGGAGGCTGCCGGTTTTGTTATGGTCAAGCCCCAGAAGGGTATGCTCTATGATCTTAATAAGATCAGGCCTGAGGAGGATGAGCAGCCTGATTCAGAGGCCGAGAAACATATCATAGAGGTGGGGCCTGAGGATATCGATGAGTTCAATGTAGTGACGGAAACGGCCTTTGAAGCTAAGGGCAAGCAGGAAGCATCAAAGATCCTGAATGAGTATAAGGACTGTCATTTTTACGCATATAAGGATGATGGAAAAATAAAGGCCACGGCCATACTTAATATCTGCACTCCGCAAAATGGAGGAGTCCATGAGGTGGGGACACTTCAGGAATATAGAAACAAAGGTTACGCCACAGCGCTCATGAGGCATATTATAAAGGAGAGCCGTCAGTTCGGTCTTGATGTCATAAGTCTGCAGGCTTCGGTATATGGAGAGCCGGTATATAAGAGGCTTGGCTTCGAGGTGGTCGGAAATATCAGAAATTACAGATTTGGAGCCTGACGTGCAGGATGTATATCACGTCAGCAGGATAAAATAAGCGGCGTCTACTGCAGTAATGCAGAAGATGCCGTATTTTTGATTGACATTATAACATAATTAAGGCATAATTTTAGCCTGACACAACAAAACATACTTAAACAATATGAATTAATATTAATTATAATTTACGGTGCAATGGATATAAGAAGTCTGGAATTTTTTATGGCCGTCTGCGACAAAGGCAGCTTTAATAAAGCGGCGGAATGCCTTTATACATCTCAGCCAAACGTGAGCAGAGTGATAAGGAATCTGGAAGATGAATTAGGGCAGAACCTTTTCGAGAGGCAGGGCAACCGTATGGTGGTGACACATTACGGGGAGACTGTAAAGGAATATGCGAGGGTGATACTTAAGCATTCGTCAATGATAGTAAAGCTTGCTGAATACAGAAACGGCAGAAATTTTACTGTTGCAACATATCCAAGCGGGACGGTATCCGGAATTTTTGCTGAGTTTTATGATAAGTGGAAGCATGAATATACAGCCGAGCATCTTGAAGGAAGCATAGAGTCCGTCTCAGACTGGGTGTCAAAGGGACTGGCAGAAATAGGTTTTGCGTATGTGGCAGAAAAGCAGCTGAAATTCTTCAATCATATACTTAATCATAAAAAGCTAATTTTCAATGTTATGGCGATCAGGGACGCATGCATATATGTCGGACCGAGGCATCCAAGGTATAACGATGAGTCTGTAGATATATCTGAACTTCATGGTTTTAAATTTATAAGCGGAGCCAGAGAATATTTTTCAATGGAACACCATCTTACTCCGGTGTCGCTTGGCGTTATTGATACTGCGGATCTCAATTATGTTATGTACAGTAACAGCGACCAGACGGTATCAAGTATGCTTTTGAATACGGATGTTTGCAGTATAGGTGTGAACTATAAGATCAGCAGATATGGAAAAAGCGATATAAAGGCTTTAAAAATAAATGGATGCAGCACTGCCATGGCGATAGGCTATATATGCCATATAAATAATAAGATAAGCAAACCGGCTTCATGGTTCATAAGCCAGTTTAAACGATTCATATAACAAAAACGCATAATTACATATAATAAAGACATACCTTGTTAGCTATAACTAATTAAGGTATTCTTTTTTTTGGCAATAATTCAGAGAAATGGGTCAAGAATAGGAGGAAGCCATTTAAATGCAAAGGAAATTATATGCGCTTTTTTTAGCCGGAGTAATGAGCCTTGGCGTTCTTGCAGGCTGCGGCAGCAGTTCCGGGAGTATGGAAACATCATCCGGCACGGAAACCGATACTGTTAATGTGGACGGACAGGATGCTGCGGCAGACGAAATCGAAGGCGAAGATCAGGCTAAGGAGGAGCTGGTATTTGTAAACTATCGTGATATACGAGATCTCAATCCGCATCTTTACGCCGGTGAAATGTATGCTCAGGAAATGCTGTATGAAACGCTGGTCAATATAACTGAGGATGGATATGAGGGCTGCCTTGCCGAATCCTGGGAAATAAGCGAAGACGGAAGAATATACACTTTTAAGATAAGGGACGGGGTATATTTTTCTGATGGAGAAGTATGCGACGCCTATGCTATTAAGGCTAATTTTGATGCGATCATAGAAAACAAGGACAGGCATACATGGCTTGAGATGATGAATCTGCTTGTGGGAGTTTCTGCTCCGGATGAGCATACATTTATAATAGAGCTTTCCGAGCCTTATTATCCGATGCTTACTGAACTTGGAGTAACAAGGCCTTTTGCAATGATATCACCTGCAGCGATGAAGGATGGAAGCACAATGGACGGAGTAAATGCGTATATAGGAACCGGTCCGTATGTGCTCACGGATTTTGTGACGGATGAGTATGCCGTTTTTGAAGCAAATGAAAATTACTGGGGAGAACAGCCTGCTATTAAAAAGATAACAGTTAAGGTTATTCCTGATAATCAGACAAGAGTACTTGCGCTTGAAAAGGGTGAAATAGACATGATCTTCGGCAAGAACATGCTTGACGCTGATGCCATTAACCAGTACATGGATAAAGATGGATTTACCGTATACATGTCTGACCCTACATCCACAAGGCAGATAGTTCTTAATACAAACAACAGTATCCTTTCTGATACAACAGTGCGTCAGGCTCTGCAGCATGCAACTAACAAGCAGGCCATATCGGAAGGAATCTTCTATGGTCTTGAGCCGGCAGCAGATACTCTGTTTTCAACCACAACGCCTTATTGTGATATCGGCCTTGAGCCATATGAATACGATATGGATAAAGCGGCGGAAATGCTTGCTGAGGCCGGGTGGACCATGGGCTCTGATGGTGTTTTGGAAAAGAACGGACAGAAATTTGAACTCGGGCTGCTATATAACAGCGACAGCGTTACTGAAAAAGCCATAGCTGAGCATCTTCAGAGTGAATACAGCACGCTGGGGATAAGACTTAACATACACGGCGAAGAGGAGCAGTCATACAGGGATAATATGAAAGCGGGTAACTTCGACATGGTATTTAACATATGTTGGGGTACGCCTTATGACCCTCAGTCTTCTCTCGCTGCCATGAGAGCTCCTGTATACGGCGATTTTGCGGCTCAGCAGGGCCTTCACGACAAAGCAGAAATAGATGAGGCAATATCAAATATACTTATTTCCACGGATGAGCAGGAAAGGCAGGAGCTTTATACCTATGTGCTCACAAGGCTTCATGAGGATGCAGTATATATTCCGCTTACCTATGAGTGCAATAAAGCAATATGCAGATCCGATCTTCAGGGATTCCATTTTACTCAGACACAGTATGAAGTGCCTTTCCAGGATTTCTATTTTTAATATAACTTAATTTCAACAGCCGGACTTGATTCCAGGCCCGGCTGTTGTGTTTTGTCCGGCGGCTGTGTACTGCGGCTGTAAGGGGAGGAGCCGGAAGGAGCGAGCTATAAAGTCAATGAAACAATATATTATTAAGAGAATATTATCCGCTGTCCCGCTGCTGTTGATAATATCGTTCGTGTGTTTTGTTTTTATAAATCTTATACCGTCAAATCCGGCGGAAGTTGCCTTAAGGGTAAGGCAGGTACCTATTATAACGCCGGAAGCGATAGCCGAAGTTGAGGCCGAACTCGGGCTCGACAAGCCTTATCTTGTAAGATATTTTACCTGGCTTGGAGATTGCCTCAAGGGGGATTTCGGCATAAGTTATGTCAATCCGAGCCGCACTGTGGCGGGTGAAATAATTAGATGCCTTCCTGCCACGCTTGAGCTTGCGGGGGCTTCACTATTTTTAGTGATAGTCCTGAGCATCCCTATCGGATTTTTGTGCGCAGTATATAAAGACAGCTGGTTTGACCGGATAATGAGGGGACTGATATTTATACTGACCGCAATGCCGACGTATTGGGTAGGGCTTTTACTGATGTGGACAGTATCCATAAAGATGGATCTGCTTCCTACAAGCGGAAACGGGACATGGCAGCATCTTGTACTGCCTGCCTTTACAGTGTCATTAAGCTATATTTCCACATATATAAGACTTATACGCAACAACATGCTGGAAAACATGAAACAGGATTATGTTACGTACGCCAATGTCCGCGGACTTACGAAAAAAAATATTTATATAAAACATATTTTTAAAAACTCAATGCATACCTGTATTGTTGCCATAGGGATGAGCATACCGCAGCTTATAGCAGGAACGATAGTTGTTGAAAATGTGTTTGCATGGCCGGGCCTTGGCACTTTGTGCATAAGTTCGATCTTCAACAGGGATTATCCGGTTATACAGACCTATGTATTGCTGATAGGAGTATTATTTGTGGTGTTTAATCTGTTGTTCGACATTCTCCAGACCATTACGGATCCGAGAATGAGAATAGAGGGGGTCTGAATGGCAGCAAGATTTTTGCATAATAAAACAGCGGTGGCAACGGTTACGATAGTGCTTGTGATAGCCATTATTGGTATATTTGCGCCATTCATTGCGCCTAACGATCCTTTTAAGGCGGATATAATGAATAAGTATGCACCGTATAGTGCGCAGTATCCTCTCGGTACGGATAATCTTGGCAGGTGTATATTGTCAAGACTTATATATGGTATCAGACCGACACTTGGGCTTGCCGTCCTGACAATGCTTGGAACCCTTGGTCTTGGAGGGCTGATGGGACTTCTTGCAGGTTATTTCAGAGGGATGACAGAAGAGATAATAATGCGTGTGGTAGATGTAATGCTGTCATTTCCCAGTCAGATCATGGTGTTTGCAGTAGTGGCGCTTTTGGGTATTAATGTACAGAATGTCATACTTGCCAATGTATTTATTAAATGGGCGTGGTACGCAAGGATGATACGCACGGGAGTTATGCAGTACAGGGATAAAAACTTTATACAGTTTTCAAGATGCATAGGTACTCCTGAGAGATTTATACTTATCAGACATCTCATGCCTTCCATAGCCTCGGATCTGGTGGTTCTTGCTTCGCTGGATATAGGCTGGGCCATAATCAACATATCCACTCTTTCGTTTCTTGGGCTGGGCGTTCAGGCGCCGACTCCGGAATGGGGCGCTATGCTGAACGAGGCGAAAAATGTGCTTACAAGCAATCCGACGCAGATGATAGCGCCGGGAATAGCCATAGTTGTCCTTGTTTCAGCATTTAACCTTATGGGAGATGCTTTGAGAGATATTCTGGATCCAAAGGAGGTCAATGCGTGAAGCCCATTCTTGAGGTGAAAAACCTGAATGTTGATCTTAAACTCGGAAAAAACATTTCCAAAATTGTTAGGGACTCCTCCTTTGAGGTATATCCGGGTGAATGCCTGGGGATACTTGGAGAGTCAGGCAGCGGCAAAAGCATGACTGTAAAATCCATACTGGGGCTTTTAGACGGGCATTTTACTGTTTCCGGTGAGGCCCGCTTTAACGGCAGGGATCTTCTGCTTGAAAAAGGAGAAACTTTGCGCAGGATGAGGGGAAAGGAGATCTCAATGGTCCTGCAGAATCCCATGACATGCTTTGACCCTTTGTTCAGGATCGGAGATCAGATAAGGGAAACCTTTCGCACACATACTGAACTCGGCAGAAAAGAAATATATGGCCGTTCCATTGAAATACTTGAACTTATGAGAATAAGGAATCCGGAAGAAGTTATGAGGAAATATCCGCATCAGCTTTCAGGGGGCATGCTTCAGAGGGTAATGATAGGCATAGCTGTCGCCATGCAGCCATCGCTTATTATAGCTGATGAGCCGACAACAGCTATTGATGCGATAACGCAGAAAGAAATACTTGACGAGTTTATCCGGATAAAAGGGGAATATAACACTGCGATGATTTTTATTTCTCATGATCTTGGTGCAATATCAAGAGTTGCCGACAGGATAATAGTGATGAATAAGGGAAGAGTCGTTGATCGAGGGACCTTCAGACAGATAGTGGATGAAGCAAAGGATCCTTATACAAGGCTGCTTATAGAAAAAAGGAAGGCAGTAATGGGTCAGTATGTCAGAGTCCTTGGTAATAAAGAGGTAGAGTATGCTTGAAGTTAAAAATGTGGATGTAAGCTTCCGAAGCGAAAGGCAAACGAGGATATTCGGTACGGACAGAACCCAAGTCCTGCACGATATAAGTATAAAGGTTGACAAGGGCAGCTGTTTGGGAATCCTTGGAGAGTCCGGCAGCGGCAAATCCACACTTGGAAGAGTAATGTGCGGACTGCTGAAGCCTGACAGGGGAGAGGTCTATATACAGGGAAAGCCTGTATATGAGTCAAGAGCAGGCAAAAAGCAGCTTCAGCAAAGCTTAAGCATAGTGTTTCAGGATTATACTACTTCGGCAAACCCGCGTTTCAGAGTAAGGGATATACTAAAAGAAGGCATCATGGCATATGAAAGAAAGCTTGGCAAAAAAGTCGGTCAGGAGACGGAATATGAGGATCTGCTTAAAACAGTAGGTCTGGACAGCTCTTTTCTCATGAGATACCCCCACGAGCTTTCCGGAGGACAGCTGCAGAGGATATGTATAGCAAGGGCGGTGGCATGCAGGCCGGAGATCATTCTTTTCGATGAAGCAATATCATCGCTGGATGCGCATACTCAGGTGCAGGTAATGGATCTGCTTAAGGAGTTAAAAGAGAAGCTGTCGCTTACATATATTTTTATAACGCATGATCTTACTTCAGTAACCTATATATGTGACAATGTAATGTTCTTATATAAGGGAAGAATCACGGAATATTTACCTGTAAGCAGGATTTCGGAATCAAAGGATACTTATGCAAAACAGCTTCTTAATTCTATTATTGTGTATGAGGATGAAATGACTGCGTGACCGGAGATGGAAATAAAGATATCCAGATAAGATATGTAAGTTATACATGGAATAAAATATAGAGTCATTTTCAAAATTTAATACACGGGGGACAGAAAATGTCACGGTATTCAAAGTTTTGACCGGTGGGGTCAAAATACTTCTTAATACCGTGGCATTTTTATTGTTTTCAGGATCAGAAATCCGTATTATACGGTTAGCAAAAGATAAAAAGCATGCCGGGTCTTAAATGTCGTATTTTTGGGATGCGATGAGGATCAGGATACAAAATACGGGCTTAAAAGAGGTAAGAGAAATGAAAAGATCATTCAGTTTAAAGAATATAAAGAGGTTCTCGGCAGGGCTCTTAGTTTTCTGCATGGCTTTAGGCCTTGCCGCCTGCGGGAATGTATCCGGCAGTGAGGCGGATGCTTCAAAAAATGCTGAGGACAAAGCTGCGGGAGGCACGGAAACTGATGAGCCGGTGACATTTACATACGCCAGGGCTGACAGCACCACCTCCTTTGACCTGCATGTGGAGATCACCAGTAATAACGCCTTTGCCATAGATAAGGTGTTTGAGCCCCTCGTCATGTTTGATGAGGAGGGAAATATATACGATTACCTTGCGGAATCCCATGAGATCAGTGATGACGGACTTACATATACTTTTAAACTGAGGGATGGACTCAAATTCAGCGACGGTACGCCGGTCACCTCCGGAGACGTTAAGTTTTCTTTGGAAAGGCATATGGAGGTCGGAGGATCCCTTCCTATACAGGCAGATATAACCTCCATAGAGACTCCTGACGACAGTACGGTCGTCATAAAGCTCGGAGCTGCATATACGCCGTTCATATCCGAGCTTGCAAATTTTTCAAACGGCATAATACCTGAGGATTTCGGAGGAAGGACAGAGGAGGAGTTTTTTGAGGCTCCGGTAGGAACGGGCCCGTTTGTGGTTTCTGAGTGGGACCCTACGGGAGACCTTACCTTTGTTAAAAATGAAAATTACTGGCAGGAAGGACAGCCTTCCATAGATAAGCTTGTATATAAGGTCGTGGAGGATGATAATCAGGCTATAAATCAGCTTAAGACCGGAGAGGTGGACGCTGTAGAGGGACTTTCATTTACGGCAGCAGAGGAGATAGCAGGCGGAGCTGATACGACAGTCATCACTCAGGACGGATGGAACGTGGAGGAGCTGTTCTTTAATACCCTCGATGAGCATTTTGCGGACGTGCATGTGCGCCGCGCCCTTGCAATGGCGATAGACAGGGAGGCTATTACGGCTTCGCAGACCTATGGCTACGGGATAACGGCAAACACGATCCTGCCAAAGGCCATCCGTTACTGCACCACGGACAGCGTGGAAGCTCTTTCATATGATGTGGAGGCTGCAAAGGCGGAGCTTGCCTTAAGTGCATATCCGGATGGATTCGATACGACGTTAAGTATTGCTTCCGGGGATAATATAACTTTGCAGGAGGCGCAGATCATACAGGCGGCAGGCCAGGCCATCGGCATAAACATTGAGATAAACCAGCAGGAGATAGCGGCCTTCAGGGAGGATTTTAAAAGCCTTAATTTTGACATGATGCTTAACAGCGCTACGGCGGATTATCCTGACGCGGATTCCATATTTGCTTTCCAGGTGGATCCGGAGGGCTTCAGCCAGTGCTATTGGACGAGTTATGTAAATGACAGAGCCATAGAGCTTCTGCATGAAGGACAGACCGCTCCTGATGGAGATGAGAGAGCCGATATATATGCCGAGCTGCAGCAGCTCCTTGCAGACGAGGTGCCTTATGTGCCGTTATATTATCCTGAGATAGTGACAGGGGTGCAGAGCAATGTAAGCGGCCTCAAGGTACTTCCGAACGGAAGCGCGGTTTTTAATAATGTCGTGATAGAAAACTGATATAATAAAAATTGATGCAATATCATGCCGGCGTCATAAATAAGGAGATATACGCAGACGGAATATGACAGCAGATATTCAATATAAAATTAAAAAGGAAACTCGTCTCAGAGCAGGGCATCATTTCGTATATGCCCTGCTCAGAGCTTTGTCAGTGGTGGTATTGATAACCATAGCCGTGTTCTTCCTTATGCGGCTCGTGCCGGGAGATCCGGCGGTCATGGTACTGGGAGAGCATGCAGATGAGGCAGAGATACAGAAATTAAGGGAGCAGCTTATGTTAAATGAGCCGCTTTCAAAACAGTTCGCTGCATTTTTAGGTAATATATTCCTGCATTTTGATACGGGAGATTCCATAAAATACGGAGTATCCAGCAGGGACCTGGTGCTGCAGTATGCGCCGGTGACCCTTGCCCTTGTGGCATATGCATCGGTGATCACGGTGATATCGGCAGTGATATTGGCCTTTCTTGCAGCCACTCATAAAGACAGCCTCATCGATCACGCGATCAGGGTTATTCCGGCATTTACACAGGGAATGCCGGTATTCTGGATAGGACTTATACTGATAAGCGTATTTGCTGTCAATTTAGGCTGGTTTCCGGTGGGCGGAGTTGGTTCAGGGATGGGAGGCTTCTGGCACAGCCTGACGCTTCCTGCTGTCACCATTGCCCTGGGACAGATCCCTTCCCTCGTCAGATCCTTAAGGGAGCAGCTCCTTGAGATCATGGACGCGGACTTTGTCCTGACCCTTAGAGCCGCAAAGATCCCTGAAAGTGTTATATTCAGGAAGCATATATTTAAAAATGCATTCGTGCCTACCCTCATGCTTTTCAGCGTAAACCTGTCATACATGATAGGCGGGACCCTCATAATAGAGAGGGTATTTGCGGTCAGGGGAATGGGAAAGCTTCTGTTTGACGCAATATCAAACCGTGATTTTCCTTTAGTGCAGGCGGTGACATTATACTGCGCGGTGTTTGTGGTACTGATAAGCCTTATAACCGAGCTTATAGCGGCAAAGGCCGATCCGCGCATGAGACAGAAAGAAAAGAGTTTTGGGAATAACGCCGGATGAAAAGACGAAAGCATATTAAAAATCTAAGGCATTTAACGCTGTATTTAGGAGCGGTGATGATGGGACTGCTGATACTGCTTGCTCTTACGGCTCCCTATATATGCCGTTATGATCCCATGGCCCAGGATCTGTACGCCACCTTAAAAAAGCCCATGACGGAAGGGCATCTGCTGGGGACGGATCAGCTGGGAAGGGATATATTAAGCCGCATACTTTATGCGGCAAGGACAGATCTTTCCGTAATGGCGGCTGCGGAAGTATTTCCGTTTTTTGCGGGAACGTTCATAGGCATGGCTGCAGGGTACTTTGGAGGCAGGGCGGACGCCGTCATTTCACTTATAACTGATACATTTATAGCCTTCCCTTATTACCTTTTAGTCATAGTGGTGGCCTTTATGACCGGAGCCGGCATACACGGCATAATAGTGACGTTCATGATAGTCGGCTGGCTCGTATACGCAAGAGTGGCGAAGGCTCTGGCTGCTTCCTTCAGGAACACCGAATGGGTGGAGGCGGCAAAGCTTTTGGGATATTCAGATCTCAGGATCATTGCTTTTGAGATATTTCCAAACGTGCTTCCGCAGGTCGTGGTAGTACTCATGACGGACATGGCTGCGCTGCTTGTTTCCATAGTTACCTTAGGATATCTTGGCATAGGCATAAGCCCTCCGACTCCTGACTGGGGCAGTATGATATCCGAGGGACAGAGCCTTATAAATACGGCCCCGTATTTGTCCCTGATACCGGGATTTATGGTAGTGTATACAGGTATAGCACTGTCACTCATAGGAGACGGGCTTGCGGACAGATGGCGCAGGTGATAATGGTATAGATAGAGTGGTTTTTAAAGAGGAGAAACAGACGTAATGGCCAACATGAATGAGAGAAACGAAGGGAAGGTATTTGAGCTTAAAAACTTAAATATATTTGCAGACGAGGATGACAGGAATATAGTAAAAAACCTGAGCCTTTATCTTAACGCCGGAGAAAGCCTTGGCATAGTAGGTGAATCCGGTTCAGGCAAGACTCTCACGCTTAAAAGCATTATGGGTATGCTGCCGGATGGAGTATACGGAAAATACGACGAAATGACGGAAAATGACCATATTGGTATGATATTCCAGAACCCGGTGAGGGCCCTTGATCCAATAATGTCCGTGCGGGAACAGATGAGGGAGGCTTACGCCAGGCATCACGGAGACAGGATGTATGACGATGAGGATAAGCATACTAAGTATGTAAGCATTGGAAAGAGGCTTTCAAGGATACTTATAGGCGATGCAATGACAAGGAATCTTTCATCCAAAAAGGAGGACGCAGCCGATAAGTGGATAAAGAAGATATGTGAAAGGCTTTCCCTGCCGGAGGATATACTGGAGGAGGACAGGATACCGTCTACGCTTTCGGGAGGACAGTGTCAGAGAGTCGGCATAGCCATAGCCCTTGCCTGCGATCCGGAGATACTGCTGTGTGATGAGCCTACGACGGCTCTGGATGTCAATGTACAGAAAAATACCATTAATCTTATAAAGGAGCTGCAGAAGGAGTACGGGTTTGCAATGATATTCGTTACGCATAACCTTGCGGTGGCTTCCCAGATTTGCGACAGGATAATGGTCATGCGCGAAGGCACGATCGTTGAGGAGGGAGAAACTGATAAGATACTGAAATCTCCTGAAAATGACTTTACAAAGATGCTTATAGCATCAGTGCTCAAGGTGCCGGAGCTTAAGACTGAGCCTAAAAACGATGATTTAAAAGACTGAGATCTGCAGTAGTCAAATATCAGACTATATGAAAAATGTTTTAAATGTAAAAAATATATATGCCTCCATAGGCGGAAAACAGATACTTAAAGACGTATGCTTTGATATATCTGAGAATGAGATATTGGGTCTTGTTGGAGGCTCGGGCTCAGGAAAATCCACCGCGGCCAAAGTGATAACGGGACTTTTAAAGCCGGATTCGGGAAGTATTGAATTATATGGAAGGAAGCTTTCCGGAAAACGCAGCAGGAAGGAGTGCGGAAGCATCCAGATGGTATTCCAGAATCCGGAAAGCTCTTTGAACCCTAAATATAAGATAGGGAAAATATTGGCGGACGCAATGAGCTTTCAATTAAGGCTCAGCCGTGAGGAGATAGCCAAAAGGAGTGCTGATCTGATACGCAGGATGGAGCTTCCGGAGGATACGCTTTACAGATATCCGGGTTCATTTTCCGGGGGCCAGAAGCAGCGTATTGCCCTTGCAAGGGCCCTTTCAGTGGAGCCGGACCTTATCATAGCGGACGAACCGACCTCATCCTTGGACGTTTCCGTACAGCTTAGGATGCTGGATCTTATAAAAGAGATAAAAGAGGAAAGGGGCTTAAGCATACTGTTTATTTCCCACGATCTCGGAGTCATCAATTATCTCTGCGACAGGGTTGCCGTAATGAAGGACGGCAGGATAATTGAAACAGGAGACAGAGGGAGCTTTTTTGAAGCTCCAAAGACGGAGTACGGCAGGGAGCTTTTAAGCTCTGTGCCGAGGATTTGAGCTGAGCTGCGGATATTTAACAGCGTAAGGTTTGAGTTTTATAGTTTATAACATTGAAAGGACAAATAATGCAGGGAGAAATGACGGCAAAAGATATTGATAAAAAGGACGATCATAAAATAAGCGGGATACCGCCGCTTATAGACCTGCATCTTCATGCGGGCTGGACGGATTTTGACCATGCCGATCAGGAAAAAAGGACGGAGGATGAAATAAAAGTCTGTATGGCGAGGTTCCTTTATGCCTACAGGGAGGCCGGTATTATAGCCGCAAGAGACGCCGGAGGATATGAAGCGGACCTGATAAGCGGTGATATAACAAAGGTCATCATCAACGCCGGGATGTTCGATCAGAAAAATGTAAATAATGCCGCTTTCAGGGATAAAGTATCAGCCTCCACTGCAGTATGGGCCAAAATATTCATAACCGGAGGAGTGGGAACTAAAAAGGAAGAGACTATCGTGCCAAGATTTAAGAAGGATGATTTTAAGGCTCTCGTGAGATGGCTCCACGGACAGGGAAAAAAGGTAATGGTACACTGCTACGGCGGCGAAAGCCTCGACTGGTGCATAGAAGAAAAAGTGGAAACCGTCGAACACGGAGTATTTATGACGAGGAAGCAGGCGGCGGGAATGGCTGAAAACGGCGTTGCCTATGTGCCCACGGCAGCCATTTACAGGCTGCTTTCGGATGAGCCAGAGCTGTTTGGCATCCCGGAAAGCATAAGGGAAAATGCGGCTCATGCGGCGGAAGCCCATATGAATGCAGTGAGATATGCCCGTGAGGAGGGCGTCCTCATAGGCCACGGCACGGATTTTTACTCTGACATGGCCTTTATCGGGCATGCATATGACGAGCTTAATACACTTATGGATATGGGATTAAGCTTTAATGAAGCCGTGGCGGCGGGTACCGTCAACGCTCTTAAGATACTGGGAGGCTGACTTATTTTAAGCGGCAGCCATGTATGCTTACATATCAGGCCGGCATAGCATTATTCATATGTGTCAAGAAAATGATGTCTCACGCCGTCCTTTTTATATGCGATGACGGTGTCAAGCATGACATTCTCCACACTTTTAAATATATGCGCCTCTACCTCCGGGTTGGTCTTTTTCATCTGGCGGATCAGCTCCTTGCATTCAATACGCTTTGACGGAGTCTCCTCAACTCCGGCGGCAGCGCAGGCCTCTGTAAACCGGCAGGCGCACTGCAGGAATCTGAGCCCGTTGTAATCGCGCCAGGCCTTTATGTCGTCCTCGCGGATAAGATAGAGAGGCCGGATCAGCTCCATTCCCTGAAAATTGGTGCTGTGGAGCTTTGGCATCATGGTCTGGATCTGGGCGCCGTAGAGCATGCCCATAAGTATTGTTTCTATCACATCGTCATAGTGATGCCCTAAAGCTATCTTGTTGCAGCCTATGGATCTTGCATAGTTATAGAGATGTCCCCTGCGCATCCTCGCGCAGAGATAACACGGGGATCTTTCGATGTTATATACGGAATCAAATATGTCCGATTCAAATATTTCTACGGGGATCTCAAGCTTAGCGGCATTTTCCTCTATCAGTTTGCGGTTCTCAGGGAGATATCCCGGATCCATTACGATGTATTTGAGATCAAAGGGGTAAATGCTGTACTTATGCAGCTCTGAAAAAAGCTTGGCCATGAGCATGGAGTCCTTACCGCCGGAAATGCAGACTCCGACGCAGTCGCCCTCCTTTAAAAGCTTATATTCTGAGACTGCTTTTAAAAATTTGCTCCAGATCTCTTTTTTGAATCTTTTATGTATGCTGTTTTCAACCTGTCTGGCAAAGCTGTCTATCAAAGTAGTAATATCTCCGTAATAATTCAAAATAATTAGTTGTTACAATTTATTTGCAGTTTAATGTCTGTATCCTCTATAAAAGTCAGTTTCCGAAAGGTGCAAAATGCCCCCCTTTGCGCAAAGGCCGGAGATTTTATGCTCATTTTCTGCCCGGACGCTTTTTAGAGCGGGTCATTTCAAAGCTTATGTCTAAAAGCATCTTTATCTCATCATCCGGTTCCGGGCCGTCAAGCAGTATGCTTATCCACTTATCCTTGTTCATATGGTAGGCCGGGAAGTATCCGGCTTTCGTTAAAAATGAACCTATCATGACCGGGTCGCATTTGACATTTAAAATATCTATGTACTGGAAGCTTTCATCATCATAAATGCTGCCGGAATCAGCGTATCTGACTGAAGGAAGCCTGTCGCTGCGCACGCTTAATACAACGCCGAACCATTTTCTGTTGTCCTTATGTCTCAGCACGGCGTTATCGTCATTCCAGGGATAGTCCGGAGATACCTTATATGTTTTTTGGCACCATTCAAATATATCCTGTCTGTTCATCATATCAGAATATAGCACAATCAAAGCGCAGACGTCTATTGATAATGGGTTTTCAGTTTTATTTCATGTATAAGCGTCAGGTTGCTTTAGCACAGTTTAAATGTTTATAGTATAATCTGCTCTGACAGATAATGAGCGGCAGCGTTAATATTTTTAAAAACCGCTGCGGACTGCGGAGCAAAGAGATTACATTTATAAGATTTAAATATATATGGGAGAAGCCGATGAACAGATCTGAGATATCCGAGTTAAGGAAATTATATAAGCCTGAGAAAACAGCCATAAGCGCCATAGCAGGCTGCTATGTGGACGGTGAGAAAAATAAAAAGGCGGTATTTAAGGAGGCGCTGCTGCCGCTTCCGGAAGAGGATGTTTTTAAATATCTTGAGGTCTATAAAAAGGCCCTCAGCGGAAGCATAGGTAAAAATATTGCCAATATCGAGTTTCCCATAGAGGCGGAGGACGAGGGCAGCACCCATGAGCTTATGATGAGGCTTAGGGATTCCTCGCTTTCTGACGAAGAGGCGTTGACAGTGCTTTACGATAAGATCATAGATGCATTTGAATATACGGGCAACTATCTCATTCTATTATGCTGCGCCGCCTATGATGTGCCGGGGAAGGCGTCGGACGGCATGACGATGGATGACGCATCGGAAACGGTCTATAAATACATACAGATCCTTATCTGTCCTGTGGAGCTGGCGAAGGCGGCTCTCAGATACGATGAGGAGAGCGGATCATTTTCCAACCGTATGAGGGACTGGATATTGTCAATGCCTGAGTTCGGACTGTTGTTCCCGGCATTTAACGACAGGGCAGCAGACATTCACGGGATGCTGCTATATACGAGGGATCCAAAAAATTACCGTGAGGAAATGATGCAGAAGGTATTCGGCTGTAAAGTCCCGGATCCTGCATATCAGCAGAAGAACTCATTTGCATCGGCGCTGGAGACCGCCATTGGCGATGAGCTCGGTCTTGAAGCCGTAAAGGAGCTTAACGACAGCCTTATAAGAATGAAGGAGGAGATGGCGTTCAACAAGGCCCCGGTGGAGGTGGATGCAGCGGATTTTAAATATCTGCTTGCGGATACAGGCATAAGCGATGAGAAAAGGGAAAGCTTTACCGGGATATACGGTGAAATGACAAAGGAAAGCCCTATCCTTTTAGACAATATAGTTTCAAAGAAGACCATGGAGATAAAAACGGCTTCAGTTTCAATAAAGATAGATGCCGAAAGGTCTCATCTTATAAGCGAGAGGCTGATAGACGGTAAAAAATGCTTGGTCGTGGATATAGACGGCGAGGCCGTGGAGGTAAACGGCGTGGTTATCTCTCAGACGGCGGACATAAGTGAAGGCTGAAACCATTCATTTTAAAAATTATTTTTAGTGACGGCTGGTGCTGGAAATGGAAAGCAGAAAGAAGCAGAAAAACACGGTAAAAAGCAATAAATCAGAGTCAGGCAAAGCTGAAAAACTGAAGAAGACATCTGGCTGCAGCATCGCCGGAAAATGCGGCTCCTGCAGGTATTCAGGTGTGCCTTACGATAAGCAGCTTAAGACAAAGCAGAAGATGATGCAGGAGCTTCTTGGCGGATTCGGAAGGGTAGAGCCGATAACAGGCATGGAGGATCCGCTGCATTACAGGGCCAAGGTACACTATGCTTTCGACCGTGACAGGAGGGGAAATATCATTGCGGGCTGTTATGAGGCCGACTCACACAAGGTGGTGGATCTTACGTTGACGGGCTGTCTTATAGAGGATGAAAAATGTCAGGAGATCATGGCGACGGTCAAAAAGCTCATGTACTCCTTTAAGATAAAGACCTACGATGAGGATACCGGCTACGGGCTGCTTCGCCACTGTCTTATACGCCGCGGAGTCAATACCGGTGAGATCATGGTAGTGCTTGTACTGAGCTCGCCTATATTTCCCGGAAAGAATAACTTTGTTAAAGCCCTTAGAAGCGCGCACCCGGAGATAAAGACCATAGTAATAAATGTAAATGACGCCGATACGAGCCTTGTTTTGGGTGAGAAGGAGATCGTGATCTATGGGCCGGGCTATATAACCGATGAGCTGATGGGGCTTAAATTCCGCATTTCTCCAAAGTCCTTTTATCAGGTAAATCCACGCCAGACGGAAAAGCTGTATCAGACCGCTATTGGTCTTGCAGGGCTTACCGGAAAAGAAACGGTGCTGGATGCCTATTGCGGAACCGGGACTATAGGTTTGTGCGCAGCAAAAAGTGCGCGGGAGGTCATTGGAGTGGAGCTTAATCCTAACGCCGTAAGGGATGCCAGGATCAATGCAAAGATAAACGGGATCAAAAACGCAGTTTTCCATGTTGGAGACGCCGGAGAATTTATGGAGAAAAATGCAGCAGCTGACATGCGCGGCGGTATAAATACAGCAGCTTTTAAATGCGACGTGCTCTTTATGGATCCTCCGCGTTCAGGCAGCAGCGAAAAGTTTCTAAATGCCGCTGTTAAGGCTGCCCCTGATCGCATCGTCTATATATCCTGCGGCCCTGAGAGCCTGAAGCGCGATCTTAATATCCTTACGAAAAAGGGCTACGCAGTAAAGCGCATCCAGCCGGTGGACATGTTCCCGTTCACGGAGCACGTGGAGACGGTTGTCTTGCTTTCCAAGGGTGAGATCGACTCGAAAAAGATTCGGGTGGAGTTCTCGCTGGAAGATAT
>CALWLS010000009.1 GCA_944381575.1 uncultured Lachnospiraceae bacterium | reverse complement strand
CTCAGTTGGTTAGAGCATCTGACTGTTAATCAGGGGGTCCCAGGTTCAAGTCCTGGTTGGGGCGCTACTGATACAGCAGGTTCCTATACCGGCTGTTTTTTTTATTTATTTTTTGATATAGTAGGGTTTATGAGACATGAATATATTCCTTTGATAAAAAAAATATCTGCTGTTTCAGCTTTACTGTTTTGCTGTGCTCTTTTTACCGGGTGCAGGCATAAGGATGATGGATATGGCAGTGGCGCTGATAGTGAAAGCTCAGCTGCGGAGGCAGCCGGACAGGCAGCTGAGGGCGAGGCTTCAGAGGCAGAGGGCGAAACAGCCGCAGCATCAGGAGGCCAGGTACTTAAGGTAGTACAGCCGTACGATCCGGGAACCTTCGAGCCGGGCAACAACGATGAGCAGTCATACAACAGGATCATGGTACAGATCTATGACACACTCACAAGGTTCGACGAGAACGGAGAGCTTCAGCCATGGCTTGCAGAGAGCTGGGAGATGGTGGACGAGACCCACTGGCAGTTCAACCTTCGTCAGGGAGTAAAGTTCTCAGACGGAAGCGACTTCACAGCAAATGACGTGTTCTTCACACTCCAGCATGCAAAGGAAGGAAACCTTCCAAATGCACACTACAACATGATCAATATCGATGAGTGCTCAGTAGTGGACGACTATACGATCATCATCGGACTTGATTATCCGTGCGTAACACTTCCAAACCACATGGCAAACGGCCAGTGCGTGATCGGAAGCAAGGCAGCATATGAGGAGTTCGGAGGAGACTACCTTAACGGAGCAGCAGTAGGAACAGGAGCATACAAGCTTGTAGAGTATACCCAGGGAGATATGATCAAGCTCACGGCGAATGAGTACTACTGGAATGCAGAGGAAGGGAAGCCATTCGTAAAGGATATCGAGATGAGAGTTATCCCTTCAACGGATGCAGCTTCAACAGAGGCTAAGACAGGAACTTATGACATCGTCATCGGTACCAACGGACGTGAGTACGAGAACATCGATTCTACTCCTGGTATGAGCATGGTAATGTCACCTACAGCTAAGACTGTATACCTGCTCCTCAACACAAAGCAGGCTCCTATGGATAACGTACAGGTAAGAGAGGCATTTGCAAGAGCTATCAACGTACAGGCAACTGTTCAGCTTGCTTATGGTTCAACAGGAAGCCCTGCAACAGCATTCATCACACCTGGTATCCTCGGATCAAACGCTGAGACCTACAAGAAGTACTTCGGAGAGGGCGGAGACGCTGAGGCAGCAAAGGCCCTTCTTACAGAGGCAGGATATCCTGACGGAGTAGAGCTTGAGATCACTGTTGCATCACAGGATACACAGCACTGCGATATGGCAGAGGCGATTCAGGTGCAGCTTGAGGATGCCGGTATCAGCCTTTCCATCAACAGGATGGAGTATGTACCGCTACATGCTTATCTTGCCGCTGGAAGCCATCAGATGTGCATCTACGGTTTTACCTCAAATACCATGGAGGCAGATGGATTCCTCAACCAGCTTCAGCCCGGCGCCGATGCTAACAGCAGGGTAGGTTATGACAATCAGGAGTTCTTTGATCTCTATCAGGAAGGATGCTCTACTGAGGACAGAGAGGCAAGAGGCCAGATCTGGGAGCAGTGCCTTGAGATGCTTATGAAGGACTATGTTGCGGTTCCTCTTAACCACCAGCAGATGTTCGTAGCAGTAAACGACAGGATCGAAGGATTCTGGATCCCTCAGGACTATGAGGAGCTCTTCTACGAGGATTTCTCGATCAAGGCACCGCCACAGTAGTGACATATAAATTGAATAAATATTGAGGTTGAAAATAAATTAAAGATCCTGCTTCAGGCCCCTATAAAAGGCTTAAGAGCAGGATCTTTACTTTCAAAAATTGTTTTACGTCTTTTAAAATTTCAGTTTATACTAAGCAATAATACTCAGCGGTTAGTGAACCTCTGGAGGAACTCAATGGTCTTAGGATCTTTAGGGTTATCAAAGATATCCTCAGGACGGCCCTCTTCGCAGATGACGCCGTCAGCCATATACACCACGTGATTGGATACATCGCGGGCAAAAGCCATCTCATGTGTGACAACGATCATCGTAAGGCCTTCATTTGCCAGTTGGCGCATAACTGAAAGTACCTCGCCTACCATCTGAGGGTCAAGAGCAGAGGTCGGCTCATCAAAGAGGAGTACCTCCGGCTGCATGGCAAGGGCTCTCGCTATGGCTACACGCTGCTTCTGGCCGCCTGAAAGCTGCCTTGGCTTGGCGTTGATATAAGGCGCCATTCCAACCTTTTCAAGGAATTTAAGGGCGGTAGACCTTGCTTCCTCCTTATTTTTCTTAAGGACCTTCACCGGGCCGGTCATGCAGTTTTCCAGGACTGTCATGTTATTGAACAGATTGAATGACTGGAAGCACATTCCGACCTTTGCGCGGTACTTGCATGGATCAGTGTCATGGCCGGTAATGGATGAGCCGTGGAAGAGTATCTCACCGCTGGTCGGCTTTTCAAGGAGGTTTATGCATCTTAAGAGGGTGGATTTACCTGATCCTGATGCGCCTATTATACTTGTAACATCCCCATGGTCAACGTTGAAATCCACGTCCTTAAGGACCTCATGGTCGCCGAAGGATTTACTTAAATGCTTTACTTCGATAACATGCTCTGACATTACAGCCCCTCCCTTTGATTGCCTTTTTCGATAGCGGATTCAGCAGAAGATCTGAGCTTCTTTTCTGCAAGATCGCGGTTGGTGTTGCTTTCAGGCTTGCGCACGCGGTAATTGCCTTCACCCATGGTGAGAGCGTCTGAGAGCACAAGCTCATAGTTGTCAGGACCGTCCATCTTATGCTCGATGGCCCTGAGTATCCTTGAGCAGACAAAGGTCAGGATGAAGTAAATGACCATAGTCACGGTAAAAGATTCAAAGTATGTATAATAAGCTCCGGCGATGCCCTTTGTGGTATAGAAGAGCTCCATAACGCCAATAACGGACAGTACGCTGGTATCCTTTATATTGATTATAAGGTTATTTCCTATCTGAGGCATTATGTTCCTTACAGCCTGAGGGAGGATGACTGATGTCATGGTCTGATAGTGAGTCATTCCTATGGCCATTGCTCCCTCAGTCTGGCCGGGATCTATGGAAAGGATACCGCCTCTTACGGTTTCAGCCATGTAAGCTCCGGTGTTTATGGATACTATGAGGAAGGCTGCCTGATACATGCTTAAATCTATGCCGAATACCATGGAGCTTCCGTAATATATGAACATGGCCTGAACCATCATTGGAGTTCCACGGAATATCTCTACATAGGCGTTTAAGATAAAGTGGATCACTGCCATGATATAATATGCCGCAGGATTTTTCTCCTTATCGGTAGGAGTGGTCTGAACTATGCCGACGCCAAGGCCTATAACGCAGCCTATAAAGGTGGATACAAGCGCAATGAGCATCGTATTGCCGACACCGCTCAAAAAAGATCCGTAATAATTCTGTATAATGAAACCTATTCGTGGAAAAAATCCTTCAGGCAATGTCATGGAAACCTCCTTGGGGCCAATACATTTAAGTATCGATTACTGTGCGAGCGGCTGAACGCTGATAGCCTCATCCATCATTGCGTTATAGTCGTCAGTCGTCATTGTTGCAAGGACTTCGTTGATCTTATCCTTAAGCTCTGTATTGCCCTTATTAATTGAAATACCGATGTTGATATCCTCCTCTGATACCTCGAAATCATCATCGGATCCGGTGAAGTCAAGGATCTTGAGATCAGGATATGCGATGCATGCAGCCTTTGCAGTAGGCATATCGGTAACGATGTAATCCACTCTGTCTGACTCGAGGGCAACGAGCATTGCAGGAGCTGATTCCTGAGCTGCAAGGATATTGGCGTCAGCTATCTGAGGCAGGCAGCTGTCATACCATATCGTATTCTGCTGGCTTGTGCAGGTTCCTCCGGCAAGATCGGCAACGCCTGCTGCATCGGCATATTCAGAATCGCTCTTTGTAAGAGCAACGACGCTTGCGTAGTAGTACGGCTCAGTGAAATCAACGGTCTGGAGACGCTCAGAAGTTATGGACTGTCCTGCAATAACACAGTCTACCTTGTCTGACTGAAGGGCAGGAATAAGTGAATCCCAGTCGGATCTTACGATCTCAAGCTCCATGCCGAGCTCCTCAGCGATCTTTTTAGCCATCATTACGTCGTAACCGTAAGCATAATCACTGCTTCCGCTGATCTGTACGGCTCCGTTGGAATCATCGCTCTGAGTCCAGTTATACGGTGCATATGCACACTCCATGGCAACCCTTAAGGTGCCGCCGGCTGCTTCCGTCTCGGCCTCAGCCTCAGCCTCGGTTTCACCGGATGCCTCCGTCTCAGCCGTCTCTGTCTCTGCTTCAACAGCTTCCGTTCCTGCAGCCTCTGTTTCAGCAACCGTAGTTTCCTCTGAGGTGCTGCTTCCGCATGCTGAAACTCCGATAACCATGGCTGCAGCCATCATTACCGCAGCAGCCTTCCTTACTGCATTGTTGATTGATCTTGTCATTAGAATACCTCCCCGCCGTGTTACGGCACAAATACTTAGTCATCTTTGAAATACATTCGGGAAATATAGATTTGAAGGATCACATCCCGGAATATAAAAACCGCCGGGTATCAATGAAACACCCCGCGGCAACATATGCTCCGAATGGAATCCGTTAAGTCAGTCTGTACGGTGATAGCGCTTCACTGGATGTGACAGTCCGCAGCCTGTTAGTGCTGCAGCCCAACGCCTGACCATGGCAGCAGGATCAGGGTTTCGGCGGATGTCTCCTTTCAACATGCGGCCTCTGCCGGCCATGAAGGCATGAATACTGATAGCATCCGCTCCTCTATCTCTCCCGATGCATAAGCATCGAAGACAGTTTGATTTTCTGCTTATATATAGCATTACTATAATAAACTGTCAATATGTAAATTACAATATGGAAAACCTGCTGAAAAAAATGTTATAATCATTCGGATATCTTACACTTAAAAAAGAGGCGCATATATGGAAAATAAGGATTTTCTTGCTGAGGAGCCTATAGGAAGGCTTTTATTCAAGCTCTCTGTCCCTACGGTGGCGGCTCAGATCATTAACATGCTGTATAACATAGTGGACAGGATATATATCGGGCATATGGAGGGTACAGGAGCGCTCGCTCTTACCGGAGTAGGAGTTTGCATGCCTCTTATAATGATAGTTTCGGCCTTTGCATGTCTTGTGGGCAACGGCGGCGCGCCGCGAGCCTCGATCCTTATGGGCAGCGGAAAAAAAGATCAGGCTGAGCAGATACTCGGCAACTGTTTTACGACACTCTTTATCATTTCTGCAGTCCTTACGGCAGTAATGTTTTTAGGCAACAGGGCTTTTCTCATGGCCTTCGGGGCGAGTGAGAATACTATAGGCTATGCTACTGATTACATGAATATATATGCTCTGGGTACGATATTTGTCCAGATGACTCTCGGAATGAATTCATTTATAACTGCCCAGGGCTTTGCAAAAACAGGCATGCTTTCTGTACTGATAGGGGCTGTTTCTAATATTATACTTGACCCTATATTTATATTTGCGTTTAATATGGGAGTGCGAGGGGCAGCGCTTGCCACCATAATATCGCAGGCCTTTTCATGTATATGGGTGCTTGTCTTTCTGTTTGGCAAAAAGACTACGCTGAGGATAAGGCCGGAAAACCTGAGGCTTAAGCCCGAGGTGATATTCCCATGCATGGCGCTTGGAAGCTCGTATTTTATAATGCAGGCAAGCGAGAGTATATTAAATGTATGCTTTAACTCCTCTCTGCTAAAATACGGAGGGGATATAGCGGTTGGGGCAATGACCATCCTGTCCAGCGTGATGCAGTTTGCCATGCTCCCTCTTCAGGGTATGGGTCAGGGAGCTCAGCCGATAATGAGCTATAATTACGGCGCGAAAAATATCGCAAGGGTAAAACAGACCTTTTTGATGCTTGCAAAAATAAATCTTGCCTTTTCTGTATTCATATGGCTTATGGTCATGCTGTTTCCGACTGGATTTGCGGCTTTGTTTACATCAGATGCGGAACTGATAGCATTTACGGGAACGGCTCTCAGAGTATATATGGGAGGAACGGCGATCTTCGGTATACAGATGGCATGTCAGGCTGCATTTAACGCTTTGGGACAGGCTGGCTCGTCGATAGTAGTGGCAGTGGTGAGGAAATTCGTGCTGTTGATTCCTATTATATATATAATGCCGGCTGTATTTACGGCGGACAGGACCATGGCGGTTTACATGGCTGAGCCTGTGGCGGATGTACTGGCAGTGACATTTACGGCAGTACTTTTTGCCGTGAAATCAAAAAAATTCTTCAGGCTTCAGGAATAAGTAAAAAATCATTGGGGGCATAAATGTCAGATAAAAGATACCGTGGCGAAGATACCAGCGATATCCTCGGGAACTGGAAGCGTTCGGAGGCGGAAAAAGGGCAGACTGGCTTGGCGCGTTTTCCCGAGATGGATATTGATGAAAATGCAGAGAGGACAGGACGGCGTGTCAGGGCCGATGCCGGGGAGCGCAGCCGGGACGCCGGAAGCAGATCAGGCTTAAGGTCAGGCCGGGCAGCAGGTAAAAGCACTGTTAGAGAAGCTGAACAAAGTACTGGTAGAGAGACGGGCCAAAGGTACAGCCGTGGAAATGGCCGGGATAGAAAAAGGACAGATACATATTCTGCCGGGGAGCCTAAAAGGGAAAGTGTAAGGAGCAGGGGACAGTCTTCCACAGATAAGAGGCTGAACCGTAAAAGGCCGGAGCCTTCAGGAAGAAACGGAAACGACGGCCAGGATATAAGGAGGCTCATAATACTTATAGCTCTTGCGGCAGCAGTGATAATGTTCGTTTCAGGAGCTATTTACGGAGCTTTTGCAAACAGGCGGGACTCAGTGGATCCGTCGCAGGCCTCCGGGGCTTCGGTCGAACAGACCGCAGGGGATAATGCTGATCAATCGGGCGCTATGGTCGCAGAAACCACTGAGGCTGCGGAGCCTGAGTCTGATATATATGCTGAGGCGGAGCTTATGGCTGCCCAGTACGACTATGACGGAGCCATAGACCTGCTTAAATCCCAAGAGAACTATGACAGCGACACAAAGGCCCAGGCTGCGGTTTCCGATTATGAGGCAATAAAAGAGACACTCGTTGAGCAGGACATCAATACTATAACCCACATATTTTTCCATATATTGAGCGTGGATCCGGAAAATTCCTTCAACAAGGATAAATGGGGCACACAGGCGGACGGATATAACGGGCTCATGACCACGGTCTCAGAATTCAAGAAGATACTTGAGTCGATGTATGAAAAGGGCTACGTCCTTGTAAGCATAAGGGATCTTGCCAGAGAGACTGTTGACGAGGACGGAAACACCGTGATGGAAAAGGGAAGCATCATGCTTCCGCCTGGGAAAAAGGCCTTTGTAATGTCAGAGGACGACGTCTGCTACTATGAATACATGGAGGGCGCCGGCTTTGCCGACAAGATGGTCGTAGATGAAAATGGAAAGCCTGTAAACCACTATGTGGATGCTGAGGGAAATGAACATACCGGAGCATACGACCTTGTTCCAATACTTGACGAGTTTATAGAGGAGCATCCGGATTTCTCCTATAAGGGACATAAGGCGTGCCTTGTATTTACAGGTTATAACGGAATACTGGGATACAGGACTGATGAAAGCTATGATCCTTCGTCAGAGTATTATGATCCTTCACTGGAGCAGGGACATGACGTTGAGGTTGAGAGGGCTGAGGCCGTAAAGGTGCTTAAGGCCCTTCATGAGGATGGATACGATCTTGGTTCCCACAGCTGGGGACACAGGGATCTGGGACAGATCGAATACGACCGGTTCAAAAAGGATTGTGACAGATGGGAGAGGAACGTGGCTTCACTTATAAGGGAGGCTACGGGAGAGCAGCCTGACATAATCATATATCCGAGGGGAGCGGACATAGCTGACTGGCGAGGCTACTCATCGGACAATGAACGGTTCAGGTATCTGTATGACCTTGGATTCAGATATTTCTGCAATGTGGACAACGGACAGTACTGGGTACAGCTGGGGGATAATTATCTGAGGCAGGGACGCCGTGCGATAGACGGATACAACCTGTGGCTTGAGCTTAGCGGTGAGAAGGACAGGATGGGAGATCTGTTCGACGATGTATCACTGATATTTGACGAGGCAAGGCCTACTCCGGTGCCGTCATATTGATGCTCTTTAAGACATATCAAACTCATAGCAGTATATAAACAGAGGGGATATAAACAGATGAAAAACGTATTATATCTTGATGCATGCGTACGGGAAGAGTCACGCACGAGAAAATTGGCTGAAAGATTTTTGAGTTCAATCAAATGCGACGAAGGATTTACGGTCAGCAGGGTTGATCTGCCGGCGCTTGATATTTACCCTCTGAACCGGACCAGGCTTGAAAAAAAGAATCTTGATGAGGCAGCCGGGGATTTTGCGGACCCGCGTTATGATCTTGCAAAGCAGTTTGCAAAGGCTGACGCTATAGTTATAGCTGCGCCGTACTGGGATTCCAGTTTTCCGGCAAAGCTCAAGGTATATATAGAAAACATAACAATAGGCTCCCTTACCTTCAGATATGATGAAAAGGGACAGCCGGAAAAGCTTATCAATGCGGACAGGGTAGTATACATAAGCACTGCCGGAGGCTTTATCAATAAGGAAAACAGCCTGAAGCTTTATCTTAAGGAGCTGTTTGGTATGTTTGCAGTATCCGACGTAAGGTTTTATTGTGCCGAAGGGCTCGATTTTATGACGGATAAGATTGATGAGTTGTTAAATAGAGAGTATGATAAGATAATGGAGGATGGCTCGAATCTTATATGACAGGCCGTCCCTGATGGATCTTGATCAGGAATTTAAGGAGATATAGCTATGGTTGATTTTAAAAATGATGAAAGGCTGAATACGCTCAATCATTCATGCGCGCATGTTATGGCTCAGGCGATAAAGCGCCTTTATCCGGATGCAAAATTCTGGGTAGGCCCTGTCGTAAAGGAAGGCTTTTACTATGACGTGGATCTTGGGGATGTTACCGTAAATGATGAGATACTCGAGGCCATTGAAAAGGAAATGAAGAAGTGCTGCAAGGAAGGAAAAAAGATCATCAGACGTGAGATGTCAAAATCCGAGGCACTGGAGTTTTTTAAGGACGATATGTATAAGCTCGACCTTATAAATGATCTGGAAGATGGCAACATCACGGTCTATCAGCAGGGGGAGTTTACCGATCTTTGCCGCGGGCCGCATGTGGATAATACCAAGCTCTGCAAAAATTTCAAGCTTATCAAATACTCAGGAGTGTATTGGAAGGGAGACTCAAATAATCATGTGCTCCAGCGTATATACGGAGTATGTTTCCCTACGGCCGGGGAACTTGAGGAGCATCTTAAGCTTTTAGAGGAGGCAAAGGAGCGCGATCACAGGAAGATAGGAAAGGAAATGGGTATATTTATGTCCGACGACCTTGTGGGACGCGGACTTCCGATGTTTTTGCCTAACGGCTATATAATCTGGCAGATCCTTGAGAACTACATAAGGGAAAAGGAGAGGAAATTAGGATATAAGCATGTAATGACTCCTTGCGTCGGAAACGTAAACCTTTATAAGACTTCGGGACATTGGGATCATTATAAGGAAAATATGTTCCCGGCCATGGAGATAGAGGGAGAGTCCTTTGTACTCAGGCCTATGAACTGCCCTCATCATATGATGATATATGCAAGCCGCATGCATTCTTATAAGGACCTTCCTGTAAGGATAGCGGAGATAGCCCATGACTTCAGGTACGAGCCGAGTGGAACGCTTAAGGGTATAGAGAGAGCAAGGCATTTCTGCCAGAACGATTCCCATCTGTTCGTAACGCCTGACCAGATAGAATCAGAGTTCAAATCTGTGGTAGATCTGATATTTGACGTCTATAAGGATTTCAATATAACTGACTTCAGATGTGTGCTCTCACTTAGGGATCCTGAGGACAAGGTCAAGTACTATGACGATGACGAGATGTGGGATAAGGCTGAAAATGCTTTAAGGAGAGTACTCAGCGATATCGGCATAGAGTATACCGAGGAGATAGGAGAGGCTGCGTTCTACGGGCCTAAGCTTGATGTCAATGTCAAGCCGGCTATAGGAAATGAGTACACCCTTTCCACATGTCAGCTGGATTTCTGCCTTCCTATGAGATTTGACTTAAAGTATATCGACAGGGACGGCAACAAGCAGACCCCGGTAGTGCTGCACAGGGCGGTGCTGGGTTCACTTGACAGATTTATCGCATATATACTTGAGGAAACCAAGGGAAATCTTCCTCTCTGGCTCGCTCCGGTTCAGGCAGTCATACTTCCTGTCAAAAATGAGGACGACGAGATCAACGCCTATGCGAAGGAGCTCTATGATTATCTCTACGAAAACAGGATAAGGGTAGAACTGGACGACAGGGGCGAAAAACTTGGATACAGGATAAGGGAAGCCCAGATGGCAAAGATACCGTATCTCATCGTACTTGGCAAAAACGAGGCCGGAGACAGGACGGTAAGCTACAGGCTTCACGGATCTCAGGATTCGACTACGGTATCCATGGAAGCATTCCTTGACATGCTTAAGGAGGAGATCAGGACAAAGAAGGTCAGCAGCTGCGTTTAATGAAATCAGCGGCAAAGGCGGTTAACTATTGAAACAAAATGGTTAATTATTGTAAATGTACGCCTGATTTAATGCGATAAAATGCATAAAAATATTTAAGAAAAGAATGGTTTTTCTTGCGTTTATCTTAAATTAAACGTAAAATATCACTGAATTTATTATTTAAAATGGTTAAATCCTGATGTTCATAAGACGGCAGGATTTTACAGGAAAGGAATTGATCGACATGAAAGAATTTATGCTGCCTTACGGCAAAGAGAAGCTCACTGTCAATATAGAGGACGAGCATTTCGCAGGCGTGCTCTTATCAGACATCCACAGCTATAAGGCTCCTAAGAGCGGGTCAGAGCTGGTACAGGAATCTCTTGAGAATCCTATCGGTACTCCAAGGCTTTGCGAGATGGCTGCAGGAAAGAAGAATATAGTTGTTATATCTTCAGATCATACAAGGCCTGTTCCAAGCCATATAATAATGCCTCTTCTGCTTAAGGAGATCCGTAAGGGTAATCCGGACGCTGACATAACAATACTTGTTTCAACGGGACTTCATCGCGCAACTACGGACGATGAGTTAAAGGCAAAATACGGCGATGAGATATTCAATAACGAAAAGATCATAGTTCATAACTGTGATGACAAGGATAATCTCGTTTACCTTGGAAAGCTTCCTTCAGGCGGAAATCTCATCATAGACAAGATCGCTGCAGAGGCTGATCTGCTTGTTGCTGAAGGGTTTATCGAGCCTCACTTCTTTGCAGGATTTTCAGGAGGAAGGAAGAGCATACTTCCTGGAGTTGCAAGCCGTGAGACAGTTATGTACAACCATAACTCTGCATTTATAGACAGCAAGTATTCAAGGACCGGCGTTATAGACGGAAACCCTATCCATAACGATATGCTCTACGCTGCACGCGCTGCAAGGCTTGATTTCATTGTAAATGTCGTGCTTGACGCTGACCACAATCCTATATTCAGCGTTGCCGGAGACTGCGACCTTGCTCACCGCGTAGGGCGCGAATTCCTTAAGTCAAAGTGCCAGGTAGACGCCATTCCTGCAGACATCGTTATATCTACCAACGGAGGATATCCTCTCGACCAGAACGTATATCAGTCAGTAAAGGGAATGACTGCAGCAGAGGCAACTGTAAAAGAGGGCGGAGTCATAATCATGCTTTCCAAGGCAAATGACGGCCATGGCGGAAAGTCATTCTATGAGACCTTCAGGGATGAAAAGGACCTTAACCGCATGATGAAGACCTTCCTTGACAGGAAGCCTGAGGAAACGATAGTCGATCAGTGGCAGTCACAGATATTTGCAAGAGTAATGCTCAAGGCAAAGGTAGTATTCGTTTCATCCTGTGACGATGCGATGATAGAGGATTTCCACATGATCCCTGCCCACAGCATGGAAGAGGCTATGGAGAAGGCAAAGGCCATCGTAAATAAGCCTGATTACAAGGTAACGGTCATTCCTGACGGCGTATCAGTCATAGTAAAGGAATGATGACAGGATACTGATCTTATCTTAGGATCTAACGGACCCGGGGAGGAACCGATCCTTCCCGGAGTCCGAAAGCATCATATCCGGGCTGCCTAAAGGAAACAGTATGCTGGAACGGTTATCCAGGGAAGTATGGGCATGATGCTTAATAGATAAATTTTTTATTTAGGGGGAAACTTGTATGCCTATTTTAAAGACAGTTAAAAAGATCCCGGGCGGACTTATGGTCGTTCCGCTTCTTTTAGGCGCTATCATCAATACGATAGCAGGGGATTATCTTTGGACTACCTTCGACGGTACGTTCACAACTTATCTCTGGAAGTCAGGCGCCATGCCTATCCTTGCAGTTTTTATTTTCTGCAATGCAACGACGATAAACGTTAAGGAAGCTGGAACTACACTTTATAAGGGCATTGTGATCACTGCAGTAAAGGTCGGCATAGGTATAGCTCTTGGACTTTTATGCGGAGCGATCTTTGGACAGAACGGAATCCTTGGATTGTCCACACTCGCTATAGTTGCGGCTATTTCAAACTCAAACGGCGGACTTTATGCTTCACTGGCAGGTGAGTATGGAGATGCCTCCGACGTTGGAGCAGTATCAATACTTTCCATCAATGACGGACCATTCTTTACCATGCTTGCTCTTGGCGCAGCAGGTGTTGCAAACATCCCGATATCAATGCTTATCGGATGCCTTATTCCTGTTATCGTAGGAATCATCCTTGGAAACCTTGATGAGGATATCCGTGAGTTCTGTGCTCCTGGTGCTTCAATGACAATACCTTTTTTTGCATTCCCTCTTGGAGCAGGGCTTAATATCCTTAACCTCTTTGCAGCAGGTGCATCGGGTATCATACTTGGAGTTGTCTGCACCCTCGTTACAGGACTTGCAGGATATCTTGTTTACAAGCTCTTAAAGATGGACTATCCGGAGGTCGGAGGAGCTATCGGTACAACTGCAGGAAATGCAGCAGCTACGCCTGCAGCAGTTGCAGCGGTTGACGCCAGCCTTCTTTCAATAGCTGATGCAGCTACGGCACAGGTTACTGCAGCCATCATAGTTACAGCTATCCTTTGCCCGCTCCTTGTTTCATTCCTTCACGGTATCGAGGAGAAGAAACGCGCAAAGGCTTGATGGTCAGATGATCGCGAAAATATAATATCATGACATTTTAAGGGACGGCGTTAAGCCGTCCTTTTGTAATTTAGCACCGTCTTCAGCATGCATCAGGAGCTTTTTGAAATTTATGCTTGTAAGATCGTGCCAATACTGTATAATCAAGCGGGGGCTATAGAATTTATATCGGAGGTTTAAATTTATGCAGGCGTTATTTGACGTTATTAATGCAGTTTGCGGCAGGATACAGATCGTTTCTGACCTGTTCTGGAATTTTCCGACAAACTTTGAGTGGTATGCGTCAATACCGGTCATAGGTAATTTTTCCCTTGCCATAATCCTGCTTGTGGGATCGGGCATCTATTTTACCTGCAGGCTCAATTTCATACAGGTACGTAAGTTTACCTATGGAATAAAAGTCTTAAAGGAGAGCAAGGCCGTTAAAACGGGAATATCTCCCCTGGCAGCGTTTTTCCTTTCAACGGCCATGAGAGTCGGTCCAGCAAACATACTGGGAGTTACCGGAGCCATATCGGTCGGTGGTCCGGGAGCTTTGCTCTGGATGTGGATCTCGGCATTTTTCGGCATGGCTACGGCCTATACTGAAGCAACGCTTGCCCAGATATTCAAGGAAAGAAAAAATGACGAGTACATAGGCGGACTTGCCTTTTACGGAAGAAGGCTGCTTGGAGGCTCCGCTGGAGTCGGAGTATTCCTTTCGGTACTCTACATCATATACGCGCTCCTTTGCTTCCCGGCTCAGGGATTCAATACCATCTCTGCCGTAGGACAGATAGGAGAGACCCTTTCAGGACATGCCATAGCAAGCAATTCAATGTTCTACTGGATCACATTCATAGTTCTGCTCATATGCGTTATAGCGATATCCTTCGGCGGCATCAGGAAGGTGACAAAGGTCACGGATATAATGGTGCCTATCATGGCCGTGGTTTATATGGTAACGGTGCTTGTATTGGTCGTTATAAACTTTAACAGGATCCCGTGGTTCTTCTATGCAGTGTTCACTGAGGCCTTCAAGCCTGAGGCTGTATTCGGAGGAGCATTTGGAACAGCCCTTATACAGGGAGTAAAAAGAGGCCTTATGAGTAACGAGGCAGGACAGGGTACCATAACCATGGCTGCCGCCGCATCAGATGCAAAGCATCCATGCGATCAGGGCTTTGTACAGTCCATCGGCGTATTCCTGGATACTATGGTCATATGTACCCTTACGGGATTTGTCGTTATCATGGGAAGAGTATGGCTCACAGACGGAGCTGACGCATGGTTTGCCTTAGACAAGCTTCCTATGTTTACGGCTGCAGCTACCGAGCTCACCCCGGGAACAGCCCTTAATTCAGCGGTATCGCTGCTTATATCAGTCTGCTTCGGACTGTTTGCCTTCTCGACACTTTTAGGCTTCGTGTCATTTACCGAGATATGCTCAAACCGTATATCGGAAAGCGACAGATTCATAAATGTCATAAGGATACTCTGCCTTGCAGTCATAGCCTTCGGCTGCATGACAAGCATTTCCGGAATGGACTTAAGCGCCCTGTGGAATCTTTCTGATTTTGCCAACATCCTTATCGCATACTGCAACATTCCGCTCTTATATATCGGATTCAAGTATGTATTAAAGGCCACAAAGCATTTTGAAAAGAACGGCGGCACGGGCTTTGGTTCGGATGCAGTGGGTATAGACATACCGCTCTGGGATGAGAAAAATTCAGCAAAAAAATAATGCTTTATGCATTGATGTATTAATTTAAGTAATATTTAAAAACCGCCGTATGCAAAGGTATTTTACTTGAAAAGCCGACGGTTTTTAATTATTATAAAAGTGTGCATTAGTCAAATTTTTAACATATGCCGCAAGGGTGTATTTAAGGAGGATATTATATGAGAGGAATTGAATCTCCTAAGACCAGGCTTCGCCATGAGGTCTTTGTCGAGGTGGCGAAGATGGCCTATGACGGTACCGACATCAGAAAGATGGACGAGATTCCGTACAAGATCATTTCGGGAGAGGACGCCCAGTACAGGGATAATGTATTTGTGGAGAGGGCTATCATCGGCGAGCGTGTACGCGCAGCCATGGGAATGTCCATAAGGAGCGCTGCTGAGTATGGTGCCATAACCGAGAACATGGAAGCCAGCGCAATAGGTGAGAAGTATTATGAGCCGCCTCTTATCAATATCATCAAGTTTGCATGTAACGCTTGCCCTGAGAAAAAGGTAACGGTATCCAACATGTGTCAGGGATGTCTTGAGCATCCATGTATGGAAGTATGCCCTATGCATGCCATCAGCATGGTACAGGGCAGATCATATATCGATCAGGAAAAATGCATAAAGTGCGGAAAGTGCGTAGATGCCTGCCAGTATAACGCTATAGTAAAGCAGGAGCGTCCTTGCATGAAGGCCTGCGGTATGGGTGCCATCCATTCCGATGAAAAGGGAAGGGCCGAGATCGACTATATGAAGTGCGTATCCTGCGGACAGTGTCTTGTCAGCTGCCCGTTCGGAGCCATAGTGGATAAGGGACAGATCTATCAGGTAATAACGGCTATCAAGGACTCCAGCACACCTGTTTATGCAATAGCTGCGCCTGCAATAGCCGGACAGTACAAGGGACTTCAGAACCAGCAGCTTAAATCGGCGTTTAAGGAGCTTGGATTTACTGACATGAAGGAAGTAGCCGTGGGAGCCGACCTTTGCACTGTGGAGGAGGCCCAGGACTTTATTAAGGAAGTTCCGGACAAGATCCCGTTCATGGCTACATCATGCTGTCCTGCATGGGCAATGATGGCAAAGAAGATGTTCCCTGAGCAGGCAAAATGCATTTCCATGGCACTTACGCCTATGGTGCTTACTGCAAGGCTGTTAAAGGAAAAGGAGCCGAACTGCAAGATAGTATTCGTAGGACCATGTGCAGCCAAGAAGCTTGAGGCAAGCCGCCGCACCATCAGGAGCTATGTTGACTTCGTGCTTACCTTTGAGGAGGTTGCGGGAATGTTCGAGGCCCGCGGAGTAAGCTTTGACTTCCTTCCTGAGAGCGAGCCGCTTACGGAGGCTTCTGCAGACGGACGCGGATTTGCAGCAGCAGGAGGCGTTGCGGCAGCAGTTGTCAAGGCAGCTAAGAGGATAAGGCCTGACCTTGAGATCAAGACCATGAGCGCTGACGGACTTCAGAACTGCCGCCAGATGCTCCAGCTTGCAAAGGCAGGAAAATATAACGGTTATCTGCTTGAGGGAATGGCGTGTCCTGGAGGATGTATTTCAGGCGCAGGAACCATAGCCGCTCTCAAGAATTCACAGGCGGCCCTTAAGAACATGCAGAATGAAGCGGCCTTTGAGGAGTGTTACGATACCAAGTACAGGGATCAGTTAGGCGCTCTGGAGAACTTCAACATACCGGATGAATATTGATCATAATATGACATAAAATGAAAATGACACCTCAAGGGGTGTCATTTTCATTTATAAAGAGGGGGTGTATGATAGCAATTTTATGTAAAATCCGGATAACCGGATATTGCTGGTAGTCGAGGAGATCAGTATACCGATGCATCATGTTTTTAGTATCTGATCTCTTCATTTTTATGTTATGGCTATATGATACCGGTGAATTGTTAATGCTTTGTGATTTGGCTGTGAAGTATTTGTAAATTACTCAGGCTGAGTTTATAATGAAGCTGCAGGCTGCTTAAGGTCAAGGACAGGGCGGCAGCTGCTGAAAGGAAAGATGTCATTATGAGTAATATGTATAACGTAAGCGGTTTTTTACTGTCTCTTATATTTATAGCAGCGTCCGTTGCGGCGGCGGTGCTCTTATCAGGAGTCAGGGGAAGGCTTAAGAGCATACTTTATATTTTTATGGCCTCCACGGCGGCGTATATACTGGGCATGGTCCTTATACTGACAAGACTGATCTTTTTTGTAGTCATAGGAATGATATTTCATATATGTGCATTGACAGCGGTGCTTTTGGCCCTCTGCTTTTTTATAGTCGATCATTTCGGACTTATCGGAAGTTTGGAAGGCGCAAAAGGCGTAAGCGACATGATATCGAGGGCGTCGGACAGGGCGTCAAAGGCGTATGATTCTGTCCGGGAAAAGACCGCAGGCTTTGCAGGTAAAAAGGAAACTGCTGAAAGCGCCGAAAAAGAGGACGTAAGGCCGGAAGCTGCGGCAAATGAAGAAACTCTTAAAGAAGCGGACACTGCAGCGTGCCATGCGGCAAAAACAGAGACCTCTGAGGATGAAGCTGCGGCAAATGAAGATGTTCTTAAGGCTGATACTCATGAAGAAAATGCTCCTGAAGACACAGCCTCTAAAGAAGTGGATGGTTCCGGAACCGACATATCTGAAAGCAGTTCTGTTAATGAGCCTGCAAGCATGGAGGAGGCATATATAAATGATGACGTCCAGTCCGTTTCGACGGATGCCGTTAATGATGAAAAAACGGAAGAAGGAGTGAAGCCCTCAGGCATACTTATGGGCATAAGGGTGCTGGCAGCGGTAAAGGATGAGGAGATCAAAAAGGATATCGAGAGGATATTCAAGGACAGATTTGCTGATATAACCATAACTGACAGCGGCCGGGAAGCGATAGAGATATGCAGAGGCATACCGTTTGAGCTGCTGATCATAGACCAGAGGCTGTCGGATCTTGACGGCGTATCTACCTTCAACGCCATACATAATGATGAGCAGGGCCTTAATGGATTTACGGGAGCCATAGCCCTGACGTCAGAAAATGTAAGCAATAAACAGAAGTATTTTGACATAGGCTTTGAGGAGGTCGTGCATAAGCCTGCAACGGAGGCTGAGATCAAGGACGCCATATGCTCGCTTTTAGTCAAAGAGTGCATGGAGGTCAATAAGGACAGCACGGTGGATGAGAAGCTGCATTATCTTGAACAGTGCGGCTTAAGGGTCAAAATGGGCATAACAAATGCAGGCGGAGATAAGGATCTGTACATTATGCTCCTTAAGAGCTTCAGGGACAACCGTGAGATGAAGCAGACAAAGATCAGCATGCTTCTGGATAACATCGCCGACGGTGACGATATGTGGGAATTCCTTGCCTCTCAGATATCAGACGTAAGGATGGAGGCCAATGAGCTTGGAAATAACGAGCTTGCGGATCTGCTCACTCAGATAGAGGTCTATATAAGAGCTGAGGATCTGGACAGCATCAACAGCAGGATGACTCTGGTCAATAATCTCTGGGATGGGTTTGCTTCAGTCCTCCAGGTGCTCTAAACGCATTTTACCGACAACTTTTATTAAAGGATAAAAGATATGAAGATAGGGGATAAATTTAAGGAAAAAGGCTGGAAACAGTACGCTCTTGCTGCCTGCATAGCGGTCCTGTTATATGTGGTACTGATAAAGCTTAATGTCATATTGGCCTGGCTTAAATTTGTTTTAGGCCTCTTAAGTCCCGTTATATACGGAATGGTGATAGCATATCTGATATCGCCCCTTTCGGGATTTATAGAGAGGCGCCTGCTGCATAAGATAAATAAATACGTGGTCAGGCATCAGCTGGCAAATGTTATCGCAATGATAACCGTGGTCATACTGTTCGTGTTACTTATGAGCGTCCTGATACCGCAGGTCATCGACAGTATTTCCATGTTCATAGGGAACATCAATTCCTATGCCGAAGCCCTCAGGGGTACGCTGGACTATGTGATCATGGAGGGTGAAAAATATAACCTTGACATGAGCATACTGGACAGCTCCACCTCGACCATGCTCAACGACTTTGTGACGATGATCACTAATAATGTTCCAAAGATAGCTGCGGGGTCCATAAGCGCGACCAATAACGCCATGAATCTTGGACTTGGCCTGATACTTGCGGTATATTTTATAGTTTATAAAAATACCATAATAAATACCTATCACAGGATACTCAGCACGCTGCTTAACGAACAGAAGTATAAGACGGTGACGTCGTTTTTCTCAGAATGCAATAAGATCATGACCACCTATGTGGTCAGCAACATCATCGACGGCATCATAATAGGCATAGCAAACGCCATATTCATGATGGTCACCGGGACGCCGTATCTTGTCCTGATATCAGTGGTGGTGGGCGTGACGAACCTTCTGCCGACCTTTGGTCCTTTTATAGGAGCATTTATAGGAGGCCTGATACTCTTATTTGCGAGCCCTCATTCCGTAATACCGTTTCTGGTATTCACCCTCGCGCTGCAGCTGTGCGACGGATACGTGATAAAGCCAAAGCTTTTTGGCGGTGCGCTGGGCATAGCCGGCGTCTGGATCACCCTCGGCATAATCGTCGGGGCAAAGCTCTTTGGCTTCCTTGGTGTCCTGCTGGCCGCTCCGGTAGTGGCCATCATAAGCTTCGTGCTTGAAGGCTATCTCGGTAAGAAAAAGGCGGGAAAGGACATTTATGAATACGTGCCTGAGTCGGGAACCGTAAGGGCGAAAAAGCCCCAGGAAGAGACCGGCGCTGTAAAAGCGAAAAAACCGCAGGAGGAGTCCTGTGCTGAAAACGGGGAAAATAGTGAAAATTAAGTGAACCGGCATATACCGATTGACAAAAACCTACCGCGAATGTATCCTTATATAGGATGAAACAGCAGTATATAGATTTATGAGTAAGGGTTCCATATAAAAAGGTCTGTATCCGATGTTATGGAACCCATATTTATACCAGACGACTGTCACTCGATATAATTGAGTGCTAACAAAAGGAGATGATTTTATGGCAGTATTACCGGTTTATAATACCCTGCTTGCCCCCGAGGCGACGCTCTGCGTAAATACTGATATGTATAAAAAGCTTGTAAACAGGGAGCCGCATGCGGGCGACAGAGTGACAATAATAGTGGCAAAGGATGATGTGGCAAAAAACGACATCAGCCCTGATGAATTTTATCCGATAGGCATAAGCGGAGAGATCGGCGATGTGAATGAGTCGGGTTATATGATGATCGAGCTGAAAAGCCGCGTCAATATAGAAAACCTTATGGTGCTTCCTGATAAAAGCATAGATATAGAGGTGAGAAAGAGGCCGGAAATAGACGACCTTGACGAAGCATCCGCAAGGGAAAGATTCATGGCGGTCAGGGAGGCCATCAACAGATTTTCCGATGAGATGCAGTGGAAGCAGTCCTTAAGGACATATTCAGAGGCCTGGAACAACTTAAATGAGATAGCAGTAACCATATCTCCATGGCTGGAGCTCAACAACAGCCAGAAGTACGATATCCTTGCTGAGGACAGCAGGAAGAAGAGATTTGATATACTTGAAAAGACCATATATGAAAACCTTGAGATAATAAAGGTCAAGCTCAAGGCACAGAGCGCCCAGGAGGCGGATTATCAGAGAAATTATAAGGAAGCGGCCATAAAAAAACAGATGGAGCTTCTGCAGAAGGAGCTTGATGAGATGCATCCGGAAAACATTTCGGACTTAAGGAGGCTTGAGATAGAGCTTGAAAAGTCTGAAATGAATGAGGCCGCCAAAAATGAGGGAAGGAGAGTGCTTAAGCGTCTGAAGGCAGAGACCATGAATACGGCTGAAACAGGCATGCTTACGGATTATCTTGAGACGCTTGTATCCCTGCCGTGGAAGCAGGCTGAGCCAAGGGATATAGATCTCAAAGCGGCGGAGAAGATACTCGACGCAGACCATTTCGGTCTTGAAAAGGTTAAAAAGAGGATCATAGAGCAGCTGGCAGTGATGAAGCTCAAAGGTAATGAAACGGGCTCCATACTGCTGTTCGTCGGAGCCCCGGGTACTGGAAAAACAAGCGTCGGGCAGTCCATAGCGAAGGCTCTTGGAAGAGAGTATGCAAGAGTGAGCCTTGGAGGGATCAAGGATGAGTCGGACATAAGGGGACACAGGAGGACTTACATAGGCTCGATGCCGGGCAGGATAATAGACGGTATACGCAAATGCCACGCCAACGATCCGGTGATGGTGCTTGACGAGGTGGATAAGCTGTCCCAGTCCTATAATGGAGATCCGGCAAGCGCTCTTTTGGAGGTGCTGGATCCGGAGCAGAATTCCACCTTTACCGATCATTATCTGAACGTACCTTTTGACCTTTCAAATGTGTTTTTCATATGTACCGCAAACAGCACTGATACCATACCGGAGCCTCTGTTAAACCGTATGGAGGTGATAGATTTCAGGGGATATACGCCCCTTGAAAAAATAGAGATAGCAAAACGCCATCTCATACCTAAGGCCATGGAGGCTGCCGGTCTTGATAAGAAAAAGGTGACCATCTCGGATAAGGCCATAGATACCATCATATCCGAATATACGATGGAATCCGGAGTAAGGAATCTAAAGAAGCGCATAGATCAGATATTAAGGTCCGCTGCCGTCAGGATAGTGAGCGGTGAAACGGATAAGGTAAGCGTGACTAAAAATAATGTCGGTGAATTCATGGATTCAAATCCGATACATCTTAAAAAGGTATCGGATAAGGCGGAGCCGGGAGTGGTAACCGGACTTGCGTGGACAAGGGTCGGAGGTAGCATACTGTATATAGAGACCATGCTGACGGAAGGCAAGGGAGACATAACCATAACCGGAAATCTTGGAGACGTAATGAAGGAATCCGCCAAGATAGCCTTAAGCCTTATAAAGAGCCTGTATCCTGAAAAGGCCGGCGAGCTTAAAAATAAAGACCTGCATATACATGTGCCGGATGGAGCCACGCCAAAGGACGGGCCTTCGGCTGGAATAACCCTTACAACGGCATTAGCTTCTCTCGTCACAAAAACGCCGGTAACGCCTAAGGTGGCAATGACGGGAGAGATATCACTGCAGGGAAGGGTAAAGCCGATAGGAGGCCTTCCGGAAAAGTTTATGGCGGCTTTGAGGGCAGGAGTAGAGACAGTATTCATTCCGGAGGATAATGAGTCTGACCTTAAGGAGGTCGCAGATGAGGTAAAAAGCTCCCTTAAGATAATACCGGTAAGGGAAGTGAAGGATGTGCTGAAGGCCCTCAATATACCCTGCTGACTTAACGCTGTAATATTGCCTGAATTTTGATATAATCATATACAGATCTACAGTATATTCCAAAAAGGCGGTATAAAATGAGCGGATATAGCGGAAGCCGGGATGGTTACGACGGCGGACATAAGGGCATAAGAAGCAGGATAAGGGAACAGGAGCCGGGGCAGAGGAAGGCTCCTGAAGGAAGGAGACCGCAGTCAGGCCAGAGGCCGCGCCGAACTGATCCGTCAGATCAGCGCATGAGGCAGAGAGGAAACGGACAGGCCGGCGGAAAGAGAAAGGGAAATAATTATCGCTTCATTCATGCAGGCCTTATCCTTATTATTATACTTGCGGCAGCAGCCATCATATATGTTCAGTTTATAAAAAAAGGACGGGTTGGAGGAGTCTCCGATACTGATACTGAACAGACGGCTGAGAGCGGCGAACTTACCGGGCTTACCACAGAGGAGCAGATAGCGGCTGACCCTGATCTTACTGAAGACCAGAAAAGGCTTTTTGGGCTTAAAGCCTCGCTTGAGAGCGGCAATTCAGTCATGGACACCCTGAGGAAATATTTCCCTGAGGATATAGTTTTATATAAGGATCAGAGATATGTTTTCACTCCGATAGATGATAAGCTTAAAAAGCACGATTATTCCCTTGAAAATCTCAAGGTGCTTGAAAACGGCGAGTGGCAGTATGTTGACACGGCCGGGCAGGTTATTTCCCATAAGGGTATAGATGTTTCATCACATCAGGGAGAGATAGACTGGGTAAAGGTCGGGGCCACGGATGTGGAGTTTGCCATCATCAGGGCCATGTACAGAGGCTATTCCACCGGCAAGCTTGTTGAGGATGAGCAGTTTAAGGCAAATATTGCGGGCGCGGACGCCAACGGCATCAAGGCCGGCATTTACATATTCACTCAGGCCATAAGCGAGGCCGAGGTGGACGAGGAAATAGAGATGCTGAAGGGCCTTATAGGCGACAACGAAGTGGCTTATCCTGTTGTAGTGGACGTTGAAGAAGCCGATGGCGGAAACGGGCGAATGGACGCCATCAGCGTTGAGGAACGCACGCATATCATTAAATACTACTGTGACCAGATAAAGGCGGCAGGTTATACTCCGATGATCTATTTCAACATCGAGGGAGCTATACTCATGCTGGATCTTGAGGAGCTGGAGGGGTATGACAAGTGGTTCGCAGGCTATAACGAGGATTTCTATTATCCGTATCAATACAGTATAAGGCAGTATTCAAATACCGGAAGGATAGACGGGATAGAAGGCGACGTAGACCTCAATATATCGTTTTTGGAATAATGGAATAAGTGATATAGATTTACAGGACAGAACGTGTTGGTAAAAACCCGCTGTAAGCTAAGTACATAAGGCTTACAGCGGGCTATATCTTTTTTACGGATATACGGTTTAAAAAGTGTCGGTAAAGTAATTTACGGCTCGTTCATCTCAAGGGGCTCAGTCTTGATGAACTGCTGCATATACTTATCCATGGCGTCTGCCACAAGCTTGGAATACTTGACGGCCTCCACTACGGTCTTTGCGCCGCTGGTCACGTCTCCGCTTCCGAAAACTCCAGGACGGGAGGTCTCTCCGTCCTTGTCGACCCATAAAAGCCCCTTTTCAGTAAGGTCAAGGCCCTTTGTGGTCTTTGCTATCTTGTCCTTAGGTCCCTGTCCTATGGAAATGATGGTGGAATCGGCATATACCTGTACCGGCTCGCCGTATCCGGTTATGTTGCCGTTTTCATCCAGCTCCACAGGCTTGAATACAGGGCCGTCGTCATTTATCTCCACTGGAGCCATGCAGTAGTGGAAGCGTACTCCGTCCGCCATTGCATAATCCAGCTCGATCTCACTGGCTGCAGCGTGATCACGCCTTACATACACGTCGACATTTCTTGTGGAAGGCTGGCGGATGACGGTACGGGCCACGTCCATGGCGGCGTTTCCGGCTCCGATGACAGCCACGTTTTTACCGAGATGGTAGACCTCCGGACTTGCCAGATAGTTAATGGCGTAATGCACGTTTCCAAGGGATTCGCCCTTGATACGCAGAGTGTGAGGACGCCATACTCCGGTACCTATGAATACGCTCTTATAACCGTCCTCAAACAGAGTATCGACAGTTATTGCTCCGCCGATGGAGGTGTTTGGCCTTATGCGGATCCCCAGCCTTTCCATCTTGAGATGATATTCGTCTATGATGGACTTAGGAAGCCTGAAGGCCGGTATACCGTATCTTAAGACTCCGCCTATGCGGTCGCGGCTGTCGAAGAGAGTAACGTCGTAGCCTCTTTCAGCAAGGGTTATGGCTATGGTTATCCCTGCAGGTCCGCTGCCTATGATGGCTGCCTTGACATGGTTTGAAGGAGCTTTAGCCCATTCTGACCTGTCCATGTATCCCTCTGATATATAGGCCTCTATGCTTGACCAGTGGATAGGGCTTCCCTTTATACCCTGGACGCAGTGGCCCTCGCACTGCTTGTCATGATCGCACACAAGAGCGCATACAAGGCTCAAAGGATTATTTTCAAATAATATCTTTCCGGCCTCAGTACCCTTTCCGTCAAGGAAGAGCTTTATCATATCGGGTATGGGTGTGTTCACCGGACATCCCTTTTGACAAAGCGGATTTTTGCACTGCAGGCATCTCTGAGCTTCTTTTACAACGTGAATAGCCATGGCATTACCTCCCCGCCCCTGCCGGGCATGTTAGTTTTCTAAAATCTATGTTGAGTATAAAGACGACGCTGAGTATCATTATGGCGCCGAGAATATCAAATACGGTAAGCTCTGTTTTTAAAAACAGGAATGAAAATATTGTTGCGGAGACCGGCTCTATGGTGCCGAGCATACCGGCCTTTACCGGGCCGCACATACCGACTCCGGCTATATACATGGTATAGGCGCAGGCAGATCCCAGTATTATGACGCCGAACAGTCCCATAAGGGTTTCGAAGTCGATAGCTACCTGCATCTTATAGTTACCGCTTACAAGGCCGAAAACGAAGCCTCCTATAAGCATGGCAAGGCCGGTCACCGGAAGGCTGCCGTACTTTGAGGTAAGATCGCCGGCGGTCATGGAATAAAGAACGATGCCGACGGCTGACATAAGGCCCCAGAACAGGCCTTCCCTTGAGAGTGCAAGGGAATCAAAACGTCCCTTTGTGGCGACTAAAAATGTACCGGTAAGGGCGAGCAGCACGCAGATAAGCTCCTTTTTGTGAGGAAGCCTTCGTCCGCTGAGACATACCACGAATATGATAAGGGCCGGGCTTACCTCCTGGAGTACCGTAGCCGTGCTGGCATTGGAATAATATATAGCGGTAAGGTAGGAGTACTGGCTTACTAAGAATCCGCAGAAGGTGAATATCAAAAGCCTTATGGTATCTTTTCTGCTTTTCCATATGGAAATGAGGCCTGAGTCCTTCCTGATAAGGCATATGGCGACAAGGACGACACCGGATATAAACATCCTTACCATTACCAGCCAGCCTGATTCTATACCTTTTTCACTGAACAGATACTGCCCGCAGGTGCCGGAGATGCCCCAGAGGGTGCACCCTATGACAAGTATAAGTGTTCCAAGTCTGTCTTTGTTGTCAGCATTTCCCATAAAAACAATCTCCCATTATTGGATATTCAGCCGATAAAAGCAGATTAGCACAACGGGATAATCACTGCAATATCGAGAGGGCTATTTAATGGCTTAATTACTGAACATTACGACAGGTTATAGTCGATGTATGAGGACAGGTTATAAGTTTCAGGACAGAACATTTATATATGGAAGACCTTAAGAGGTATTGAAATTTCTGAATAGCGGTACATTTACAGGATTTTTCTGATAAAATATAGTAAAATGTTACATATGATTTTTATTTTAAAGGAGTGTCACCATGAGCTATAAGATCATTACAATAAGCAGACAGTTTGGAAGCGGTGGAAGGACCATAGGTAAAAAACTGGCCGAGCAGCTTAATATAAAATGCTATGACAAGGAGATAATAGATCAGGTAGCTGAACAGAGTGGTTTTGATAAGACATATATCTCCGAAAAGGGAGAGGATGTAAAGGGCGGAATATTCGGGACCATGATGAACAGGTGGTCATATAACGGCCCGACGAATGAGGAGAGGATCTGGCAGATACAGAGCAGCATCATCAAGGATATAGCGGAAAAGGAAAGCTGCGTCATCGTAGGACGCTGCGCCGACTATCTTTTAGCCGACAGGGAGGATGTATTAAAGGTCTTCATACATGCTGACGAGGATTACCGTGCGGACAGGATAGTAAGGCTGTACGGCGAGACTGACGTGGATCCTAAGAGAAGGCTCAAGGATAAGGATAAGCACAGGGCGGCTTATTACCAGATATATACGGACCTTACCTACGGAGACGCAAGGAATTACCATATCTGCCTTAACTCCGGAGCCATAGGAGAGGATAACTGTGTTGCCATCTTAAGGAATATAGTTCAGCATGTAAATAACTGATAAACCGGAGGTCCGAATGGAGATATTTCTTACAAGCCTTCCATACGGGGTTTACCGCGGAGGACTGACGGAGTATTACGGATTTAATCCGGCAAACGGCTTTGCCGACAGGCTCGAAAAAGCCTGGAAGCCTGATTCAAGGGTCCTGTTTATTGCCTCACAGCCGGACGACTACGAGATGGTGGACGGTATATGCTATGAGCTTAAGCACAGACTGACATATGCAGAGCTGACGTTTTTAAGTATCACGGCGCTTGATCACAGGACATCGCCTGACATAATAAAGGACATGTCCATATATGACGCGGTTTTCCTTTCCGGAGGCCACGTGCCTACCACTAATGATTTTTATCACGAGATAGGGCTTAAGGAGAGGATAAGGAGCTTTGACGGAGTACTGGTGGGGATAAGCTCAGGCTCCATGAATTCCGCTTCTGAGGTATATGCTCAGCCGGAGATGGAGGGAGAGAGCGCCCCTGATTTTGTACGCTTCAGGGAAGGGCTCGGTCTCGTTGATATATCGATCATTCCACACTATCAGGCCATAAAGGACGACATCCTTGACGGGAAAAGGCTTTTTGAGGATATCACATATAAGGATTCCATGGGAAAGACCTTCTATCTGCTTAACGACGGATCCTATGTCACTAAAGAGGATGGAAGGACAGTGATACACGGGACCGCACGGATGCTTAAGGACGGTATCATTTCAGTCATATCAGGGACTGATGAGGAATACATAATATAACATAAGGCATTTGATCTGATCATGTTGAGATACCGGCGTTACGGTTGCGGGAGGGGTTCGGATCAATCCATTTAATTACCGCAGCTGTAATAGGAGGTGGCTGAAGATGAACGGTGAGAGTGAATTTAAGAGGAAGACGGCAGAGCTCTGGGAAAAGTATAAGGAAGCGAGAGCTCACGTCATAAGGCATGCCGCAAGGCCTGGGGAGGAAAAGGACGATCATAAGAGCAGCGGCAGGCAGGTGTTTGCCGACGGCTTTGGATTCTATAAGCTTTTCTGGGTTTTTATCCTGTGCGGATTCATAGGGGTCGTCATTGAGTTTTTCTTTGTCGGCATAGTCCATGGGGAGTGGATGAGCAGGAGCTCCCTTGTCATAGGGCAGTTCTCAGTCGTATGGGGCTTTGGAGGAATGCTGCTTACATGGGCGCTGCACCGGCTGATAGACAAGGATGACAGGTATATATTTATAGCCGGCACACTGCTTGGAGGAGTATTTGAATATACCTGTTCATATCTTGGGGAAAAGCTCTTCGGATGTATATTCTGGGACTACAGCCACATGCGTTTCAATATCGACGGAAGGGTAAACCTTACCTACTGCCTGTTCTGGGGCATACTGGCGCTGTTCTGGATCAAGATAATCTATCCATGGATGAGCAAGGTTATAGAGCGCATACCGGTGATGATCGGAAAGGTGTCGACCTATCTCATCCTTGTGCTCATGGTACTGGACATGGCCATAAGCGCGGCGGCCCTGTACCGAATGAACGCGAGAGATTACGGCAATACGGCGAAAAACTGGGCCGAAGAGTTTGTGGATGAGCATTATACGGATGAATGGATAGAGAACCGTTACAGGAACATGAAGCTTGTAAGGGAGCCGGAAAAGAATGTCGACGACGCGGCATGATTCGGGTTCCAGGCAGCTCGAACCGGGATCTCAGTGTAACGAATCAGGTTTTCAAATGTAACGAATCAGTTTTTCAACGGCGTGAAAAAATCATAAAACAATAAACCACAAACCGGAGCATTCCGGGGGATTTAAGGAGACGCGATGCAGGAAAAGATCATTGTAATTGATTTCGGAGGCCAGTATAACCAGCTGGTCGCGAGGCGTGTAAGAGAATGCAATGTCTATTGCGAGATATATTCCTACAGAACGGACATTGCAAAGATAAAGGAGATGCAGCCTAAGGGCATCATCCTTACGGGAGGGCCTAACAGCTGCTATGAGCCCGGGGCTCCCGGATGTACTAAGGAGCTGTTTGAGATAGGAGTGCCCGTGCTGGGACTCTGTTACGGTGCACAGCTCATGATGCATGTCCTTGGGGGCAGGGTGGAAAAGGCTCCCGTAAGAGAATATGGCAAGACTGAGCTGTATGTGGACAGTTCGGCTGAGCTGTTTAAGGATGTCCCAGAGGACACGATCTGCTGGATGAGCCATTTTGATTATATTTCGGAGACCGCTCCGGGCTTTGGAATCATCGCGCATACGGACAACTGCCCGGTGGCGGCGGCTCATTATCCTGAAAAGGGCCTCTATGCCATTCAGTTCCATCCGGAGGTGCTGCATACGGTATACGGCACAAAGATGCTCTATAACTTTGTCAGAAATATCTGCGGCTGCAGCGGAGACTGGCATATGGATTCATTTGCAGCGGAAAAGATCAAGGAGATCCGTGAAAAGGTAGGGGACGGAAGAGTCCTCCTTGCTCTTTCGGGCGGCGTGGATTCCTCAGTGGCAGCAGGGCTTTTGTCAAGAGCCATAGGCAAGCAGCTGACCTGCGTATTTGTGGATCACGGTCTCTTAAGGAAGAATGAAGGCGACGAGGTAGAGGCTGTATTCGGAGAGCACGGACAGTTTGACCTTAATTTTATAAGGGTAAATGCCGCCGAGCGTTACTATGATAAGCTTAAGGGCGTGACTGAGCCTGAGAAAAAGCGCAAGATCATAGGCGAGGAGTTCATAAGGGTATTTGAGGAAGAGGCAAAGAAGATCGGCGCCGTTGATTATCTTGCCCAGGGAACCATTTATCCGGACGTGGTGGAGTCGGGCCTTGGCGGAGAGTCGGCCGTGATCAAATCCCACCACAATGTCGGAGGTCTTCCGGATTATGTGGATTTTAAGGAGATAATAGAGCCTCTCAGAAATCTCTTCAAGGATGAGGTAAGAAAGGTGGGAATGGAGCTTGGACTTCCGGATAACCTTGTATACCGTCAGCCGTTCCCAGGCCCGGGACTCGGGATCCGTATCATCGGAGAGGTCACGGCGGAAAAGGTGCGCATAGTACAGGATGCGGATTATATCTACCGCGAGGAGATAGATAAGGCGGGCTTAAGCCGCAGCATCGGTCAGTATTTCGCGGCTCTTACCAACATGCGCTCCGTAGGAGTCATGGGAGACGAGAGGACCTATGATTACGCCGTAGCTCTGCGCGCGGTAAATACTGTGGACTTTATGACGGCGGAGGCGGCTGAGATACCGTTTGAGGTGCTCCAGACAGTCATGAGCCGTATAATCAACGAGGTCCGCGGAGTAAACAGAGTATTCTACGACCTTACAAGTAAGCCGCCAGGAACGATAGAGTTTGAATAAGCATTGTTCCCATCCGATCCAATCCCACCGACCTCTCCGTCCGAAATCAATCGGCCTAACACAATCGGTCCTGGTTTTGGCGTGAGGTAAAATTAGGAAAATTAAATGCAGAGAGCGAGAAGGACTAACCACCTTCCCGCTCTTTTTTCATACCTAATATGTGTAATAATGCGGATATCTTCACCTAATATCATGATTTCTATATTTTATTCGTATTGTTTAGGGACAAAAGTCACCTATTATTTATATTCTCTGATTCTTATCTGAAATTTTCAATGAGTAATTCAGCTTTTTTATAATGGCCATGAATTTTATCCGCTTAAATCATGTACCCAAAGCGTATGAAAATTTTACAAATCAAGAAAAAGGTGATCAGCTGATTAAAATGAGAATTGCGTAAGATTTGCGCAGAACATTAAAGAGAAAAACATGTTCTATCCCAATATTATTTATAAAAGAAAACACTGTCAAGACATAGGGCATAGAGTATTTTCAAATTAATGTTTTCTCTATGGACAGCCATATCTATTCATGTTAAATTTATATACACACTGATTTTGTATGTTTTAAGAGATAAACGGAGGCTTATATGATACAGTGCATGGATCAGGATAATCTGCACCGGAGGCTTAAGAAAATAGTCGGACAGGTGCAGGCGATAGACAGGATGATAGATGAGGATGTACCGTGTGAGGATATCCTTTCTCAGATAAATGCCGCCAAGTCAGCGCTCCACAGATGCGGACAGATCGTACTTGAGGGCCATATCAAGCACTGCGTCAAGGACGGCATAGAGCACGGCAATGCGGATAAAACAGTAGAGGATTTTACAAAGGCGGTTGAGAGATTTGCAAATATGAGCTGATCCGGGCTTGAAAAAATAAAGATCCATGCTATAATCGACATATGTCGGAAATGAATGTATGGAGATCAGTTTATGCCAAGGCCAAAGAGGAAAAGAGTTGTATTTTGCGAGCCGGATTATGTCAGGTTTTATCCGGAGGGCATCCCGCCTTCAGGAGATGTAATACTCACGGTAGATGAGTATGAAATGATCAGGCTCGTGGATCTTAAGGGGCTTACTCATGCTGAGGCAGCTGACAGCATGCAGATATCGAGGACGACGGCCACGGAGATATATCAGTCTGCAAGATTTAAGATCGCTGACTGTATCGTAAACGGCAGGCCGCTCATCATAGGCGGTGGTGACTATTGCTGCTGCGGACACGATACCGGCGGTGATACCGTATCGGTTCCCTTGTCAGGACATCACTGCGGCTGCCATGGCGGTACGGATATGGATATGAAAGGCAAACTATCCGCATCAAAAAATGAACATAATAAAATGATCATAAAAGGAGACAATCAAATGAGGATCGCGGTAACTTATGAGGACGGAAACGTATTTCAGCATTTCGGCCACACTGAGAAATTCAAGTTCTATGATACTGCAGGCGGTAAAATAATAACCACAAGTATCGTGGACACTAATGGCAGCGGACACGGAGCCCTTGTAGGCTTCCTTGTTGATAATCAGGTTGACGTGCTGATCTGCGGAGGCATAGGCGGAGGCGCTCAGGAGGCCTTAAGGGAGGCAGGCATCATGCTTTACGGCGGAGTGAGCGGAGAGGCAGACAAGGCCGTTGAAGCTCTTATGACGGGAGCGCTTCAGTTTGATCCAAATGCCCACTGCGAGCATCACGGAGAACACGGAGATGGAGAGGGCCACCATTGCGGACACCATGGAGAGCATGGACATGGAGAGGGCCATCACTGCGGACACCATGGAGAGCATGGCCATGGAGAGGGGCACCATTGCGGACATCATGGAGAGCATGAGCATGGCGAAGGCCACCACTGTGAGCATCATGGAGAACACGGTCACGGCGAGGGACATCACTGCGGTCATCACATGGAGTAAGCGTGGGCCGGCTGTGATCCGGTAACGCATCAATAAATTTTTATTAATAAGGCAGTGCAGTATTATTGATTAAAGGAACAGCGAAGGCTGTTCCTTTTTGTATGAATAAATGAACATATAAAGATTTGAAAAAGTATAAAAAAGTACTTGACTACAAATACCCGTATGGGTATATTTAACGTGTCACAAATAAAACATAGCTTACAGCTATGTTTAATTGCTTCATTCTATTAATGTAAAGAGAGGTGCAGTATGAAGGAAGCTATGGGTAAGCTCGAGGAGCTGATGGAGATTGGAGGGACTAAAAAGGATATAGCGTTTATAGTAATATCCGGAATAGCCCTTGCGATGAACCTGCTCGGCATCGAGCCTTTTCCCTTTGAAATCGCATGGATAGCCATAATTCTTTGCGGACTACCGATAATCTTAGAGGCTATTATAGGCCTTGTTACGGAGTTTGACATTAAAGCTGATGTGCTGGTATCCATGGCCATAATCGCGTCGGTATTTATCGGTGAGACCTTCGCGGCAGGTGAGGTTGCTTTTATCATGCAGATAGGAGCCCTGTTGGAGGACCTTACTGTAGCCAAGGCAAGGGCCGGTATTGAAAAGCTTGTGCATCTGACTCCGAAGACGGGCCGTGTAATAACCGATGGAACTGAGAGGATAGTCCCGGCAGAGCAGATAAAGCTTGGAGATATCTTAAGGGTGCTTCCGGGTGAGAGCATTGCCGTGGACGGAGTTATCATTTCCGGTCAGACCTCCATAAATCAGGCTGTTATGACAGGTGAATCCATGCCGGTGGATAAAACGGTGGGAGACGAGGTCTCCAGTGGCACCGTGAACCAGTTCGGAGCCTTTGAGATGAAGGCTACCAAGGTCGGTGAGGACAGCTCCATACAGAGGATGATAAAGCTCGTACAGTCCGCTGATGCAGGAAAGGCAAAGATAGTGGGCATTGCGGACAGATGGGCTACATGGATAGTTGTTATCGCCCTTGTGGCTGCCATCGGTACTTATCTTGTGACACATGAGATAATCCGTTCGGTCACCATACTTGTAGTATTCTGTCCATGTGCCCTTGTGCTTGCAACCCCTACTGCCATAATGGCAGCCATAGGCAACTCCACCAAGCACGGTTTTCTTGTAAGGGAGGGAGATGCCCTCGAGAGACTTGCAAAGGTCAAAATGTTCGCTTTTGATAAGACCGGTACCCTTACATACGGAACTCCAAATGTTGTGGCCGTAAAGAGCGTTCTCTCAGGCCTTGATGATAATGAGCTGTACAGGTATACGGCTTCGGCAGAAAAGCTTTCAGAGCATCCGCTTGGCAAGGCGATAATCAATTCCTTCAGACAGTCGGGCAAGGGAGAGCTTATAGATCCGGTGGACTTCAATATGATACCGGGACGCGGCGTGAGTGTTTCTCTTGACGGAAAGCGCATACTTGCCGGAAATTATAAGCTGCTCGAGGAAAACGGAGTGACAGTGGATGTCACCGATGATGTAAATGAATATTTAGGACAGGGTTGTACCCTTACATATGTTTCAGTGGATGGCAGCTACGCAGGCTATATAGCTCTCTCGGATAAGCTGAGAGAAGACGCGCCTGACATGATAGATCAGATAAAGAACCTCGGAGTTACGCCGGTACTGCTTACGGGAGATAACTTGAATGCTGCGCAGAATATGGCAAAGAAGCTCCATATCAACGAGATACATGCAAGATGTCTGCCGGAGGATAAGCTTACTTATATAGATAAGTATCAGGAGGAGGATAAGCCTGTCTGTATGATAGGAGACGGTATAAATGACGCTCCGGCTCTTAAAAAGGCCGAGGTTGGAGTGGCCATGGGCGGCGTCGGAAGCGATATAGCGGTGGATGCCGCGGACATAGCGCTTATAAATGATGATGTCAGGGAATTCCCGCATCTGCTGGCTCTTGCAAAGCGTATGATGAATACGATAAAGCTTAATCTTGCTTTTTCATTGGGACTTAATTTCCTCGCCATAATACTTGCCATAACCGGCGTGCTCAATCCTGTATTCGGAGCCCTCGTGCACAATGCCGGATCGGTAGTCGTAATCGTAAACTCAGCGCTCCTGCTCAGCTGGAGATATATTAAGAAATGATCTCTATTACATTTATTATGTAAATGTGACGGCGTTAAGCACTGGATCATAAAGATCATAAATGAATAAAGCGGATCCGTATTCCTTTCCGTTTAAAGCACCGGCTTTATTACGGGAGAGAATGCGGATCCTTCTTTATTTACAAGGACCATGGGGCATTTTATTGCGCCGCTGTCCTTGAAATGATGAGTGATCCATAGTATCATTGGTACGGAACATTTTTTGGATCCATATGGATCCGTCATAAGGATTTAAGAGGAAATAAATGCAGTATTACGGAGATGTATACAGACCGCCGAGCGAGGCCTACAGTCTTATAATACAGGCTACTTTGGGCTGCAGCCACAACACCTGTGCGTTCTGTACAATGTATAAAGAAAAAAGGTTTTATAACAGGCCTCTTGAAGATGTCATCAAGGATCTGAGGGAGGTGGCGGCTGCCGGCTATGCCGGTAAGGCCAACAGGATATTCCTGGCCGACGGCGACGCTCTTATAAGGAAGACGGAGGATCTTGTGGCGATACTTGATGAGTGCTACAGGGATTATCCGGTGCTTGAGAGAGTAACGACCTATGCTTCCCCGGGAAGCCTTCTGTTAAAGACGGAGGAGGAGCTTAGGACATTAAGGGAGCATGGACTTACCATGGTTTACCTTGGCCTCGAATCGGGAAGCGACGAGGTCCTGAAGCTTATGACCAAGGGATTTACTGCCGATCAGATAGTTGAGGGAGGATTAAAGGCAAAGAAAGCCGGAATGAAGCTCTCAGTGACTGCCATAGCGGGCCTTGGAGGGAAAAAGCTCAGCGATGAGCATGTGAAGGGTACTGCAGACGCGCTGTCACGCATGAATCCTGATTATGTGGGAGTCCTGACCCTCGAGGTTCACGAGGGTACGCCGCTTGAGGAATGGGTCAGAAACGGAGAGTTTGAACTGCTTGATTCAACGGAGGTGCTTGAGGAGACCAGGGAGCTTTTAAGGCACATGGACTGCCCGGGCTGTGTTTTCCGCATGAATCATGCGTCAAATTATCTTACTCTTGCGGGAACCCTGAACGATGACAGGCAGGCCATGATCGATAAGATCGACGCGGCCCTTAACGGTGAGCTTAAGCTCAGGCCTGAGTGGATGAGGAGATTTTAAAGGCATATATTTATTTATGGAGGATATAAGGAAATGAGTAATATTGTTTGTCTCGATATGGAAGGCGTGCTCGTACCGGAGATATGGGTGGCTTTTTCAGAGAAGACCGGACTTCCGGAGCTGAAAAAGACGACAAGGGACGAGCCGGATTATGATAAGCTCATGCAGTTCAGGATCAAGGTATTAAAGGAAAAGGGCATGGGACTTAAGGAGATCCAGGATGTGATATCCCAGATAGATCCGCTTCCGGGGGCAAGAGAGTTTGTGGACAGGCTTCGTGAGAATGTTCAGGTGATCATATTAAGTGATACCTTTTATCAGTTTGCGATGCCTCTCATGAAGAAGCTTGGTTATCCGACCTTATTCTGCAATAATCTTGAGGTGGCTCCAAACGGGGAGATAACCGGCTACAGAATGCGCGTGGAGAAGTCCAAATACAGCACCGTAAGGGCGCTGCAGTCCATAGGATTTGATACAATAGCGGCAGGAGACAGCTATAACGACATAGGAATGATAGACGCCTCAAAGGCCGGCTTCCTCTTCAGGACAACGGAAAAGCTTAAGGCAGAAAGACCTGACTTAAAGAGATATGAGACCTATGATGAGCTCTATGACGCCATCATGGAGGCCTGCCGCTGATACAGGAGGGGATTAAGAGAGGATCTGAAATGAGAGGCAAAGCTGACCCGGGTATAAATTATGCCAAAAAGGTTTTTCTCGGGTTGAACATATATATCCTTACCATGGTCCTCATCCAGATTTTCTATGTCATTACGGCCGCGGTCTTTATAGTTTTGTCTCCTGATCTGAATTTTCTTATAGATGGAGACATGGCTGTCGGGCTGATATCTCTTGCAGCCACTTTTACCGGACTTTTGGCCGCAGGAATTTATTTCTGCGATATAGATAAGCGGTACGGGCTTTTTGAGTTTAGAGGCTATACTGCGGTATCGGCGGACCATAAATACAGCTTCCTTAAAGGACTGTCGGTAAAGACAGAGAGTATGAAGGTCAGGGATCTCATGTGTCTTATGGCCGCCGTGATATCTGCCCAGATCCTTGCTATAGCCGCGGATATTCCTATAGAAGCTCTGCTGAACTTCTTTGGATATACCTCAGAACTGAGTCCTGCTGCTACGGCTGATTACACGCTTAACTGGGCGCTGGTGATATACAGCGTTATATGGGGACCGGTCATTGAAGAGATCGTATTCAGAGGTTTTGTGCTGAAAGGCCTGCTGCCATACGGGAAGAAAAGGGCCATTATCATCTCGGCCCTCGCATTTTCATTCATGCACGGTGATATATCGCAGCTTGCATTTACCTTTATGGCCGGACTGATACTTGCCCATGCTGCATTAAGGTATTCATTGGGCTGGGCGGTGATACTGCATGTTTTTAATAACGGAGTGCTTGGAACGCTGCTGCCGCTTGCGGCTGAAAGCATGCCGGAAGATGTTTTTGTCTGGGCATATATGGCCGTGGCAGCAGTATGTCTGGTGACAGCTTTCCTTTATTTGAGGGAAATATCCGGCAAGGGGAAATATGCAGAGGATAAAAAGCCGGTCTTTAAGGACCTCATCAATATCTGGTTCATAGTATTTTTTATTTGGGAGATACTTGAAACGGCGCTTTCGGTGTCGCCGCTTTAAAATTATTTTTCATTTTCAGGAGAGAAAAATGTTTAAGATCGTTCACAGAAGATCCCTAAGGCCTACGGTCACACAGATCGAGGTGGAAGCTCCGCTTGTAGCAAATAAGGCAAAGCCGGGGCAGTTCATCATCTTAAGAGTAGATGAGGACGGAGAGAGGATACCGCTTACGGTTGCCGGAGTAAACAAAGAGGAAGGTACCGTAAAGGTAATATTCCAGGTGGTAGGAGCCACGACGACAAAGCTCAATCATGTGCCGGAGGGCGGATACATACAGGATTTCGTAGGACCTTTGGGAAATGCCACTGAGACTGAAGGGATCAAAAAGGTCTGCATAGTCGGAGGCGGAGTAGGCTGTGCCATAGCGCTTCCGGTGGCTGAGGAATTCCACAGGATAGGCGCTGATGTAACAAGCATCATTGGATTCAGAAATAAGGATCTTGTTATCCTTGAGGACGAGTTCAGGGCTGCATCCAACAGGCTCATAGTCATGACGGACGACGGCTCCTACGGCAGGGAGGGAAACTGCACCGTGCCTTTAAGAGAGCTTCTTGAAAAGGAAAAATTCGATAACATCATCTGCATCGGACCGCTTGTAATGATGAAATTTACCGTGCTTACGGCAAAGGAATTCAATGCGCCTATAACTGTTTCCATGAGCCCTATCATGATAGACGGAACCGGAATGTGCGGAGGCTGCAGGCTCACGCTTCATGAGGACGGAAAGGACATTATTAAATTTGCCTGTGTAGACGGTCCTGATTTCGACGGATACAAGGTGGATTTTGATAACGCCATCATGAGAAGCAGGATGTATACGGACTTTGAGAGACATGCATACGAAGAGACCTGCAATCTCTTTAAAAATGCCTGAGAAGGGAGGAAAAGGTATGGAACCTAAAAAACATGAGATGCCTTCACAGGCGCCTGAGGTAAGAGCCCATAATTTTAATGAGGTTGCCCTCGGATATTCCATGGAGACGGCAGTGGCAGAGGCTGAGAGATGCCTTAACTGCAAAAATCAGCCATGTGTGGATGCCTGTCCCGTAAATATCAGCATCCCGGAATTTATAGGACATATAAAAGAGCAGGATTTTGAAGGTGCATATAAGGTTATTACAAGGACCTCATCGCTTCCTGCCGTGTGCGGAAGGGTATGTCCTCAGGAGACCCAGTGCGAATCAAAATGTACCATGGGCATCAAGTTTGAGCCCGTGGGTATCGGAAGGCTCGAGAGATTCGTTGCTGACTGGCATAATGAAAATGTTAAGGCTGATCCGGAGCTTCCAGAGAAAAACGGACATAAGGTAGCCGTTGTGGGGTCAGGACCTTCAGGCCTTACCTGCGCAGGTGATCTTGCGAAAAAGGGCTATGACGTTACCGTATATGAGGCGCTGCATAAGGCCGGAGGAGTCCTTGTTTACGGAATACCTGAGTTCCGTCTTCCAAAGACCATAGTGGCAAAGGAAGTAGACACCTTAAATAAGCTCGGGGTTACGGTAAATACCGACGTGGTCATAGGAAAGACCCTTACGATAGACGAGCTGTTCGATATGGGCTACGAGGCCGTGTTCATCGGCTCCGGCGCCGGACTTCCTAATTTCATGCATATACCTGGAGAGTCCCTTAAGGGGGTTTATTCGGCGAATGAATTCCTGACAAGGAGCAACCTCATGAAGGCCTATCTTGATGATCCGACGACTCCTGTCAAAAAGGGCGGAAACGTTGCGGTAGTCGGCGGCGGAAACGTTGCCATGGATGCTGCAAGGACCGCTTTAAGGCTTGGAGCCGATAATGTTTATATAGTATACAGAAGATCCATGGAAGAGCTTCCTGCAAGGAAGGAAGAGGTGGAGCACGCTGAGGAAGAGGGTATCCAGTTTAAGCTCCTTAATAATCCTGTGGAGATAATCGGATATGACAATCCTGAGGATAAGAAGGATCCTCGTAACGGAGACGTTACGGCCATCAGATGCATCAGGATGGAGCTTGGAGAGCCGGATGCAAAGGGCAGGCGCAGGCCTGTGCCGGTGGAGGGCTCCGAGTTTGATATCCCGGTGGACACGGTGGTCATTGCCATCGGAACATCTCCTAACCCTCTCATAAAGAATACCACAAAGGGACTTGAGGTAAATGAAAAGGGCGGAATAATAGTAAATGAGTACGGCCTTACCTCAAGGGAGGGCGTATATGCCGGAGGAGACGCAGTCACCGGAGCGGCTACCGTAATATCCGCCATGGGTGCGGGAAAGACCGCGGCGGCAGCGATAGACGGGTATCTTTCAGCAAAATAAAAGCTGAGGTCTGTTTAATACAGTAAAAGGGATAAGCATAGAGCTTATGCTTTTATACTGCGATAAGATAAGCTTCCTGCCATGTATTCCGTAGAAACGGATACATGACAGGAAGTTTTTGGGGTATAGGGCAAAACATGCTGGTGATCAGTCCCAATAACCCGAGTTTTATATGTAAGATAGTAATGAACTAAAAAAGCTGCCGTGTAAAAACACAGGCAGCGTTTTATAGATTTTGGTCAGTCTGGAAGTATTATTCAGCGTCTGCAACAACAGGAGCAGCAGCCTTAACAACGGAAGCTCTCTGAACCTTACCGGATCTTAAGCAAGATGTGCATACGTACACTTTTCTATTACCTGCTTCTGTCTGAATGTTGACCTTCTTTACGTTTGGCTTGAAGATCTTGTTTGATCTTCTGTGAGAATGGCTCACTGCGTTACCAAACAGTACAGACTTTCCACATACTGAACATTTTGCCATGGTAGCACCTCCTTACTTAACTCAAAATTGCGCAAATGTTATGATAGCAGAATTGTATTTTAAATGCAAGCATTTCACTTTAAAAAGGTATGCATTTATGATAATATTTCATAAAAGCAAGGAGGAAGTCATGAAAGGAAAGCTTAATAGCGAACTTGGCAATATAACCATCTCCGAGGATGTTATTGCCACGATAGCCGGATCGGCCTCGGTGGAGTGCTTCGGCATCGTGGGGATGGCCGCAGTGAGCATAAGGGACGGCCTTGTCAGGATGCTCAAAAAGGATTCCCTGAGAAAGGGGATAGAGGTTGCTGTCAATGATCTTAATGAGATCATTCTGAAGATACATATTATCGTCGCTTACGGTGTAAATATTTTTACGGTTTCCAACAACCTTATCGAGACTGTCAAATACCAGGTGGAAGAGCACACCGGGCTTAAGGTAAGCAGCATCGATGTTTATGTTGAGGGTGTAAGACGGATCGATTAAGGAGGAGACTTGAGTTGAAGACCAATACTCTTGACGCCGGCATTTTAAGAAAATGCTTTATTGCCGGCGCGAAAAAACTTGATCTTAATAAAGCCTACATTAATGAACTTAATGTTTTTCCGGTACCGGACGGCGATACCGGAACCAATATGTCCATGACCGTCATGGCGGCGGCCAGGGCTCTGTCGGAGTTAAGGGATTATGATATGGAGGCCGTGGCAAAGACCATGTCCTCAGGTTCCCTTCGCGGTGCAAGAGGTAACTCCGGAGTTATAATGTCCCAGCTTATCAGGGGATTCTGCAAGACTGTGGGAAGCTCCAAGACCATTGATTCCCTGCTTCTTGCCTCAGCCGTAAATAAGGCGGTGGAAACTGCCTATAAGGCTGTAATGAAACCAAAGGAGGGCACCATACTCACCGTTGCAAGGAGCATATCCGACAAGGCATCCGAGATAGCGCCGGTGACCGATGATATATGCGAGCTTGTAAGGGAGGCCCTTGATAGCGGAAAGGAAGCTCTTAAGAGGACACCGGAGCTGCTTCCGGTACTTAAGGAAGCTGGAGTCGTGGATTCCGGAGGACAGGGACTTATAGTATTTCTTGAGGGGGCTCTTGCAGCGCTTTCAGGGGAGGATACGGATACCGATATTTCAGTTTATCAGGCTGCGGATGAGACTGGCAGTCAGGACACGGAAGGCAGAACGAGGAACAGGATATCCACGGACGATATAAAATTCGGATACTGCACCGAGCTTATAGTTAATCTTAAGGAGCCTCTTGATGCAGACAGGATCGCCGGCTTTAAGAGATATCTTGAGAGTATAGGAGATTCCATTGTGTGCGTGAGCGATGATGAAATGATCAAGGTCCACGTACACACCAATCATCCGGGACTTGTGTTTGAAAAGGGCCTTGAGATAGGCGAGTCTCTTTCCCACATGAAGGTGGACAACATGAGGGAGGAGCATGAGGAAACTCTCATAAAGAACGCTTCAAAGATCGCCGCTATGGAAAAGCTCAACGAGGAAAACGAAGCGGCAAAAAAGGGACCGAAAAAGCCTTCGGCATTTATAGCCGTTTGCTCCGGAAAGGGCTTTGAGAACATTTTTGAGGAGCTGGGAGTAAGCTATGTCATAGAAGGCGGACAGACCATGAATCCAAGTACGGAGGATATGCTTAAGGCCGTAGAGGAGGTCAACGCCGAAGACGTATACATCCTTCCGAATAATAAAAATATAATCCTCGCAGCAGAGCAGGCTGCAAGGATCAATAAGGACGTAAGGATCCATGTCGTGCCTACAAAAACCGTGCCTCAGGGCATAGCCGCCGTTATAGCCTTTAACGAAGGCGATACTCCGGAGGCTAATCTTGAAGCCATGTCGGAAGCGATATCGGCCATTAAGACAGGAGAGCTTACCTATGCGGTAAGGAATACGGTCATAGACGGAATGGAGATCCGTGAGGGAGATATAATGGGTATCGGCGACCGGGGAATACTTTCCGTGGGCCAGATACTTAACGACACTGCCGCCGATATGCTGGATAAGATGATAGACGAGGATTCCTCCATGGTTACGATCTACGCCGGCGAGGGAATAGATGATGAATCCGCAGGGCTGCTTGCGGACAGGATATCTGAAAAGCACCCTGATATAGAGACAGAGGTAGAAAGAGGAGAACAGCCGGTCTACTATTATATAATAAGCGTGGAATAAAGAGGTGCACTGATTGTCAGAGCTGACGACACTTAGGGGAATAGGAGAAAAAACTGCCGCGGCGTTTAATCGCCTCGGCATTTTCTCGGCAGAGGATCTGATATATTATTATCCGAGGGATTATGAAAGGTTTAATGAACCATCGCCGATATATGAGCTCTGTCCTGGAAGCACCATGGCAGTTGAAGGAGTACTTAACAGCGATGCATCCGTAAACCGTTATAACGGCAGGGTGATAGTAAACGCCTATCTATCTGATATGACAGGAAGACTGCAGCTGTCATGGTTCAATTCCCCATTCTTAAAAAACAGCCTGAAGGCCGGCAGACATCTTGTGTTCAGGGGCAGGATATCCGAGAAAAACGGCAGGCTTATGATGATCCAGCCAAAGATATACGACGCTGACGCCTATAGGGAAAAATATGCCGGCAGGATAATGCCGGTTTATCCTCTTTCAAAGGGGATAACGAACAGCACCGTCATGAACGCCGTGGCTGAAGCCCTGAATCGGTACGGCAGGGCGGGAGAATTTCTTCCAGAGCGCATCAGGGATGAGCTAAAGCTTGGCAGCATGGATTCATCTTTGATAAGGCTGCATTTTCCAAGATCTGAACAGGAACTTTCGGCTGCGAGGGAGAGAGCCGTTTTCAACGAGTTTTTCATGAGCATGCTGGCAGGCTCAAAGCTGAGCGATAATGCCAGAAAATCCGTATCGTCACACAGGTGCAGGCCTGATATGAGGATGATGAAGGTGATGGCCGGACTTCCCTTTGAACTTACGAAGGCCCAGGTAAGGGCCTACAGGGACATATCCTCCGATATGAATTCAGGACATGTGATGAACCGCCTTGTGGAGGGGGATGTGGGTTCCGGAAAGACCATAGTTGCCCTGCTTTCAGCTATATACGCTTCGCTTAACGGTTATCAGTCGGTTATAATGGCTCCAACGGCAGTGCTTGCGCGTCAGCATTTTGATACATTAAACAGTCTCCTTGATTCCATATCTGCTAACGAGGATATGGGAGGGGCTGAGCTTGGGATCAGCACGGTGCTGCTTACCGGAGGCATGGGAGCCGCGGAAAAAAGGACTGCCCTTAAGCGGATAAGGGAGCATGAGGCGGATATAATCATAGGAACTCATGCGGTATTTCAGGAAAAGACTGAATATCACGATCTTGGCCTTGTGGTAACTGACGAGCAGCACAGGTTCGGCGTTGGACAAAGAGAGGCCATATTTAATAAAGGGGACATTCCGCATACCCTTATCATGAGTGCGACGCCTATCCCGAGGACGCTGTCGCTCATCGTATACAGCGGGATGGATGTTTCCATACTGGATGCGAGACCTACGGGGAGACTCCCGATAAAAAACTGCGTGGTGGGTCCGTCATACAGGAAGACCGCCTACAGATTCATATATGATGAAATAAAAAAGGGCCGTCAGGCCTATATTATCTGTCCTGCCATAGAGGACACATCGGAGGACGGCACGGATAAGACCGCCGGACTCTCAGAGCTGGAAAACGTGACCGATTATGCTGAAAGGCTTAAAAGAGTATTTCCGCCCGAGGTGAGGATAGGCATACTCCACGGAAGGATGAGAGACGCGGATAAGGACAGGATCATGGAGAGCTTTAAGGAGAGGGACATAGATCTTCTCATATCCACTACCGTAGTCGAGGTGGGAGTCGATGTGCCGAACGCTTCAGTAATGATGGTGGAGAATGCGGAAAGGTTCGGACTTGCGGAGCTTCACCAGCTGAGGGGAAGGGTCGGACGCGGAAAGGAACAGTCCTACTGTATCATGATAAATACCTCCGACAGTGAAAAAGCGGCGGAGAGGCTTGGCATACTTAATGCTTCAAATGACGGCTTTAAGATAGCTGAGGAGGATCTTAAACTTAGAGGACCTGGAGATATATTCGGATTTAAGCAGAGCGGTGAGGCCAGCTACAGGATAGCCGACATATACAGGGATACGGATATATTGAAAAAAGCAAGAAGGGCCGTGGATATGCTGCTGAAAACAGACCCTGAGTTGGAGGAGCCTGAGGATCTTAAGCTCAATAAGATGCTTTTAAAATACATGGAAACGGGTAACATACTGTAAAACTGCCGTTCACTTATGAAACGGAGTTTTCTGGAGGATATATATGAGAGTTATTGCCGGAACGGCGAGGAGCATACCCTTAAAGGCACCGGAGGGCATGGATACAAGACCTACCACGGACAGGATAAAGGAGACCTTATTTAACATACTCCAGTTTGATCTGCAGGGGGCTGTATTTATTGACTTGTTTGCCGGCTCCGGTGCCATAGGCATAGAAGCCTTAAGCCGGGGAGCCAAAAGGGCGGTATTTGTGGATAACAGAAAGGCGTCCATAGACGTCATAGAGGCAAATGTGAGAAAGTGCGGCTTTTATGACCGTGCAAGGATAGTAAGGACGGATGCCGAAAACGTAAACGTCTATTTTCCGAAGGATCTGTCGGAGGATGACAGACTCATCATATTTATGGACCCGCCGTACAATATGGGGCTTGAGCTTAAAGCGCTTAAGCAGCTCATGCTGTCAGGGAGGCTTGGTATGGATACTCTGATCATAGTAGAAGAGTCGCTTGAGACAGAATTAAAAGGCCTTGATGAGCTGGGCCTTGAGATCACAAGGGTCAAGGAATATAAAAATCAGAAGCATTTATTTATAAAAATACGAGGCTGACGGCTTGCCGTCGGAAAAAAGAGGACGTCATGAGAGACACTGTTTGGATATATCCGGGGAGCTTTGATCCGCTTACATACGGGCATATTGATATTATAAAGAGAGCGGCTGCAATGTGCGGAAAGCTCATAGTCGGAGTGCTCAGCAACACTGAAAAAAGTCCGTTGTTTTCTATAGATGAACGTGTTAATATGATTAACAAGGCCTTTGACGGAACTGATAACATCGAAGTCAAATGCTTTTCCGGGCTGCAGGTGGATTTTTACAGGCAGGAGCACGCGGACGCCGTAGTGAGGGGCATAAGGAATGCTGCGGATTATGAGTATGAGCTTACCATAGGCCGTACTAACCAGATGCTTGATCCGGACTTTGAGATAGTGCTTTTGCTTAATGACAGAAGGTATTCTTACGTGAGCTCAAGCTCCGTCAGGACACTTGCGTCATACGGAGGGGATATCTCATCATTTGTACCGCCGTTCATAGCGGATATGATCAAAGAAAAGTATAAGGAGAGATATAATGAGCAACAGGATTGAAGAGATCATCGATGATATAGAGGAATATATTGATACCTGCAAATATCAGCCGCTTTCAAACAGCAAGATCATCGTCAATAAGGAAGAGATAGATGAGCTTATTGCAGAGCTGAGGATGAGGGTACCTGATGAGATAAAGAAATATCAGAAGATCGTCAATCAGCAGGATGCCATACTTAAGGATGCTCAGCTCCAGGCCCAGAATATGATCAATGACGCCCAGTCGCAGATCGATGTGCTTATAAGCGACCACGAGGTGATGCAGAGGGCTTATCAAAAGGCCAACGAAGTAGTGGAAGAGGCCAGGGGACAGGCAGAGGGGATCCTTAACGACGCCTATGCCGATGCTTCCGCCATAAGGGAGGGAGCCATACAGTATACGGATTCCCTTCTTCAGGAGATACAGGGAATCATCTCGACTCATGCTTCAGAGAGCAGGACGAGGCTTGATCAGATGTTCTCATCATTGGAGAGCATTTATAATGAGTGCAGTGAGAACCGCAGCAAATTAGGCGTTACCGGAGCGGCAGCAGATACAGATGAGACTGAACGGACTGACGCGTGATTTTGATACGGTAATATTCGATTTTGACGGGACCATAGTCGACTCGATGTGGATGTGGACCGACATAGATATAGAATATCTCGGAAGGTTCGGCATTGATTTCCGTCAGGAGATACAGCGCGATATCGAAGGCATGAGCGTTGAGGAAACAGCCGTTTACTTCAGGGATGTGCTTGGGGTGCCGAGGTCTGTTTCCGAGATGAGAGACGACTGGATAGCCATGACATTGTACAGGTATGAGCATGAGGTGAAGCCAAAGCCCTATGCCAGGGAGTTTATAAGCCTGTTAAAGGACAGGGGCGTAAAGATGGGCATTGCCACCAGCAATGCCGTGGAAAATGTCAGGATCTGCCTTAAGTCCAACAGGCTGGAAAGCTTTTTCGATGTTGTGATAACCTCAAGCGATGTGGCAAGGGGAAAGCCTTTTCCGGACGTATATCTTCATGCTGCAAGCCTGCTTGGTTCAGATCCTGAAAACTGCGTGGTTTTTGAGGATATACCTGCCGGCATTGCTTCAGGCAGGGCTGCGGGGATGGAAACAGTCGCGGTGTACGACGATTTTTCCAGAGATCTTACGTCTGAAAAGATCAGCCTTGCGGATCATTATATTTCTGATTACGGCGAGCTTATGAAGTGATCAGAGCCTTTTATAGAAGGCGTTGCCTGTATTTAAGGCATAACCCTTTTGTTCAAGGTCAAACAGGATCATGGGGAGCTTTAGGATGGGTATGCCGCTTGCTTCGGATATGTCCTCAAGATGCGAGGGCTCCTCTGTAAGAACTGAATAAATATTTTTTTCATCATGGGAAAGACAGGCTGTGTCTCTTTTTCCCATGATATTTTTTTCAGATGAATCAATGCCAAGGTATGTAAGCACGTCACCGGGCTCCGTAAGAGGAAATGCACCGTCACGTATCAGGCCGTTGCAGCCTCTGCCTAAGGGGTCGTTTATCCTTCCGGGCATGGCAAACACATCCTTTCCCTGAGAGAGGGCATAGTTTACGGTTATGGATGTGCCGCTTTTTTCTCTCGCCTCTATGACCAGTAATACGTCACACAGGCCGGCTATTATCCTGTTCCTCATAATAAAGTGAAATGGGAGGGCATTTTCATCCGGGGCAAATTCCGTGATGACGCCGCCTCTGTTATGAGTTCCTTCAGCTTCTCCGGTTATACTGCGGTACAGGGGATAGTTTTCCTTCGGGTAGCATATATTTATGCCTGTTCCAAGGACGGCAAAGGTATCATGACCTGATCTCAAAGCGCCTACAGCGGCTGCTGTATCTATGCCGTGAGCGAGGCCGCTTATTATCTGGACACCGTTTTCTGAAAGCTCTTCACTGAAAAACTCTGCGGCCGAAATACCGTAATCACTGCAGGTCCTGGAACCTATGACGGCGGCTGAAGGCATAGTTTCATCAGGCAGACGTCCCCTGACATACAATATAAAAGGGGGATCGCTTATCTTGGCGAGTCTTTCGGGATAGCCGGAATCCTCAAGAGTAAATATGCTTACGCCTGAGGCCGTGAGCTCTTCGTATTTTAAAAGGAGCCTGTCCATATCCGAACGCACCTTATGAAGCTTTTCAGCCTGTTTATTATTAATTATGCCGGACCTTAAAAACAGGTCGGGGTCAGTAAGGATCATGTCCTGATAGCTTCCCGCCGTAAGCCTTAATCTGCCAATGGAGGCGGGACCGATATCTCCGGCACAGCTTAAGAGGTAACAGGCGGTTTTTCTGTCCATATACATAGAGATACTCCTTAATATTTTATAGCGGTGCCAAAGAATGATTCTGAACCGGCCTTAAGATCGGCGGCCTCTAAAATATGGTGCGGAAGTATCCTTAATGAACCGTCCATATCTGCAATGGTACGGGCTATCTTGAGCATTTTGTGATAGGTCCTCAGAGACAGTCCGCGTTTTACGAATATATCTTCGGCAAGTGCTGCCTCTTTGTTTTCGAGATGACAGAACTTTTCTATTTCCTGTATCCCCATCTGTCCGTTAAACAATATCCCGGAAGAATTTTTGAAGCGCTCTGCCTGTATCAGTCGGGCCTTTTCAACTCTTTTTCTTATGTCTGAGGAGCTCTCTGCGGGCTTTGAGTTCTGTTTTAATTCAGAAAGCTCGGAGGGCCTTGCGGCTGCGCAGATATCTATGCGGTCCAGGAGAGGCTTTGAAAGCCGGCCGGTATAGGCCCTTATCTGAGCGGGAGAGCAGCTGCATTTTGATCTGTCTGGATAAAATCCGCAGGCGCAGGGATTCATGGCAGCGGCAAGAATGAAATCCGCCGGATAGGTGCAGCTTATATTCATTCTTGATACTGTGATCCTTCTTTCCTCAAGGGGCTGTCTTAAGGTCTCAAGGACATTGCGTTTAAATAGCGGGAGCTCGTCTAAAAAAAGTATGCCTCCGGAAGCAAGTGAAAGCTCTCCTGGGAGGGCAGATGCACCTCCGCCGGAAAAGGCGGCCTCGGATATGCAGTTATGAGGGCTTCGGAAGGGACGCTTTGACAAAAGAGGACGGTCCTCAGGAAGAAGACCGAGAATGCTGTATATCTGGGATATCTTCAGATCCTCGTTTCGAGAAAGGGGAGGCAGTATTGTAGCCATGCGCTTTGCTATCATTGTCTTTCCGGTTCCTGCCGGTCCGGTGAACAGGATATTATGATGGCCGCTCACTGCGATCTCTGCGGCTCTTTTAAGGTATTCCTGGCCCCGGACGTCGGAAAAATCCACATCCTGACCCTGAGTACTGCAATATGGGCCATCATTAATGGAAGGATAAAGAGGACCCTTAAGCATGGTTATTCCTTCGTTTATCCTCGAAGAGTTAAGGAAATCTATCATATCTCCAAGGCGCTTTACGCCTATGATCGTCAGGCCTTCTATAAGAGCGGCCTCCCGGGCGTTTTCGTATGGAACGAATATCCTTTTAACGGAATCCTGATTTAATCTTATGCTGAGCGGCAACACGCCTCTTACCGGCTTTAAGCGTCCGTCCAGTCCGAGCTCTCCCAAAAATCCGGAGTCAGCCAGGACGCCGGATCCAAGCACGCCGGTTCCGGCCAGGATCGCGGCCGCAATGGGCAGATCATAGTGGGTCCCGTGCTTTTTTAATGAGGCGGGGCTTATGTTTACTGTGATCTTTTTTGGTTCGATCCTGATACCGCTGTTTTTTAAAGCATTCCATATCCTGTACTGGGCTTCGCGTATCTCAGGGGCAATGGCTCCCGTGAGATAAAGTCCCGGAATGCCGTTTTGTATGTCGGCCTCGACCTCCGCACTGAATCCGTCAATGCCAAAAAGGCCTGCCGTACTTGCTTTGGCAAACATTTTGAACCTCCTTATATTATGTTTTATGTCTGGGGTGAGATGAGAGCGGGATCAGATATGGATCCCGCTTGTGGAAATTACGTCTAAAAAATATTTTGGCAGATCAGCGGTAAATGTTTTTCCGGAAAGATATGAAAGCGGATCTGAAATGTCCTCCGGAAAATGCAGCATCCAGGAGTGGAGCAGCTGCCTCTGCTTATTTTTGCCGGTCCTGGAGTAAGGAACACTGCCGGTGCCGGTACCTCCATATTTTGTGTCCCCAAGTATCGGATGGCCGAGGTAGGCAAGATGAGACCTTATCTGGTGTGTCTTTCCGGTGATAAGGCCGACCTTCAGCAGGGTTATGTCAAAGTTTTGAAATACACCGTGCCCTAAGGGCTCATAGGTGGTCTCAATAAAAGATGACCCTTCGATCTCACTGTCAAATATCCTTACGATGTTCTCAGAGCGGTCCTTTATAAGCCATGCCCTTACTGAGCTTTTATTGTTTACACGTCCCGTCACGGCTGCAAGATAGTATTTCCGGATGCTCCTGTCCCTGATAAGACCGTTTATCTCTCTGGCTGAAGCATAGTTTTTTGCAAATACTATAAGCCCTGAGGTATTGCGGTCAAGCCTGTTGCATATGGAGGGACGGAAGGCAGAAATGGGATCGGCCTTATCCCGGTCTAAGCCGCAGTACATAATAAGAGCTTCATTAAGGCTGAAGTCTCCGGGAGAGGATTTCTGGCTCAATATGCCGGAAAGCTTATTGGCAAGGATGATATTGTCATCCTCGTAGATGATATCGCAGAAATCCCTAAGATCAAAGTGTTCTGTCCGATGACTCCTGTCAGTTTTCAGCGTTTCTGCAGCATCCGGGCCGGAAACAGTATCGTTTGCGGTGAACAGTCTGGCAGCCAGACTGCTTAAGGAAATTAAGGTCTCTTCAGAAAAAAACAGCTCGATCTCATCTCCGGCCTTTAATATCTCATTGCCTGCAGCCTTTTTTTTGCAGAGCTTGATATTTTTCTTACGCAGATTTTTGTAGACAAAGCTTGCGGGGGCCGAGTCGAAAAATTTAAAAAGAAACTTATCCAGCCTCTTGCCGGAGTCATATTCACTGATCTTTATTATCTGCATCTTAGGGGATCCTGAAAGATTGAATATAGAAATTAAATGTCTGTCACTCGGATTTTACAATATTTCCAACGATTATTCAACAGGACAGGGCATTCGTTTGTGAATATTATACATAAAGACGGCCTTAAACGTTGATTAATTTGTAAGTAATGCTTGACTGGGGGGGGTAATTGTTATACAATCACAGCGTAAAGCTTGTACAAATACAAGAATAATAAAGCTATTGCATACCAAAGGAGGAGCAATATGAAAAAGAGATATTTATCGATTCTGTTAGCCGGACTCATGGCATGCTCGGCTTTCCTTTCAGGATGCGGTGCTGAGGAAGCTTCTGATGACGGACCAATAATAATAGGTCATCAGTCGTCCACTACCGGTACCGGAGCCAAGTGGGGACAGGCCGAGGTCAAGGCGATAGATATGTATGTGGAAAAGCTTAACGCCGAGGGCGGAATAAACGGCAGGCAGGTAGAGGTCATACATTATGACAATAAGTCTGACCAGGCTGAGGCCGTAAACGTCTGCAAGAGGCTTATCTCGGATGGGGCCATAGCCATGATAGGACCTTCCCAGTCGGGAAATGCAATAGCCTGCTCATCTATATGTGAGGAGGAGCAGATACCGCTTATCACCACAACGGGAACAAGTGAACTGCTCACCGTGCCTGAGGGTTCGGATGAAGCCCTTCAGTACATTTTCAGAGTCTGCTTCATAGACCCTTATCAGGGTTCAGTGGCTGCGACCTTCGCCCATGACGATCTTTCCTGCGTAAAGGCTGCGATACTTACGGACGTTGGATCGGATTACTCCACCTTCCTCGGAAAGTATTTCCATGACACCTTTACGGAGCTCGGAGGAGAGGTTGTGGCAGAAGAGTCCTTCCGTTCTGAGGAGCTTGAGTATAAGGCTCAGCTGGCGAAGATAAAAGAGCTTGATCCTGACGTTCTGTATCTGCCTACCACTCATACGCAGGGAGCCCTTGCGATGAAGCAGGCAAGAGAGCTTGGAATGGACTGTGTATTCATAGGCTGTGATAACTGGCCTACAGAGGAGCTGTTCGAGATAGCCGGAACGGCAGCAGAGGGAGCATACATCATAAATTCAGCTTCCCTTGCCGACCCTATACTTGCTGATTTCGTTGAGGAATACAGAGAAAAGTATAATGAGGATCCGGTAATGCCTAACCCTGCATTTGCAGTTGACGCCATCATGCTTTTAGAGGACGCCATAACGGAGGTTGGAACCGATCCTACAGCCATAGCCGACTGGCTTGAGAACGCCAAGGACGTTGAAGTTCTTACGGGAGTATTTACGAACGATCCTGCAACCCATAACCCTATCGGCAAGAACGCCGTAATAGAGCAGGTCAACGGAACCGAATTTGAATACGTGACCACGGTTGCGGCTTCGGTATCTGACGCAGAATAAATCATAACTATCTGTATTTGAAGTTTAAGGATCCGGGGCGGCGATAAAAGCTGCCCCTGATTTTCCGACAGGAGGAAAAATATGGAACTTTCATTATTGTTCCAGACACTTATCACAGGCCTTGCCATAGGAGGTATCTACTCGCTTATGGCAGTCGGATATTCTCTGGTATTCAGTATTTTGAACTTCAGTAACTTTGCCTATGGAGGCGTGATAATGCTTGCTTCCTTTGCAGGGTATTACGCCATGACTCTGCTGGGGGCCAATGTATTCGTTGCCTTAATTATCTCCATGGCAGCCATGGCAGTGGTCAGCCTTGCAACCGAGAGAGTGGCCTACAGCCCGCTCAGGAAAAGGAATGCTCCGCCTATGTTCTTTATGATAAGCGCCATGGGACTTTCGATATTTATTGAAAACCTGGTATATGCGACTATTGGAGCACATTTCTATGCGTACCCGATCATATTTGAGGAGACGACCATCAATATATTTGGCGCTGCCCTTGGTAAAATGGATCTTTTCGCAATAGTCTTTTCAATAATAGCCATAGCGATCATGAACTATTTCATAAATAAGACGAGGACCGGAATAGCGATAAGGGCGGCTTCTTATGATTCCACGGTGGCAACGTTAAACGGCGTCAACTTAAGCGTGGTGATAGGGCTTGTATTCGTTATTGCGGGAGCGTTTGCGGGAATATCCGGAATGTTCCTCGGCATAAAATACATGGCCTACCCTAATATGGGATGGATCACAAATAAAGCTTATATCGCGGCTGTCATCGGTGGTCTTGGATCTCTTCCGGGAGCCATATACGGCGGAGTTATCCTTGGGATAGTTGAGGCCTTTGTTTCTGTTTATATCACCTCTACATACAGGGATGTATTCAGTTTTGCGATACTGATAATTATTTTGCTGATACGTCCGGCAGGTCTGTTCGGAAAGTATCTTGAGGAAAAGGTATAAGAGGGAGGTATATACATGTTTTCGTCCTATATATGGGGTGTCATAACGGTCTGCATGTATACGTCCATTATAGTCGTGGGGCTTGCGGTGTTTACCGGATTTACGGGTCTGGTGTCTTTGGGACACGCTGCCTTCGTGGCCATAGGTGCGTATACCTGTGCGATTCTCACAAAAACATTTGAGCTTCCATTCTTTGTTGGAGTCATAGGCGCGGCTCTTACCAGCGGCCTTGCCAGTCTGATAATCGGTTATCCTACGCTGAGGGCAAAGCTCAGGAGCGATTATTTTACAATTACGACCCTTGGTTTTGGAGAAGCCATGCGAGTCATTCTTGAGAACCTTGAGATAACGAACGGGGCAAGAGGCATAGGCGGCCTTGGAAATTATTCCCATCCGATAACTGTATTTGTGATACTCGTGATAGTTTTGTGGGTGACAAAAAACTATATCTTTTCGAGGTATGGCCGTATGTCCATTTCCGTAAGGGAAGATCCGATAGCTGCCGAGATGGCAGGAATAAATGTTGTACAGGTAAGGCTCAGGGCTCTTTTATTCAGCGCCATATGCGCAGGTATAGGAGGAGCCATATACGCTCACTATATACGTTTCATACAGCCGAGCATGTTCATCAGCACTCAGTCCACCCTGTATACGGCGATAGTAGTTGCAGGCGGAATGGGAAGCATAACCGGTCCTTGCATAGCGGCGTGCATATTTACCATGATACCGGAGGTGCTCCGCGTTGCCGATCAGTGGCGTATGGTGGCCTATGGTGCCGTGCTTGTAGCGATCATGGTACTCCGTCCGTCAGGAATATTCGGATATAAGGAGATAACCATAAGGGGAATGAGAAATCTGGTAAGAAGGCTCCGAAAGCAAAAGCTGATCGGTCCTGAGGGGGTTGAGATAGATGAGTAAAGATACGGCTCTTAAGATAGACGGACTTACCAAGGCGTTTGGAGGCATAAAGGCCGTCGAGAATCTTTCATTCGAACTTAAAACCGGTGAGATAATGGGCATCATAGGCCCCAACGGAGCCGGTAAGACGACCGTGTTCAATCTTATAACGAGCGTTTACCAGCCGACTGAGGGAAATATTTATTTTGAAGGACAGAATATCACCGGAAAACAGCCGGAGGAGATAGTAAAGCTCGGCATAGCCAGGACCTTCCAGAACATCAGGCTGTTTAAAAAGCTTACGGTCATAGAGAACGTAATAACCGCTCTGGATCTTAATAACCCTAAGTATAACGTAATGCAGGCACTCTTTACCAACTTTCCTTTCGTAAACAATAAGATAAAGAAAAGTGAGATCGAGTTGAGAGAGGAAGCTAAAAAGTACTTAAGAGACGTCGGTATAGAGGAATACGCCTATAAGACTGCGGAGAGCCTTCCATACGGCCTGCAGCGTAAGCTTGAGATAGCCCGCGCCCTTGCGCTCAATCCGAGGCTTTTATTACTGGATGAGCCGGCTGCCGGAATGAATCCGGAGGAAACGAGGGAGCTTACCGAGCTTATCAGGACGCTTGCGAAAAAGTTTGACTTAAGCGTTCTGCTCATTGAGCATCATATGGATCTTGTAATGAACCTTTGCGATCACTTATATGTAATCAACTTCGGTAAATTCCTTGCTGAGGGCACGCCGGAGGTGATACAGAACGATCCTAAAGTACTTGAAGCATATTTAGGAGGCGAGGCAGATGCTTAAGGTCAATGACATAAATGTATTTTATGGACGTATACAGGCTCTGAGAGATGTAAGCTTTGAGGTCCCTGATAATAAGACGGTCTCCCTGGTAGGAGCAAACGGAGCCGGAAAATCGACCCTGATGATGACCCTTGCGGGAGTGCTCAAGTCAAAGACCGGATCCATAGAGATAAACGGGGAAGCGCTTGCAAAGGATGCAAACCATGTCCTGGGACAGGGGATGGCCCTGGTGCCGGAAAGAAGAAGGCTATATGCAAATCTGACCGTGTACGAGAATCTGCTCATGGGAGCTCATTTAAGGAAGGATAAGGACGGAATCAGGTCCGATATTAAAAAAATGGAGGAGATGTTCCCAATACTTGGCGAGAGAAAAAAGCAGTATGCGGGAACCCTGTCGGGAGGAGAGCAGCAGATGCTTGCCATAGCGAGAGGCCTTATGGGCAGACCGAAGATCCTGCTCATGGACGAGCCTTCGCTGGGGCTTGCTCCGATAGTGATACAGCAGGTATTCGACATTATCGGCGAGCTTAAGAAACAGGGTATGACGATACTCCTTGCAGAGCAGAATGCTTTTAAGGCGCTGGAGATATCTGATTATGCCTTTGTTCTTGAAACAGGAAAGATCACACTGCAGGGCACAGGAAAAGAGCTTCTGCAGGATGAGAGAGTACAGCAGGCTTACCTTGGAGTAAAGGCGAAGTAAGAAATGCAGATATAATAGTTAAATTACAAAAACCGGTTTTTTCGGTCCTGCGATAGGATCTTAAAACCGGTTTTTAAGCTGCGCCTGGCGGCGCATGTTTCTGTTAAAACTGTCTGTTTAAACTGTTTACATCTGCCACTCCTCAGCGAGCTCATAGATAAGCTTTTCAGTCTTTTCCCAGCCTATGCAGGCGTCGGTGATGGACTTGCCGTAGCAGTGCTCGGTCTCCTTCTGGTTGCCGTCCTCTATATAGCTCTCTATCATGAGGCCCTTAACGAGCTTTTTGATATCCTCATTGTGCTTGCGGCTGTAGAGGATGTCCTTGCTGATGCGGATCTGTTCCAGATATTTTTTGCCCGAATTGGCGTGGTTGCAGTCTATTATCACGGCAGGATTTTTAAGGCTGCGTTTCTCGTAGAGGCTTAAGAGCTCCTGCAGCGTTTCATAGTGGTAGTTAGGGAAGGTTTCGCCGTTCTGGTTCTCGTAGCCGCGGAGTATGGTATGGGCCAGAGGATTACCGGTGGTGGAAACCTCCCAGTTTCTGTATATGAAATTCTGTTCCGACTGGGCGGCGGTCACGGAATTCAGCATTACGTTCAAGTTGCCGCTGGTCGGGTTTTTCATTCCAACAGGGATATCTATGCCGGAGGACAGCAGCCTGTGCTCCTGATCCTCAACGGATCTTGCGCCTATGGCAACATAGGAGAGCAGGTCTGAATTAAAACGGTAGACCTCGGGATAAAGCATCTCGTCGGCGCAGGTAAAGCCGGTCTCCCTGATGATGCGCATGTTCATTTCACGTATGGTTATGATGCCTTTTAAAAGATCCGGGGCCTTTTCCGGATCAGGCTGGTGGAGTATGCCCTTATAGCCCTTGCCGACAGTGCGGGGTTTATTGGTATAGACCCTCGGCACGATGAAGATCCTGTCCTTTACCTTCTCCTGCACCGGGATGAGCCTTGTGATATAGTCGAGAACGGCGTCCTCCCTGTCAGCGGAACACGGGCCGATAAGGAGCAGCATCCTTCTGTCTGCACCGGTGATGATGTTTTTGATTATCTCATCGCGTTCAGCCTTGAGCTTTTCAAGCTCCGCGGTAAGCGGGAACATCTGCTTAAGCTCCAGAGGCACGATGAGCTTTCTGTGAAATGTTATATTTTTTTCCTGCATATCTTTTTACCTGCCTTTGACAGCCCCTATCACAAAAAATCTTAAGTAAATCTCAAGATTATATAATTGACAGAAGGGATTATTTATAGTAATGATTAATTTACTGTAATTTTCCGGAGAATTCAATCGGTTATCGGTAAAATCTATGTATAAATATAAATAATATAGAATGAGTTATCCATAAGATCAGGTTATCGGAGTTTTACGGAGAGTTTCTTAATTCGGAGAAGAGTGTCATATGGCAAAAAATTTAGTAATAGTCGAGTCACCGGCTAAAATGAAAACCATCAAAAAATTTCTCGGCAGCAGCTATACCGTAAGCGCGTCAATGGGACATGTTAGGGATCTGCCAAAATCCTCCATGGGTATAGACATAGAGCACGGGTTCGAGCCGAAGTACATAACCATACGCGGCAAGGGAGACCTTATCGCGGAGCTTAAGAAGGAGGCGGCAAAGGCTGACCGCGTATATCTTGCGACCGACCCGGACCGTGAGGGAGAGGCCATAAGCTGGCACCTTAAGACGGCTCTGGGGCTTGAAGGCAGCAGGAAGGCTTACAGGATAACATTTAATGAGATCACGAAGGACGCCGTTACAAAAGCACTCAAAAATCCGAGAGACATAGATATGAACCTTGTGGACGCCCAGCAGGGACGCAGAGTGATGGACAGGATAGTAGGTTACTCCATAAGCCCTATACTCTGGGAAAAGATCAAGAGGGGTCTGTCGGCCGGAAGAGTCCAGTCGGTGGCCTTAAGGATGGTGTGCGACAGAGAGGCGGAGATAAACGCCTTTATCCCTAAGGAATATCATACTGTGGAGGCTGACATCAAAAACGGACAGAAGTCGGTCAGGGCGTTATATTATGGTGAAAACGGGAAAAAGAACAGCCTTGAGGATGAGGCTTCAGCCGCAGCAATAGTAGAGGATGTAAGGGGTAAGGATGTGCTGGTGGCAGAGGTCACTGATTCAGAGCGCGTTAAGAACGCCCCGTGGCCTTTTACAACATCGACGATGCAGCAGGACGCATCGAGGCTTTTGAACCTTTCCACACAGCAGACCATGCGCATCGCCCAGAAGCTGTATGAGGACGGATATATCACTTACCTCAGGACTGACTCCATAAGGATAAGCGATGAGGCCGTAGCGTCTGCAAAGCAGTACATAGAGGCCAATTACGGCACGGCATATGTTTCCGCAAGGCCGGCACACGGCAAGGCAGGAGGCAACATACAGGATGCCCACGAAGCCATCAGGCCTACTCATATAGAAAATACTCCGGCCATGTTAAAGGATAAGCTGAGCCGTGATGAATTCAGGCTTTATCAGCTTATCTGGAAGAGATTTACGGCAAGCCGCATGTCGCCGGCAGTATACGCCCAGACAAGAGTAAGGCTTGAGTGCGATGGACATACCTTTACTGCTTCAGGATCAAAAAGGATATTTGACGGCTTTTTAAGCGTTTACAAAAACGAAACCGAGGAAGATGAAAATAAACAGGACTTAAGTTTCCTGAAGCAGGGAAACACGGTAAGGTTCAATAAGGTGGAGGACATAAAGCATTTCACCGAGCCGCCGGCCCATTATACCGAGGCAACTCTTGTAAGGGCTCTCGAGGAGGACGGCATAGGCAGGCCTTCTACTTATGCTCCTACGATCACGACGCTTTTAGCAAGGAATTATATAACAAAGGAGAAAAAGAACCTGTATGTCACGGAGCTCGGTACGGCCGTAAATGAGCTGATGGTCACGGCGTTTCCTGAGATCGTGGATACCGGATTTACAGCAGCCATGGAGGAGGAGCTGGACAAGGTCGCTGAAGGCCAGCTCAACTGGAAGACTGTCATAGGAGATTTTTATCCAAAGCTTGAAAACTCCATAGAGTCGGCCAGGACCAACCTCGGCAGGATAAAGGTGGCGGATCAGGTAACGGATGTCATATGCGATAAATGCGGAAGAAACATGGTCATAAAATACGGACCACACGGCAAATTCCTTGCCTGCCCCGGATTCCCGGAGTGCAGGAACACAAAACCGCTTCTTGAAAAGATCGGCGTGAAATGCCCTAAATGCGGAAGCGATATAGTAAAAAGACGTACGAAAAAGGGAAGGCTGTTTTATTCATGCGAGAGATATCCTGACTGCGATTATGTGAACTGGAGGAAACCGACGGTAAAGAGCGCGGCAAAGGAGGCGGAGGCCTTTGGCGGGGAAGCCGGGAAAGTAAAGACATAAAATACCTGAAAACGGCTTGAATGCTTAAAAACAGGACAAAATACCCTTGATAAAGATGCCGGTTTGTGATAGTCTTTATGAGGAAATAATCAATCAGTATTTAAGGAGTGGGCAGCGGTCCACTCCTTAATCTTTGCGGGAGAATGTATGGAACACAATGATTACCTTACCCGGGTGGAGGAATTCATAGTACCGTTTCTTAAGAAAAACGGCTATGAGCTGATAACAAGCGAGTTTACCGAGGAGGACCATAACTGGTATCTGAGGCTTTATATAGACTTGAGCGACGCCGAGGCGGAAAAACGCGCCGCTGCTGAGCCAGTACAGTCCGAACCGGATGAAGAGACCGGTGAGGAAAGGCATGAGCCGGGCATAGGTATCAACGACTGTGCCAAAGTATCAAGATATTTGAGCACATGGCTCGATAAGACTGATTTTATAAGTGAAACATATACCCTTGAGGTGTGCTCAAAGGGATTTCTTAATGAAGGATGACAGAGGTTTTATTTTAAGGAGAGATCAGCATGAACAATGAATTGAAGGAAGCACTCGAAATACTCGGCAAAGAGCGCGGCATTCCGAAGGAGGCTTTGTTTGAGGCTATCGAAAGCTCGCTGATAACGGCGTGCAAGAACCATTTCGGCAGGGCTGACAACTGTGTTGTAAAGATAGATAAGGACACCTACGATTATAAGATATTCCAGGAAAAGACGGTGGTGGAGGATGTGCTCGATCCCATCGAGGAGATCAGCCTTCCTGACGCCCTCATGATAGATAAAAACGCTCAGCTTGGCGATGTGATCCAGATACAGGTGGATTCCCAGAAGTTCGGACGTATCTCGACGCAGAATGCAAAGGGCGTCATAAAGCAGAAGATCCGTGAGGAGGAGAGAAACTCCATCTACAGGGAATTCATAGAGCATGAACATAACATCATGACAGGTATAGTCCAGAGGAATCTGGGAAGGAACGTTACGGTCAATCTCGGAAAGGCTGACGCGATACTTGCGGAAAGCGAGCAGATCAAGGGAGAGGAGCTCAAGCCTAACCAGAGGATAAAGGTTTATGTTTTAGAGGTAAAGAACAATCCGCGCGGACCGAGGATATCCGTTTCACGCACACATCCGGATCTTGTAAAATGCCTGTTTACGGATGAGGTATCAGAGATAGGCGAGGGCGTGGTAGAGATCAAGGAGATAGCAAGAGAGGCCGGATCAAGGACAAAAATGGCCGTTATTTCCCATGATGAGAACGTGGATCCTGTGGGAGCCTGCGTCGGAGTCAACGGAGCAAGGGTAAACGCCATAGTTGACGAGCTTGGAGGAGAAAAGATCGATATCATCAACTGGGATGATAACCCTGCCTTCCTCATAGAAAACGCACTGAGCCCGGCAAAGGTCATTTGCGTAGTGGCCGACGAGGATTCAAAGGCTGCCGTTGTCATAGTTCCGGACTATCAGCTTTCACTTGCGATAGGTAAGGAAGGACAGAACGCAAGGCTTGCGGCTAAGCTCACCGGATATAAGATAGATATCAAATCAGAGACTCAGGCCGAAGAGTCCGGACTTTTGGAAGAGCTGGGCATGGAAGCCATGGGAGACGCTGAGTACGGCGATGAGGAATATGAGGGTGCTGATTATGATGAGGCTGATTATTCCGCGGATGGATATGAGGATGACGAAGTCTATGACGGGGAAGCCCTTGAGGATGCTGTTGAAGCCGATGACACTGAAGCGTATGAGGAAGAGGCTGAGGAAGACGGAGAGGGATCCGTTTGATTTATAAAGAGGGAAAGATTTGACGGAAAAAACATCTGATAAAAGACTTGGGTCGATGATCGGGCTGGCGTATAAGGCAGGAAGGATAAGATCCGGAGGCTTTGCGGCAGAAGAGTCGGTCAGGTCAGGGACAGCAAAGCTTTGCATGGTTTCCGGAGATACTTCGGAAGGGACCATGAAAAAGTTTAAGGACATGTGCTCACACAAAAGCATTCCGATGGTCTTGATGGATATTTCAAAGGAGGAGCTCGGACACATGATGGGCAAGGATCTCAGATCCGTAGTCACCGTGGAGGATGAGGGCTTCGCCAAGCGTATATTGGAACTTATAGAGGGAGGTAATGCCTGTGGCTAATGAAAATAATAAAAAGGATATAAATAATTCTCAGGAAGGCGCTCAGTCAGGAAAGCCTGCAGCACCGAAAAAAAAGCTTAATATAGTTTTCCGTAAGCAGAATTCTACCAGCATAAAGGAACTCCCTAAAAGACTCAAGAATGCAGCGGATATGTCAGAGCATAAGGGCAAGGCTGAAAGTTCCCAGGGAAATGCGGGAGCTGCCAAAAGGCCGAGGCCGCTGCCGGCAGGAACGAAGCCTGTAAGACCGGCGGCCAACCTTTCAGATAAAAAGGCTGAAGCGGCCGCCGCCAATGAAAATACCATAAAGCCAGAGACTAAGCCAGAGACTAAGCCGATCGAGGAAAAGGTAAAGGAAGCCGAGACAAGCGTTAAGGAAATGACAGCTCAGGATACGCCGGAAACAGCATTAACGGAAAACGCCGTAAAAGACACGGATAACGCAAAGGCCGTTAAGGAAGAAGCTGCTGCGGCTGAGGAAACGGTAAAAAGAGAGGCTGCTAATGACAAGGCTGCCATGGCGGAGACAGCGGATAAGGAGCCTTCAGAAGCTGTTTCAGAGGCTGAGGCCGCCGAGCCTGAGGTTGAAAAAAATGCACAGAGCCCGGCCAGGGAGGAAGAAGCGGCAGGAGAAAAGGCTGAAAAACCAAAGGCTCCAAGTCTTGCAGATCCTGTCATACCTAAGGTAAAGATAGTAAAATCCTACGCCAACTACGATGCGGCGGCAGTCATAGCCGAGGCATCAAGACAGGCCAAGAAGGAAAACAGCTTAAGAAACTCCCAGAGAGGCGGTTCTTCCGACGGACAGCACAGGGGAAGGACCGGAGATGCTCAGAGAAAGCAGGATCAGGGAGGACAGTCAGGAAGGCAGCACGGAGATAATCAGAGGCAGGGCGGAAGGAGCTTTGCCGGCAAGCCTCAGGATCAGAGAGGCCAGAGACCGGGACAGCCTGGAGATAAGAGAAGTCAGCAGGCCGGAGCCCAGAGAGGCTTTGATGCTCCTGCCGGCAAGTCGCCAAGGGGAAGGAACGCCTTTGCAGGAAAGGACAACAGAAAGGACAAGAAGGACAAGTATGTTGACGATCTTGCTGCTGCAGGAAAGACCAAAAAGGGAGCCTTCATAAAGCCTGAGCCTAAAAAGGAGAAGCCTGAGGAGGAGATCAAGGTGATAGTGATCCCTGAGACGCTTACGATCAAGGATCTTGCGGAAAAGCTTCATCTTCAGCCAAGTGTTATAGTCAAGAAGCTTTTCCTTGCCGGAAAGATGGTGACTCCTAATACTGACTTAAGCTACGAGGAAGCTGAGGAGATCGCCATGGATTACGATATCCTCTGCGAGAAGGAAGTTGAGGAGGATGTGATCGCCGAGCTCCTTAAGGAGGAGGATGAGGATGAGTCAAAGCTCGTCTTAAGGAATCCTGTAGTCTGCGTAATGGGACATGTAGATCACGGAAAGACATCGCTTCTTGACGCCATAAGGAATACAAATGTTACGAGCCGTGAGGCCGGAGGCATTACACAGCACATAGGAGCGTCTGTGGTAAGCGCGGGAGACAGGTACATAACCTTCCTTGATACCCCGGGACATGAGGCATTTACCGCAATGCGTTTAAGGGGAGCCCAGTCCACGGATATCGCCGTGCTGGTGGTTGCGGCAGATGACGGAGTTAAGCCTCAGACCATAGAGGCCATAAGTCATGCAAAGGCTGCAAATGTTGAGGTCATAGTAGCCATCAACAAGATGGATAAGCCTACGGCCAACCCTGATATGGTAAAGAACGAGCTGTCAGAGTACGGTCTCATTGCAGAGGAATGGGGTGGAACGACTCCTATGGTAGAGGTATCGGCAAAAACCGGAGCCGGCATCTCTGACCTGCTTGACATGATACTCCTTGAGGCCGATGTTATGGAGCTTAAGGCGAACCCTGACAGAAAAGCAAGGGGACTTGTCATAGAGGCGCAGTTAGATAAGGGCAGAGGCCCTATAGCTACCGTACTGGTACAGAAGGGTACCTTAAATGTCGGCGATAACGTGGTGGCAGGCTCATGCTACGGCAAGGTCCGCGCCATGTTCGATGATAAGCATAATCAGATAAAGAAGGCTCTTCCATCATATCCGGCAGAGATACTCGGACTTAACGACGTTCCTGACGCGGGAGAGGTGTTCATGGTCTGCAAGGATGAAAAGGAGGCCAGAAGCATAGCCGAGACCTTTATTGCCGAGCAGAAGAAGCATATGCTTGATGAGACCAAGAAGAAGATGAATCTTGACGATCTGTTCGACGAGATCAAGGCAGGAAACATAAAGGAGCTTCCGATAATTATCAAGGCTGACGTTCAGGGTTCGGTGGAAGCGGTCAAGCAGAGCCTTGGCAAGCTGTCAAATGAGGAGGTGGCCGTAAACGTCATCCATGCGGCAGCCGGAAATATAAATGAGTCCGACGTCAATCTGGCTTCAGCTGCCAACGCCATCATTATAGGCTTCAACGTAAAGCCGGATGCCGTGGCGAAGGCAAAGGCAGAGCAGGAAAAGATAGACATGAGGCTCTACAGGGTCATCTATCAGGCCATAGAGGATCTTCAGAGCGCTCTTACCGGAATGCTCGCGCCTGTCTATGAACCTCAGAATACCGGACGTGCGGTAGTAAGGCAGATATTCAAGGCTTCTGGAGTAGGAACCATAGCAGGCTGCTATGTAACGGACGGAGTTATTGAGAGAGGCTCAAGGGCCCGTCTGTTCAGAGGCGATAAACAGATATTTGACGGAGATATAGCTTCACTCAAGCGTTTCAAGGACGAGGTCAAGGAAGTCAAGCTCGGATTTGAATGCGGTATCGTACTGGACGACTTCACGGACGTACAGGTGGACGATACTCTTGAGATCTACAAGATGGTGCAGGTCCCAAGGGCTTGATGGCAGGATCCGTATTATATGATCCAGGCTCTTTTTACGGATAGAAGGTCCGGGAGCCGTAAGGAGAAGTATATGAGAAAAGGCAGCATAAAAAACAACAGGATAAACGGAGAGGTCTTGAGGGAGCTCTCCGTTATAATCAGGAACGAGGTAAAGGACCCGAGGATAGATCCTCTTCTTTCCATTACGAGAGTTGAGGTGACTCCGGATCTCCAGTACTGTAAGGTACATGTCTCCACCATTGGTTCTGATGAAAAGCTTATGGAAAGCATAGAAGGGCTTAAGAATGCCGAAGGCTTCATCAGAAGGAGCCTGGCACATTCGGTCAATTTAAGAAAAACTCCGGAACTTCAGTTCGTTCCGGACAGAAGTATGGAATACGCGATGGAAATGTCAATGAAGATCGAAAAGCTCGCAAGGGAAGGCGGTCTTGGAGATGACGTTTCCGCTGATGAAACGGATGAAAGCGCAAGTGGCGATGACGGAGATCTTAACTAAGGAAATATTTGAAGAAAAGATAAGGAACGCGTCCAGCATATGCATCATAGGGCATGTGAGTCCGGACGGGGACTGTGCCGGGTCCGTACTTGGAGCATATAATTACATAAAAAATATGCGCGGTGATGACATGGATGTGGTGCCGTATCTTGAGGAGCTGAATGAAAAGTTTTCATTCCTAAGCGGCTATGACGCCGTGAGGAGTGAAAGGGACGACCGCAGGTACGATCTTGCGGTCGTATGCGACTGCGCTGATCCTGACAGAATGGGAAGGTTCCTGAAGCTTTTCAGGGAAGCAAAGGATTCGGCAGTGATAGATCATCATATCACCAATCAGGGATTCGGAGCTCATTCCATAGTGGAGGGTACGGCGTCCTCCGCATCCGAGGTGCTGTTCGGGCTGATGGACGAGGCATATTTTGACAAGGCCATAGCGGAGTGCATCTATACCGGCATAGTGCATGATACCGGGGTATTCAGACACAGCAGTACCCATAAAAGCACCATGGAGATAGCCGGAAAATGTATTGAAAAAGGCATAGATTTTGGCTCTATAATAGAGGAATCCTTTTTTGCCATGACCTTTGAGCAGAAGAAGCTCCTTGGTTATCTGCTTTTAAACCTGAGGCAGGAACACGGAGGAAAGCTTGTCTATTCGTATATCAGCATGGAGGAGAGGAAGAGGCTCGGAGCTGAAAAAATGGATATGGACGGTATGATAGATAATATCAGGACCACGTCCGGAGCCATGGCTGCGGTATATATGTACGGGACCGCGGACGGAAGAGTAAAAACAAGCCTCAGGTCCAATACGGACGACATAGACGTCAGCGTTATAGCTGCAAAATACGGCGGCGGCGGACATAAAAGGGCAGCCGGATGCTTTATGTCCCTGGATATGGAAAATAATATCAGGGAGATCTCAGAGGAGTTCGGCATCCAGCTTGAAAAGGCCGGGGAGCATTGATGAATTTTTATAACTATAATGGATTTATAAATATTTATAAACAGTCCGGCTGGACTTCAATGGATGTCTGCGCAAAGCTTAAGGGCATACTCGGAGTAAAAAGGATAGGCCACGCAGGGACTTTGGATCCGATGGCGGAGGGGGTCCTTCCGGTTGCGGTGGGCCGGGCCACAAAGGATATAGATCTCGTAGGAAACGGCATCAAGGAATATAAGGCCGGGATGCTGCTTGGAGTAGAAACTGAGACTGAGGATATAACAGGCAGCATAATATCCGTAAATGGTAAAAAAACGGATAAAGCCGCCATGGATAATTCCTGCAGCAGGCAGCAGGCTCTTGAAGAAGCGGTATCAGGCATAGACAAAGCCGGTCTTCCCTCTGAGGAGGATGTGAGGGCCGCGATACTTTCATTTGTGGGAGTATATGAGCAGCTGACCCCGAAATATTCCGCAAGGAAGGTGAATGGTAAAAAGCTCTACGAATATGCCAGGGCTGGCATTGAGGTGGAGCGTAAAAAAAAGACCGTGGAGATACTGGGGATCACCATTGACAGCATCGATCTGCCCCACGTTACATTTACCGTAAGATGTTCAAAGGGGACATATATACGCACCCTCTGCAGGGACATAGGAGAAAAGCTTGGCTGCGGGGCGTGCATGGAATCCCTCTTAAGGACCCGGGTGGGTGATTTTGGACTGGAGGACGCCTTAAGGCTGGATGAAATAAGCGGGCTTAAGGATAAAGGAGAGCTGGACGGCGTATTCAGGATAATCGCGCCTACGGCAGTGGCCATCGGTAAGTTTGACGGCACTCATATCGGACATCAGGCGCTGCTTAAGGAGCTTAAAAAGCTTGCTGACAGAAACCGGCTGAAGACCTGTGTCATTATGTTCAGATTCGCCAAAAGCTCCGTGCTTTCGGATACGGAGCGAAAGCGTAAGATGTATGAGCTTGGCATAGACTACTGCATAGAGCTCCAGTTCGACGACAGGATGAGGAATATGTCCGCGGAGGATTTCCTTGAAAAGATCCTGATAGGCAGATATAACATGAAAGCCATAGCAGGAGGCGAGGATGTCAGCTTCGGAAAGGACAGGCGAGGCAATGCGGATTTCCTCAGAGAACATGCAGCAGAATACGGCTACAGCGTCCACCTTATAAAGAAGATAAGCATAGACTTGAATAAGACTGCGGAGGATCCGGGAACGCAGGAGTATATCGCGGATAACGGAGAGGTGTATAAGGGCGAAAAGGACGCGGAGCTGAAGACCTCCTCAAATCTGTCGGAGGCCGATACGGTGATAAGCTCCACGCTGCTCAGGGCTGAGCTTATAAAGGGGGACATGCTGCATGTCACAAGGCTGCTGGGTACTCCGTATGCCATAAGCGGGCTTGTGGTGCACGGAAGACATATAGGTACGGACAGGCTGTCGGCTCCTACGCTTAACATTGCGGTGCCGAGAGGCCTGATACTTCCGCCTAACGGGGTTTACGCGGTCAATGTCATCATATATGACGGAAAAACCGGGGCCGTAAAGACAAGCGGCAGGGGGATAGCAAATCTTGGAGTCGCTCCTACGGTAAACGGCGAGGATGAAAACGGAAGCCTGAGGCTTGAGACCCATGTTTTTGAGGACATAGGGGACTGCTACGGTAAGGATGCAAGAGTGGAGCTCTGCTACTTTATCAGGCACGAGAGGATGTTTGAGAGCATTTCAGAGCTTAAAAATCAGGTGTTCTGTTCGGATATCCCGGAAGCTAAAAAATACTTTGACATGACTTGAAATATCATTTAAAACATGATAAAATCTTAAAGCTTAGCGCCGAGGCACAGCTTTACGTACTCCTTGACGGAGGCTTTGTCTTACGGTAAGAGAGGCCGGGTAAGCTCCGGTCAATAAACAGAAAGGAGAAAAACATGATTTCCAAAGAGAAAAAAGCTGAGATTATCAAGGCCTATGGACGTACCGAAGGCGATACGGGTTCACCTGAGGTCCAGATAGCCATCCTTACAGAGAGGATCAATGAACTCACAGCTCATCTTAAGGAGAACCCTAAGGATCACCATTCAAGAAAGGGACTTCTTATGATGGTAGGTAAGAGAAGGAGCCTGCTCCAGTATCTTATGAAGAAGAACCTTGACGGTTACAGAAACCTCATCAAGGAACTCGGGATCCGTAAGTGATCTAAAACGATTATTTCATCATTTAAATATAACACAAAATTGCGCGCTTACAGCACCCGTATTTGCGGGTGCTGTTTTGTAAAGAAAGACGATATGACTGAGAAAAACACAGAAATGGATACTCCGTCCATCCTGAGGCTGATAGAAAAGGTAGAACGCATACGTAAGTCTTCAGTTTACGATGCGGGCTACGTAACTATCATGGCAAGCGAGATGGATACCATAAAGGCAATAGGAGATAATGAGCCGATATATGTGACGGAGCTGGCCAAAAAGCTCGGAGTCACAAAGGGCGCGGTCTCACAGCAGCTTACGAAGCTGGAAAAAAAGGGGCTCATAATAAAAAAAGTAGACGAGGAAAATGCCGCAAAGCGGGCCATAAGCCTTACATCCCTCGGCAGAAGGATGTACGAGAGACACGACCAGTTCCATAAGGAGCTGAATCTGTTTGTAGAAAGCCTTCTTCAGAGCGCCTCTGAGGAAAGCAGGCAGTTCCTTGAAATGTTTATTGAGAAAATAAGCGGAAAACTCTGGCAGGAATTCGATATATTCAATGAATATCTTGGAGATAAAAAGACGGAGAACGATAATATAAATGATACTGGCAGTCAATAATCTGACAAAATCATATGACGGCAGGGACATTATTAAAAATATAAGCTTCCATATAGAAGCAAGGGACAGGCTGGCCATAACCGGAGCAAACGGCGCCGGGAAAACTACTCTTTTAAGGCAGCTGATAGGCGAGGAGCAGCCGGACAGCGGCAGCGTGTCTGTTTCAAAGGATATCAGGCTCGGCTATCTGTCACAGATGCCGGATATCGACGGGGAAAAAACGATATATGACGCGGTCCTGGATGTAAAAAAAGACGTACTTGACATGGAAAATGAGTTAAGGCGTCTGGAAGGGATGATGAAGGCCTCATCCGACGAGGAGCTCCTTAAGAGATATTCCGAGCTTTCCCACAGATTCGAGCTTGAAAACGGCTATGCCGTAAGATCCAATGTGACGGGAGTCCTTAAGGGACTTGGTTTTAAGGAGGAAGAGTTCGACTTAAAGGTCCGCCAGCTTTCCGGAGGGCAGAAAACAAGGCTTGAGCTGGGAAAGCTCCTGCTTAAGGCTCCTGACATACTGATACTTGACGAGCCTACGAACCATCTGGATATAGCTTCGGTATCGTGGCTTGAAAACTATTTAAGATCTTGGAAAAACGCAGTAATAATAGTTTCCCATGACAGATATTTCCTTGACCGCATAGTCAATAAGGTATTTGATATCGAAAATGGCAGGGGAACCATGTATACGGGCAATTATACGGCCTTTGCGGAAAAAAAGGCCGCGTTAAGGAAGGACCGTATGAAGGCATATCTCAACAACCAGGCTGAGATAAAGCATCAGCAGGAGGTCATTGAGAAGCTTAAGCGTTTTAACAGGGAGAAATCCATAAAGAGGGCCGAGTCCAGGGAAAAGGCTCTTGCGAAGATGGAAAAGGTTGAAAAACCCTTCGACATAGATGATGCCATGAGGCTTAAGTTCAGGCCGTCAAAGCAGTCAGGAAAGGATGTTCTGTTTGCGGACGGCTTAAGCAAGGCCTTTGGAGATAAGGTCCTTTTTTCAGGCGTCGATCTCGATGTGAAAAGAGGCGAGAAATTAGCCATCATCGGTCCCAACGGTACCGGAAAAACGACGCTTCTTAAGATCATTTCCGGGGAAATAAAGGCGGATACCGGAGAGCTGGAATTCGGAAGCAGGGTGGAAACGGCGTATTATGATCAGGAGCATCACGTCCTTGATCCCGATAATACGGTCTTTGATGAGATATCGGACGCTTATCCTTCAATGGATAATACCGAGATAAGGAATCTCCTGGCATCCTTCCTGTTTACGGGAGAAGATGTTTTCAAGTATGTAAGGGATCTTTCGGGAGGAGAAAAGGGCAGGCTCTCACTTTCAAAGCTCATGCTGAGTAAAGCCAACCTGCTTATCCTTGACGAGCCTACCAACCATTTGGATATAACCTCAAAGGAGATCCTTGAGGAGGCCGTAAAAAATTACGAGGGAACGGTGATATATGTTTCCCATGACAGGTATTTCATAAACCGGACGGCTACAAGGATACTTGAGCTCGATAACGGGCATTTTATCAATTATCAGGGAAATTACGATTACTATCTTGAAAAACAGTCTGATCCCTCCTTTGACAAGCTTAAGGCAGTGAGCGGCAGCCTGAGTCATTATTACGGTATTGAACCAAAAGATGAGACGGCAGGATCAGTCAGCTGTGACAGGACTGAAGGAGATAAAACAGAAGATACAGCGGCGAAATTAAGCTTCAGGGAGCAGAAGGAAAGGAAACAGCAGCTCCAAAAGCTTAAGAACCAGCTGTCGGCCTGTGAAAAGGATATAAATGCTGCTGAGACGGCCATATCTGATATGGATGAGGAAATGTCAAGGCCGGAGGTGGCCGTTAATTCGGCAAGGCTTAACGAGATCTCATCTAAACAGATGAAGGTAAAGGAAAGGCTCGATAAGCTGTACGCCGACTGGGAGCGCATATCGGAGGAGATAGAGGATTTTTAAGAGAGGATCAAATGAAGAGAAAGCTTGCGGCAGCGGCCCTTGCCTTAATAGTGCTTATACTGGCATGTCTTCTGGCAAACGCGTTTTTCGGCACTGACCAGAGGATAACTCTTTTGCTGCTGTTTTTCCTTATAGTCGTCCCGGCGGTGATATACGCGTTCATCATGTTTTTCAGACTGTCTAAAAAAGACGGCGGAGACGAAAAAGAGGACTGACGGGGCAACTGCTGATTTCTTAAAACACTATAATACATTTGTAAGAAACTGCGCGATATTATAATTTGTGCGGCATGCTTGGCATGTGATAAAATATAATGGATCGGATAAAAACGCATATACTGTTTGGATATCGAGGACGGGATGAAATTTACCAGAAAGTCTGTCAATGAGCAGCTTGAAGACATAACATACGGTGACCAGAAGGCGGCCAACAGGAGGATACACAGCATTAAGCTATTAGCCGGCTGTGTTTTTCTCATGCTTTTTTTATGCGGAGCGGCATTCGGGACCGGTATGCTCATAGGCATAATAGATAATACGCCGGATATAGATACACTCGATTTTTCTCCAAGCGGCTACGCCACGACGACATATGACACGAACGGAAACCTTGTCGCAACTCTTGTACAGGAGGGCTCAAACAGGGAGGCGGCTGCGTTTGAAGAGCTTCCGGAGGATCTGATAAATGCATTCGTTGCGATAGAGGACCAGAGGTTCTGGAAGCATAACGGAATTGACATACGTTCCATCACAAGAGCGGTAAAAGGAGTGCTTACGGGAGACAGCTCGGCGGGAGGCGGTTCCACCATTACACAGCAGCTGATAAAAAACAGCGTTTTTTCGGGTGGCAACGAGTCTGGCTTCGCCCTGTACGAGAGAAAGTTTCAGGAGTGGTATATAGCGCTCAGGCTTGAAAACCAGCCGGGCATAGAAAAGGAAGAGATAAAAAAGCAGATAATGACGGATTATCTCAATACCATCAACCTTGGCAACAATACCCTTGGGGTCAAGGTGGCGGCTGAGAGATATTTCGGAAAGGAGCTTGGAGAGCTCGATCTTGCAGAGTGTACGGTGCTGGCCTCAATAACCAAGAATCCTTCGAGGCTCAATCCGCTTACACATCCGGAGGAAAACCAGGAGAGACGCCTGCAGGTGCTTGAGAACATGTATGAGCAGGGGTATATATCAGAGGATGATATGCGGGACGCCTCGGGCATGGAGGTATATGATGAGATAAGGATCCATGATGAGGAGTACAATGCGTCGCCGAGGATATACAGTTATTTTACTGATGCGCTCATAGAGCAGGTACAGGAGGTGCTTAAGGAAAGATTAAAGCTTACGGAGGCTGAAGCAAAGGACCTTCTGTATTCCGGAGGCCTTAAGATAATGACAACCCAGGATCCTGAGATGCAGGCCATAGTGGACAGCGAGGTCAATGATCCTGATAATTATGATACGGCAAAATACAGCTATAAGTGGAGGTGTTCCATCCAGCATGCAGACGGGGGACTGAAGCATTACAGTGAAAAGGACGCCGACAGGTATTTTGAAGAGCACAGGAGCAATTATAACGGACTTTTCAAGACCGAAGATGCAGTAAAAGAGGCGATAGCTGAGTACAGGAGCACCATATATGATGAGGCCGCGGGAGACGAGATCATAGCGGAAACACTGGATACTGCGCTCCAGCCTCAGGTATCCTTCGTACTTATGGATCAGAGAACTAAGGAAGTAAAGGCCATAAGCGGAGGCCGCGGAGAAAAGAAATATTCCCTGACCATCAACAGAGCCTATAATACCTATAAGCAGCCGGGTTCCGTATTTAAGGTAATAACCGCCTTCGCGCCTGCCCTTGAGGATTACGGCGCAACGCTTGGCACATGTTATTATGACTGCGAGTTCACAGTCGGGGATAAGACCTTCAGGAACTGGTGGAGAGGAGGAAACTATTTTGGTTACTCCAGCATAAGGGACGGAATAGAGTTCTCAATGAATATAGTTGCCGTAAGGTGTATGTACGAGACAGTGACTCCGGAAGGAGGAGTTGAGTTTGCAAGGAAGCTCGGCATAAGCTCACTTACGGACGAGGATTATAACGTGGCAACTGCTCTTGGAGGAATAACGAAGGGCGTCACCAATCTTGAGCTTACAAACGCCTTTGCAACTATAGCAGACGGAGGCCTGTATTCAGAGGCAAAGCTGTTTACCAAGATATACGACAAAAACGGAAATGTCCTTATAGACCTTGAAGAGGATGAGCCGGACAGGGTCATGAAGGAAACTACGGCTTTCCTGCTTACGGATGCTCTGAAGAGAGCCACTGAGCCGCATACAAAGTGGTCGAGCGGCTATACCGTCAACAATACCTCCACAAGAGCTCATCTTGACGATATGACCACTGCCGGAAAATCAGGAACCACTACAAACAATAACGACGTCTGGTTCGTTGGTTTTACGCCGTACTATACGGCAGGCATATGGGCGGGCTGTGACGACAACCAGTCCTTAAGCGATCCTGAGACCGGAGAATATAACGGCGGAACCTCCTTTCATAAGGATATATGGAAGAACATAATGGACAGAGTCCATGAGGGCATGGAGGATACAGGCTTCGAAGTCCCTGAAGGCATCGTAGAGGTCGAGGTATGCAGAAAGAGCGGAAAACTGCCTCACAGCGGATGCTACGCTGATTACAGGGGAGGAAGCAACGCAGTTTATACCGAATATTTTGATGAGGATAACGTTCCGACTGAAAAATGTGATCATCATACTTCATACGGAAGCATAATAGTGCCGGAGGAAGACAGAGGGAAATATACGGATGACAGCGGACATTCATATTCATCGGGAGGCTCAGGGACTGAAGCATCAGAGACCGAGACATCGGGAGCCGGGGAAGCTGAGATAGTGGATTCCCCTGCTGAGACGGCTCCGTCAGGAGGAAACGGCGTGATAATATCGCCTGGAGTAACTATTAATCAGTCCCCACAGGGTCCTGGGCCCGGAGGTAATTGATTGAACAGACCTTTCAGAAAGGAAAAAATTGAATTTGCTGCCGGGGCAATACTCATAGTGGTCCTGCTGATAATACTTGCCATCGTTAAAACGGGAAAAAAGGATGCGGATCAGGAGATAATAGCTGAGATCAGCAATCTGACTCCCGAGGAGCTTCAGGAGATGGAAAGGGAAGAAAAGCTTGAGGAGCTTACGGAAGACTATGAGAATTTCGGCATAATCAGTACCAGCAGCTACATAAACTTAAGGTCACAGCCTAACGAGCTGGACATGACCAATATAATCGGAAAGCTTGAAAACGGCGCAGCTCTTGACATACTTGAGGATGACGGAGACTGGAGCCTGATAAAGTCAGGAAATATACGTGGCTACTGCAAGTCGGAGTATATAGTGACAGGAGAGGAAGCGGAGGAACTTGCCCTTTCCGACGCCAAAATGAGGGCGGTCATAACAACTGACGTGCTTAACATCAGGTCGGCTCCGGAGATAGATCCGATGAATGTTATCGGAAAAGCGAGGCTTGGTGAGAGATATGTTTTCATCAGCAGAGACGGAGACTGGGCAAAGATAGAGGCGCAGACTGAAAGCGGTGAAAAAACAGAGGGCTATATCAATGTCGGCGACGGAAATGCTAAGATAGCCACCTGCTTAAACGCCGCAAGAAGACTGGATTTAAGGACCATGGCCACAACTCAGTACGATCAGCTTGTGCTTGCCGCTACCGACGGATATGTGAACATCAGGGAAACGCCTGAGGATGACGGCATCAACAATATAATCGGACAGTTTACCGAGGGCAGCGGAGGCGAGCTTTTGGAGACGGTGACGGGAGAGGACGGCAATACCTGGTATAAGATCAAGTCCGGTCCTGTGACCGGATATGTGAGAGCAGACTACTGCATGACCGGTAAAAACGCGGAAAACGCGGCTCTGGACTATGCCAAGCTCACAGCTTACATAAATGTAGACTCCTTAAATGTCAGAAGCGAACCTAATCTTGACGCCGGCGTATGGACAAGCGTTACTAAAAATCAGGCCTACGACGTCATCAATCAGCTGGACGGCTGGGTCGAGATAGAGCTTGATTCGGGTGACGGAGATGAGGAGACTGACAGGGCGTTCATATCCACCAGGGATAATAACGTGGACGTCAGGTATGGTTTAAGCGAGGCGATAGAGTATTATCCTGCGGTAGAGGCTGCGAACGCCGCGGCGGCATTCAGAAACAGTATTGTAAACTATGCCTGCCAGTTTGTCGGCAACAGATATGTATGGGGCGGAACGTCGCTTACGAACGGCACCGACTGCTCAGGCTTTACCATGAGGGTAATGGAGCATTTCGGCATCAGCATACCGAGGACCAGCCGTGAGCAGGCCAAGGTCGGGGTAAGAGTCACCTCCGCCAATATGAAGCCGGGAGATCTTGTATTTTATGCAAACAGCTCCGGTACGATCAATCATGTGGCCCTGTATATAGGAAACGGGCAGGTAATAAGCGCCGCTTCCGCAAAGAGCGGCATAAGGATAACCAGATGGAACTACAGGACGCCTGTAGCCATAAGGAACGTCATAGGCGAATAAAAATCAACAGGCTCCGGCCGGGCCGCGACATGGAGATGCTTTGGCAAATAAAAGAACCACAGCAAAAAAGAATACAGGTACAAAAAGAAGCTCGTCAGCAGGAAGAAAAACAAGGAGCTCTTCTTCAGGTGCGCGAAAAACCGTAAGGAAGGACACAAAGAGGACAGCCGCAAAGAAAAGGAAGTTCCTTAAATCCGAGGTGGGATCGATAGTCCTTATCGCGGCAGGCATATTCCTGATACTGAGCGACCTGGGACTTATGGGCGCGGCAGGAAACGCCGTTGTTACGGTACAGAAGGGTCTTGTCGGTACAGCCTATCCGCTTATAGGCCTGTTTATCGGAGCGGCAGCAGCCATAGCGTATATGGAGAGGGGCCGCTACCTCATGAAATTCAAGGTGGCCGGACTTACCGCCGCTTTTCTTGCCATAGTTTCGATCGTCCAGCTTCTTTTCGGAGAGAGGGGAGCTGGAGCATATTCTGCAGGCGAGCTGTACAGGCTGGGAGCCGGAGGAGCCCTTGGAGGAGGAGCCATAGGCGGCGTCATTGCAGGAAGCTTTGAATCTGTAATAGGCTATGTGGGGACATACTTTGTCCTTATAGTCATAGTGATAATAGCTGTTGTGATCATTACGGAAAAAAGCTTCGTAAATGCTGCAAGGATAGGCGCGGAAAAAACTGCGGACGCCTTCAGGACAGGCGCCGAAAAGACCATGGTGGCTGCAAGAGAGGGCCGCGAAAGATATAACGAGCACAGGGAACAGAGACGCATCAGGCACAGGGAAGAGCAGGAGACTGTAAGAAGAGAGGCTGCTGATCACGACGGGTTTGATCTTGGCGGACATGACGCCGAGGCCTACATAAGATACGGCCGGGAGATAATCGGCAGCGGCCAGCCGGGCATCAGGGACCTTGGAACCATAAAGGAACCTCTTATCAGAAGAAAATACCGCTCAAGCATCGATACCTCCGATATGAACTTTGATACGGGCGTCATTACCTCGCTTCCGGAAGATATCGGCACCATTAAAAAGCCGGTCAGCATAAAGGAGATAAATTACGAGGAGGATACGGTTCCCTTCGAAGCAGATAAATCGGAAAAATACAGGTCCTATACGGACATACTAAAGCTTGGGGTATTAAGCGCTGAAACGGCAGGGATGCATGGATTTGCGGCAGGGCGGATGCCTGATGAAGACATGCCGCGGAATATGGCAGGTGCGGCCAGCAGTGTGGCCGAATCCTTTGACGCCTTTAAGGAGCCGCAGGAGGAGAGCTATCACGGTATAAGCATAAGCGGTATGGATGATGCTGCTTATATGCATGAGGAGCAGGAGCCTTCCGAAACGGAGCACCCTTATGAAGCATATGAAGAAGAACCTGACAGCGGAATTTCGCCGGAGCCGGCGGCTGCAGATCCTGTGAATGAATATGCAGGAGAAGGACAGGGCCTTACCGGGGATATTTCCTATGTTCCCGAGACAGAAGACACTTACATGACTTCAACCGGTAAGGAAATGGAGGCACCAGATGCATATGAGGCCTCAAGGATACTGGATGAAAAGCTCAAGCAGTCTAAAAAGTTCTCAGCAGCAGGGTCGGATGAAGGCCCGGCATCCGTATCACAGGCTCAGGCCAAAAAAGCTGCGCTAAAGCCGGAAGCAGTAATAAAGCCTAAGCCAAGGCCTTACAGATTTCCGGGAGCAGAGCTTTTGGTCAGGGGCAAAAAGGGAGCCCAGGGCGGCAGGGACGAGGCTGTCGCAAACGCCAGAAAGTTAGAGCGTGTATTAAAGGAATTCGGCGTAGGAGTTACGGTCACGAATGTGATCCGGGGACCGAGGGTGTCCAGATATGAAATGATACCGGACACCGGAGTCAAGGTCTCAAGGATAACTTCCCTTGAGGGAGACATAAAGCTTGCTTTAGCTGCAGCAGAGCTCAGGATAGAGGCCCCGATACCGGGAAAGTCCGCGGTCGGGATAGAAGTGCCGAATACCGAGAGCCAGACCGTCAGGTTCAGGGATATCCTTGAGTCAGATGAATTCAAGAACGCAAAGTCAAAGCTCATTTGGGGCATAGGACTGGATATACAGGGAAAGCCGGTGGTGGCGGATATAGCAAAGATGCCTCACGTACTGGTAGCGGGAACCACCGGATCCGGTAAGTCAGTGGGTATTAACTCGCTCATAATGTCGATACTCTACAGGTCCTCGCCTGAAGACGTCAGGATGATACTGATAGATCCGAAGGTGGTGGAGCTTTCAGTATATAACGGCATACCGCATCTTCTGACTGAGGTGGTCACAAAGCCTGAAAGAGCCATAAGCGCCCTGAACTGGGCCGTGGCTGAGATGAACAACCGTTATAAGCTGTTCCAGCAGTCTGCTACAAGGAACATAGCCGGATATAATGAAAAGGTGGAAAAGACCTTGAGCAGGCTTCCGGAGGATACGGATGAGGAGAAAAGGCCTAAGAAGCTGCCTTATATACTGATAGTCATAGACGAGCTGTCAGAGCTCATGATGCATTCAAAAAAGGATGTGGAGGCAGCTATCGTAAGCCTCACTCAGCTGGCAAGAGCCTCGGGCATCCATATAGTGATAGCTACCCAGAGGCCTTCAGTGGATGTCATAACCGGAGTCATAAAGTCAAACATTCCGAGCCGTATAGCCTACAGGCTTCCGTCTGCAGTCGATTCCAGGACCATACTCGACGCCGGAGGAGCCGAGACGCTGCTTGGAAACGGAGATATGCTGTATAAACCTGGGGATAAGAACTCCCCCGAGAGGATACAGGGAGCGTTCTTAAGCGATGAGGAGGTCGAATCCGTTGTTGATTTTATCAGAAAGAATAATCAGGCGGCGGATGATGGTTCAGGCTTTGAGGAAGCGATCAATTCTCAGATTGAGCTGGATCTTGACGCCATCAGCGGCGGAACGGAATCCGGAAGGCTGGACAGGGACGAGTATTTCGGAGACGCCGGCCGAATGATAATCAGCAGTAAAAAAGCGTCCATAGGAGCCCTGCAGAGAAAATTCAAGGTGGGCTTCAACAGGGCGGCAAGGATCATGGACCAGCTGCATGACGCCGGAGTTGTCGGAGATTCCGAAGGGACGAAGGAAAGACAGATACTCATGGATTTAGATGCCTTTGAGGCTCTACTTAGAGAAGAAAACGAGGTTTGATATGGGAGTTCTTAGGGATTGGCTTAAGGGAACTGAATACAGCGTTCTTATGGGTACCGACGATACTGAAGTATCGGATGTTATATTCGATTCAAGAAAGGCTGAGCCGGAAACGGTATTTGTATGCATGAAGGGAAGCCGTATCGATTCGCATGATTTTATTTCGGACGTGGTAAAAAACGGCTGCAGGACATTTGTGGTGGAGAAGGATCTGGAGGAGCTGGACATAAAGGCCTCCTGTGAACTGAACATCATCAGGACGGATAACGCAAGAAGGACCCTTGCATATCTTTCGGCAGCGCGTTTCGGCTACCCTGCAAAGGGGCTTACTCTCATAGGTATTACAGGAACAAAGGGAAAGACCTCGACTTCATACATGTTCAAAAAGGTATTTGAAACGGCGGGAAGAAAGGTCGGAGTCATCGGGACAAACGGCTGTGTCATAGGAGAGGAACGCTTTGAGACCCTCAATACCACGCCTGACAGCTACGAGCTCAATTCCTATTTCAGAAAAATGGCGGACGCCGGTTGTGATACCATCGTAATGGAGTGCTCTTCCCAGGGCTTTAAAATGGACAGAACGGCAGGGCTGAGGTTTGATTACGGAGTTTTCCTCAATATAAGCCCGGATCATATAGGGCCTCTTGAGCATAAGGATTTCGATGAATACATGTATTGTAAATCAAGGCTCCTTACTCAGTGCCGTGTGGCCATAGTAAATGCTGACGATGAGCATTGCGAGGAAATACTTTCGCTGGCAGGAGAGTTTTATGAAAGACTCATAAGGACCTCCGTTGGAAACAGCATGGCTGATCTCTATGCTTTTGATCTTGAATTTTTAAGGTCTTCGGAATTTACGGGTACGGCCTTTAAGACAGGGGGTATTATTGAACTTACGGCGAGGCTTTCCATACCGGGGATATTCAACGTTTCAAATTCTCTTCCTGTGATTGCCGCTGCAGCGGACTCCGGTATCAAAAATGAAGATATCGTAAGGGCGCTTAAGGACGTCCATGTGGACGGACGCATGGAGGTGGTCTATAAATCAGATATTTTCACCGTTATCGTGGATTACGCCCATAACGGGGTCAGCATGGAAAACCTCATGCAGACCTTAAGGGACTATGAGCATGGCCGCCTTGTGGTGGTATTCGGCTGCGGAGGAAACCGTTCCAAGGAAAGACGCATAGGCATGGGCAAGGCTGCGGCAAGGTCGGCTGATTTTGCGGTATTCACATCGGATAATTCCAGAAATGAAAGGCCTGAGGATATAATGGCGGATGTTGAGGAGGCCTATCTCAAGGCCGGGGGCGATCCTTCAGGCTATGTCAAGATAAAGGACAGGCGCGAAGCCATAAGATACGCCATGGAAAACGCCCGTAAGGGAGATATCATTGCCGTTATAGGAAAGGGCCATGAGGATTATCAGGAGGAAAACGGCGTGAGGAAGCATTTCCTCGACAAGGAAGAAATATTAAAGATCAGGGATGAGCTTTCATTATGAGGATAAATGCATTTGAGGCGGCGAAGGCTTCAGGAGGCACATTGATATCGGGCGACGGGAATACCGTCCTCAGCAGCATAGCGACGGATTCCAACGCCATAGGAACAGAATGTATTTTCGTACCGGTGATAGGCGCCAGGGTCGATGGTCACAGATTTATAGCCAAGGCCTTTGAAAACGGGGCAAAAGCGGCATTTACCTCTGAGGAGCTTCCGGAAGAGGTTTTTGCAGCCGCAGGAGGCAGGCCTTTGATCAGGGTGGATGACACTGTAAAGGCCCTGCAGCGCATGGGAAGCTATTACAGGGATAATTATGTGCATATCCCTTATATAGGCGTCACGGGATCCGTCGGCAAGACCACTACAAGGGAAATGATAGTCTGCGCCCTTAACGCGAGCTTTGAGACATACGGAACAAAGGGAAATGCAAATTCCCAGATCGGTGTTCCGATAACGGTGTGCCAGACCACGGAAACGGCGAAGGCAGGTGTCATTGAGATGGGCATATCCGAGCCGGGCGAGATGACTAAGATCTCGGAGGTGGTAAAATGCGACGCCGCAGTCGTTACCATGATAGGAGTCAGCCATATCAGCAACCTTGGATCCAGAGAAAACATCATGAAGGAAAAGCTGCATATAGCTGATTTCATGAAGGAAAACGGATGTCTTCTGTTAAATGGAAACGATGAGCTGTTAAGGCATGTCACCCATGAAAGTCTGAAAGCCATGGGACTATCCTTAAGGAAGGACATCAGGATATATTTTTACGGAACTGAAGAGAATGCTTATTTCAGGGCATTAAACATAGAGCATGACGGGACCGCGCCTTCAGAGTATGATTTTTATACAGGAAATGCTTTAGCGGCCCATGTGCGTCTCTCAGTACCGGGAGACCATATGCTTATGGATTCTCTTGCGGCCATGGCATCGGCAGTAGTCCTCGGGGCTGATCCGGAAATGGCGGCCAGGGCTCTTTTTACATTCAAAAGCCTTGAGGGCAGAGGAGCCGAAACGGTCAGGGACGGTATAAGGATCATAAACGACGCCTATAATGCGTCGCCTCAGTCCATGGAAGCCGGTCTTAAGGCCTTTGGAGCCTTAAAGCCTGAGCCATCAGGAAGGCGTATCGCAGTCATAGCGGATATGCTTGAGCTTGGAGATCTGGCTGAAAGCTTGCATTCGGATATAGGCAGATCCATTATCCGTGAGATAAGGGACATTGACGAAGTGCTTATGCTGGGCGGTCTGAGCAGGCACATATATGCTGCGATGATAGATGAGGCCGAGGCTGTTAATGGAAAAGTGAATGCGGCTGCCTCAGGGGACACGGCGCTGCTCGAGCTGCCCGAGTCATTCAGGATCAGGGCAGTGATGTTTAAGGATGCGGAAAGCCTTTTAAAATATCTTAAGGCTGAGGTAAGAAAAGGAGACGCAGTATTTTTTAAGGGATCAAATTCCATGGGGCTGTGGAAGCTGGCAAAGGAAATGACCGGGGAAGAGGTCTGATTGAGATACGCAAAGGTTATAATCGATATATCGGCACAGTCAGTAAATAAGGCATTTACATACGTGATACCTGAGGATATTGAGGATATCGTCACTGTAGGATCGCGTGTGCAGGTGCCTTTTGGCGGTCATAACGCTTTACGGGAGGGCTTTATCATCGGGATCTCGGAGGAGTCTGATATAGAGGCCTCAAGGCTTAAGAGGATCATATCCGCTGCGGAGGGAAAAACTGACGTGAACGGTGAGCTCATAAAGCTCGCCGCATTTATGGCAGGGGAGTACGGCTGCACCATGAATCAGGCCCTGACGGCGGTACTGCCGGTCAAAAGGACCGTCAGAAAAAACAGCAGGCGCAGGGATCCGCTTTCAGCATTAAGCGAAGGTATAGACAGGGAAAATTTATGCCTGAGCCTTAACCGGGATCAGGAAAATGCAGTCAGCGGAATATTAAGAGCGGACAGGCCGTCGCTGCTATATGGAGTGACCGGCAGCGGGAAAACAAGGGTATATATAGAGCTTATAAAGAAAATGCGTGAAATGGGAAAGCAGACCATAGTTCTGATCCCGGAGATATCTCTCACGTATCAGACGGTAAGGGAGCTCGTAAAATACCTTGGAAGCAGCATAGCCGTAATGCATTCAAAGCTCAGCGAGGGAGAAAAATACGAGCAGTATATGAGAGCCCTGAGTGGAGAGATCGACGTTATGGTAGGACCAAGGTCGGCGGTATTTACTCCTTTTTCAAGACTGGGACTTATTATAATAGATGAGGAGCATGAGAGGACTTACAGATCTGATACATCCCCAAGATATGATACGAGGGCAGTGGCCCTGTGGAGGACCCGGTATAACCGGGCAAAGCTGGTGCTCGGTTCCGCAACTCCATCCATGGAAAGCTATAAAGCGGCTCTTAAAGGCGGCTTCAGGCTGTTTAAGCTTAAGGAGAGGGCCCACAGGGACGCCTCGCTTCCAAAGGTCCACATAGTGGATATGCGAAAAGAGCTTAAGGGCGGAAACAGGAGTATTTTTTCCTCAGAGCTTGCAGGGCTTATGGATGACAGGCTCAGTAAAAATGAACAGATAATGCTGTTTTTAAACCGAAGAGGTTATGCGGGCTTTGTTTCCTGCAGAAGCTGCGGCCATGTCATAAAGTGCCCTCACTGCGATGTTTCCATGACAGCTCACAATTCCTGGTACAGAGACAGTTCAAGCGGAAGAAAATATCCTCTGTTGTCATGCCATTACTGCGGATACGCCGCGCCGCTTCCTTCTCTCTGTCCGGAATGCGGCAGCAGGTTCATAGCTCCATTCGGCGCCGGTACCGAGAAGCTTGAAAGCCTTGTAAGGGAGAAATTCCCATCGGCGAAGATGCTCAGGATGGACGCCGATACAACGGCAAAAAAAGGACAGTATGAAAGGATACTTTCTGCCTTCAGGGAGAGAAAGGCAGATATACTTATAGGTACGCAGATGATAGTAAAGGGCCATGACTTCCCCTTTGTCACGCTGGTAGGCATAGTATCCGCGGACCTCTCTTTAAATACGCCGGAATACGATGCGTCCGAACGCACGTTCCAGCTTATAACCCAGGCTGCGGGAAGGAGCGGCAGGGCCGATATAAGAGGGGACGTTGTCATACAGAGCTACGATCCTTCACATTATGCCATCGCCTGTGCCGCGGCCCAGGATTACGAAAGCTTTTATGAAAGGGAGATGAGCTATCGCAGCCTCATGAAATATCCGCCTGAGACAAGGATGCTGTTTTACGGTTTAAAGTCCATGGATGAGGATATGTTAAATGAGGCGGCCGGGTTTGCGGCGGATCTTGTAAAAGGTCTCGGCCTTCCGGAAACATCGGTAATAGGGCCATGCAATGAGAGCGTATATAAAATTAATGACTATTACAGAAAGATTTTATATATTAAGCATTCACGGCATGATATAATCATTAGAATACGCAATGAATTAAATAAACGTATCTCGGAGAGATTTTCGCCGAGAAAGCTGTATTTGACGTCAGATATAAGGTAGGTGCTGAAAATGGCTATAAGAGAGATAAGAGTAGACGGAGATCCGTGCTTAAGGAAGGAATGCAAGCCTGTTACGGAGCTTACGGACAGGCTTAAGGAGACCATAGACGATATGTTCGAGACCATGTATGACGCTTCAGGTGTAGGTCTTGCAGCTCCGCAGATAGGTATACTTAAGCAGTTTTTCGTGGCGGACTGTAATGTAGAAGAGGACGATGAACCCATGCCTATGGTATTCATCAATCCTGAGATAGTATTTGCCGAAGGGGAGCAGACTGGGACCGAGGGGTGCTTAAGCTTACCGGGTTATCAGGGCGTGGTCACGAGGGCCGAGCATATCAGGGTAAGGTTTTTTGACATAAATATGGAGGAGCAGGAGATGGAGGCCCATGGATTTTGGGCAAGGTGCATACAGCATGAGACAGACCATCTTCACGGCATACTCTATAAGGATAAGGTCGAGGGTGAACTGGAGGAGGTTGATCCTGAGGAATGATCACAGGGAGGCTTTCACAGGACATGAAGATAGTTTTCATGGGTACACCGGATTTTGCGGCGTCCATACTTTCAGCGCTTTTTGACGCAGGATATATGATAGAAGCTGCCGTGAGCCAGCCAGATAAGCCGGTGGGAAGGCATGCGGAGCTTAAGCCCACAGCGGTCAAAATGAAGGCCGAGGAGCTTGGCATACCGGTGCTGCAGCCTGAAAAGGCGTCGGATCCTGATTTCATAGATAAGCTTAAAGCCATGGCTCCGGACGTAATAGTCGTAGCGGCATACGGAAAGATATTAAAGCCTGAGCTGCTTAACATACCGCGCTATGGATGCATAAACGTGCATGCGTCCCTGCTTCCGAAATGGAGAGGTGCCGCCCCGATACAGTGGGCCGTCATTGCAGGGGACCGCGAAGCCGGAGTTACCACAATGATGATGAATGAAGGCCTTGATACGGGAGATATGCTTTTAAAATCAAGCATACCTGTAGCGGAGGATGAGACGGGAGGCTCACTTTTTGACAAGCTTGCGGAGCTTGGAAGCCGGCTTATCGTAGATACCTTAAAGGACCTTAGTGATGGCAGCCTCAGGGCTGAAAAACAGGATGACGGCAAAGCCACATACGCCCCGATGCTTAAAAAAGAGATGGGCAACATAGACTGGAATATGCCGGCAGCAGACATAGAACGGCTTGTAAGGGGACTTTGTCCGTGGCCCGGAACATTTACATTTTCAAAGGGAAAGATGATAAAGATCCATAAGGCCTCTATCCCTGATGAAGAGAAAACGGCGGAGCTTTGTAAAGGCAGATACGCCTCAGGTGACGTGATCACCGAGGATGGCAGCATATATGTCATCTGCGGCAGCGGAGCCTTAAGGATAGACGAGCTTCAGGCGGAAGGAAAGAAAAGGATGACTGCGGGAGATTATCTCAAGGGAAATAATCTCGACCGGTTTGAACACGAAAGGTGATAAGATGTTTTATTTTGACCCTACATACATACTGGTGATAATCGGCATGCTGCTCTCGCTCTGGGCATCGAGCAATGTCAACAGCAAGATCAGGGAGTACAGCAAGATAAAGGCAAAGTCCGGACTTACTGCTTATGAGGCGGCGGAGCTGATACTTAAGTCCCATGATATCCATAACGTGCAGATCAAGATGATAAACAGCGGCGCATCGGATTACTACAATACGAGGACAAAGGAATTATGCCTTTTAAAATCAAATTATGACTCCACCAGCATAGCCGCGATAGGCATAGCTGCCCACGAATGCGGACACGCCATACAGGACGCTGAGGGCTACGCTCCGCTGGTATTAAAGAACACCGTGGCGCCTGCATGTTCAGTGGCTTCCAACATAGGAGTATATATAGTGCTGGCGGGTATTATTTTTTCGGCAGGGCCGCTCGTAAACGCCGGTATAATGCTATTTACCCTGGGCGTGCTCGTAACGTTACTGCTGCTTCCGATAGAGTATAACGCATCGGACAGGGCCCTTGAGATACTGAAAAGCTCAGGCCTTCTTCAGGAGGATGAGATGTACGGAGCGACGAAAGTATTGAGATCGGCAGGCCTTACTTATGTGGCAGCTGCTGCATCTTCAGTACTCACACTTTTAAGGCTTCTTATAATAGCAAGGAACAGGGACAGCGACTGATATGTTCAGCAGGCGCAGGAATTTCACGATAAAGGATAAAAGCAACGCCAGGGACGTGGCGCTTTTTGTGTTTCTTAAGATAACCGAGGAAAACCGCAAATCAAATTCCATACTGCGGGAGATCTTTGACGAATCCGACAGATGCGGTTACGGGCTTACCCGTACGGATAAGGCGTTCATTGAGAGACTCGTCATAGGGACCCTGGGAAGGATGATCACCATAGACGCGCTGACGGAGCCCTATCTCAAGAAGCCCTTAAAGGCGCAGAAGCCAGTGATAAGGGCCATTTTAAGGCTTTCGGTATATCAGATACTGTATATGGACAGAGTTCCTGATGCGGCAGCCTGCAATGAGGGAGTAAGACTGGTCAAGCTGCATGGACTGGACGGCTTGAGCGGATTCGTAAACGGCGTATTAAGGTCCATGATACGGGAAAAGGAAGCCGAAGGGATAAGCGAATACGGTCTGGAGGGCTTCAGGAGGTATTCTCTTCCTGAAAGCATGTACGATATCATAAAGGAAGATCATAAGGAAGATCACGAAAGGATATTCGAGGCACTGCTTATCGACAGGCGGGATACGGTAAGGTTCAATCTGTCGCGGTCGGAAGGGCCGGATGCAGAGCAGAGGATAGCTGAGAGCATAGCAGAGGAAGGATTTTCGATAGTTCCTTTAGACATGGAGGCACTGATCCGTGAAAACGGAATGGAGATGCCCTCAGGCAGGCTGCCGGTCGTATATGAGATCACGGGCGGTGGAGACATAACAAAGAGCCTTGCCTTCAAAAAGGGCCTGATAACCGTTCAGGATCCGGCCTCAGCCCTTGTAGCCTCCTATGCGGATCCTAAGGAGAATGACACGGTGATAGACGTGTGTGCCGCTCCCGGAGGAAAGGCCATGGCTATGGCTGACCTGATGAAGGGAAAGGGCAATATAGAGGCCAGGGACGTTTCCGCAGCGAAGACGGCTCTGATCACCGATAACATAAACCGCTGCGGATTTGAGGATATAAATGTCCGAGTTCTTGACGCCCTGCATGTGGATGAGGAAAGTTTTTACCGGGCGGATGTGCTGATAGCCGATCTTCCGTGTTCAGGGCTCGGAGTCATTGCAAAAAAACCGGACATTAAGCTTAATTTCATGCCTTACAGCGTGGAGGAGCTGAAAAACCTGCAGAGGGATATGCTCAGTATAGTGAGCAGATATGTAAAGCCAAAGGGGAAATTAGTCTATTCCACCTGTACCATAACCAGGGCGGAAAATGATGAAAACGCCAGGTGGATCTCAGAGGAGCTTGGATTCAGGCTCATAACAAAGGGGCAGCTTTTGCCGGGTGAGCATAACGACGGATTTTACATTGCCGTCTTTGAAAGGAAATTTTAGTCAGTTTATGGTAGACACAGTCGATATCTGCGAATTAAATATGGATGAGCTTACGGAGGCGCTGAAGCCTCTTTCAGTCAAAAGCTTCAGAACGGCGCAGATATATGACTGGCTGCATAAGCGCGGCGTCCTGAGCTTTCAGGAAATGACAAATATACCGCTGTCCCTAAGGGAAGAGCTTGGGCAAAGGTACAGGATCACCGTGATGGAGGCGGAAGACATCCTGATATCGAAGCTGGACGGCACAAGAAAGTATATATTCAGCCTGTATGACGGAAACTGTATCGAAGCCGTACTTATGCGTTATAAGCACGGGAATTCAGTCTGCATAAGCTCGCAGGTGGGCTGCAGCATGGGCTGCAGGTTTTGCGCTTCCACCATAGACGGCTGTGTCAGGAACCTTACGGCAGCGGAGATGCTGGCTGAGGTCTACAGGATCGGGCGTGATATAAAAGAAAGAATATCCAATATAGTGATAATGGGTTCAGGAGAACCTCTTGATAATTATGATGAAGTCGTAAAATTCTTAAGGATGATAACTGATGAAAACGGACTTAATATTTCAGCAAGGAACATAACCTTAAGCACCTGTGGAATAGTGCCGGGAATACTGAAGCTTGCCGATGAGGGCATACCGGTAACGCTGGCTTTGAGCCTCCATGCTCCAAGTCAGGAGAAAAGGGAAGAGATAATGCCAATAGCTAAAAAATACAGGCTGAATGAGGTACTGGACGCATGCATGCATTATTACAGGAAAACCGGCAGGAGACTGAGCTTTGAGTATTCCGTTATAAGCGGAGTAAATGACAATGTTACTGAGGCTGGGATGCTTGCAGGGCTTCTTAAGAGGTTTAAGGGCGCTTCCCGCGGAGGACGGGATGGAGCCTTCCATATAAACCTGATACCGGTAAATCCGATAAAGGAACGATCCTACAGAAGTCCGGACAGATCCACGCTTATGAGGTTTAAGGATACGCTTGAGAGCGAAGGAATAAACGTAACTGTAAGAAGAGAGATGGGCAGGGACATAAGCTCTGCCTGCGGTCAGCTGAGAAGGAGATATATAGAAAATGCAGGTTCAGGCTCTGACTGATATAGGGCGGAAAAGACAGGTGAATCAGGATTATATTTTTGAAAGCATAGATCCTGTCGGAGCTTTCCCTAATCTCTTTATCCTGGCAGACGGGATGGGAGGCCATAAGGGCGGGGATTTTGCATCCAAATATCTTACGGAAACCATGGTGGGATATGTTTCGCGTGCCAACAGCTGCGACATAGTAAAGGTATTAAGGAACGCGATAGATCTTGCCAACGCCCTCATACTTGAAAAATCACATTCGGATGAGGCTTTAAGGGGCATGGGCTCCACCCTTGTGGCAGGGGTGATAACCGGAAATATACTTACCGCTGCCAATATAGGCGACTCAAGGCTCTACATCATCAGGGACGGGATCACACAGGTCACCAGGGATCACTCGTATGTGGAGGAGCTTGTCAAGGCAGGAAGGATAACCAGGGATTCGGAGGAATATCACAGGAAGAAGAATATAATCACAAGGGCAGTCGGAATAGATGAGTCGGTATCAGCCGATTTCTTTGAGGTCGAGCTCCTTAAGAACGACCAGATACTTCTGTGCTCTGACGGTCTCACCAACATGGTGGACGACGATACGATACTGGCGATAATCTCCGGACACGGAAGCCTTCAGTACAAGGCAAAAACTCTCATTGAAACGGCAAATGCCAACGGCGGAAACGATAACATAGCCGTCATTCTGATCAAATATGATAAGGACGGTGACAGCGATGCTTAATATAAATGATCTGCTTGATGAAAGATATGAGATAACCGGAAGGATAGGACAGGGAGGCATGTCCTATGTTTACCGCGCCGTGGATAAAAAGCTTGGCAGGGAAGTTGCGATAAAGGTGCTTAAGGAGGAGCTGTCTGCCGACGAGGAATTTGTTGAGCGCTTTAAAAACGAAGCCAGGTCGGCTGCCAGACTTACGCATCCTAATATAGTAGCTGCCTATGACATAGTTGATTCCGGAGAGCTTCACTATATAGTGATGGAGCTTGTTGAGGGCATAAGCCTGAAAAACTATATCGCCAAAAAGGGCGTTCTCACCAACAAGGAAACCATAGGCATTGCGCTTCAGGCAGCTTCAGGCATATCGGAAGCCCATAAAAACGGCATCGTCCACAGGGACGTCAAGCCTCAGAATATAATCATATCCAAGGACGGTAAGATAAAGGTTGCGGATTTTGGCATAGCCCAGGCTGCAGCCGAGGATGATAAGGGAAACCATATAGTGATAGGCTCAGCCCATTACATGGCCCCGGAGCAGGCAAAGACCGGCATAACGGACGCCAGGTCGGACATATATTCCCTTGGCATAAGCATGTATGAGATGATCACCGGCGTGCTTCCTTATGACGGGGAGGATACCGTAAGCATAGTGATGGCTCATATACAGAATGTGCTGGTACCGCCTTCGGTATATAATCACGATATATATCCTGCCTTGAACGACATAATAGTAAAGGCTACGAAAAAGGATCCTGACGAAAGATACCAGACGGCGGATGAGCTTATTGAAGACCTCAGGCACGCCGTAAATGATCCCACAGGGCATTTTGTAAAGCTGTTCGATTCTGCGGCAGGATCTGCTGAGGCCGTTGATCAGAAAAATGATCCCGTGGATAATGAAGCGGATACCAAAGGGACAAAGCCGCAGAATGAAGGAACAGGTGAAGCAAAGTCCGACGCCGCATCTGAAGGCGGCAGGGATGCTAAGGAAGAACAGTCTGAAACACCAGAAAAAAACGATGCCGGAAGCAGGGAGCCGCATGACGGCCAGAAACCGGCCAAGGGTTCTGCAATAAAACGCGTGGCTCCTGTGGCAGCCCTTATCGCCATTGTGTTAGGACTTGGCATATTCTCTCTTATTATGATAAAGAGAGCCGGGGATCCGGAGCTTATGGCGAGTCTTGCGGAAACTGAGGAGGTAGAAGCTGCCTCCATTTCCCCGGCCTCCGAAGCTGAAACGGAGATGGATTATACCATAAGCATAAGCGGCGAGGATCTCATGCCGGATCTCCTTGGAGTAAATGTGGATACGGCAAGGGCAAGGCTTGCGGACCTGCAGCTCAGCATGGATTCTTCCTCCGAAGCCTACTCCGATGTATATGAGGCTGGAGAGATAATAAATCAGGAGCCTGCAAAGGGAACCATCATCACATCCGAGACTACGGTGTTCGTGACGGTATCAAAGGGATCGGTACTGGATGATCTGCAGAATGATTCCGTTGCTTCTGCCACGGATAAGCTGGTAAGCGAGGGATATACCGTTGACAACACTACCGAGCAGGTATTCAGCGACGTTGTCCAGGAAGGAAATGTATGCGGCTATACGCTGCTTGATGAAAACGGACAGCCGATATCTTTAAGTCCGCCTGAGGAAAGCCTGCAGGAGGGATCGGCTGAAGGAACTGAAAGCTCCGGTGCAGACGGAGAAACGGAAAGCCCGCGGGGATACGATACCGCAGGGCCTGACAGTAAATGGGTAAGGCTCTCTGTGAGCCGTGGAAGTGAATCAGGATACTCTCTCATGCCTGATCTAAGCGGAATGACAAGGCCTTCGGCCATACTTGAGCTTGGCACAGCGGAGCTTAAGCTTGGAAAGGTGACGGCGTTAAATACATCTGAATATGCGGCAGGCATGGTTGCGGGACAGTCTGCGGCAGCCGGAGAATATATCAAAAAGGGAAGCTCAGTGGATATATCCTTAAGCGTGGGCTCCGGAAGCGGTATAGCTGACGGGACTGATATTACTGATTCACCTGATATAAACCTTAGTCAGGGGACAGCTGCAGACCAGTCACATAGCTTAAGCGATGAGTATTTTTACGGGGATATCGATACCTCCTGCAGCATAGGAAGCAGAGAGGGGCCTGGAGCGAGCGACCATATCAATGTGGGGATCAGGCTCAGGCAGCAGGTAAACGGATCGGACGAATACACGCAGCTTATGGATCCAATACCGGTAGCTCTTGGCTCGAGGATCCCTGTGACATTCAGAAATATAAGAGGCGCTTACGGCGTTACGGAAGGATTTGTAGAGGTTTTTGACGCCGATACTATGGAAATATTTGCAACATATTCCATAAGCTTCGGTCCGGCTTCATGATCAGTTCGGGTACAGAGGTCCAATGGAAGGTAAGATAATAAAAGGCATCGGCGGGTTTTACTACATACATACCCGTGACGGGAAGGTGTTTTCATGCAGGGCGGTGGGAATATTCCGAAAGCTCGGCATAAAGCCGCTGCCGGGGGATAATGCGGATTTTGACATTATCGACGAACAGGCTCTTGAAGGAAGTCTCTCCGGGATACATCCGAGGAAAAATGTACTCATACGTCCTGCGGTGGCCAATGTAGATCAGGCCATGATAGTATTTGCCTTAAGGGAGCCGGATCCGAATTTCGGCCTGCTGGACAGATTTCTGATATATATGGCACTGCAGGATATACCCGTGACCATATACTTTAATAAGGCAGACCTGGATGATTCAGGACTTAAGGACGTATACCGCCGTATATATGAGAAGGCGGGATACCGGGTTATCTCGGGGTCGACCAATGCTGAGAGCACCATCGAAGAGATCAAAAACGCCCTTAAGGGCAAAACCACGGTCCTTGCCGGGCCCTCAGGGGTCGGCAAGTCATCCCTGACCAACAGGCTTTTTGATAATGACCGGATGGAGGTCGGAGAGCTGTCCCGCAAGATAAAAAGAGGCAGACAGACTACCAGGCATACTGAGCTCTTCAGCCTTGATGAGGACAGCTATCTGCTGGATACGCCGGGATTTACATCCCTCTATCTGAGCGGCATAGAGCCGGGAGAGCTTGACAGGTATTTTAATGAGTTCGCAGGCTTCATACCTGAGTGCAGATTTGCCGGCTGCAGCCATATAAAGGAAGCGGAGGATATCTGCGCCGTAAAAAGAGCGGCCTTAAACGGACTCATAAGCATGGAAAGATACAAAAGCTACGTTCAGATATACGAGGAGCTTAAAACAGCTCAGCACAGATAAAAACATGGAGGAAATATGAGATATATATTATCGCCGTCCATACTGTCGGCGGATTTTTCGATGCTCGGAAGCGAAGTTGCCGCCTGCGCTGCCGCCGGGGCTGAATATATACATTTGGATGTGATGGACGGCCTTTTTGTGCCCAACATCACCTTTGGGCCTCCGGTCATAAAAGCCCTCAGAAGATATACTGACAAGGTGTTTGACGCTCATCTCATGATAGAAGAGCCCTCAAGATATATAGAGGCATTTAAAGACGCCGGAGCGGATATCGTAACGGTGCATTATGAGGCCTGCAGACATCTTGACAGGACGCTTCAGCTTATAAAAGACTGCGGCATGAAGGCGGGAGTCGCACTGAATCCGGCAACGCCTGTTTCGGTATTGGAGGATATTATATGCGAGCCGGATATGATACTTATAATGAGCGTTAATCCAGGATTTGGAAACCAGAAATATATTCCATATGTAACTGACAAGATAAAAAAGCTTAAGCGCCTGATGGAAAAATATAAGAGCACGGCCGACATAGAGGTGGACGGAGGCGTTAATTTAAATAACGCTGAAGAGATAATAGCTGCCGGGGCAAATGTGCTTGTGGCGGGCTCTGCGGTATTTAAGGGAGACAGGGATGGAAACATCCGCAATTTCCTTGAGATACTCGGCGGACATGAGAAATTTTAAGAAAATGAAAACTAAAGCATCAATAATAAAATCAATGTCATCTGGGAAGGTCGAGGCTCCAAAAAAGGTAGCGGTGATAAATGATCTTTCAGGCTACGGCCGCTGCTCCCTGGCAGTGGTTCTTCCCATAATATCCGCCCTCGGGCTGCAGGCGTGTCCGGTACCTACCGCAATACTTTCCAACCACACCGGGTTTCCAAGCGAATACAAGTATGACTTTACGGATCACATGGAGCCTTACATACAGGCCTGGGAGCAGCTCAAACTGAATTTTGACGGCATAATGGCCGGCTACATGAATTATGATGAGCAGGTGAAGATAGCCTCTAATTTTATTACTAAATTCAAAAAGGATAATACCATAGTCTTGGTGGATCCCGCCATGGCGGATCATGGAAGGCTGTACAGGGGATTTACAGAGGACTATGTAGGATATGTTAAGGACAGGCTCGTAAGACAGGCGACGGTGATAAAGCCGAATATAACTGAGGCCTGCATGCTCACAGGTTTTGATTACGGGGAGATAGTAAGCGCTGCAAGGGAGCATACAATGAGGCGGCTTAAATCCCATCTCATGTATATCGTCGACGACTTAAGGAAGCTTGGCCCGGTGGATGTAGTTATAACGGGCCTCGACAGGGGAGACAGGATCCTTAACACCCTTGCGGATAAGGACGGGGTAAAGTTCATTTCCGTGAGGAAGACAGGACAGAACAGGAGCGGTACCGGAGATATATTTTCCTCAGTGCTTTTGTCCTCACTTATGCTGAACATGAGCCTTGAACATGCCGTGAGAAAGGCGGCGGATTTTGTAGGCTCGGCCATAGCCTTAAGCGAGGCTGCGGGAATGCCTGTCGCTGAGGGCGTTATGTTTGAAAGGATAATGTCTCGTTTGAGCGCTACGGCGGATCAGTCCGGAAACATAAAAAACTGAACCCATTGCGGATATATGGCAGGCATAAGCCGTAAAGCCCGGTTTAATGCTTTTAAAAAAGCGCCTACATACGGTCAAACTGTGGTATAATTTAAAAGTTGATATATCAGGATCAAGATTCCAAATATTTATCATAGGGGTAATTAGCAATGTTAGATATCAAATTTGTCAGAGAAAATCCTGAGCTTGTAAAGGAAAACATCAAAAAGAAGTTCCAGGATGAAAAGCTTCCGCTTGTAGATGAGTGCGTGGCTCTTGACGCCGAGCTGAGGAAGGTACAGCAGGAGGCGGATGAGCTGAAGGCCAGGAGAAACAAGCTCTCTAAGGAGATCGGAGGACTGATGGCCAAGGGCCTTAAGGATGAGGCAGAGCGCATCAAGGCAGAGGTGAAGGCTGACGGAGATAAGATAGACAGTCTTTCCGTAAAGCAGAATGAGCTTTCCGAAGAGCTTACAAAGAGGATGATGATCATACCTAACATGGTGGACCCTTCTGTACCGGTTGGAAAGGATGACTCTGAGAATGTTGAGCTCCAGAGATTCGGCGAGCCAAAGGTGCCTGATTTTGAGGTGCCTTATCATACGGATATAATGGAGAGCTTCGGCGGCATAGATATGGAGGCTGCCGGAAGGGTTTCCGGAAACGGCTTCTACTACCTTATAGGCGATATAGCAAGACTTCATGAGGCGGTTTTGGCATATGGAAGAGATTTCATGATTAACAGGGGATTTACCTACTGCATACCTCCATTCATGATCAGATCGAGAGTTGTAAACGGTGTTATGTCCTTTGCCGAGATGGACGCCATGATGTATAAGATCGAGGGAGAGGATCTCTACCTAATCGGTACATCGGAGCATTCCATGATAGGCAGATATATCGATCAGCTTATAGACGAGGATCAGCTGCCTATCACCATGACCTCATATTCTCCTTGCTTCAGAAAGGAAAAGGGAGCCCACGGCATAGAGGAGAGGGGAGTATACCGTATTCATCAGTTTGAAAAGCAGGAGATGATAGTGGTATGCGAGCCTGAGGACAGCATGAAGTGGTACGACGTCCTCTGGAAGAATACGGTAGACTTCTTCCGTTCTCTCGATATACCGGTAAGGCAGCTTGAGTGCTGTACGGGAGATCTTGCAGATCTCAAGGTAAAATCCTGCGACGTAGAAGCCTGGTCACCGAGGCAGAAGAAATACTTTGAGGTAGGCTCCTGCTCCAATCTTGGAGATGCTCAGGCAAGACGACTTAAGATAAGGATCAAATCAAAGGAAAAGGGCAATCATCTTGCGCATACGCTGAACAACACCTGTGTTGCGCCTCCGCGTATGCTCATAGCCTTCCTTGAGAATAATCTTCAGGCTGACGGATCGGTAAGGATCCCTGAGGTCTTAAGGCCTTACATGGGAGGCAAGGAAGTGCTCATACCTAAGTATAATTCAATAAAAGGCAAATGATATTTGCGGAGTGATGAATGTACGGAGAAGGACTCTTAAACGGATTAAATAAAGAGCAGAAGGAAGCGGTCGAATATACAGAAGGGCCGCTTCTTATTTTGGCAGGAGCCGGCTCAGGAAAGACCAGGGTGCTGACCCACAGGATAGGATATCTGATAGAAAATGGAACTGCTCCATGGAACATCCTTGCCATAACCTTTACAAACAAGGCGGCAGGGGAGATGAGGGAAAGGGTGAACGGCCTTCTTTCCGGCTATGACGCAGGAAGGGTATTCGTATCCACCTTCCACTCCATGTGCGTAAGGCTCTTAAGGCGTGATATAGATAAGCTCGGCTATGCATCGGACTTTACCATCTATGATACTGACGATCAGAAGACGCTGATAAAGGCCTGCATAAAAAAGCTCAATCTCGATACCAAGATATACAGGGAAAGAGGCGTCTTAAGCATCATATCTTCAAATAAAAATCTCATGATATCAGCGGAGGATATGGAAAACGAGGCCGGTGATTTCTATGACAGGAATGTGGCAAAGATATACGCCGAGTACGAAAAGGAGCTTAAGGCCAATAACGCTTTGGATTTTGACGACCTGCTGATAAAGACCGTGGAGCTTTTTAACGAGCACCCGGATGTACTTTTGTACTGGCAGGAGCGCTTTAAGTATATTATGGTCGACGAGTACCAGGATACCAACAATGTGCAGTTTGAGCTCGTAAGGATGCTGGCGGACAAATACAAAAACCTCTGCGTGGTCGGGGATGATGACCAGTCTATATACAAATTCAGGGGAGCTAATATAGAAAATATCCTGAACTTTGAAAAGGCATTCCCGGGGGCAAAGGTAATAAAGCTTGAGCAGAATTACAGATCCACAAAGAGCATTTTAAATGCTGCCAATGAGGTCATTAAGAACAATACCGGCAGAAAGGATAAGAGCCTGTGGACGGAAAATGAAACAGGAGAGCTTCCTGTTTACAATGAATATGACACGGCGGCGGGAGAGGCTGAAAGCATAATACGGGAGGCATTGCTTATGTCCGAGAGCGGATATCCTCTTAAGGACCAGGCCGTATTATACAGGACAAACGCCCAGTCGAGGCTTCTTGAGGAAAAGTGCATTTCAAGAAATATCCCGTATACCATAGTCGGCGGAGTGAATTTCTACCAGAGGAGGGAGATAAAGGACATTCTTTCTTATCTGAGAGTCATAGCCAACGGCACCGACGATGTGTCATGCCGCAGGATAATCAACGTCCCGAAGAGGGGTATAGGGCAGACCACCGTTGACAGGGTGACTGCATTTTCGGATATAAACGGGGGATCATTTTATGAGGCTCTCCTGAGGCCTGAGAACATACCGGGCATAACCTCGGGAACGGCAAAAAAGATCCGTGCCTTTACGGATTACATAGAAAATATCAGGAAACGGATCGCGGAAAATGAGCTTGATATCACCGACGCCATTAGAAATATCGTAAATGATACGGGATACGGCGACGAGCTTAAAAAAGAAGATCCGGTCACTGCCGAGACAAGGCTCGAAAATATAGAGGAGCTTATAAATAAGGCTGCTGATCACCAGAGCAGTCCTGAAAATACAACGGGCGCTTTGGAAAATGCCGATGATGGCAAAATTGCGGAAGACGAGTCAGAGGTCAGGCCTGCAAACGGGCTTTCAGAGCTTTCCGCATTTCTTGAAGAGGTGTCTTTAGTAGCGGATATCGACAGGATGAACGATACCGACGATGTGCTGACCATGATGACCCTGCATTCCGCCAAGGGACTGGAGTTCGATGTGGTATATCTGAGCGGTATGGAGGAGGGGCTTTTCCCTTCGGCAGCATCAATAAACTCTGACGATCCCGTGGCAGAGATAGAGGAGGAAAGAAGGCTGTGCTACGTTGGCATAACGAGGGCAAGGAAAAAGCTGTTCTTAAGCTCGGCCAGGGAGCGCATGGTGAACGGCGAGATGCACTACATGAAGCCCTCAAGATTTATAGAGGAGATCCCCGACAGCTGCGCGGAAAAATATTTCAGAAGGCGCACTCTTTCTGAAAAGCCTGCTTTTTCAAACTTCGGGGGCTATGAGGGCAGGCTCGAAAAGGAGCTTTCATACGGTTCCATAGGAGAAACGTCATTTAACGGAGATGAAAGGAGCAGCGAGGAAAGGGCATACAGCGCCTATAACGCCTTTAACACCTCCTCTTACAGATACGGGGACAAAAACGGCGAGGCAGTCTTTGGAAGGTACGGTTCGCTGGATACTTCAGCCGCCGGAAGGGGAAGGAAACGTTCCCTGTCTTCGATATCGGGCTTAAACAAAGGCCAGAACATGGTAAAGCAGAAACCGGATTACGGTGAGGGAGACCGGGTAAGGCATTTTAAATTCGGAGACGGCAGTGTGATCTCCATATCCGACGAGCCTACGGATTACAAGGTTACGGTGGAGTTTGACGAATACGGCACAAAGGTCATGTACGCCGGCTTTGCAAAGCTGAAAAAAATATGATCAAATTGCATTTGATTATCAGTTGTGTTATTATCGAAACAGGACAAAAACGATAAGTTGCCGGGAGGTTTTGATATGGATAAGATAGCAGCTTTAGTATCACTTAACGAAGCAAAGCAGACGATCGACGAGCTCATCTCAAAGGTCAAGAACAGCATGCGAGACAATGAGACGGAGACCAGGAGGATCCTCATCATTATCCTCTCAGTACTTGGAGCGCTTACTCTTATTGGAGTTATAGCGTATATAGTATACAGGAACATTGGCGACTTCGCCGATGATTATGATGACATCGATGATCTCTTCGATGACGATGAGGAGCCTGAAGTATTAGTTTCGGATGAGGATTATGAATAATAAGGAACAGTCTGTTCCGCGTGATATGACAAATGATTGCAGCCTCGGCGGTATATGCGGAGGCTGTTTTTATTGTGGAAAAAAATGCTCGGAACAGCTTTTGGAAAAGGATAATAGAGTAAGGAGCCTTCTTGAGGGGGCCTGCAGCTATGGCTTTGAGTATCAGGAGATAATCGAGAGCCCTCTGATATTCGCCTATCGCAACAAGATGGAGTACAGCTTCGGAGACTGTATGAAGGACGGGCCGCTTACCCTGGGGCTCCACAGAAAAAAAAGCTTTTACGATGTGATAGACGTGGACTGCTGTCTGCTGGTACACGAGGACTGCAACCGGGTGGTAAGAGCCGCTGCGGAGTATTTCAGGGGACTTGGAGTCACCTACAAGGACAAAAGGTCCCATAAGGGATATCTCAGATATCTCATAATCAGGAGAGCCGTAAATACGGGAGAAATGCTGATAGACCTGGTCACCACCACACAAAAGCCGGTTAAGGTCAAAAAGCATTCCGACATATATGCTCCTGACCTCTATAATGAAGACGGAAGTTTAAATGAAGCTTATGAGGCGTCATATGTAGACGAAAAGGAGCTGCTTTCAGGGTTAAGGGACTGCCTTACGGAGCTTTCCAAAAGGGGTGAGCTTGAGGGAAGCATAAAAGGTATACTCCATACCGTGAATGACTCGAAGGCTGACGCCGTTAAAAATGAGGGCACCAGCGTGCTGTACGGTGGGGACCACATTTCCGAGGAGCTCCTGGGACTTAAATTTGATATCTCGCCGTTCTCGTTTTTCCAGACCAACTCCAAAGGAGCTGAGGTCTTATATTCCAAGGTGAGGGAATTTATAATAGACGAGCTTGATAAGGACATGACGGTCTACGATCTGTATTCCGGGACCGGGACCATAGCCCAGATACTTGCTCCATGCGTAGGACATGTGACTGGAGTGGAGATAGTTGAGGAGGCTGTTGAGGCTGCCAGGGAAAATGCGGAGAAGAACGGGCTTTCAAACTGTGATTTTATTGCCGGGGATGTCTTAAAGGCCCTTGACGAGCTCCCGGCTCCAGATGTGATAGTCCTGGACCCTCCGAGGGACGGAGTAAATCCAAAGGCCTTAAAAAAGATAATAGCCTACGGAGTCAAAAACATGATCTACGTGAGCTGTAAGCCGGAAAGCCTCGCAAGGGACCTGGTGGTCTTAAATGATGCAGGATACAGGCTCATTAAGGCCGTGGCTGTCGACCAGTTCCCTTGGACCAATAATGTGGAGACGGTTGTCTTGCTTTCCAAGGGCGAGGTCGACTCGAAAAAGATTCGGGTTGAGTTCTCTTTGGAAGATATGGATATGTCCGAATTTCAGGATGGGGCAACCTACACGCAGATCAAGGACTATGTACTGGAACATAGCGGATTAAAGGTGTCTAACCTGTATATCTCACAGATTAAGCGGAAATGTGGGATTGAGGTTGGCAAGAACTACAATCTGCCAAAATCCGAAGATTCCAGACAGCCCCTGTGTCCGCCAGAAAAAGAGAAAGCAATCCGAGAAGCATTCAAATATTTTGGGATAATCTAACATCCCGTAAAATGGAGGTTTCTTATGGATAGATTGATTTCTTGTGAGTTTAACATGGATACCGCTTGTGTGGAGCTGAAATTCTTTGATGGCAGCATGATTGCCATTGATACCATCGCCGTGGAGAATGAAGTTGCTGACAATATGTATCAGCGGTCAGAGCTTGACTATCTGATTTACACTGACCCGATTGGATATGCAGACTTGATTTTGAACGGCAATCCTGAAACCTATTTGAAAACTGTAACTGAATATAAGCCTTTAGAAAGCTGATTATTTTGCCGCCCGTGGGAGATATCTCACGGGCGATTTTTATGAACAAAAACGCACATTTGTATTGACCGAATCGGTTATTCGTGATATAGTATAGCAAAATAACCGAATCGGTTATTTGTTGGAGGTTATTATGGAAAAATTTTTAGCACTTTCTGACGAAAAGCAAACCTTAATTAGAAATGCAGCACTATCTTGCTTCTCTCAGCATGGATACGAAAAAGCATCGATTAACGACATTGCAAAAATGGCGGGCATCTCTAAGGCATCCCTTTTTCAATATTTTGGTACAAAGCAAAACCTCTATGAATATCTGGTTGAACACAGCAGCACACAAATGAAAGCAGTTTATCAGGAACAGGCGTTATATGCAAACGCAGATTTCTTTGATCGTGTACAGCAAGCCATAATCATGAAGATAGATAATTTGAAAAAGAATCCCTATATCGTCGCTTTTATTATAAGTGTTGCAAAAGAGCCATCCATTGAAATTTCGGAGCACATTAAGGACTTAATGCAAGAAGGTGAAAAACACTTGCATGATCTGATGCTCCGTGATGCCGATCTGGTAAAATTCAAGCATCCCGAAGATGCGCCACTACTGTTCCGCACATTGATGCATATTGGATACGGTATTGTAGACGAGATTGAAGGTGTGTCAGATTTTGATAGAATCGTGTGCGAAATGGAGAATATTCTGAAAATGTTAAAATATCATTTCTACAAGGAGGAATATTTATTATGAAACAAGCGGTGATAATGTTAGATGGACTGACAAAAAGTTATGGAAAGCACAGAGGTATTGAAAATC
>CALWLS010000008.1 GCA_944381575.1 uncultured Lachnospiraceae bacterium | reverse complement strand
TTGCACTTTGCACTTTCGCACTTTCACAAGAATTTGCGTCAATAACTCAAAAAAGCACTTGACAAAACGCTTCATGGCAGATCACGGCAGACTTTAAGCCATTTTGCATGCTGTGCTGCCATGGAATCTATTATCCTTGCAAAGGCTTCATATGTGGCAAAGAATCCATGCCTTCCTGTGAGCAGATACCCTTCCAGCCATCCCTCGCACATATGTTCCGACAGCATTGAATCCATTACCCTGCCGTAAGGCGCAAGATGATCATCCGTATCATATCTTTCAAGGTTCCATACTCTGTCCGTGACATCAAAAACAGCGTTCAGCCTGTTGGAATTTGTCTCATCCGGCCCGAATACCCTGAAATTCCTGTTATCTTCATTAAGCCTGATTATATCCCTTACAAACTCTCCGAGCCTTGACATATCCTGGGCGTCTATCTCCCCATGTCCTTTTACGTCTATTCCGTATTCCCGGTAATCCGGCATCTTAAGCTCTTTTAAGAGTTTTCCGCCATTGCCATGAGGGTTCAGGCCTATCCTCTTGTGACCCTCCGGCGCAAGCTCCGCGATGTCTTTAAACAGTTTGCCTTCATCATCAAAAAGCTCTTCCGGATGATAGCTCCTAAGCCACTCCTCCAAAAGCTTAAGGTTATGATCATCCTCCATGGCTATCGGTACCTGATGGGCAAGGAAATTGTCCTCTATCCTCTGCCCGTCGACTATCTTCGGCGCTGTCCAGCCCTTTGGAGTGCGGAGTATTATCATAGGCCATCTCGGCCTTTTTGTATCATTGTTCTTTCTGGCATTTTCCTGTATCTCCTGTATCTCTTCAATAACTTTATCCAAGGTCTCCGCCATAAGCCTGTGCATGGCAAGCGGCTCATTACCCTCTACAAAATAAGGCTCCCAGCCGCATCCGTGGAAGAAATCAGTTATCTCTTCTCTGGACATCCGAGCAAATATCGTAGGGTTTGCTATCTTATAGCCATTAAGGTGCAGGATAGGGAGCACGGCTCCGTCCGTCACCGGGTTAAGGAACTTATTGCTGTGCCAGGAGGTCGCTAACGGGCCCGTCTCGGCCTCTCCGTCTCCTACAACTACAGCGGCTATAAGCTCAGGGTTATCAAATACAGCTCCAAAGGCATGGGCTATGCTGTAGCCAAGCTCGCCGCCCTCGTTAATGGAGCCAGGCGTTTCGGGAGCGCAGTGGGACGGCACCCCGCCTGGAAATGAAAACTGCTTAAACAGCTTTTTCATCCCCTTGATATCCTGGGAAACATTTGGATATATCTCACTATAGGAACCGTCCAGATATTCGTTGGCTATCAGGAAATTCCCTCCGTGTCCGGGCCCTGATAAAAGTATCAGGTCCAGATCGTATCTCTTTATCACCCTGTTAAGATGTACAAAAACAAAGTTTTGTCCCGGCACCGTGCCCCAATGTCCTACGATCTTTTTCTTTATCATGTCCATCGTGAGCGGTTCTTTTAACAGAGAGTTGTCCAGCAGATACAGCTGGCCTGCCGACAGATAGTTTGCCGCGCGCCACCACCTGTTCATCCTCTCTATCAGTTCATCCGTTACCGGGCCTTTTTCAGCACACACTTTTTTCTCATTTGACTGATTACGTTTTTCCTTAAGCTGCTCCTGGTTCATAACATTTCCTAAATCAGATTTCATGACGCCCTCCTGAGCACAGTGTACTAAAATAAATACATTTATCTCTTTGAGCTTTTTATTATATACTTATGCCTGATAAAAATATATAACAAGCTGAACATTTTTGGATAAATAAATTTCATGTCAAAAAATAAGGAAAAAGAAACAAAGACAAACGTCATGCGCCTGCTGGATAAGGCCGGCATAAACTACAGACATCTTGAATATGAAGTCGATGAAAACGACCTCTCAGGCACCCATGCCGCCAATATCCTCGGACTCGACCATGCTACAGTATTCAAGACCCTCGTGCTGCACGGTGATAAGGCCGGTTATTTTGTATGCGTTATTCCCGTTGATTATGAAGTCGATCTGAAAAAAGCTGCCAGAGTTTCCGGAAATAAAAAGGCCGAAATGATACCTATGAAGGATCTTATCTCCGTCACAGGCTATATACGCGGCGGCTGTTCTCCCATAGGCATGAAGAAGCTTTTCCCGACATATATCCACGAAACTGCCCTGAATGCTGATGAGATCAGCGTAAGCGCAGGACAGCGAGGAGTACAGGTGATACTTAACGCCGCTTCCTTAGCGGATTATATACATGCCTCATTTGCCGACCTCATATCCGTATGAGGTCCTGGTTTATTTCGATCACACTATCCATATCAACGCCCGTACCATCGGTGAAATATAATTTCCTCTCATACTCATCTATCCGTTTCAGCCTTCCGGATTTCTCCATGTAAGCTCCTCCTGACTTTCTTTCGTCCGGTTCAAAATATATGACGCTTATATAAGGCCTTTCATCAATATGCTCGAGGATATCTCTTAAGCTCCTGTCTAACAGCTCAGTTTCGTATTCTCCCAGTTCTATCCTTCCTGAAGTGAGCCTTCCCTCCTCTTTTATGGCCTCATCATATCCGGTAAGCGCTGCGAATGGCGAAAACTGCGCGGCCCTGTCATGCATCGGCATCTGAGGCCTCTTTAATGATATATGATGCGGAAGGTTTATTATGTCATCATAGCTGTCTTCTGATCTCATTAAGCTTTGTGGCCTCCTATCTGTGCGTTCCTGTCCCTTGCCGTTGCCCCTTCTTCAAGGTTAAGACCTTTAAGCACAGCATTTTTTCCGTATCTTCCCTTTATGTCTATCACTGCCCTCTGCAGCCTTTTTTCTCTCTCCAGCTCGGCTTCCTGACTTTTCCTCTCCCTTTCAAGTTTCTCGTAATCTGTAAAGATATCCATCTGCTCATACATATCGTAAGGCGCCCTCGCCTTTTCCTCAGGTATAACATGCTCCGCCGTTATATTCATCCTTCTGATCAATAGATCCTGGTTTACTATCTTCATGAAAAGCTTATGCGCCTCATTGATCATCATCCTTGAGGAGGATGTATGCCTTCCAAGCCTGACGCTGCCGTGGGAATGCTTTGGTATCAGTCTTCCGTAACCGTCCCTAACTATGCTGCCGTGATATCTCCGTCTCCTTTCAGGATCCTTGATGTTTTCTATATCATAGCCTATCGTTATCACTATCTGATCCGTTACAAGCCCTTTCCTTACAAGATCCATGGAGAGCGAATCCGCCATCTCCCTGATAACTATTCCGGCTTTTTCAGCGTCGTATGGTTCATGCAGCACCTGTCCGGAACAAAGGCTGTTGTTTGCCGGCCTGTACTGTTTAACATCCACAATGGTACACGGTTCCCAGCCCCAGGCATGATCTATCAGCAGCTCGGCGTTTTTACCAAACAGCTTATACAGGATGTCCTCATTATCAACTGAGCATCTGGCCACATCCCCCATGGTGAACATTCCGTTTTCCTCGAGCCTTTTAGCGTAGCCACTCCCTATCCTCCAGAAATCCGTAAGCGGCTGGTGATGCCACAGTTCCCTGCGATAACTCATCTCATCAAGCTCGGCTATGCGTACTCCGTTTTCGTCAGCCGGTATATGCTTTGCCATTATGTCCATGGCGATCTTGCAAAGATACAGGTTGGTGCCTATTCCTGCCGTCGCCGTGATCCCGGTCTCCCTTAGGACTTCAAGTATTATCTTCATTGTCAGGTCACGGGCTGAGAGCCTGTATATGCCAAGGTAATCCGTCACGTCCATAAATACCTCGTCTATGGAGTAAACTATGATATCCTCAGGTGCCGCATACCTCATATATATGCCGTATATGCGTGTGCTGTATTCCACGTAGCGTGCCATGCGCGGCCTTGCCGTTATGAAATCTATCGCAAGGCAGGGGTCGTTTTTCAGTTCAGTCATTGAACAGGATGCTCCCGTAAGCTTATGTCCAGGCGCATCGTGCCTTCTTCCGGCGTTCGCCTCCTTTACGCGCTGCTTTATCTCAAACAGCCTTCCCCGACCCGATATGCCGTAACTTTTAAGCGGCGGAGTCACTGCAAGGCATATCGTCTTATCCGTGCGGCTCTCATCAGCCACCACAAGATTGGTATCCAGAGGATCAAGCCCCCTGTCCCTGCACTCTACCGATGCATAAAAGCTCTTAAGATCTATGGCTATATACGTACGCTGTTTCATATCCTCCCTGCTATATCCGTTATATGCACCTCACTGCCATGTTCCCTTATGATCTCCACAAGGTCATTGACCTTAAGCCAGACTGTTGCCGTGTTATCATTTGGATGTACTCCAATGATCCCGGCCCCGTCAGATAATTCCTTATCCAGATACAGCCTGACTTTTTTTTCTTTGTCATTCAAAAGTCCCAGCGGCGTAACGGATCCCGGTATCAGATCTAATATATCTTTTAATTCTGATTCGGAAGCAAAGCTCAGAGCCCTTGTGCCGTTAGCCCGCCTGAAAGCCTTGAGATCCGCCCTCTTATCTCCCTTTACGGTTATCATATAGTAGGCCTCATGCCTGTCATCCCTTATAAAAATGTTCTTGGCGTCTGCATCCGGATAAGGCATGTCTATTTCATTTAACTCAGCCATGTTATAGACAGCCTTATGCTCTGTCACCTCATAGCTTATATTTTTCTCATCTAAAAATCTGTATATTTCCTTTTTATCCATGTGCTTTTCAAAAGTTCCGAATTGAATTTATAATCTACTTAAGAAAATCGCTCCTGTGCTCCACGGGTCTCAGGTCATATCCCGTCTCAGCCATATGGGCTATCTTAAGCGCCACAAGATTGATATCCGTATCCGTCTTCCCTGCTATCTGCTCCGAGGTATATCCATACCTGTAAATATACTCAAGTATCTCGTCCGTATCGAGGAGTATCTCCGCCGCAACTATATTGGCCTCATACTCCGGCTTTGCCGTCATATCATACAGCATGAACTCGTGCAGTACGCCGCTTCCCGCAATGCTGCGGTGCAGCCGGTCATGCCCTATCTCATGGGCGCATACTATCCTCTGCATCTTAGGCTCCAGGTCCTTATTTATAAATATAAAACGATTGCGCTTTATCACGCGATACATACCCTTTAACGGGCCGAAGCCGTCGCAGAACAGGACCTCTATCCCCAGCTCTTTCGCAATAATAAAGGGATCCCTTGTGCCATATCGTTTTACAAGACCGCTGCCTATGGCAGAAAGTCTTTCAGAATTCATAAGACCTCCTCCGTAAAAAATAAACCGGACTCTTTCCGCTCCGTTCCCTGGCCCTTAGCTGCCGGCCTTATCATTTTCCGATCCCTTTGACGCATATTTTTTATTCTTATCCCGGGCTATCCAGTAGGCCTCGTTAAGGGCCCGCATGGCTCCGTCAAGGGCCTCATCGCTCAGCTTGCCGCCGGCAAACAGCCCCGTCACCTCACTTACAAGCTCGTCTATGTCCCTTGCCGCCGACTGTCCGCCTCTTATGCCGGCCTCGACCACATAGGCTCCGCTGCTGCCTAAAAGATAGGCCGGAGTTGTTTTCAACGCGTCAGCTATACGCTGTATCGTTTCCATATTAGACGGCCTGCGGCTTCCGAGTTCGTAGTTCTGTATCGTCCGCGCCGTCACTCCTGCAAGACCTGCAAGCTCGGCCTGAGTCAGCCCGGCCTCTGTTCGCTTCTCTTTAAGCCTGTCTTTAAATATCATGTAGTACCTCTTTAACAAATACATTACGGCGGATATCCCGCCTTATATATCCCGGCAGATCATTGACACGAAAACACGTTCGTGTTATCATGCGTTTATCGGCATGAAATTTTGTTCGTATTTCATGATATCACACGAAATACTGTACCGCAATGTCGTTTTTGATTTTATTTTTATTACATTTTCAGCTTACTTTTATTTCACACAGGAGGCATACATGTCAGATAAGCACTACCGGAAGGCCTATGTTTCCGTCAACCTCGATGTCGACGCTGACGGCACCGTACACCCGCGGTGCATACGCTGGGAAAACGGCAGGATATTTACCATAGACAGAGTTTTGTACAAATGCCGTGCGGCGTCAGGAAATGTTTCCGGCGGAGGGATACGCTATACCGTTTCCATCGGCAGCCGCACATCCTATCTCTTTAACGAAGGCAGCAAGTGGTTCGTTGAGGCCGCCGCAGTAGCTGCCGGACATTCGGACCGGTGACTTTACACGATGCTTATGATAAATTCTTTTACATTTTACGTTTAACTGCTTGAAATTTGCAAAATGAAAGTTTATTCTTAAAGTTGTTTGAAAATCATTTCTTGAAATATCAATTACAAAGGCGGGTGAACATAAGTGGACGCAGGCGACGGTCATAGTCGAAAGTACAATTTAACAACCGGATATGCACCGTGCTTATGTTACCTGTTTTTATTTCCGGAAGCCCGTACCGGCTTTTAATTTCTCAGGAGCAAAAACAACTTCATATCATCGGTGATATCCGCTTGTGCTGCATGGATTTTTTATTTCGATGTAGAAAGGATCACGGATATGGACGAAAGAGAAGACATCTTTGAAAACTCCGATACGGAATCAGTAAAAGATGATACAGAGCCGGCTGAAAAGCCGGATTACGTTGCCGAGATCGTCGGTATCATCGAGAGCAATGCATCGCCAAAGGTATTGAGAGACAAGCTCAGCGATTATCATGACAACGATATAGCCGAGGCTTTGTTTCCGCTGTCTCCGGCACTCAGGAAAAAGGTTTACAGAGTCCTGGATGTGGACACACTCTCAAATATATTTGGGTATGCCGATGAGGACGAAGCGGCTGTCTATCTCGGTGAGATGGACTTAAAAAAAGCAGCCGATGTAATAGGCCATATGGACTCGGATATCGCTGTAGATATCCTGAGGGAGCTGGACCGTACAAAAAGAGGGCTCATACTGGATCTCGTGGATGATGATTTCAGGCGCGATGTGGCTCTCCTCGCCTCCTTTGATGAGGATGAGATCGGTTCAAAGATGACCACAAACTATATAGTCATACACGATAACCTTACGGTAAAGGGAGCCATGAGCGCCCTTATAGAGCAGGCGTCGGAAAACGATAACATCTCCACCCTTTTCGTTTTGGACGATCAGGACGTATTCTGCGGAGCGATAGGCTTAAAGGAGCTCATAATAGCGAGGCAGTCAACTCCTTTGGAGGAGCTTATAATGACCTCATACCCCTATGTTTACGGTACCGAGGAGATAGATGACTGTATAGAAAAGCTTAAGGATTATTCCGAGGACCTGATCCCGGTGCTTGATAACAACAACATGCTGCTCGGCGTTATCACCTCCCAGAGCATCATCGAAGTAGTGGATGAGGAATTAGGAGAGGACTATGCACGACTTGCAGGTATCATAGCCGAGGAGGAGCTTGAGGAGCCATTAAAGGACTCCATGAAGAAACGTCTTCCGTGGCTTACCGTACTTATGCTGCTGGCCCTCATAGTATCCTCGGTAGTTGGCGTATTCGAAAAGGTAATATCGCAGCTGACGATCATAATGTTCTTCCAGTCCATGATACTCGGCATGGCCGGAAACTCCGGGACCCAGTCCCTTGCCGTTACCATACGTATCCTCATGGATGAAAACCTTACGGCAAAACAAAAGAGCATGCATGTGCTTAAGGAAATGAAGGTCGGCTTCAGCAACGGTCTCATACTGGGACTCTGCTCCACCCTTATAGTCGGCCTGTATATAATGCTGATAAAGGGCCAGGCCGCAGGTATGTCCTTTGCCATATCCGGCTGCGTAGGCGCCTCCCTGCTGATCGCCATGACCATAGCCGCGGCAGTCGGCGCGCTGATACCGATGCTATTCAAAAAGATAAACATCGATCCTGCCGTAGCTTCAGGACCATTGATATCGACAGTCAGCGACCTCATATCAGTCGTCACCTACTATTCGATGTCCTGGGTGCTGCTTATCAGGGTAATGGGGCTTTGAGCCTGACACCCGTACTGACGCCCGTAAATACAATAAGTGCTTGCAAATTTACCGAATGTGTGAAATAATTGCATAGTTTGGAGTGGTATCGAAGTGGTCATAACGGGGCTGACTCGAAATCAGTTTGGCGGCAACGCCACGAGGGTTCGAATCCCTCCCACTCCGCTTAAACAAAAATCCGCGCAAAGCCTTGCTTTACGCGGATTTTTCATGTTTTTTCACTGATTCTTTATGTCCGTTTTTATCCCTTTTTTTTTTGCCTTAAACAGGCATAAATGGTGCCCAAATGGTGCCCGGTCATTTCATTTAATCCTGCACCGCCGCGGCAGATCCCTTTAAGAGCCCTGATATCATCTGAAAGCATATGTCATGGACCGTAAGGCAGACGTAATTCACCCCGGCCTCGTCCATGGCCTTTTTCTGTTTTTCAGTGGCCTCCGTATACGGATATATGCCGAACATAAACGGGAAAAAGGCGTAGATAAAATTCTGTATCTCTGCTTCAGTCATTTTAGGGAAAAACTTCCTCAGGCAGTTGGAAACCGCCAGTATTGAGCTTCCGTAAGCCCTTTTAAATGAGATCAGGCTCTCAAGGCTCGAATCAGCCTCAATATCGTAAAGATTCATGGAGATAAGCTTTAATAACCTTTTTCTGTTTTCAAGGGTCCTCGCCAGGGCGTCTGAAAACGCCTCGACGTCCATGATCTCATTTCCATTCATTATGGCTGAGATATCCGTTACCCACTCCTCATACTCTCTCTGCATGAGGGCTAAGAATATCTCCTCCTTTGTCTGAAAGTAATTGTATATAGAAGTCCTGGTAAATGAAGTTATCTTTCCTATCTCCTTAAGGGTTATCTCCTTAAAGCTCATGCTCTCATACAGAGCCGCGCAGGCGTTTATGATCTCATCCCTGCGTGAATTTGTTAATTCCTCTGAACACCTTGGCATGGCTCACCTTATCCCATGCAGACCTTTTTTGCCCATTCGGCAGGGTCGCGTCCGTTTAAGAGACCGCCATCCTTCCATACAGCCTCAGGATAAAGCCCCTTAAGCCTCTTTAAGGCCCTGTCGATACCGCTTCCCCCTGAAGTTGCAAAAGGTATGACTGTTTTTCCGCTCAAATCTACACTGTCTAAAAATGTATCGATTATACGCGGCTCGACATACCACCAAATTGGAAATCCAAGCAGTATGACGTCGTAAACTGACATATCCGGCGCAGCGTCCGCCATTTCAGGACGATATGCCTCGTCATTCATCTCTATCGTGGTCCTGCTGTTTTTATCCATCCAGTTTAAGTCGGCGGAAGTATAAGGCGTCTTTGGCCTTATCTCAAATATATCCGCTCCCACTGCCGACGCCGCTTTTTTTGCGGCCGAAGCGGTGATCCCGCTTCCTGAAAAATACGCTGTCAAAATCCTCATGGCGTATCCACCTCCCTTTAAGCCATATCAAATCTCTATAAGCTCATATTCGCGCGTACCGTATCCGAGGTCCGCAGCCGCCTCTATCGTATGTATTCCGTTTCTGCTGTTTATCCGCTCCATGAAATGCTCCCTGCCCGGATCATCCGAATTCATTACAAGATCTATGCAGGCCTGGTCTATGGCTACGGGATCAAGGGAAGCAAGTATGCCTATATCCTTCATGCACGGATCCTCTGCCACCATGCAGCAGTCGCAGTCCACGGAAAGATTTTTCATAACATTTATATAGGCTATCCTTCCCTCAAAATGCTTTGCCACGCTCATTGCAGCATCTGCCATTGCCTCCGGGAAGGCCGTCTTATCCGCATGCTTCTCCAATGTCTCATAGCGGTCGTCCGTCACTCCGGCAGAATGAATCAGCGCTTTTCCCGCTCTGGAAGCGCAGCCGATGGAAAGCTGCTTTAACGCTCCGCCGTAGCCTCCCATAGGATGCCCTTTAAAATGAGCAAGCACCAGCATCGAATCATAATCCGCTATATCCTTACCTAAATGATTTTCCTTTAATACCTTTCCTTCAGGTATCGGCCAGATAAGATCAGGGCCTTCGGCATCCATCAGATCCACCTTGAAATATTTGTTCCATCCGTGTTCCTCAATAAGCTTAAGATGGTCCTCCGTATTATCGCGCACCCCTCCGGAAGCGTCACCGTAAGCTGTATTGCACTCTACTATGGTGCCGTTTACCTCGTCCACCACAGGCTTCCAGAACTCAGGATGCAGGAAGTTCTGATTCCCTTTTTCTCCCGAATGCACCTTTACCGCAACCCTGCCCGGCAGTTTTATATTAAGCTTATGATAAAGCTCGACTACCTTTTCAGGCGTGATCTCTCTTGAAAAATAAACCTTTGAACTCATATGTTTGACCTCCTTGGCGATCATTTTACCTGCCGCTCCATGAGAGTTTCCGCGTATCATGAAAGGGCTTGATTAACAGTCAGAAATTTAAACCAATAAAAATGACACTGTGTCAGTAACGAAATAATAGCAGTTATTTGACACGGTGTCAATATTATTATTTGATCTATGGGGCGGCGTTTCAGCCCTCCAGTTCTTTAAGCTGTTCCACTACCTTCTTCATCATTTCCTCATACATGAGGAGCTTGTTCTGTTCCTCCTCTACCTTTTCCTTAGGCGCTTTAGAGGTAAACTTTTCATTTGAAAGCATAGATCTTGAACGCTTAAGCTCTCCCTTCAGCCTTTCCTCCTCTTTTTTCAGCCTCTCTATCTCTTTTTCAGGATCTATGAGATCGCTTAACGGTATGTATATGGAGGCGTTCTTAGTAACAAGGGATACGGCGTTTTTATCGATACCCTGCTTTTCGGCCATGGTGATTATATCCGAGGCGGAACACAGGCCCTTCGCGACGTTTTTCATCTCCTCAAAGGCTCTCCTTACCTTTTCATCCTCAGCCACCACATATACCATGGAGCGCTTTGACGGCGGAACATTTTTCTCTGATCTCATGTTCCTTATGGCGCGTACTGCATCCTTGATGCTCTCAACGTCAGCCTCATCCTCTGAAAATACCAGCTCGCTGCTGTATTCAGGATAAGCGGATATCATTATTGATTCCTCATCCGTGATATTGTCGTATATCTCCTCTGTAATAAATGGCATGAACGGATGAAGCATCTTTAATCCGTAAACCAGCACCGTCTTAAGGGTCCAGAACGCCGCCTTGCGGCTCTCCTTATCCTCACCGTTAAGACGGCTCTTGACCATCTCAATGTACCAGTCACAGAACTCATCCCACATGAATCCGGTCACATTGTCAAGAGCTACTCCCAGCTCAAAGCTGTCCATGTTTCTCGTAACATTATCAACGAGCCCGTTAAGCCTTGACAGGATCCACTTATCCTCCTTCTGAAGGCTTATACCGCAAGGTATCTTCCCGAGGCCCTCGTCCTTTCCGGCCTCCTCAAATACGCGCCTTTCTTCATCTCCTGCCTTTTCAACATTCATTATGACGAATCTTGAGGCGTTCCATACCTTATTGGCAAAGTTCCTTGCATTGGTGATCTTTTTCTCTGAGTAGCGCATGTCATTGCCCGGGGCGTTTCCGGTGAGCAGCGCTCCTCTCAACGCGTCGGCTCCGTACTCTGACACTACCTTAAGAGGATCTATTCCGTTTCCTAAGGACTTACTCATCTTTCGTCCCTGCTCGTCCCTTACGAGTCCGTGGATGAGTACATTGGAGAACGGACACTTTCCTGTCTGCTCGATGCCGGAGAATACCATCCTGATGACCCAGAAGAATATTATGTCATATCCTGTAACAAGCACGTCATTTGGATAGAACTTCCTGTATGCTTTTGTATCCTCAGGCCAGCCAAGGGTAGAGAAAGGCCAGAGTGCAGATGAGAACCATGTATCCAGGGTATCCTCATCCTGTGTGAATGACCTGCAGCCGCATTCGCAGGCCTCAGGCGCACTGTGTCCTACGTATATTTTTCCGCAGCTGTCGCAGTACCAGGCAGGTATCCTGTGACCCCACCAGAGCTGCCTGCTTATGCACCAGTCCTTGATATTATTTACCCAGTTCATGTAGGTCCTGGAATAATTTTCCGGTATGAACTTTAACTCGCCGCTTTCCAATGCGTTTTTGCAGTGCTCGGCGAACCTGTCCATCTTTACGAACCACTGAGGCTTGATCATAGGCTCTACCGTGGCTCCGCATCTGTCATGAGTTCCGACACTGTGAGTATGAGGTACCTTTTTAACGAGATATCCCTGATCCTTTAAGTCCTTTTCAACCTCGTCCCTTGCAGCGTATCTGTCCATTCCGTCGTACTTCGTACCTGGAAGATCTATGGTGGCGTCGTCATGCATTATGCATATCTCAGGAAGACCGTGGCGCTTTCCGACCTCATAATCATTAGGATCGTGGGCAGGCGTGATCTTGACGCATCCCGTGCCGAACTCCATGTCTGCATGTTCGTCCCCGACCACCGGTATCTCTTTATTGAGGAGCGGAAGTATAACATTTTTACCGATCAGGTCCTTATATCTGTCATCTTCCGGGTTTACCGCCACAGCAGTATCTCCAAACATGGTCTCAGGCCTTGTGGTAGCCACCTCAAGGAACCTGCCCTCTTCTCCTGCCACCGGATATCTGATATGCCAGAGGAAGCTGTCCTGATCCTCATGTATTACCTCTGCGTCAGAAATAGAGGTCTTGCATACAGGACACCAGTTTATCATTCTGTTTCCCTTATATATGAGCCCCTTATTATACAGATCCGTAAATACGTACTCCACGGCTCTTGAGCAGCCCTCGTCCATGGTGAAGCGTATCCTGTCCCAGTCAGCCGATACTCCAAGCTTATACATCTGGTTGACTATCTTGGATTCGTACTCTTCTTTCCAGGCCCAGGCTTCCTTTAAAAATCCCTCTCTGCCGAGATCGTGCTTGTCTTTTCCCTCGGCCTTGAGCTTATTGATGACCTTGACCTCAGTGGCTATGGCGGCGTGATCCGTGCCGGGCTGCCACAGGACTTCATAGCCCTTCATCCTCTTATATCTGCATAAAGTGTCCTGAAGCGTATTATCCAGCGCATGTCCCATGTGCAGCTGTCCCGTTACGTTTGGAGGCGGCATGGAAATGGAGAAGGATTTTTTAAGAGAATCCTCATCCGCATGAAAATACTTTTTGTCCATCCATCTCTGATAGATGCGTCCCTCCATCTCCTCGGGATTGTAGTTTTTTGCAAGCTCTTTCATAACATATTCCCCTGAAACATTTACATCTTTCTGAAGCTCTTCTTCCATGCGGCGGCTATTTTTCCGGCCTCCTTTAACATGCTGTCAGTATCGAGCTCAAATATTGCTTCAACATCGCGATAAGCTTTTGTTTCCCTGGCATTTTCCTTCGCTTTCATAACCAGCTCATCCAGCTTATTAAGCTCCTCCTCCGGAAGGTCTCCCTTTTTATCTATCAGATACCTCATCCTTACGGCCCTGTCATTGTAAAAAGTTTCCTTTGACAGTTCAAGGAGCCTTTCCGCCGATTTCTCGTCGAACATCTGCATTTTGACGGCCGCCATATCACAGTATAGATCAGCCTTTATCTCATTATGATCCTTAAGCTTAGCATCGTCATTTTTTGACGAACGCCTGTAATCAGCTTCAAGCTGCCTTACAGCATCCGAAAAGCACTCAAATGCGGCGTTATAATTTCCTGAATCAAAAAGAGCCCTGCCTTCCATATACGACATGTCGTATCCTGAGAGATCCTTAAACTCGGAAAGCTTTTTTATAAACGCGGCTTTTTCCTGAGTATCCAGATAATTGCATTCCTGGATTATCTCTGAAAGCATGGCGTCTGCTCCCTCTCCGGCTCTTGTCATCATCATAAGGCGGTCAGAGAGCTTTTTCATCTTAAGTTCTTCGTTTATCCAGCTGAACAGGCCTTCGTCGGGAAGGCTCTGCATACAGAGCAGCGGATTATTATATATACAGTAGCAGAGTTCCTGCTCGCTCCATATATTGATATTAAGTTTTGATAGGTAAAACGGCCTTGAAGCCGTCTGCCTGCATAACAGCAATGCCATATCCACGATCCTTCCAAAATACGGCTCTTTGCCCTAAAGAGCGATCTGCTTTGAAACAGATACATCCTCTGCCGGATATATCTCCCCAAAGCCCATATCCTTTATGCTGACGTTGAGCCTTTCTCCGTCCTCGCATCTTACCCTTACGGATACCCTCGTGCATCTGTCAGGCCTCGCCGGAAACCCTTCAAGCGGTATGCTTACGCTTTTTTTGGAGGAAACTCTTCCCGGAGCCTCTATGTCTATATCCACCTTTGTCTGTCCCTTTAATAGCACCTCGGCAAATGCATCTGCCGTATACCATGGCACCCCCGCAGGGATCATGACAAGCTTTGACTTCCTGTCATTTATCACGACCTGAAGCGATACCTCCGCCGGCGTCCTGGTATCACAGAATATACGGTACCCGGCGCTGTCCGCCGACTGTCCTGCGGAAAAATACGCCGCGCCTATGGCAAAAAGCCCGGCTTCGTATATGACCCTTCTTTTTTTGCAGACAAATTCTATAAATCCTTTGGCCCAGTCCGTCCGTTCAAATCCCTTTCCGGTAAGGAAAACGGAGGAATATATGCCGTTTCCAAGATACTTTTTTGCAGCGTCCGTCATTATCCTGTCTGCAAGCTCTGAGCCGGAGTCGTTTTTGAGTATCCCTGTCCTGAATTTTTCCTCTAACTCCCCTCCTGACGCCGCTATGCTGTTCTTTCCTCCGCCTCTTATGACCTTTAGGCTGCAGAAGCTTAAATCCTCTCCGGAAAGGTCAAACAGCCCAGCCATATTGTAGGAAAGCTCCTTATCCTGCGCCATCACATAATGTATAAACGCCTCCTGATGGCTGATCATATGTATCCTGTCTTTTTCCACGCCCGCCATTACGGCAGCCTCAAGGATCCCGTCCATCTCCTGTCTGTCCGCATCCCTTAAGGCTATCGTTATGTTCTCTATATCGCTTATGGGAGAACCGTTCAGTATCTGTGAAAGCACAGTTGAAAGCAGCCTGGCTATGAGCTGTCCTGCCGTATACGCCTTTCTGGAGATGGTTGACGTACCGTTTTTCTTAAGAAGGCTGAGCAGCTTATCCGTGAGCACCCCGCTTCCTGAAAGGGCCGTCCTGTAGGCCGTTTCCCCTATATACCAGACGTCCTCCTTTTTCTCCCTGCATATTACTGCGGGCACGCTGATCATGCTCTTTTCCTCAGCACAGTATACGGTTATGTAGTCATCACAAAGATCGACCCCGATATTCATTGACATCACTTATTCTCCAGTTTGAAAAGCTCTTTTACTATCTCGCTGTTTTCCACGTAATTGAGCATATTTTCCTTAAGCGCTCCGGCATCTCCGGCCGCAATGGCCTTAAGCATGAGATTTATGCACCTCATGCGGTCGTTGGACCTGTTATGGAACTTCACCACATTGATGGTGCCTTCCTCCACGGCCTCCTTTGCCTCAGCCGAAGGGTATATAAGATAATGGAGCTTATCTCCAAGGAACAGGACGATATCCGCCACATAAACATTTCTGTAGACTCTTTTCATTTCCGCCACATGGAATTCGGTATCGTCCGGCAGTATCTTAATAAGCAGCTTTGGCCTTGCACCGGCTTCCTCTGCCCGGTACTCTATGTAATACTTCCAGCAGATCTCCTCAGGGATATTTATAAGTTTCCTGAGCTTTTTGGTATATCTGAATATAAGCCCCTGATCTATCAGCCAGTCCGTAAGCTTTTGCGCCAGCTCATTTTCCTCGTCATCGAGCGAGTCTTTCTCTGAAAAATATGAAGTCATTGCAATCAGGTAAATGACCGGAAGCCTGAAAGGATCCTCTGACCCTTTAAGATAACTGTACAGAGCGCCGAATAATATCTCTCTGTCAACCGTTCTTTCATTCAGGAAATAATCCTCGCATCTGACACTTAGATAAGCCCTCACGATGAGATCGTCATATCCTTTACCGGATATGTACATTTTAAATATGCCGTCAATATCCGCTCTCTCATCCGTAAACAGCTCAAATGTGAGTATGCGTTCCGGCATATCAGATATATCAAGATTCTTTTTGCCGGCCGCCTTCAGTATTGACAGCATGTCCGCCGCAGAGCCGGTATATTCGCGGCACAGATATTCAAGTATGCGGTCGGAGGTCTTCCCGTTTTTAAAAAGTCCTGAACACAGCCTCAGGAAAAATCCGTCTCCCTCCGCTGTAGCCGTCTTTTCCATGAGCAGCCCGTCGGCAAGCCTTACCAACAGCCTTGCGTCGATATTCTCCGTTCCGTATTTTTTTATTAGGGCGTATGCGCCCTGAAGGTCCGACGCCCCCATCAGCGCCTCAAAAAGCGGAGCACGTACCTCGCTTGTATAATCTTCCTCCCTTAAATACCTCATCCATGAGGTATTTATTTTTTCCAGGCAGAGCATGCGTATGACTGCAGATCTGAATTCATCCGTAAATGAAGGATCCTTAAGGCTGTCCGTCAGTATCCCTGCCTTGTCTCCCTTTGCGCTGCCCTCCTCAAGTATGCTCCTGCAGGCTGCAAGCTTCAGCATCCTGTGGCCAGGCGCGATCTCAAAGCATTTCTTTAAGAGCTCCGGTTTGTCAAACAGGGCCCTTTCCTCATACCTGACAAGATCGTTCACGCATTTTGCCCTGTTATCATTGCCCTGAGCTTCAGATGCACCTGAAGCATTATCAGATTCTGCTGCATCTTCTTCCAGGTCGTCTCCGTATTTGTAAAAATCTATCTTGGCGTTCTTAAAATAAACAGGTATATATGCCCTTGCTTCAATTACCCTTGCTCCCATTCTTTCCTTAAGCTCAGGATAGGAAAGGATTATAAAGTCGGCGCTGCCCTTTGTTATGACGATCTCGTGGCATTTTAATATATCCGGCAGCACCTCCGCAGCCTTCAGGTCTATCATACCCGGATAGATCATTTTGTCATATATCGCGGCAAGCCTCCTGTTGATCCTGCCTGAAAGTGCCTGATTCATGGCGAAGGCACTCATCCTTGAAGCAAAGGTCTCTGCTGCTTCCGGATCCTGGTCCCCGAATCTTACTATGTTATAGTATATTTTTTCACACAGCTCCAAAGAGGCCTCGCTGTCATATGAAAAATACAGTATCACCTCTCTCGGCATCGGCTCCTCAAGCCCGTCAGGATACGCCTGAACATAGCTCTCATAAAGGCGTGTGATGCTTAAGCCCCTTGCTATGGCTTCCTTATATGCATTAAATGCGAACTGTGATCCATCCTTTTCCCGGATCATTTCGGAAACAAGCTCGGAAAGCTCTCCGTCATCCTTTGGAAGCCTGCGCTTCTTTCCTCCTGCCGCCTGAGCGCCGTCGTTCCCGGACGGGGCGGTTTCTCCCGCGTCCAGTACCTCATCATAGTTAAGAGGATCCTCGATTATATATGTTTCCTCTTCATAAAGCTTTTCCGCCGGAGCCGTTACCGTAAACGAATAAGGATAATCTATCTCTCCTGCATTTGTTATAAGCTTAAGGCTGCCCTTAACGGTATCTCCCTCATTAAGTCCCGAAGCATCCACGGATATGCGCACATTGGCCCTTCTTCCGGCATACATGGCCGTTTCAGGTGCTACCCTTATATCATCGGAAACGCAGACTCCCTTAATGGTACAGCCGTTTTCGCCTGTCAGCTCAAGATCAAAAAAATCCCTGCTGCCGGACCTGATCCGTCCTTCGGCCGCTTCAGGCTCTATCCGTATGAGCGGCGTTTCAAGCTCGGCTATTCCCTTTGCAAGCTTAGTTATCTTATCCTTCATTATTATCCAAAAGCCCTCTTAAAACTCTACATTAAACCATAATATTTTATCACAGACCCGAGTGCTATTTCCATAGTTATATGTTATAATTGTCACACTTGAAACTATTAATAAGGAGATCTTAAATGATCCAGGAGCCTGAAACATTATATAAGCTGATGATATTGTATATGCTTGACAAGGTCAGCTTTCCACTTACCAATTCACAGCTTTCAAAATTTTTTCTGGATAAGGAATACACGACCTACTTTACTTTCCAGAGTGTCCTTACTGAGCTTTGCGAGTCCAATCTCATTTCCTCAAGGCAGTCGGGCAACACCACCCATTATGAAATAACTGACGACGGAACCAAAGCTCTCGGTTTCTTTGTTTCCGACATTTCCTCAGCTGCCATAGAGGATATGGATTCCTATCTCGAGGCCAACAAATTCAGCTTAAGGTCGGAGTCCGGCATCACCGCCGAGTATTTCAGCGACGGCGGCGATGGATATATAGTCCACCTTGCGGCACGGGACGGTAAGTCGACCATACTTTCCATAGATCTTGCCATTCCGGACAGCCGTGTCGCCGGCGACATGTGCACAAACTGGAGAAACTGCAGCCAGGATGTGTATCTGTATCTCCTGCGCAGGCTTACCAATAACGAAAACAGCTGAGCAAAATTCCGTATCCACGGCAGTATTTATTTTTAAATGCCAAGACCTGTCCTTTGGCCGTTTTTACCGGCCTGAAGACAGGTCTTTAATATTGATTCTATTGATTTGTTTACTGTGTGATCAGAACAGGATTATATTATGCTCCGCGCATTCATTTCTCATGCTTTCAGGCCACATTGACGCCTGGACCTCGCCCACATGGGCCCTTCCAAGCAGCAGCATGCATAATCTTGACTGTCCTATACCTCCTCCTATGGAATACGGAAGCTCTCTGTTAAGTATCATCCTGTGGAAAGGAAGCTTCTCCCTCTCAAGGCAGTCAGCCTTTTTAAGCTGTTCATGCAGGCTCTCCTCAGAGACCCTTATGCCCATGGAGGATATCTCCATGGCCATATTAAGAGGCTTGAACCAGAACAGTATGTCTCCGTTCAGCTGCCAGTCATCATAGTCCGGCGCTCTTCCGTCATGCGGCTTTCCGTCACCGAGCTTATCTCCTATCCTCATGATAAATACTGCGCCGTATTCCTTACATATGGCGTTCTCCCTCTCCTTTGGAGTGAGGTCCGGATACTTGCGCCTTAAGTCCTCTGAGTCTATAAATACGATATCGTCAGGCAGACGATAAACAGCCTGAGGGTACTTATACCACACCTCATGCTCCATATGCTTTATCACCTTGAATATGGTCCTTACCGTCTTTTCAAGAGTCTCTATGGTCCTCTCTTCCTTAGTTATGACTCTCTCCCAGTCCCACTGGTCCACATAAACGCTGTGGAGATTATCCAGCTCCTCATCTCTCCTTATGGCGTTCATGTTTGTGTAGAGCCCCTCGCCTGGCTTGAAGCCGTATTTTCCAAGGGCCATCCTCTTCCACTTGGCCAGCGACTGTACCACTTCAACTTCCTCTCCCGGCATTGCCGCGAGATCAAAGGATACCTTTCTCTCCACGCCGTTAAGGTCATCGTTGAGACCGCTGCTCTTTTCCACGAAAAGCGGCGCTGAGATACGCTCAAGATTCATCTCCTTGCCTATCTCCTTCTGGAAGGTATCCCTTATGTACTTAATGGCTTCCTGTGTTTCCCTTACGGTAAGCTTTGGATCATAATGCTCCGGCAGGATAAGCTTCATATCTTGTTTCCTCCTGTAAATGACGGTCCCTTAAGGCCCGTTTCCTCTTTATCATTTATAAGGCGCATAAAATCCTTTAGTTCCTTTCCTGTAATGCGCCTGTATTCCCCTGTTTTCAGTCCTCCAAGTTCTATATTCATCACCCTTACGCGCTTTAATTCCGTTACGCGGTTTCCCAGGGCTGCGCACATGCGCCGGATCTGCCTGTTGAGCCCCTGGGTAAGGACGATGTCAAAGGTATCCTCGGAAAGCTTCCTGACCTTGCATGGATCAGTTACGACGAACCTGTATTCGCCTTCCTGCCTGCCGGGCACCTTTATCTCGACGCCCTCTGACATCTTCTTAAGGAATCCCTCGGAAAGCCGCCTTTCGCAGCTCACTATATATTCCTTTTCGTGGCCGTATGACGACCTGTTCACCCTGTTCACCAGGTCACCCATATCGGTCAATAGTATGAGGCCCTCTGAATCCTTGTCCAGCCTTCCTATCGGAAATATCCTTTTTCCATAGTTAATGTATTCTATGATGTTTACCGCCCTGTCCCTGTCGGAAGAGGTACACACCACTCCCTTAGGCTTATTGAAGGCGATAAGCTCATAGCTGTCAGCGGATCTCTTTTCGATCTCCTTACCGTCTACAGATATCCTGTCAGCCTCTGAGACCCTGTCTCCCGGCCCTGCCGGGAGGCCGTTTATCATGACTCTGCCGCAGGCTATAAGCCTGTCAGCCTCGCGTCTTGAGCAAATACCCTGTTCCGATAAATATTTATTTATCCTTATCTTATCCACTGTTTCCTCATACGATATCCTGTAAAAAAATAAAGGAACCCCTGTTAGACGGCTCCTTTACCTTTTGACATAATATCACCATATCAGTTAAAATGCAAATATTTTTTACCAGGCGAAAACCCCTCCGTCGGATCTCGGCTCACTTGCCCCGCATAAGACTCCCTCCTCCGATCTCCAGATGATCTGGCCTCTTCCAAAGGAATACCTGTCCGGCATCACCGATATCTCGTGGCCCATGGCCTTAAGCCTTCTTACAGTGTCAGCGTCGAAATATCTCTCCATCTGCACCTTCTTCCCTCCGGTCCACTGCCATCTTGGAGCGTCCAGCGCTTCCTGAGGATTCATTCCAAAATCCACCGTATTCATTACCACCTGCACATGGCCCTGAGGCTGCATAAATCCTCCCATGACTCCAAAGGGGCCTACCGGCTTTCCGTCCTTTGATAAAAATCCCGGGATTATGGTATGATATGGCTTTTTACCCGGAGCTATGCAGTTATCGCTCTCAGGATCAAGATAAAAGTTACAGCCTCTGTCATGCAGGGCTATGCCGGTACCAGGCACTACTATGCCGGAGCCGAAATCCTTATAATTACTCTGGATAAACGAGACCATATTCCCTTCGCCGTCTGCCGTGCAGAAATAGACCGTATCTCCGGAATAAGGATCTCCGGCATATGGCGTCAGCGCTTCATCCCCTATCAGGCTCCTCCGTCCATTTATATATTCATCCGAAAGCAGTGTGGAGATCCTTGCCCGCATGTATTCCGGATCAGCTATAAAGGCCTTGCCGTCAGTAAAGGCAAGCTTCATGGCCTCCAGCTGTTTATGACAGGTTTCCGGCTTATCCTTATCCTCTCTTCCAAAGTCAAACCCGCTCAATATCCTTAAGGCCATGAGTACCACGAGCCCGTGTCCGTTAGGCGGTATCTCTGAAACGGTATAGCCCCTGTAATCCACGCTTATGGGCTCTACCCATGAGGCCTTGAATCCCGCCAGGTCTTCTTTTCTCAGATATCCTCCGGTTTTCCTTGAATATTCGTCTATCTCGTCTGCCAGGGCACCTCTGTAAAATGATTCGCAGTCCGTTTCGGCAAGCTCCCTTAAGGAAGCCGCATGGTCCTTAAGCTGTACGATCTCTCCCGGCTCCGGTCCACGGCCGTTTTTTGCAAATGTATCGAACCAGGGCTCAAACTCCGGTCCGTCAAACGCTTCCTTATATTCCCTGAAGCATTTATCCCAGAGGTATGCAGTTGACGGCTGCACCGGAAAGCCGTTATCCGCATAATCTATTGCAGGCTCAAGTACCTCTTTTAGGCTCAGCTTTCCAAATCTATTTGAGAGCTCAGCCCAGGCGGACGGGATCCCCGGCACCGTCACCGGCGCCCAGCCGTGGGAAGGGATATTATCGCCGTACTTTTCCCTGAATTTTGAAGCGTCCACAGCCATTGGTGCAGGCCCGCTGGAATTGAGCCCGTACAGCTTATCCTTTATCCAGCAGATCGCAAAGGCGTCTCCCCCAAGTCCGTTATTATTAGGCTCCAGCACTGTAAGGCAGGCGGCCGTGGCTATTGCGGCGTCAACGGCGTTTCCTCCCCTTTTTATCATATCGAGCCCGGCATTTGCAGCAAGGGGCTGAGTGGAGCACACCATGCCCCTGCTTCCGTATATCACTCTCCTTCTTGATGGATATCTGTATCTTAATGCATTAAACTTGAGAAACATGTTACTTTCCTCCCTGTCTCATTTTGATAACTCCATATCATCCCGTGACTTGTCGCGTATAAAGACGTATTTCTCCCTGTCCGACAGTTCCTTTTCAAAATGATATCCGCCGACACTAAAGTCCTTAAGCTGTTCCGGATCGGAGATATTTCTCTCTGCCATATACCTGACCATACTGCCTCTTGCCATCTTGGCGTATACGCCCTTCTGTACTATCCTTCCCTTTTCCTCTTCTCCGAATACACAGGTAATGAACACATCCTCAGGCCTTAAAAATCTTTCAACACACCTCGAATACTCCGCCGAGGCAAGGTTGATGATCACGCCGCTTTCATCCCGCACCTCCTTATAGATCCTGTCTCCCCAGAATCCATAGAGATCCTTATATCCGTCCATTTTAAGCCTGGCCTGCATCTCAAGCCTGTATGGAACAACGGCGTCCATGGGCTTAAGCACTCCGTAGAACCCGGAAAGTATACGGAGGTTTGCTTCGACATAATCGAACTGGCCCTCCTCAAAAACCGACGGCGCCATATAGGTATACTGTATCCCGTCGTAAGCCAGTATAGCCGGAGTCCCGGCCTTATCAGGCTCCATATGCTTAAATCTTTCAGAATTATGAGCGGCGATCCTGTCGCTGCAGGCCCAAAGCGCCTTCTGCTCCTCCAAATTAAACCCGTTGATCCTGTCCCGGAGCTGCTTAGCCTCATCCAAAAATACCGGCAGCCCCTTAGGCTTCAGGCTGTCGGTATTTTCCTTCATTTTCTTTGCCGGTGAGATTATTATCTTCATTCCAGTTCTTTAAGCATATCCGCCGGATTATCAGCCGCCTTTACCTTGTCAAAGGCCTTTATTATTATCCCTTCTTCATCTATCAGGTAGGTGGTCCTTACAACGCCCATGGATACCTTGCCGTAATTCTTTTTTTCCTTCCATACGTCATAAGCCTGGATCACTTCCTTTTCAGTGTCCGACAAAAGCGTAAACGGAAGTCCGTATTTTTCCTCAAATTTCTTATGCGATGCCACCGTATCCTTGCTCACTCCAAGTATAACGGCTCCTTTTTCCACAAACTGCGGATAAAGCTCGGCAAAGCCGCAGGCCTGCTTTGTGCAGCCTGCCGTCATGTCCTTGGGATAAAAATATAATATGACCTTCTGTCCACGGTAGCTTTCAAGACTCCTCATTTCACCGTTCTGATCCGGTAAGGTGAAATCCGGCGCTTTTGTTCCTGTATTCAGCATGATCTGGCCCTCCTGAAATAAATTTTTTTATACAAAGCCTGAAATTTATAATTATTACAGTTCTATTTTATTTGCAGGCATAGCGGAATGCAATACTTTAGTTTTTCCTTCATTAAGATTGTGATAAGATATTGCCATATTATCATATTTTCAGGAGATATCCATTATGAAGGACGAACTGATAAAGGGGCATGCCGCCGCCTTTTTTACCGCCATTTTATGGGGTACCACATTTATATCCACTAAAGTTCTGCTGAGGGACTTTGCTCCCGTGGAGATTCTGTTTATACGTTTTCTTTTGGGACTTCTGGCCCTGTTCATTGCATATCCTAAACGCTTTAAAAGCCGCAGTGTCAGAGAGGAGGCCGTATTTGCCCTTGCAGGACTTACCGGCATCTGCCTGTATTATCTGCTGGAAAATATTGCCCTTACCTTCACCATGGCTTCCAATGTGAGCGTGGTGGTGGCAGTCGCGCCGTTTTTTACCGCGATCCTTTCCCGCATAATGATCGACCACAGCGAGAGGCTTGGAGCAGGATTTTTTATCGGATTCATACTGTCCATGGCGGGCATAGCCATAATAAGCTTCAGCGGCTCAGAGCTCAAGCTTAACCCTTTTGGAGATATCTTAGCCCTGCTTGCCGCCGTTACCTGGGCATGCTATTCAGTTCTTACAAAAAAGATCAGCAGCTTCGGCTACAATACTCTCCTTACGACCCGCCGTATTTTCTGCTACGGAATTATATTCATGATACCGGTAATTAGGTTTATGGATTTTTCTCCTGATATAAGCTCCCTTACAAAGCCCTTGAACTTTGCAAATCTTTTATTTTTGGGTCTCGGTGCCTCTGCTGCCTGCTTTGTCACATGGAATCACGCTGTAAAGCTCCTTGGCGCCATAAGGACCAGCGTATATATCTATCTCGTCCCGGTGATCACCGTTATCGCATCGATACTGATACTTAAGGAGCCTTTTACTTTCATGACCGGACTCGGCACCCTGCTTACGCTTTCCGGCCTCATATGTTCGGAAATAAAGGCCGGCGGCCGCCATAAAAATAAAGAGTCCTAATAAAACGTGCTGACGGCCGGTCCCGGTAAACAGGATATGGTAAACAGGGTATTTTTCATCGGAAATACTAAGCCGCTGCTTATAGGAGCTTTCCCTTAAGCAGCGGCTTTTAGATATGGCTGATCTTTTTATTTATTTAACGCTCTTTATCTGATCTCCAACATACATGTGTCCAAGATCTGCTATGTCCCAGTTACCGGCAGTAAGCACTGTTACCACCTTGTTCTCAGGCTTTACGTCTATCTTGTTATAAAGGAGCGCAGCTACTCCGACGCATGACGAAGGCTCTGCTATAAGCTTTGCCTTATTTGCCACGCAGCGTACTGCCTCTACGATCTCGTCTTCCTCAACTGTAACTATATCATCCACATATCTCTCTATTACTGAGAAAGCATGATCTGCAGCCCTCCTGCAGGATAATCCGTCAGCGACTGTAGGAAGACATTCAACGCTCATCTGCTTTCCGGCCTTCCTGCTTTCATAGTATGCGGCGCTGTTGGCAGCCTGAACGCCTATTACCTTCTTTTCCGGCCTGTACTCCTTAACGGCTGTCGCTACTCCTGAGATAAGTCCGCCTCCTCCGATAGGAACTATGAACATATCCATGTCAGGCTCATCCTCCAGTATCTCCAGCGCCATGGTGCCCTGTCCTGCCATGACCCTCGGGTCCTCATAAGGATGTACTATGTTATAGCCGTGCTTTTCCACCTCTTCGTGTACCTTGACCCAGCGCGCATCTGCGTCCCTGTCCCATAGGATAACGTTAGCCCCCATGGCCTTTGCGTTTTCTACCTTAACATGCGGAGCGTCCTCAGGTATGACTACGGTTACAGGTATGCCTAAAACCTGTCCTGCAAATGCGCAGGCCTGGGCGTGGTTGCCCGATGAGCTTGTTATTATGCCTCTTGCGCGTTCTGCCGGCGTCATGGAAAGTACGGCGTTGAGGGCTCCGCGAAGCTTGAAGGCTCCGACATACTGGAGCATCTCAGGCTTGAAATAAGCCCTGCAGCCTACCTGTCCCTTGAGGTTATAGGCATCCAAAAGCGGAGTATGCCTTATATAGGGCTTGATACGCTCGTACGCTCTCCTTATGTCATCTATGGATATGATGTTCCTGTCCTGATCTGCCATTTTCTGCCTCCATAAATTAAAATATTATTGACACGTCAAATATAAAACATGTGCTGATATACATCGTTTAGTTTAGCAACTAAACACCTGTATATTAGCACATGTCATTTGATTTGTACAGTATCCTGTTTTTATTTTTTACTTAAGGAGCATTGCGTCCCCGAAGCTGAAAAACCTGTACCGTCTCTCTACCGCTTCCCTGTAAGCCGCCATTATATGATCCCTGCCCGCAAGGGCTGAGACCAGCATCATGAGCGTCGACTGAGGCAGATGGAAATTGGTGATGAGGCACTGAACGAGCTTCCACTTATATCCTGGATATATGAATATCGATGTCCAGCTGCCGCCCGGTGTAAGCCTGTACTCCGGTACATATGTCCCGTCGTCATTTACCGCCATATCCAGTCCGCCTATATTTTTTATGTCCGCTCCGGCTGCCTTAAGTTTATTAAACTCATCGTTTGGAACCGCTGCAGATTCAAGAGTCCTGGTGGATGTGGTGCCTACCGCAAAAACTCTGTGCCCGGACCTTAAAGTGTCGTTTACCGTTTCCGCCGCCTCTTCGCTTACTATATAGTATTCGCTGTGCATATGGTGCTCCTCGACGGTCTCTGCTTTTACAGGCCTGAAAGTGCCGAGCCCTACATGGAGAGTCACTCTTGCTATCCTGACCCCCATATCCTCTATCTCTTTTAACAGCTCCTTAGTGAAATGCAGTCCCGCAGTAGGAGCCGCTGCCGAACCGTCATGCACGGCGTATACGGTCTGATACCTGTTCTTATCCTTAAGCTTATGCGTTATGTAAGGCGGAAGCGGCATCTCTCCGAGCTTGTCAAGTATCTCCTCAAATATGCCGTCATACTCAAATCTTACGATCCTGTTCCCGTCATCCACCGTATCGACGATCTCCGATTTCAAAAGCCCGTCTCCGAACTGCACTCTTGCTCCGGTCTTAAGCTTTTTACCCGGCCTCACAAGACATTCCCAGGTGCGGTCGCCCTTATGCTTTAAGAGCAGGATCTCCACATGGGCCCCAGTATCCTCCTTAAATCCGAGGAGCCTTGCGGGTATGACCTTTGTATCATTTATTACAAGGCAGTCTCCGGGCTTTAAATATTTTACTATATCCGTAAAATGCTCATGGCTCGTATCTCCGGAGCGCCTGTCCAGTACCAGCAGCCTTGAAGAACTCCTGTCCTCAAGGGGGTCCTGAGCTATAAGTTCCTCCGGAAGATCATAATCAAAATCACTGACTTTCAATTTCACCGCTTCCTTCCTGCACGCCCTCTGAAGCCGCTGTACCGTCTGACGCCCCGTCTGCCGCTGACTGGCTCTCAGTATACACAGTCTGTGCGTCAGAAGGTTCTCCGACAGCTACCGCGCCCTGTTCAGGGCTTAATGCCGATGGCTGGGCAGCCGTTTCCACTGACTGTCCGTCGGAGGAGTCAGTCTCATAAACATCCCCGGCAGCCTCCGAGGCCTCAATAGACGCCGCCTCGCTGGCTTCCTCTGCTATATCCTTAAGGGTATCCTCGTCCACAAGTATGGAATCCTCCGGATCCATGAATATATCCACATTCTGCTCGCTGTCCATATCTATTGACGTGTCGTCATATATGGCACCGTTCAAAAACGAGGTATAAATGAGAGCCAGGGTACCGTCATTATCCAGAGCCTCTTTAAGGGCAGCATCCGTTTCCTCTATGAGGGATTTTGCCGGCTCTGCGGAAAGAGCCGTTTCAGCATAATCCACCCTGTCCTTCATAAGGGTCTCCGCTATCGTATATCCGCCTGAGCCATCGCCCTCAGCGTAAAAATACATGATCCCCGGAGCCATTGCATCAGTACGCCTGAAATCTATCTCATAGGTAACAAGGCACAGCTCCTCATTTTCAGTAGTGCCGGGCATTGAGTATACCTCTATGTCCTGATATCCCTGTATCCACGACGCCTGAGCCGCAAGCTTTTCCGCAAAGGCCTCGTTAGGCGATGCGTCGCTGCGGCCAAAAAGCTCATAGATCCTGCCTGTATCGGCCGCAAGCCTTGCGTCAAAATAATCCCTTACAAGCTGGTTGAGCCCCTCGTCCTCCGTAAGCTTGAATCCCGTCTCCTCTTCGCTTACGGTCTCCTCCGCAGTCCCATCCTGCAGGGCGGCAGCCTCCGACTCCCGGGTAAGGGCCTCGCTCGCCCTGAGGGCGTCTGTCCTGCGTCTGTGGGAGACCGCGATCACTGCGATTATCACAAGGATCACAATGATTGAGCATCCGACTATGATAAAACGTTTTTTTTCTTCCTCACGGCCAGTATACCGCTTATCCCGTTTATCCAAATCTTATCCTACCTTTTTGATATACACTCCGTTTGCGTCCACCTGATACATTCCGTTTACTATGGTGTTCACTGCCATGGTTCCGTCAGACTTAAGGTAATATGATTTTCCGTTCTGAACCACCCATTTGTCTGTTACCATGGTACCGTCCGCCGGATTAAAGTAATACCATGATCCGTTTGTGAACTGCTTCCAGCCTGTGCACATTATTGAGTTTCCGTCAAAGAAATATGAATTCTGTCCGAGATCCAGCCACTCATTGGTGCAGTATGTACCATCTGCTTTCTTATACTTATACTGTCCGTCAGCCGTTTTCTCCCAGCTTCCCGATATACTCTGAGTGTTTCCTGAAGAACCTGTTCCAGCGCTTCCTGAATTACCGGATACAGCTGTCTCTGAAGACTGTGAGCCGGATGTCTGGCTTATGCCCATAAGCTTTGAAGCATACTCATAAAGCTTTTTGGTATCTGAATACTGCTGCGGCGCCTGTGCCTTAAATACGACTGCAATTAACTGCCTGTCTCCAACCTTTGCCTCGGATGCAAGGCAGCTTCCCGCCTTTGAGGTATAGCCTGTCTTTCCTCCAAGGTAGCCCTCAAGGCTCTCAGCTCCCGTAACAAACCTGCAGGTGTTGATTATGGAAAGCTCTCCTCTTGAGCTTGTGGCCGGAAGGGTATATGTCTTCGTTAATGTCATATTCCTTATGGTATCGTTTGCAAGGGCAGCCTTTGTTATAAGCGCCATATCCCTGACAGTGCTGTAGTGATCGGTATCGTTAAGGCCTGATGCGTTTGCAAAATGCGTATTTGTGCAGCCAAGCTCCGCTGCCCTCTTATTCATAAGATCCGCAAAAGCCTGCTGTGAGCCTGATACCGCTTCACCAAGGGCGTTGGCTACCTCGCATGCAGACTTTATAAGTATGGCATGGAGGGCGTCGTTCACCGTCATTGTATCTCCGGCCTTCATTCCCGCCGTAGTCGCCCCGCTCTCAAGATTATCCACTGCGCTCGCATTGATGGTTATCTTACTGTTGAGATCCAGGTTCTCCACTGCAAGGAGCGCAGTCATAAGCTTTGTAGTAGAAGCCGGATAGAGCTTTTCATCGGCGTTTTTCTCAAATATCACCTGTCCTGTTGCCGGATCATAAAGTATGGCTGACTCGGCCGTGATCTCAGGCTTTGCTATATTCGGATCTATGGTTATCTGTCCTGAAGCTGAGCCTGCCGGCGCTGTCGCCGAAGTCTGGCCGGATGATGAAGATCCTAAAGGTCCTGAAGCTCCTGAAGCGCCCTGGGTATTGTCTGCAGATGGCTGCGTCGCCGCAGTCGTCTCCCCTGATGACGTCTGGCTGGAACCCGACTGGCTTACAGAGCCGCCCGGCCCTATTGTGCTTATGCTGTCAGTGGAGTTAAGGCCCGTTCCTGCGTTGTAAACGAATATGCCGTTTTCATCGTACTGCTTGGACTCCGTAGGTCCGGTGCTGCTTATGAAATTTTCACCGGAATTAGCGGTCACCGTTGTGCCCTGAGCCGCCGTTCCCTGCACTGTCGGCATGGAAGCCACTTCCACCGTATCCGCAAATACCGGCTGGGTAAAAAGCGAAGCTCCTGCCATTACAAGTGCGGCTGTCCTACTGATCCTCTTCTTTAACGATATCATCTTTATTTCTCACCTCGTTTAAAATATCCATGAACTCCTTACCGGTTATCGTCTCTTTCTCAATAAGATAAGCGGCTATCCTGTCAAGGGCCTCCATGTTCTCGCTGATTATCTTTTTGGCCTCCTCATAGGCCTTGTCCAGCATCTTCTTTACTTCATTATCTATGTCCGCCGCCGTGGCGTCGCCGCAGTCTAATACCGTTCTTCCTGACAGATACATATCCTGTACCTTGGCAAGGCTCATAAGCCCGAACTTCTCACTCATGCCGTATCTTGTGATCATGTTCCTTGCAAGATCGGTGGCCTTTTCTATATCGTTGGCCGCTCCGGTGGTCACGGAATCAAATACCAGGGCTTCGGCTGCCCTTCCTCCAAGGAAAGTTACCAGCATTGCCTCCAGCTCTTTTTTGGTATTGAGGTATTTTTCCTCTTCCGGCACCTGCATTACATAGCCCAGGGCTCCCATGGTCCTCGGAACTATGGTGATCTTCTGTACCGGCTCAGCATCCTTTTGTATGGCGGCTATAAGGGCGTGTCCCACCTCATGGTAGGAAACTATCTTCCTTTCCTCCTGGGAAAGTATCCTGTCCTTCTTTTCCTTGCCCACGAGCACCACCTCCACGGCTTCAAACAGATCGGCCTGGCTTACAGCATGCCTTCCGTTCTTTACCGCCATTATGGCAGCCTCATTCATCATGTTGGCAAGATCCGCCCCGACGGCTCCGCTCGTCGCAAGGCCTATCTCCTCAAAATCCACGCTATCGTCCAGCTTCACTCCCTTGGAATGTACTTTCAGGATATTGACCCTTCCCTTAAGATCCGGCTTTTCAACTATAACACGCCTGTCGAAGCGTCCCGGCCTCATCAGGGCCGGATCCAGGATCTCAGGCCTGTTGGTGGCTCCGAGCACCATTATCCCTGTCCCGGGATCAAAGCCGTCCATCTCTGAAAGCAGCTGGTTAAGCGTCTGCTCCCTTTCGTCATTTCCTCCGCCATAGCGCGAATCCCTTGACTTTCCGATGGCGTCTATCTCATCTATGAAAACTATGCATGGGGCCACGGCGTTTGCCTGCTTAAAAAGGTCTCTCACCCTTGAAGCTCCGACGCCGACGAACATCTCCACAAAATCAGAACCCGTAAGTGAAAAGAACGGCACCTCAGCCTCTCCTGCAACTGCCTTCGCAAGCAGCGTTTTTCCTGTTCCAGGCGGTCCTACCAAAAGCGCTCCCTTAGGAAGCTTTGCTCCGATGCTGCGGTACTTCGCTGGATTATGCAGAAAGTCCACTATCTCCACTAAGGATTCCTTTGCCTCGTCCTCTCCTGCCACGTCGGCAAATGTCACTCCTGTATCTTTCTGCATATACATCTTGGCGTTTGACTTGCCCACGCCCATCAGTCCTCCGGAGCCTCCGGCCTTCCTCATCATGATGTTCATGAACAGGAATATGCAGGCAAACGGCAGCACTACCCCTATGAGTATGTCCCATATGATGCCGCTGGTATCAGGCTTATCCTGATATATGGTAACGTCATGCTGCAGCAGCATCTGGGTCCTTAAAGGGTCATCCGTAAGATAGGCATAATAATGTATAAGCGGGGAGTACTCCTCAGAATCAGGCTTTACGCTTATAGATACTGTGGTATTATCAAACCTTACCGACTCGACGTCTCCGGCCTCCACCATGTCATAAAACTGGTCGTAGGAGACCTCTGCGCTCGAACGGTCCCTTATGACAGCCCGTCCGTAGCTCATTATAAAAAACGCGATGCACCCCACCGTAAACAGGGTCAGCAGACTCTGTAACAGATCAGGGCCGCCTCCCGGCATCCCGTTCTTCCTGTTTTGTTTTTTATTTCTTAACTGATCAGGATCCATAAAACTCTTTCCGAAAACTGTTTAAAATTATGATACGGCCCTGATAAGACCGATTTTCGACAATTAATGATTTTACCATATCGCAGGCTATATTGCCACATACATAGCTTACATCTCATTTAAGGTTTTCCTTAAAAAAACTGAAATCCTTCCCGTGATCATGCCTCCGGCAGTTCCCGTGAGTATTCCCGCAATGACACCGCAGAATACCAGTAAGGGAAAATAGGTAAAAACATATATATTTGTAAGAAGCGCCGCCATTATAAGCTGTCCCAGGTTATGCATGACTCCGCCGACGCTGCTCACTCCCAGGACCCCGAATCTTCCCGTCCGTTTCATCAGGAGCATCGTCCCAAGGCTCAGTATAAGCCCGGCAAAGGAATAAACTATGGAAAAAAGATTGCCGTACAGAAAACCGCTCAATACTATTCGGAGAGCCGCCGTATAAAAAGCCGGAGCCGCTCCAAATACGTACAGCATCAGTATGGTCATAATATTGGGCAGGCCTATTTTGGCCCCCGGCACGCCCAAATTAACGGGTATCAGGAGCTCCACATATGAAAGCGTGAGGCCTATCGCGACGGCAAGCGCATAGAATACTGTTTTTTTTATATTCATCGTCTGATCCTATAAAAAAGGAACTGAAATCTATTCAGTTCCTTACGCTTCCCGGACTCAACTGCTCCGGATCGCGGATAATTTAAATTCATGCGTTCCTGCCGCAGCATTTTTTATACTTTTTGCCGCTTCCGCAAGGACAAGGGTCGTTAGGATAAACCTTTTTGCCTTCGCGCTTTACCGTACCTGAAACCTTGTTCTTGTGGTAAAGCTCCTTCCTTTTTTCCTCTGTAAGTATGCTGTCCCACTCCGGAAGCTCATACAGCCAGTTTGCCTTTGCCCCCACCATATTGTAGTAGAGCATCTCAGGATCGATCTCGATCTTGAGGACGGTATCCTCATCCATGGTATCGATCGGGTTGTGGTAGCCCTTAAGGGAATCATCTATACCGTCGATGAATCCCGTCATTATCTCTATATTTGTTCCGAAAAGCTCTGCCAGTTCCTTAAGCGTCCCCTCGTAGACCTTTGACGGATCGCTCAGTATCTTTTCGTATATACCCTTTTCTATTGCAAAGTAAGTGTTCCACAGCTGGTCCCTCTGCCTTGCGTCAAGCACATCTCCGTATGCCTTGTTCCTCCACTGCTCTAATAACGTCATTGATATGATCTCCTTATATAAATGTCCGTCCGCGCATGCGGGCAGCATGTATTTTTATGATTACGTAATTATACTTTATTAATTATCCATCTTCAAGCCTTGATTATCCCCATCGCCCAAAGCATGATTATCCACGTCATCCAGAGCATCATCAGGAGCCTCTGTTTTCCTCAGCCGCCCCGGGCCGTACTGAAGCACCGCCGTTCCCGCAAGGATCATAAGGCTGATGAGGCTTATGGCAGCTCCTGCTTTAAGGCCCTTAGGAAAATATTTAAGTTCTATATCATGGACACCGCCGCTTACATAAAAGCTTATGAAGGTTCCAAGTCCCTTATATATCTCGGTTTCTTCACCGTCCACGTAGACTCTCCAGCCCTCGTCATACGGTATGGTCATGAGCATGCTGGCCCTGTCATAGCTATATCCCAGGGCATCCGTGTCCACCGTGACCGAACCTCTTATATAGTCGTCGCCTAAGGCCGATATCTTCAGCTCTCCCGGGCTTAATATCTCATATATGCTTTTTAAGGCGTTCTCGTTCAGCCTGTATATGATTATGCCGGGATCATATCCCTTATTTTCAGCTGTAAATGTGATAAGCTCTCCGCGTTCACATTTTCCGAGCTCCATAAAATAGCTTCTGTCAAGATTTGTATAGGTTTTCTTTTTAGCCGGACGGCTTACGGTAATATCTCCTGCGTCAAAATTTTCCTCATAGGCGTAGTAAAGCCCCGTCTCGCTTATGGTCACCGCGCACTCCCCGTCGACGGAGCTGCCTCCGTTATATACCGGTATGAGTATCTGTTCTGTCTTAAGCGCATCGCAGAGGGAATTCTGCACAAGAGCCGGATCATCCGAATCTATCATCCATTCCGACGCCATTTTCTGAGGCATAACAAAGCCCGGGCTCAGGGCATAGGTATTTTCATAAAGGTTCGTATGGCCTAAAGCCGATATTATCCTGCTTATGCCCGTTTCCTGATAAGCATCGGTATTTAATTCATAGTTGATCCCAAGCAGCATATCCACCAGCGGAGTAGAGCCCGTTATGCTGTATGCGTTGGTAGATGCCTCACAGCCTAACTTCCTGAAGAAATCACTGCAGTCCGCATTCGCCATGGAGCTGAACAGGGAGGCGGAGGGGAAATTGAGCCAGGCTCCGTCATCCTTGGACTTTCTCTGGCTTCTCTCCATACGGTAAAATCCATCGGACAGGCCTTCAGCCTCTGCCGTAAGTATCCTTACATCGGCGTTATCATCCGTATAGGCCTTCCTCGAGGTAGTTGTTATCGAGGTATAGGCCGTATTTGCCGAAAGCTCGATCAGCGCCGTCATAAACACGGCGGCTCCTATGAGCCTGCGCCTCGTCCTGCCGCTCCTGAACATATGCATAAACAGGGCATAGGCCGCCGTAAGCACAAGGGCCATGTAAAAGGACCCGAAAGGAAAGGCGTCATCCTCAGCCGTATCCTGCCAGAAAAGAATCAGTATCATTGAGACCGCAAAAGCCCTTACTATCTCCCGCTTTGTCATACAGCCGGTATTTTCCCAGGCCCTGAAGCACATGAACAGTATCAGGAAGATATATATGAAGGACTGCCTCGCCGGCAGGGAGTTGGGATAATGCATACCGTGCCATATGAAATTAAGCACGTTTATGGCAAAGCCCGCAAGCATGAAAAAGGCCATGGCGATATACGCCGCCTTCTCCCTTAAAGGTATCCTCCTGTTGGATACATACAACACTATTAAAAACAGCACTCCCGTACCGCAGTAAATATTCGGCCAGTGATCCAGCCCCTGCTCCGTTTCCACCATCGGAAGATGCCTTGCAAGCTCGGAAAGCAGTGAAAAATAGTCCGTATACACCTTCGGGAATTCGTTGGAGCTTGAAGCCGTCAGGGTAAAGGCGTAGATCTCCGGAAGCAGCATGACTGAGGCCAGACCTGCCGCAAGAAGGCTCCATGCAGCAAAGCGTATGCCCGCCTTGAAAAACTGCCTTATATCCGTACCAAGGATCGCCAAGCTGTACAAAAAGAAGTAAAACACAAGGAATATACAGATAAGTATGGAAATGTAATAATTTGAAAAAATACTGAAGCCAAGAGCCGCCCCGTAGAGTATGCCGCTCCTGCCCTTTATAAGCCTTTCCGCTCCCAGTACGGTTATCGGGAACATGATCACCGCGTCCAGCCACATCAGGTTCCAGTAATAGGCGCATATGTATCCGCTGAGTCCGTAAAAAAGGCTGAACAGATAGGCGCCGGCTCCGTTTTCCGGCGAATTCGACTTTAAATAGTAAGCCATCGACGCCGCTGCGAGCCCTGCCTTTACTATAATGAGCACCGTCATGAACTCTATGACATGGTCCTCGCTCACAAAAGCCACCAAAAGATTTAATGGGCTCGCAAGATAGTAGGCTATTATGGCGGTAAAATTAACTCCAAGCCCTAAATTCCAGGTAAAGTTCAGTGTCTCTCCCGACCTTAATTTATTCCTGAGCTCAGAAAAAAACGGTGCGTACTGATGGTACATATCCGTCCTCAGTATGCACTGATCCCCGAAAGGATATACCTCCCCTGCGATCGTCACGAACAAAAATATCAAAGAAACGGTAATGAAGCTTAAAAGGCATACATTTCTACTTTTTGAAAATAAAGAGCTTACTTGCAACATAATTGAACACCACATTAAATACGGAAGTGATCACCTTTGCCAGATACTCGTTCCATCCCGCAAAGCCGGTCATAAGCCACATCAGTATAAGTGTTATCGCTCCGCTTAAGACCCTTGCGGAAACAAAGGCCGAAAATTCCCTTACCATATGTGCCGGCTTAATATCAAAGTTTTTAAATACCGCAAATTTATTGGCCGCATAAGCAAACAGCACCGCAGCTGCCCAGGATACCGCCGTAGCCGCCGTGACAGCCTTCATCTCCGATATGCCATGGGCTCTTAACGCTTCATTTACTATAATGAATACGATATAGTCCACCGCCGTGGTAAGGACGCCTGCTATGACATATGAAACGGTCTCATAATTAAATATTTTTTCTCTTATATGATCCGGACCTTTCATTTCTCCTCTGTCTGCTCTTCATCCTGCTGTCGTTCTTGAACTGTTCAAATTCCTCGACGCTCATGCCCATGGACTCAAGCCTTTGGTTTCGTTTTTCTATAAATCTCTGCCTGCGGAGCTTTTCATCCTTAACGGCTTTGGCCTTTAAGCCTCCGGTAAGCAGCAGGGCAGCTCCTGCAGCCGCCGCTATGACGACGCTTAATCCCACCGCCGCCTTAGCTGCAGTATCCGGCTCCAGCGATGCTATTCCCACTGTGGACTCGCTGTCATTTAACAGATACACGCTGCCCACATTTCTGTCCTCCATATAGAACTTCAAAAGGGCTACGCTCCTGTCCGGCGCATCCTCCTTAAGGTTATATTCATATCTTACGCTTATGGCGTCGGTACCGCTCCCTTTAGGCACCGTGACTACCGCGTCCCCGTAAGCGACTATGTTGTCGCTGCTCTGTCCGGTACATATCTTATCCGCCACAAGTCTTTGAGCAGAATAAAAACGCCCTACAGGATCATCTATGGTAAGGTTTTCAAACTGGCTGAAACCGAAGTCCAGGAGCTTTTCAGTATCCGTATAATGATAAGGCGTCCTGTCCTTTAGCACTACGGCGATAACTCTCCTTCCATCCTGCTTCGCACAGGTCACGAGGGTGTTTCCGCTGGCGGTTATAAACCCGGTCTTTCCGGCTATCACCCTGTCATCGGTGTATCCGGTACCATCGATCATCATCTTATGCTCCATAGACACCGTAAGCCCTCCGGGATACCGCTTAGTGGGAGACAGCTTATACTTATCATTCGCCTCTATATCAAGAAAATCCTGATTATTGACGCAGGCTCTCATAATAAGCGCCATATCATAAGCCGTAGTCATGTGCTCATCATCAGTCAGACCGCTGGGATTCCTGAAATCAGTATTCTCACATCCGAGCTCCGCCGCCTTTTCATTCATCATTTCTGCAAACCCGCTCACGCTTCCTCCCACATATATGGCAAGGGCGTTTGCCGCATCGTTCGCCGATCTCAAAAGCAGAGCATTTAACAGATCCTCTACGGTAAGTATGTCGTCTACCGAAAGAGCCACATTGGTTGCTCCGCTCTCAAGCCCATAGACCGCATTTGCAGTTATCGGCACCTTTTCATTCAGCTCGCAGTTTTCCAGTACCACAAGAGCCGTCATGATCTTGGTTATCGAGGCGGGATAATACTGTACGTCCTGATTCCTTCCCCACAAAACGGCTCCGGTATCCGCATCCATCACAACCGCTGATTCCGCTGTTATCTCACCGCCGGGATAAGGCCAGGCTTCAGCCCTTGCCCACATGTAAAAGCAGGTATGCGAAAAAAATCCCGCCGCAATAAAAAATGCTGCGGTAAATGCGGCAAGTCTCCTTATAATGCTGTTTATACGCTGCTTCAAATCCTCAGATACCTACTTTATTGATCCTGGCATAATTAAACATATACTGCTGGAGGACTCCGGCGTAAGGCGCGTACTCCTCAGGCAGGCTTCCGCCGTATACAGTATCTATCACTCTCTTCATCCATACGTCCACAGGGACAGTATCCAGCCTGTGAAAACCAAAGAGGGCCACGCAGGAGGCGACCTTTATGCCGACCCCCTTGAGCTCCATAAGCTTCTCTATAAGTTCCTGCGTACTCAGCCTTTTCATCCCCTCTATATCAAGGCTTCCGCTGCATACGGCCTCTGCCGCATTCTGTATGTACTCAACGCGGTATCCCAGGCCGCAGGATCTTAACCCCTCTGTATCCGACCTCAAAAGAGCCTCCGGCTCAGGAAAGGCATGATATCCCCCGGAGATCTCCTCCCCATACATCGCCGACAATCTCTCAACGCTCGTTCTTATGGCCGGCACCGATTTCCTCTGGGATATGATAAAGGAGATCAGCATCTCCCATGGGTCCTGATTAAGTATCCTGATCCCGCTTCCAAAGCTTATGGCCCGGTTCAGGTACTCGTCGTCCTTAAGGGCTATGCTTCTGTATTTTTCGTAATCATTTTCGAGATCGAAGTAATCCTTCCATATATCCAGATACTCTTTTTCATCGCACGAAAAAGTAAAGCTTCCGTCAGCTTCCTTTTTGATATCCACCACATGCCCGAATGCGTTTACGCTGTATCCCCCGTTTTCCGAGGGAACGATCCTGAAGCACTGTCCGGATTCGGCTATCGCCTCTATGGAAAAATCGTCTATCTTAGTATTGAACATGCATGGCCTTTCAGTTTTTTACGTCAATTTCCCTTAAATACCCTTGCAGGGAAATTTCCCAGCTCCCCGCCGTCGGCATAATAAACTATAACGTGGTCTCCGCTGTCTGAGCTCAAGGCGTTTTCATCCACCATGCAGTTATCCTTAAGGAAGGTGATCTCTTCTCCGCCGTCTGTGAGCACCGTAAATGTACTCATAAGATTGCTGACAGTTTCTCCCTCTATCCTGCGCATGGTATATTCACCGTCCGGGAGCACAGCTATAAATTCAACATTTTCACCGTCTCCGGTAATATCCCCGGAAAACAGCACGCATACATCGGCTCCGGTTTCAAGCTCCGCCTCTATATCCCTTATCTCAAGGCCTGAAAATGACCATCCGTTATCAGGATCCTTTTTATCGCTGAAGGTATATATGGTGCTGCTGTCGCCCTGCTTGCCGTTTATGCTTAATACAGTAGCGTGCATTATGCCATAATACGGCGACTCATTTTCCTTTGCTTCTCCGGCGGAAAGCGTCCCCTCGTACTCTATCCTCTGCTCCGCTTCAGTTTCCGCGTCTGCCTCTGATGATCCCTCATCGTTATCTGCAGATCTTTCCTTTGCTGAAGCTTCTTTGGTATCCGCTTCAGATGCGGTCTCTTCTTTAGTCACGGCCTCTTCCTCAGCCTGGCTTTCAGCCGCTATAGTATCCTGATCCCCGCTGTCCCCGCAGGACGAAGCCGCAAGCATAAAGGCCATGGCAAAAACTGCCGGGACCATTCTTTTTTTATCTGTCACTGTCGATCTTTTCAAGCGCATCATTAAGCTCCTCAGTGCCCTCCAGCACAAATCTTCCGTTTCTGATTATGTCTGTCCTTGAGGAACCTGAAACCGCCGTAATGCTCTGAAGCTCCTCATAAGGTATCGTTATGTCGGTATGTACGTTAAAATACGCCTTTTCCGGATCTGACTTTCTAAGCGCCGAGCATTCATTTTCCTTGGCGATCAGCTTCTTTCCATCCGGATTAAAGGTTTCGATATCCTCCTCATAGGAATAGCAGGTATCTCCCACTGCAAAATGCGGGCCTGTCTTTTCAGCTATAAGCACAGGCATCTTGTCCTCTATCATGTATTTCCTTGAGGCAGCATAGGCCTTCGTATTCGTGCCTATGGCAAACTCTCCCATCGGGAGTCCCTCCGTATCTCCAAGGATGACCTTCTTTATAAGCTTCCTGCCCTCAGCCTGATCAAAATAATTATCGCAGGCGTAATCAGTTACTCTTCCTTCGCTGAACCTCAGCTTAAGGTTTTTGAACAGATATCCGTTTATGTATACGTATCCTGCGTTCAATACGCCGTTCGTACCCTTTAACGCCGGAGAGGTAAATACTTCTCCCGCAGGTATATTCACATCTGCAAGGCAGTTTTCAAAATTGGTCTCTCCTGCAGGATCCTTAAGCTCATGGAGCCTTACCGTCATCATGGTCTCATTTTTACCGGCCCCTTTTATCTCCACATGATCCGCCCTGTCCAAGGCGTCTATGATCCTCTGCTGTATCTCCTTCCATCTTTCCACCGGCAGGGTGTTTATACCGACAAATTCCTCAAATATGGATCTGTAGCTGTTTAAAATGCCTTCTTCGGAAAAATCCTCCGCAGTCCTTTCAGCTATGGAAGGCGTCGGCCATGCTATTATGGTAAAGCTCGTCTCCTCATCAGGGGCGAACTCATTTTTGATGTCATGGGATCTCTGTATATAATCCTGATTGACCTTTATCTGATGCTCTGAAAAATGCATCACGTTTTCGCTGGTCCTTAGATCCCCGGCCTTCATTCCAAAGGCTTCCACGCAGGCGTTTCCTGAGAGCTTCCTGAGCGCTTCGGCGTTTTTCTCACAGGCGTTTCTAAAAGCGCTGAGCTTATGCTCTTCAAGCTTTTTGCCCCAGAAATAGCACAGATCCTCCCTATGGTCAAACTCGCACTGCAGGTTGGAAGCGCCGTAAAATCCCGGCTTTACATTGCCCCTCAGCTTTTTATTGATCATGTGCACAGGACTTCTGTTGATCACTGCCTTAAGGCCTGCCTCTTCAAACTGCTTTACGGCCTCTCTCATGAATCTTTCAAAGCCCACCGGCATATAGCATACGACAGTGGACTTTTTGCCGATATCCTTTCCGGTAAGCTCAAAGCCCCTTATATAACCGTCAGTGTACGCCCTTGCCATCCTTACTATGGTTTCTTCAGGAAGCGCAGCCATGAGCCTTGCCGTCATGAGCTGCTCCCTGGTGATCCACTCCCCGTAGCAGTACAGATATGAGTTATCACCGGCATCCGTAAGGTCGGCATTCATTACGATATCCTTTGCAAAAGAATCGGTGCGGCACAGATCGTTTTCCACATAATCGGCCACAAATTCCTCGGTATAGTCATAAATGTATCCGTACACCGTGTCCGTGAGATGCTCGTTCATTATGAGCTGCTGGAACTGTCCCACATTCATCTGTTCCTGCTCAAAAATATTATAGAGCTGTATGGTGGTCTCAAGAATGGCGTTTACGTCCTTAAGCCTGTTTTCAAACATAAAAGGGATTATTCCCCTGAACTCATAGTACCAGACGCAGAGTATGCCCGATTTTTCCTTTCCAAGCTTCCTTAAGGCGTTGTCCGGATCAAGGAATGAATCAGGGTAATTTTCAGGTTCAAGGTCATGGAACAATAGGGAATTCATCTCCGCGTCCTTTTTCCCTTCCTTTTTTACCCTGTCAAGGTTCAGCACCAGATCTTTCAATACGGAAAAATACTCCCTCACCGCCATATCGGCCATGGAATCCGGAAACTCCCTTATCCTTCCGAGGGCAAGCTCATACCTTTCCTCAAGGGCAGCCCTGCTGCCGTCTATCTCTATACTGTTTAGTTCCATCTTATACCAACCGCTCCTTTATTATTTGGAAAAAATGTATATCCATTCTATCAGCACGCTTAAGGAAAGCAGCGCCCCTATCACCGCGAAAATATAGTTTTTTTCCTTCTCCCTGAAGGCTGCCGCCGTAAAATACACGGCCGTAAGGTCTATCAGCATCGAGCATAAGCCGAGGGCCGCAGTGACCGGGCTGACGCTGCCTTTACTTTTTACCGCCAGGTACACTATTATCTGTGTGAGGATAAATGCCAGCGCCGAAAGGCCGAAGCTGAACCAGCCGTTCCGGCTGAAGGGATATTTTATATATGAATATATCTTTTTTTTGACTGCCATTAGCCTATCTTTCTGATCTTTACGATCCTCGATTCCTTTTTCCTTTTCCTGAAGGCCCTGAATTTTTTGATCGCCGCATTCATGATAAATCCGATGGCGACCCCAAGGGTATTCAGCATAAGATCGTCCACGTCAAAGCTTCCCACCCTGAATATAAGCTGGGTACATTCAATAAAAAAGCTGATGACGAATCCCACTAAAGTGCAGGATATAAATGATCTGCAGCGCCTGCTTATCACCGGAAGCAGAAAGCCTCCGGGTATAAATGCAACGCAGTTTCCCACCACGTTCAGCATGAAGGCCTTCATGCCGAGCTGCTCTCTGTATACTATAAACCTGTTTATCTCATTGAAAAGTATGAGATTAAACCTCGGATCGTCCGTCGGATCGGTGTTTGCCCTGCCCATGGATTCCGCAAAGATCGTATAGTAAAGTATCGCAATAAGATAAAGTATAAATATCAGCCAGGATATCTTTTGTGTTTTTGTGGTCCCCCTTATCATAAGGGATTATTTTACCACATAATAATAACTCAGTCTATCGACCACGGTGAATCCAAGCTTTTCATACAGTCTTACTGCAGGCACGTTTGAGGCCGAGACCTCCAGCGTCACCTCGGATACATTTATATCATCAAAATATTTGAACAGCTTTAAAAGCATGGCGTAGGCAAAGCCCTTCCTTAAAAAGCTGTCGTAGGTTAGTATACCGTACACATACGCGTTTTCGCCGTATACCCTGAAGAAGCACTCTCCGTAAGGCGTTTCCACCCTGCCTTCATCAAAGGAGCCTTCCTCAGTATCAACTCTTTCCGATTCAATGCCTGCCTCCATATCCATATTTTCCGATAAGGCGGCGGCCTTTTTTACGGCATCTTCAGTAAGGGCCATCATCAGCTCATCGTGCTCATGAACGGCGTTTATGCTTCTAAGGGCCTCTTTATTTATATCATTTTCATAGACCGCAAACCTTATGGCAAAGGCTGAAAGCTCCTCCTTTATGCTTTCAAAGAGCGTCTTGAACCATCCCTTCTGCCGAAACTCTGGTCCTGTAAACGCCGAAAGCTCTATTACTGTCATGCCCTCATGAGTCTCTCCCATCTCATAGATGGCTATGACCGACCTCATCATGTCCGGATCAAGCTTTTCAGCATCCACATCCTCCGGCACCGTTACAGTGCTGCTTTCGTCCTCATAGGCTATGGCATAATAATCCGCATCATCCGGTACGGCGTATTTAGCCCCGTCAGCTTCATTCACGTCTAAGACAAGGTCAGTAAGGGCGTCATACATATCGTCAGTAAGATAATCAGTTTTTATGACGAGCATATAAAAATACCTCCGATCAAACTTCCTGCTCCCTTGAAAGTATTAACTCTGCCGCCTCCAAAAGCCCACCGCATATCTCATCCGCATAAGCGTCATACTTTCCATCCTTAAGCGCCATGCCGGTCTTAAGGCCTATGGTCTTCACGCCTGCTCTTTTCCCGCAAAGCATGTCCCCGGTGGAGTCGCCTATCATATATGAGCCGGAAAGATCTATATTCAAGTCCTCTGCCGCCTTAAGGATAAGGCCAGGCTCCGGCTTTCTGCAAAAGCATCTGAATTTAAGTTCTCTCACTTCGCCGTCAAATCCGCTGTCAGGGTGATGCGGACAAAAATATGCGCCGTCAAGATAGGCTCCCTCTTCGCCAAGCTTGAGCTCTATGCATTTTTGTATCTCATCAAGACCCTTTAAGTCTGTTTCGCCTCTGGCCACCACAGGCTGATTGGTTATCAGCACGCACAGATATCTTGATTTATTGAGCTTTGCTATTGCCTCAGCGGCTCCCTCATACAGCTCTATGTCCTCAGGGGCGCTGATGAATCCCTTTTCCCTGTTAAGGGTCCCGTCCCTGTCGATAAATACGCATTTCTGCTTATTTGAAAGGTTCCTGTCCTCCACGAGACCGGTCTGTACCGCATGGGACACCTCCTCATATCTTTCCGGAGTACCCATGTCCTTTACGTATTCCGTCGACCTGTAGGCTGAGACCTTCCCCTCTCCCGTTAAAGGCCTTATGATATCCTTATCCAGATCCACCTTTCTTCCCTCCGGCTCCGGTATGGCTTTTAATACCATAGGAGATATGGCGTAGATCCCGGCGTTCACCTGATTGTGGTAATAGCCTTTCCTTTCATCCTTTTTACCGATAAAGCCCGTGACCTTAAGGGCCTTTGGCGCCTTCACCCCCTTAAGGGACTGGTTCTCACGGCCGCACTTATCCTCATAATAATCCGACAGGTCATACTCTCTGTCCGTAAGTATTATATCTGAGTCCTGGGGATGGGAATTTGGATGCACGAACAGCGTGACAGCCGATCCCGACTGCCTATGAGCCGCCATGAACCTCTTAAAATCCACGGAAAGCATCAGGTCTCCCATAATGAGTAGAAAATCATCATCCTGAAGCCGGTCCTTAAGATAGTACAGGGCTCCTGCAGTACCCATTGGAACAGACTCGTTAAAACAGCTTATGTCCGCTCCGAATTTTTTTCCGTCTCCAAAATATTCCGTTATACATGAGCTCAGATACCCGGTGACCAGTATTATATCCCTTATGCCTGAGCCTACGAGGTTTTCTATCTGATATTCCAGCACCGGTTTTCCCATTACCGGTATCATGGGCTTTGGGATATCGGAAGCGACGCTCCTTATCCTCGTTCCCTGTCCTCCTGCCATGATAACTGCCTTCATGTTTTAAAGCTCCTTTCCGGGATCATCTGCCATGATCCTGTTTATGCCTTTCAGCCACTATTTTCTCAGCATATTTTTTATTCATTGAAAATCTCAGCACCGCTCTGTCCGAAAGTCTTTCATAATTTTTCCCAAAACGGTAGCCCAAAAGCTTAAGTCCCGACCTCAGGATAAATCCCGGTATCTCCATAAGCCGTCCCTTTGAACTGAGGTATCTGACCGTGCCAAGGACCAGCTTTATACCCTCGCTTTCTGATCTTATGCCTCCGAACACCTCCGGATGCATCGCCTGGCTTACGCCGAGATCAAAATTCCTTGAAAACTCCTTTAACGGCGTATAGCTGTGGGAATGGTATACCATGGCGTCCGCCCTGTAATATGACATATATCCGTTTTTAAGGGCATTTGAGGCGTAGATCATATCCTCATTAAAGATCGCCGTGTCGATAAAACCACCTATTTGATCATATATTTTTTTCTTATATGCGCAGCATGCGTTGGATGCAAAAAATGTCTTTATGCCGAGGCGGTCAAGATCCTTTATGCTCTTTATGCAGCTTTTATCAGGGTAATTGAACTGCCTTGTATAGGCCTCAGCCGGACCCGCTTCCTTCCGGGGAAGCTGTCTTGCGTAGCTTATGGCTATGCGCTCGTCCCGGTTTAAGGCCCCTATAAGTATCTCCGTAAGCCTGTCGTCCGCCGGCACCGCGTCGTCCGTCATACATATAAATGCGTCCGCTTTGGAAAGAGCCGCCGCCGCCCGTCTGGTACCGGCATGGTCGAATTCGGCTTCGCTTATATGTCTTATTATGACATTCTCCATGTTTTTAACGGTGGAGCTCACCATCTCCTCAAGCTTTCCCCGCATGGAAGGATCGTTATCCGGCACTGTGTTAAATATTATGAGCTTTGAATATTTAAGCCTCTGGCCTTCAAGACAGGACAAAAGCCGGAGGAATGTCTCCCCCGGTCTGAATACAGGTATGATTATGTCAAAACTTTTTATCATATATATTTTCAGGTCCGCCAGGAGTATTACCTGTCTGCTCCTTTTCCGCGGTCATGCCCTTTTTTACCGTGCTCGCAAAAACTATCATAAGCAGCAGCATGTACGCCGCATAAGCCGCGGCGGCTCCCGTCATCCCGTATCCGGTAACGGCTCTCCTTGAAATGACGAAAACGCCTATGGCCATTATGAGATAGTCCATGAATATGAGCTGCTGCCTGCGCATTATGACAAGTATATAATAATACAGGTTGGTTATGGCGTAGAAGCAGCCTCCGATTATGAGCAGCACGAACTCATAATGTCTTGATACCAGCATGCCTTCATACTCTGTTCCTAAAAGCATTTCCAGCAGTTTAAGTATCGGCGTTCCAAAGAAATTGGCTATGAGCACCGCTATCACCGACATTATGGCTATATACGCAAGAAGTATCCTCCTGGCCTTATCGAACCTGTCAAATTCCCTTTCATCCCATACCCTTGCAAGTCTGCTCATGTATGGCTTGATTATGAAATTAGCTGCCAGATAGATCACGGATGTAGGCATGAACAGTATGTTGAATATGCCGTTATCCGCATCTGTCATAAACCTGTCCACGGAATACTTTGTGGCGGAAAAAATGTAAAAGTCTATGAATACTGAAAGGAATATGAGCACCGTATCCTTTACAAGGCTCTTTATGCGCTCGTTTCCTCCCGAGGCCTCCTCGGCATATCCTGCCTCCTTGAGAAGCCTTCCGTTAAGATACTGCCTGAAGAAAAGTATGGAAATAAGCTGCATGATAACGCCTGCGCCGGCGGCAAGCATTATGTTACCGGTCACTATCACCGTTATGGCAAGGGCCGCGCTTGCAAGGATGGTCCTTGCGGACAGCTCCATGCCTCCGATATAGAGCCGGTCTATCCTCTGGCACTCTGATTCGTAGAGGTCCGCTATGCCGTCGCATACCTTGTAGGCCACAAGCAGTATCAGTATGGAAGCCTTCCTTAAGTCATAGTGTCCCAGGAGCATGGATACCGCCAGGTAAAGGGCGGCTATCACTATTGCAAGCCCTGCCGTGTATAGTCTCAGCCTCCTGTAATCACCATATGTATACTCTCTTTTTGTGTCAGTTATATGAAACGGCCTGATGCCGAAATAAGCCACTATGAACATCTGCTGGCCGAGGGTCGAAAATCCGAATCCGAATATGCCTCCGTCATCGGGCCCCGCAAACCTTAAGGCGATAAATGCCAGCACCATTGAGGAAAGCGCATAGATAAGGCTTCCCAGCGTATTCCATATAATGTCCTTTTTAAGTCCGTCAGCTGCAGTTTTTCCCATTATCTTCCCCTGATCATATGCGCATTATTGATATCAGTATGCGCTTCATGTATTTCACCGCGTTCAAAGGCTTAAGGTAGGATGTTCCCGCCTGTCTTTCCGCCACCTTTACCGGTACCTCTGCCACCCTGGCTCCGTGTTTTATCAGCATGGCTATGGTATCCGGTTCCGGAGCAAGATTATCCCGCTTTGCAAACATCTTTATTATACGCCTGTCATACATCCTGAGGCCGCAGGTAGGATCCGTGACAAAGGCCCCGGTTTTCAGCCTTATGGCTGCTCTGATGAGCTTCGAGCCTATGTTCCTCATGCCTCCCATGGAGTTTTTCAGGCCTATGAACCTCGAGCCCATGACTATATCATAGCCTTCCTCGGCCTTACGCCTCATGGCCTCTATATATTCCGGCCTGTGCTGGCCGTCACCGTCAAACTGCACGGCATACTTATAGCCGTTGTTGTATGCATATATCATGCCGTTGTGGAAGCATCCCGTAAGTCCGAGATTCACCGGAAGATTGACGGCGTTATAACCTCTCCTCCTGCAGATCTCATCGGTGCCGTCCGTGGAGCCGTCAGTGACCACAACGTAATCCAGCTCAGGATATTCAGCCGTAAGCTCATCCACCACTCTTTCTATGCTGTCCGCCTCATTATATGCAGGTATGACCAGCAGAACATCGCTCTGTCTGCCTGCCTTACTGTTACTCATAACATTTTCACCGTTTTCCTTTAAGCCTTTACGACTATCTCCTTGTAACCGTGTGTCCCCGGGACTGTCCTAAGATATTTTTTAGCTTCCTCATCCCTTCCCTCCGCAAAAAGCACATATGCCCTGGGCACATCGGCTCCCGCAAGGTGGGAGAACGGATATCCTCCGCCAAATCTGGCATTTATATCTATAACATAGGGTTCCTGGCCTTTTTCATCCATGATCACGTCTGCGTCTATGAGTCCTGACGGCACGAGGGCCCTGGCTATCCCGGCTCCAAGCCTTTGAAGGACAGCGTATTCTCTGTCGTCTTCTCCAAGAACTATGGCCTCATCCGTCTCACCTGCCCTCATGGCAAGCTTTTTTCTCACTATCGTCGTGATATATCCGCCTTCAAGATCCGAGATAACGTCAAGGCCGTACTCTGAGCCCTGCCTTATCTCCTGTATGATCACGCATTCGTCCCTTACGGCCTCTGATTCAAATCTGAGATAGGTATTAAAAACTTCCCTTCTGCACATGCCGCAGGCCGCCTTAAGCTCCTCCGGACTGAAGGCCCTGTAAAGCCCAATGGAGCCCATGCCGTATCTTGGCTTTATTATTACCGGAAAGCTCATTTTTCCATTCTCAATTTCCGCGATGACAGCTTCCGGATCGATAAAAGTCCTCGGACAGCTTATCCCGTATTCAGAAAGCTTCGAAGCCATAAGGTATTTATCGTTGCAGTATTTTATGGTCTCAGGGCCTGATATGGCCACCCTGACTCCTGCCTCTGCAAATATATCCCTGTTTTTGGAAAGCACAGGAAGATCAGCGTCAAAAAGAGAAACTATCATGTCTATTTTTCTCTTTTTACATTCTGTCAGCAGGAATGGTATGTATTCGCTGTCGTATATAAGAGGAGTGATAAAATATCCGTCCGCAGCCTTAAGAGCCGGGCTCATGCAGGAATTGGACGCAAAAACAAGGCCCTTTCCATTCAGAGCCTTTTTAAAATATTCAACCATATACGTCCTTCTGCCTGCGCTCGTCAAAAGAATATTCATGTGAATTATATTAGCACAGCCTTCTGATTTAGTAAACTTCAGGCAAAGATATCCCCTGCCCTGTCAAAAAATCCCGCCGTGCCTCCGGTATGTATGAACAGGCAGTTCCCCTTATACCCCTGTTTTTTTATCTCCGACTTCATTCCGTAAAAGGCCTTGCCGCTGTAAGTGGGATCCATGGCTGTTCCATGGTCAATTAACGCCTGCCGTATCTCCTTATATACGCCCTCGTCCGCAAGACCGTAGCCTCCTTTGAGATATGCGTCGCTTATGTCAAACATGCCTTCCCTTATTATATACGGATTAAAGGCTTCAAGATTTTCATATATCTTACCTGTGACATTGTCTTTTTCCCTTGCTATGGAAATGCCGTGCACGCCTGGAAGTTCTTTCGGTTCAGGAGCATGGCCCTTTTCATTAAGACAAGCCTCAGTCATTATCCCCGCCAAAAGGCCGCTTATGGTGCAGCCGGTACCAACCGCAAGGAAAATGTGCCTGAAATTCAAGCCCTTCTCCCTTTCCCATTTCAGTATCTCCCCGTAGGCCTTAAAATACGCCATCATAAGGGCTGTACTGTTCCCGGTGCCGAGACTGTTTCCATATATATAATAAGGCTTCTCCCCAAGGCTCTTCGCCCTGTCCATGACGGACTCCACCGTTTCCCTGACATTCCCTCCCATGCAGTATGTTATGTCCGCGCCTGACTCCCTTGCGAGTCTCTCGTTCAGCGGCCCGGCCTCCAGGCTTTCCGCCTCGTCATTTTCCCTTTTTATTATTACATGGCACTTAAGCCCGTAAAGCTTCGCCATATGCGCCATGGCCCGGTTCATGTTGGAGCCTTCTGATCCATAGGATATCACTAAGTCACAGCCTCTCTTAAGGGCGGAGGACACAAGCTCATAAGCGATCCTTACCTTATTTCCCCCAAAGGAAAAAGGTATGAGATCATCTCTTTTTATGTATATATCAGCATCCCCTTCTCTTCCAAGGTACTGTATGGGCGTCTGAAAATCCATTTCCATATATCTGGTCCCCTTATATACTCTGCCTTCCCCTATTCTCTGCCGTCATCCGTAAAGCCCATGGCTACAGCTTTCTTTTTACTAAAAGCTCTATCGTCTCTATAAGATATCTCAGGCTTTCCATACGGAATATAAGCGCAGCGGCAAAATACACCGCCGCTCCTGTTACTACCTGTATGCACAGCAGCAGTATGCAGTTTATCCCTTCAAGGGCGGCTGCATTTCCATAAAACGAATAAGAACCGGTATATATAAATTCAACTGCCGTAACTATGGTGAACATCCCGGCAGAAAGCAGAAATTCAGGAAGTATGTCCGCCCACTGGTCAAAGGGTCCGTAACCGATTATTTTTTTATTTGGCCAGCCGTTTATGAAGGTACAGATATAGTCAAAGGCCGCCTTCATGAATATCATGCCTATAATGCCTGTCCTTATGCTTAATATCAGCACTAAAATGCCTATCAGCTTTTTTATTATCTCAAGCTTAAGATATATATCGCTGCGTCCGTTGGCATTTATAGCCTGAAGATTGGCCACATGTATGTGCCATACGCTGTATGAAAGACAGCAGAGCCTGATAAGCGGCACCGCCGGCATCCAGCTCTCTCCCAGCAGCACCATTACTATTGAATCCGCTGTCGCAGCGATCCCGAAAAGTACCGGGAACATCACAAAGCTTGACAGCTTCACGGCTCTCCTTAGCATCCTTCCTGCCTGTTTCTTTTCGTCCTGAAGGGTTGAAAAGGCAGGGAGCATCACGGCCTGCATCGTTGCCGCCATTGAATTTACTATCACCTGTGGGAACTGATTGCCCCTGTTGTAATATCCCACCATTGAGGCGTCGTAGAGCACGGAGATGAATGGAGTATAGATATTTGTATAGGCCGTATCTATAAGCCCGGAAACAAGGACCTTCCAGCCGTAATCAAACAGGTCTTTAAGCCTTGCCGCAGAGATCTTAAGCTCCGGCCTCCATTTAAGCCTTACATACATTAAGAGCATGAGCACAAGGTTCTTCATGAGCTGCTGTATTACCAAAGCCCAGGTACCAAGTCCCTTAAAGGCCGCCGCTATGCCGAAGGCTCCGGAAATGATATCCGCCGTTATGGTGGAGGAGCACTGTACCCTGAAATTCATGCTTCGCGCCGCTATGGCGATCTCCACAGAGGTGACCGCTCCGAAAAACAATATTAGAGACAGGACCCTGAGCATGGGAATTATATCCGCGTCGTCAAAAAAATCCGCAATAAATGGTGACGCCGCAAATATAACAGCGTATAGGACTGCGGAAATTATCAGCCCAGTCCAGAAAACCGAGCTAAGGTCAGTGCCATCAACCCTTTTCTTCTGTATTAGTGCAGTCTGAAAGCCGTTTTGGATCACCACGTTGGCAATGGCTATAAATATCAGCATCGTTGCCATGGTCCCGTATTTTTCCGGCCCTAAAAGCCTTGCCAGGATGACTGAAATAAAGAAGGTCACCAGCTGGTCGCCTCCGCTCTCCATGGCCTTCCAGAAAAATCCGGATATCACATTTTTTTTAATTCCCGCACTGTTATCCAAAGCTGTGTTCCTTTAATCAAAATAGGTGCGCAGTGAACGCACCTATTTGTATCCGTTTAAAACCGACAGATCAGTTGTCTATGTCCGTAGGAGGCGCCTCCACGCCGGTAGCCGCTTCGGCCTGGGCCTCTGCTGCAGCCTTGGTGTCAGCTGCCATCTGCTCAACTATGACAGGATCCGTAGGATCATATTTCTGATCGAACGGTATTCCCTGCTGTATCGCAGGCCTGTCGAACGGTCCTGTGGACCACTCGTCCTCGTATATGGTCACCTGAGTTCCCACTCCGCAGTGGGTATATACCCAGTAAGCGTCTCCGGAGGTCATCCTTACGCAGCCGTCCGACTGGTTCTTTCCAAGATAGTTGTAGGTCGAGGCCTCAAGACAGTATGAGTTAGGCTGCGGCCTGTATATGATGGAGTGAAGGATGAATCCGTCCTTGAACCTCAAGAGGAACTGACAGTAGATATCATCGTGCATGAACTTCCATCTGTACTTCTCATAGGTCTTGAAGGTTCCTATCGGAGTGTCAGGTCCTATAGTGTTAAGTATGACCTTGACCGGCATTATATAGCCGTTATCGCCGTCCTTGGCGTATATGGTCATGGTCTTCATGGACTTGTTTATCTTTATTATATAGTCGTCCTGTATGCCTATTATAGGCTCAAGATCGGTCACTACTCTTCCTGAGGCGTCAAAGTAATACTTATAGCCGTCTATGTACTGCCAGCCTGTAACGATGGAGCTGTCCCTGAAATAATACTTATTATTGTCGGTATCATAAGCCCATCCGGTATAAGGCTGTCCATTCCAGCTCGAATAATAATGCACGCCGTTTTCGTCAGTCAGAACGCCTTCCTCATTTTCAGCAAGGAAACGATTTTCCGTTGACTGTCCGAAAGCCTGTCCCTTTGGCCACAGGGCGAACTGAAGCTGCTGGGCGTACTTTCCGGTTCCTATGGTTCCGGCTGACTCTCCGTTCTTAGCCCATCCGAGCACGGTTCCGTCATTTAATATGATCCTGTAATAGAAATCATAGAGGTTTTTGGTATGTCCGTTTCCTCTTATCTGTACGGCGGTCACCTTAGCCCCGTCTCCCGCATAAGGAGTGACCATTTCGTTCATGGCCCACTTGGACCATCCGTGCTCATTGGTATATACCCTGTAATATATATCGCCTATGCTGTTCTCTAATCTTAATTTTAATCCGGTAAAACCGTCCTCAGGTGAATTAAAGGCACCCATGTTGGTGGTGAAGCCTTCCGTAAGATTACCGGAGGAAGTAAGCATCTGCGCATGGATGAACGGCACCAGCCCCATTATCGGATCCGTGGTGACATTGCTGGCACAGGATGCTATGTCCGTGTTATCCACTGTCGTAAGCACAGCTCCCGACGAAGGAGATGACCCGGATGAAGGCGAGCTTCCCGGATAGATCACGCTGCCGCCGGATCCCGGTCCTATGACCGCAACTCCGCTGCCGCCTGAAGGCGCCTCAGAAACAGCTCCTCCCTCCGAGGATGGAGCCATGATAACTGCCCCTCCCTCTGAAGGGCCTGACGAAGAACCTCCGTCTGATGAAGGTCCTCCCGGCTGTATCACGGAGGTGCTTGAAGTGCCGCCTCCTATAACGACATAACCGCTGTTATTTGAGCCTGAAGAGCTGTCATTTTCTGAACTGCTGTCTGCCCCGATCACTACGGACTCACCATTATCCGTAACTCCGCTTATTCCCGGAGCATATATCACAGCCGCAAATGACGACATGCTCATGGCTATGCTTAAGGCCGCAGACACTGCTGCCGCGCCTAATCTCTTTCTATGCATAAAACTCACCCTCAAATATGTTCTTAGCGGATTTTAGTTTAACACAGTTAAAAATCTTCCGCTACATTTTGTATAAAATGTAAATTTTTTTTAAGCATTCAGCGCTTTATCAGCTTATATGCCCTCCGCATGAGCTCATAGAGCCATGGAAGGTCCGCCTTTATCCTCTGAAGCCTTGCCTCCGAAGCCGGAAGCTCGCTTACAAAGAGCCTGTTGGATCTGTCCTTTACGGCCGAGGCCTTCCCTTCCTTTAAATCTATATGGAACCTCTGCCTCCTTAGGGCCTCATCCACCGACTCTCTCCATTTTCCTTCGCTCTCAGCGTCAAAGGCCTTATACAGCTTTTCCATTGCGGAATAATGAGCTTCCCATTTCGCAATGAGCCTGCTTTCGTCCTTATCCATGGAATCCTGCCAGGAGCCTGCGCTTCCGCTCCTGTAAACACTCATGGGCTCGTCTATATAATATATCCTTCCCTTAAGAACAAGATAAAGCTGCAGAGGTATGTCTCCTACCGGGCAGTCAAAATACCAGTCCGGAAGGCTTTTGGCATATTCAGTCCTGAAAAACATGGAGGCCGTCGGTATGTTGGTCCGTTTGGAAATCATTTCCTCCGGTCTTATCTCGCCGCTGCCTTTAAATGGCCTTATGAGAGTTTCCCCTCCAAAAGCCTCATTTTCATATATGACGCCGGCGCTGTGGCAGCAGAGCGAATACCCTGCGTCTGACTCCATCAGATCAAACTGCTTCTGGAGCTTATATGGATCGGACCAGTAGTCGTCTCCCTCGCACATGGCTATATATCTGCCCCTTGCCCGCGGAAAATTGAACACTCCGCTGATATTGGATATCCCCTTAGAATACTGATTTTCAGTTTCAAGGACCGGCCTTATAATATCCGGATAACGCTCCTCATACTCCTTTATTATGTCTATTGTGCCGTCAGTCGACGCATCGTCATGTATGAGTATCTCATAAGCGAAATCCGTTTTCTGCATGAGAAAGCTGTCTAACGCCTGTCTGATGTATCCTGCGTGATTAAAAGTAATACAAGACACAGAAACCATGCAGCCACGTACATTATCGTCGTGTACTTCTCTATTTTGTTTTCCGTTTTCTTCATTTATCATCCACGCTTTTTTGCTTAAGGGCTTTGCGCCGTTTATGTTTTACCCGAAGATCTCTCCGTCAAGAAGTCCCGAGGAAACAGGCACGTTTACTGTTATCCTTCCGGCAGCATACGGTGCTATATCGTAATTATTAAATATTATATAAACTCCGTCCTCTCCGGATACCCAGTTAGGCATGTAAGCCGTATTCGGTTCAAATCCATCTTCTTCCGAAACTACCTTCTCACCCTCTCCGGCGCCGTAGAATATGGTATGCACGGTACTCTCATAGTCGTCAAAATATGCCAGGTCCTCATTTTCTTCAGCCTGCTCCTTGAGGTCATTTAAAACATACTCATATACCGCGTCATAGTCCGTCACCACGTCTGAAAGCGCGAGCTCCTCTCCCGAATCCGGAGCATAGTTCATGCCCGTTACGTATGTATTAGGATGAGCCCCTCCGATATAGGAGTAGTCCGTCCTTGTAAAACTGAATATGGCATCATCGCAGCGGGAAGGCTCCACTGTGGTCTCAATGCTCCAAACGGAAGCCGTGTCCGGTGCGTTTTCCCCTTCAAAAATGCTGACCGAGCTATCCCACATCTCGTCATAGGCCCTCCTTGCCGAAGCATTTTCAGCCTTAAGGGCGTCTTTAAGCCCGGTAAGCTCCTCCTCGGCAACATCTATGGACTGAACCTTTCCTGTAAGCTTTGCACTCTCCGCATCAGACTCTTCCGGATATGTCATCTCCTCTGTCTTTATCTCGACGCTTAAGCCGTCCTCCGAGGTCTTAACCACAGTTGTATCCGCTGACTCTTCGTCAGTCTCAGCCTCACTGCTTTCCCCGGTCTCCTCTTCGCTGCTTTCCTCCTCGGTCTCAGATCCCGTTTCCACGGTCTCAACGACCTCAGTCTCTGCAGTAGTACCCTTATCTCCTCCGCAGGCAGTCATGAGCACTGCTGCCGATGCCGCTGCTAATATATATAACTTTCTCTTCATAAATATATCGCCTCCGTTTTGCTTAAGGATGATTTTATTATAATATCTCAACCTACTGTATCAGTATACTTATTACCGTGAACGTATTGCAATATTTTTTTAGGCTTGGACCAGGTCCAGGCCTTTAAATATCAGCCCGCCATCTCATCCATTTTTGAAAGCTTTGCCGCCTGATCCGCCGTGATCAGGGCGTCGATAAGCTCGTCTAAGTCCCCGTCTATTATCTGGTCTATCTTATAGAGGGTGAGCTTTATCCTGTGGTCAGTGACCCTTCCCTGAGGGAAATTGTAGGTCCTGATCTTTTCAGACCTGTCTCCGGTGCCTATCTGCGAGCGCCTTAAGTCCGCTTCCTCGCTCTGCTTTTTTTCAAGCTCCATGTTATACAGCCTGGATCTTAAGATCCTCATGGCCTTTTCCTTATTCTGGAGCTGTGATTTTTCCTCCTGCATATGTATGACTATGCCGGAAGGAAAATGCGTGAGCCTGACTGCGGAGTCCGTTGTGTTGACGCACTGGCCTCCGTTTCCCGAGGCTCTGAACACATCCCACTTGATGTCATTCGGATCAATCCTTACATCCACCTCTTCGGCTTCGGGCATTACCGCCACCGTCGCCGTGGAGGTGTGTATGCGGCCTCCCGTTTCCGTTTCAGGGACCCTCTGTACCCGGTGCACTCCTGATTCATATTTAAGTCTTGAATAGGCTCCCTTTCCGGTGATCATGAATACCACCTCCTTGAAGCCGCCAATACCGTTTTCGTTAAATGACTGTATCTCGGTCTTCCATCCCTTGGCAGCGGCATATGAGGTGTACATCCTGTACAGATCATATGCAAAAAGAGCCGACTCATCTCCTCCTACTCCTGCCCTGATCTCCATGAATATATTTTTTTCATCGTTGGGATCCTTAGGCAGCAGCAGTATCTTAAGCTCTCCCTCGGTCCTTTCCTTTGCCGCGCGGGCAGCGGAAAGTTCAGATTTCAGCATTTCCCTCATTTCAGCGTCATTCTCATCCGCAAGCATGTCAAGAGCGTCTCTTTCATCATTTACCGCCTTTTCATGCTGCATGTAGACGTCCACTATCGGTTTGAGGTCCGCCTGCTCCTTTAAGAGCTGCTGAAACTTAGCTGTATCCGAAGCCACGTCCGGCTCCTGCAGTAGTCCCATCAGCTCTTCGTAATGCTTAACTATATCCGTCAGTCTGTCAATTCCGAGCACTATTATTATCTCCCGTGATCATTTTAATGTTAGTGTTCCGAATATGACCCTGTCCTTTCCGGCAAGGTCCTTTACCACTTCAATATCTCTAAAACCAGCCTTTTCCATGAGTCCGCCGACTGCCGCGGCCTGATCAAAGCCGATCTCCATATACAGCCTGCCGCCGGCATTTAACACATCACCGCATTCAGATACTATACGCCTGTATATGTCAAGGCCGTCCTCTCCTCCGTCCAGGGCCATCCTCGGGTCATGGTCCCTTACCTCCGGCGAAAGTGTTTCTATCTCCTCAGCAGGTATGTAAGGCGGATTTGAAACTATAACGTCAAAACGACCGTCGATATCTTTAAACAGATCGCTTTTTATGAGTCTTATCTCAGTATCGTTTATTGAGGCATTCCTCATGGCAAGACCTATGGCCTTGTCACTTAAGTCAGATGCGGCTACCTGAGAGTAGCCTCCGAGCTTTTTAAGGGATACGGCTATACATCCGGAGCCGGTACAAAGATCCAGAATGCTTATCGCAGGGTCCTTTTCCCTGTCAAGCACAGTTTCCACCAGTGTTTCCGTGTCCTGCCGCGGGATCAGCACATCCCGGGAGACCTTGAAGTCCAGCCCCATAAATCCGGTATGGCCTATTATATGCTGCAGGGGCACATGCCTGAGCCTCATGTTGATCCCCATATTGAAGGTGGATATGGCTCCGCAGTCGCCCGGACACTCTCTTATGTCCGATGGTTCAGTCCCTCCAAGAGCTCCGGGACATATATCCCTGTTAAGATTCATAAGGAGGCCTGCCGCATCCAGCCCGTAGGCGTCTTCCAATATGATCCTCGCGTCATATGCCGCATTGTCTATGCCGGCCGCCTCAAGCTTTCCCGTTCCCTCATTAAGCAGCTCTCTTACCTTCATCAGGCATTCTCCGCAGCGGCTGAACCGCTTAAGTCATCTCTGTTTAAGTCATCACCGCTCACAGCCTCATCGCTTAATACTGCGCCGCTTAAGCCGTCCGTGCTCATAGCCGCGCCGCTTAATGTCCCGGCCGCTTTCATATTTTTTCTTTCTGCGGCCTTAAGGCTGAGTCTTTTCCCAAGCTCATCCGGCCCCTCCGGAAACTCCTCGGCCTGATACTTTCTCCAGTCAAACACCGCGTCCACCGCTGCTATGGCTACCTCCAGCATGCTGTCGTCAGGCTCGTAGGTGGTAAGAGCCTGCATCCAGAGTCCAGGCTTTGAAAATAAATTTACCACCGGACTGTCAGAACGGCCCGCAAGCCTTAAAAATTCGTAGCTCACTCCGGCTATCACCGGCATCAGGACTATCCTCGAAACAAATCTCATGACAGGATCCTCGACCCTGATCACCATAAAAAACAGTATGCTTATGAGCATGACTATAATGATGAAGCTTGTGCCGCAGCGCTTATGCTCCTTGCTGGACACGGCGGCGTTATCAACATTTAACGGAAGCCCGTGCTCTATACAGTTTATGCATTTGTGCTCGGCTCCATGATACATGAATGTCCTGTTTATATCCGGAGTCCTGGATATCAGTTTTATATATAAAACAAATATGGATACCCTGACCACTCCCTCTATGAGCGCCATCAGGGTTTCCGATGTTATTATGTTCTTAAGGATGCCGGCAATAAAAAGCGGAAGCCAGATAAATATCACCAGCGCAAGAAGAAAGGCAATTATCATCGAAAATGTAATGATGATCTTATCCACCTTGTCCCCGAATTTCCTTTCGAGCCATTTTTCAAAGGCCGAAGGCTCATATTCCTCGTCGTCCTCAAAAAAAGACGCAGAATACATGAGAGTCTTCATGCCTATCACCATGGACTCAACAAAGGCAAAAGACCCCCTTATAAATGGTATCCTTGCGAGGGCAAACCTTTTTGCGTAAGGTACAAAGTCGAATACCTCCACCGAGATATCCCCGTCCGGCTTTCTGACTCCGACGGAATACCTGTCTCCGGAACGCATCATTATGCCTTCCATTACGGCCTGTCCGCCTATGCCGCTGTATTTCATAGATAATCCTTTCGATATAAAAGAAAACAGACCGGGCTCAAAGCCCGGTCCGGATCACTGTTACAAAAGATTATGCGCGTCCGTACTTTCTGTTGAATGCCTCAACACGTCCGCGAGCCTGTGCAGCCTTCTCCTTACCTGTATAGAAAGGATGGCACTTTGAGCAAACCTCGACTGTGATGCTCGGCTTTGTTGATCCCGTTACGAATGTATTGCCGCAGTGGCATGTAACTGTTGCCTGATAATACTCAGGATGAAGTCCTTCTTTCATTTTTTCACCTCGCTGTCTGATGCGGCGATTTCCGACCGCCGTTATTTGAAATCTGCCCTTGCTGCCGGGCAGTTAGCACTAAAGCTTAGATATTGTAGCATGAAGGGCAGGATATTGCAAGCACTTGTTGGAATACGGCACCAATACCAGCGCTAATACTTCACAGCATCATGACGTATCATGAAATGTCAGAACAGGGCACAGCGCCAAATACTAAAAAAGCGGCTGCCATAAAGGCAGCCGCCATGATCGTCAAATGACCGGCCTGATTATTCAGCAGCCTCTGTCTCCTCTGCAGCTTCTGTCTCTGCCTCAGTTTCCTCTGCTGCATCAGCCTCTGCGTCGGTCTCTGCCTCAGCCTCCTCTGCGGACTCCTCAGCCTCTACCTCGCTCTCTTCCTCAGCTGCTGACTCCTCATCTGCAGCCTCCTCCTCAGCGTCAGCCGTAGTCTCCTCTACGACCTCCTCTGCTGACTCTTCCTCTGCTGCCTCGGTCTCTTCCTCAGCTGCTTCAGTTGTCTCCTCAACAGTTGTCTCTGCTGCTGTGGTCTCCTCAGTTGCGCTCTGGCTGCATGCTGAAAGTGCAGCTATTGCCGCAACAATGGTAAGTGTTGCAATGCTCTTTCTCATAATCTTTTTTCCTCCTTTTATTACGGCGGCTTATATGCCGCTGAACAACATCATAATAGGTACTCATATGCTAAATGTCAATGTCACGCACACAATATATAGTAAAAATTAATAAATTAGAAATCAAATACTGCTGCCTGACTTTGTCATTTCATTTATTGCATCGTATGATATAATCTAATTATGTTTTTTGTATGAAAAATCGATGTATTTTTCATCTAAATATGCCAATATCAAAATATAAATTTTAATCAAAAAGAGGAAAAAATCATGAAACTTATTGACGGAATAACCACTGAGATAGTCGGCGAAGAGCCGCTGATACCTTCACAGCCGAGCACTGCCGAATACTACGCCATATTTTCAGGAGAGCTGCTTAAAAGATTCCCTGAGCGCATGCAGATAAGCGAGGTAACGCATTTTATATTTGATCAGCTTAAAGAGGAAAAATCTGAGGATGAGCTTGTAAAAGCCATGACGGAAAACTATACCGTAGAGGAAGATATCGCAAGAGAAGACGTTAAGGCCCTGATCGGGCAGCTTAAGAGCGCCGGCATAATAAGTGATTAATTTCACTTATCTCTTTTTCTGCCCCTTAGTTTCCAGTTTTTATTCTTTGATCATAATGGAGAAGTTTATGCGGGTAAAATTTTTTCTACGTGTCCACTGCCTATGGTTCAGTTTACTAAGGGCTTAGTTTAAGCAGCTTGTTCACCTGAATTTAACACTTTTCAGATCTTATCCGCATAATCAGGCTGTCAAAATCACCTGCATATGAAAATCATTGATTTTTATCCGTTTTTCAGCCGGCCGAGTTCACCTGTTTTATAGAGTATGAAAGATCCGTCCGTAAATTTCACTGAATTTATTAGGACGGATCTTCTTTTTTCAGAAAAAAATATGACTGAATACCTTCGTGCTGGCAGGATCTGATATTTTTTGCATTGACAGCATCGAACACTTTTGGTGATGACAGCATCAAATATTTTTGGCACCGGCAGCATTAAAATGCTTTTAAATTATCTGCGCAGTGCTTAATAATATTCCTCGGTCGAAGTATCGTAGTAATGGCTTATCAGCTCCGGCACGTACACTCCCTTATCGGTAACAAGGCCGGTTATGAGGTGCGGCGGCACGATGTCAAAGGCTGGATAGAGCCCTTTTACCTCCTTCATGCAGTGGCGCGGTCCCTCAGCCTTAAGCACGTCCTCAGGATCCCTCATTTCTATCTCGATATCCTTCATCGTCTTTTTTCCAGCGTCCGGAATCCCCGTTACATAATAAGGTATTCCGAAATACTTACTCAAAATGGCTATCTGAAACGAGCCTATCTTGTTTGCGATATATCCGTCCAGCGCCATTGCATCGCAGGCTGATGTAAACAGATCCACCTTTCCAGATTCCATTGCCCAGGCTGCCATGTTATCCGTTATTACCGTGGTATCTATTCCCATCTCCGCAAAACAGCTTGCCGTAAGCCTTGCTCCCTGAAAAAACGGCCTGGTTTCCGCGCATATGGCTTTAAATGTCTTGTTTTTCTTTTTTGCCGCCCTCATTACCGTAGCTATAATGGTCTCCCCAAAGCACTGGGTAAGTATGGTCCCTCCTTCCGGGATGATATCTGCCAGATAGTCCCCTACGATCTGCATGGTGGAATATCTGCGGTTAAGGGATTCTATTGTCCTGTCAAAGCAGGCCTCAACGGTGCTTCTGCCCTCTTTTAAAGCTTTTAAGGCGGCGTCAAGGCAGTGTCCAGTGACCTTTCCGTACCTGTGGGCAGCCGTGAGCCTTGAATGGGCAAGGTCATATGAAGCCTGCTTTAAGAAGCTCTCCTGCTCTGCCTCCGGCATATCCTTACATTCATATGCGGCAAGCGCCATGCCCATCCCTACTGCAGTATACGGTCCGGTGCTCTGGGTCACCATGTCCGTTATGCACTTTGCCACCTCCTTATAGGTGGTGCATTCAACAAATTTTATCTCTGCAGGAAACACCCTCCTGTCAAGGATGTACACCCTGCCGTCCTCATACCAGGCCACATGCTCATATTTGAGCAGAAAAGGCATATCATTATCACAGCGTTCCATTTTTCCTCCTGACCCCAGCATATTGATACCGGATCTATTCAATCATTATTAGAAAAGCCTAAAAGTTACGTCAAATTCGAGATTACATATTCATGCACTGCACATATTATACGTATTAATCATTTTCTCATTATAACATAAAACCATAATCCGTTTTCCCGGGCTTTTTTCATTTTTCCCAAGCTTTTTTTTTCATTAAAATTATGAGATAATTAGTCAGGTAATATATTTGTTTTTAATATGCGGAGGAAACTACATGATTTACACGCATGAAGTAGAGATGATGTGCCCGGTAAAACAGGGCGTTCATCACGGTGCTGCTCCTATCCCTGAAGAGGGAAAATGGGTACAGGCCAAAGAGATCAAGGATATTTCAGGATTCACTCACGGCATAGGCTGGTGCGCGCCTCAGCAGGGTGCCTGCAAGCTTTCGCTCAATATTAAGGACGGTATCATACAGGAGGCTTTAGTGGAGACCATAGGCTGTTCAGGCATGACTCATTCCGCAGCTATGGCGTCAGAGATCCTTCCGGGACTCACACTCCTTGAGGCCCTGAACACCGACCTTGTGTGCGACGCCATAAATACCGCCATGAGGGAGCTTTTCCTTCAGATAGTATACGGCCGTTCACAGTCTGCATTTTCCGATGACGGCCTTGCCATAGGAGCCGGTCTCGAGGATCTCGGCAAGGGTCTCCGCTCACAGATAGGAACCATGTACGGTACCCTCAAGAAGGGCCCGAGATATCTTGAGATGGCCGAGGGCTATGTCACCGGCATAGCTCTGGATAAGGACGACCAGATCATAGGCTACCAGTTCGTTTCCCTCGGCAAGATGACCGATTTCATCAAGAAGGGCGACGACCCTAACACTGCATGGGAAAAAGCCAAGGGCCAGTACGGCAGGATAGACGACGCCGTAAGGATCATCGACCCTCGTACTGACAAAGAGATATCAAAATAAGAAAGGAGGACTTGAAATGGCACTTTTTGAAGGTTACGAAAGAAGAATAGATAAGATCAACGAAGTCCTCAATTCTTACGGCATAAAGGACATAGAGGAAGCAAGGAAGATCACTGAGGACGCCGGTCTCGATGTATACGGCATGATAAAGGGCATTCAGCCTATATGCTTTGAAAATGCATGCTGGGCTTATATAACGGGCGCAGCCATCGCCATAAAGAAAGGCTGCCGCAGCGCTGCGGACGCAGCTGCTGCCATAGGTGAGGGACTTCAGTCCTTCTGCATACCGGGATCCGTTGCAGATAACAGAAAGGTCGGCCTCGGCCACGGCAATCTTGGAAAGATGCTGCTTTCAGAGGATACCGAGTGCTTCTGTTTCCTTGCAGGCCACGAATCATTTGCCGCTGCGGAAGGCGCCATAGGCATAGCGAACAACGCCAACAAGGTCCGCAAAAAGCCTTTAAGGGTCATCCTTAACGGCCTTGGCAAGGACGCTGCCGTTATCATTTCCCGTATCAACGGCTTCACTCACGTGGAGACCGAATACGACCCTTATACCAACACCGTCAAGGAAACAGGCCGCACGGCTTATTCAGACGGACCGAGGGCAAAGGTCAACTGCTACGGCGCAAACTCCGTTCCTGAAGGCGTTGCCATCATGTGGAAGGAAAACGTTGACGTTTCCATAACAGGAAACTCGACCAACCCTACCCGCTTCCAGCATCCGGTGGCAGGCACCTACAAAAAGGAAAGGCTTGAGGCCGGTAAGGCGTATTTTTCAGTAGCTTCCGGCGGAGGCACCGGACGTACTCTGCACCCTGACAATATGGCTGCAGGACCGGCTTCCTACGGTATGACCGACACCCTTGGACGCATGCATTCCGACGCGCAGTTCGCAGGCTCCTCCTCCGTGCCGGCCCATGTAGAGATGATGGGACTTATCGGCGCCGGCAACAACCCTATGGTCGGCATGACAGTTTCAGTAGCCGTGGCAATAGCTCAGGCAGCTGAGCAGGGCAGGTTTTGACGGGGTGCGCCATGATTCTGGAAAATGAACGTAAAAAAGTAGTTGAATTCGGAAAGAATCTTTCAATATCAGGGCTGTGCCGCGGGACCAGCGGAAACTTAAGCATATACGACCCATCCTGCGGCTACATCGCCATAAGCCCGTCAGGCATGGACTATATGACGCTTGAACCCGAAGACATAACGGTCATAGATCTTGATGGAAATGTCATCGAAGGCAGCCGCAGGCCGTCAAGCGAATGGAGCATGCACGCTGAGTTTTATAAAAATAAACCCGGCGTACGTTCGATAATACATACCCATTCAGTATTCTGTACTACATTTTCAGTACTGGGAATGCCGATCAGGGCCGTGCATTTTGCCATAGGTGCTGCCGGCACCGGCGAGATACCATGCGCTCCGTATGTATTATTCGGCACAAAGGAGCTTGGAGAAGCCGCCGTAAAGGCCTGCCGCAACAGTAACGCCGTTCTCCTGAAGAATCACGGCATCGTCTGCTGCGGAAAGGACATCGGATCCGCTTACTCTCTCGCCTCCAACCTCGAATACGTCGCAGAGCTGCAGTACCGTGCCATGAGCATCGGTACTCCTCAGTACATCTCCGACGCAGATCTGGCCAAGGTCCTTGAAAAATTCGCATCCTACGGACAGTAAACATCACGTTTCAAGACAAACTAAAAAACCGGCCGATGGCAAAAGCCACCGGCCGATTTTATTATTGCCTATCTTATTTCGTTTTACTTCCTTGCCATAAGGGCCTTAATGCCCTGATCCAAGCCGTCTACCGACAGGTCATACATCTTAAACATTCCGGCCAGATCCAGATGAGTCTGGGTCCAGAAATTCCTGTAGGTAGGAAGGGGTTCCGGATTAAGCCATATCAGATATCTGTACTGGGATTTGAATCTCTGCAGCCACTCCATGCCGGAATACTCCTGATAGGACTTTGTCCTCCAGTTGTATCTGTGCTCCACTATCTCGTAAGGATTCATGGCGGCATCTCCGACTATTATCACCTTATACTCGCCGTCAAAGTTATTTAATATCCACTCAGTGGATATCCCGTCCTGCATCCTCATCCTCGGATCGGTATACATGGTCTCGTAAATGCAGTTGTGGAAGTAATAGGTGTGGAGTTCCTTAAAGTAATTGGACTTTGTCGCGGCCTGGAACAGCAGGTTGCACATGCCGTTGTACCAGTCCATGGAGCCGCCACTGTCCATAAGCAGTAAAAGTTTGATGGAATTTTTCCTCGGGTTTTTATACCTGAGCTTAAGGTTTCCGGCATTATTGCAGGTATCGCTGATAGTACCGTCCACATCCAGCTCCTTTTCAGCGGTCGGGTCCGCCGTAGAAAAGGCCCTGAGCTTTCTAAAGGCCATCTGGAAGGATCTGGTATCGAGAGTCTTATCGGTCCTGAAGTCCTTAAAGGTACGCTCCGTAGCCACCGACATGGCGGTCCTGTGCATGCTCTCACCGGCTATGCGTATACCGTTCGGGAACCATCCGCTGTTGCCGTATCCGGTACGTCCCTGGGTTCCCACCCATCTCGTTCCTCCGTTATGCTCTCCGTCCTGTATCTTAAGAGTCTCCTCCATGCGTCTCAACAGATCCTTGAAATCCTGATCCGCAAACATGCCCTTAAGCTTTTCGTCCTCGAACTCACGGCCCAGCTGCTCCTTAGGGTTTTTTAGCCAGTTCATCACCTCGTCCGGCACCGGTCCCTCAAAGGGCACTCCTTTAAAAACCTCGGCAAATGTCTGATCGTATTTATCAAACTCCGCTTCAGTCTTTACAACTATTGCCCGGGCAAGGTGATAAAAGCCGGTGAAGCTCTGTCCATGGAGTCCCTTATCAAGGGCGTCCATGAGAGTCATCCATTCTCCGACTGAAACGTCCAGTCCGTTTTTTCTTAAAGTGTAAAAGAAATCAAGGAACATATCTTACCTGTCCTTTATCTCATGCTGCGCTCTAAGGTAGCTATGTCCTTATCCTTTTTAAGCAGGACTCCGGCAAAAGGAACATACTGCTTTACCATATCCGGATCCACTCCTCCAACGGTAAGGGCACGGATCCAGTCTATAAGCTCAGAGGTGCTCGGCTTTTTGTCAATGTTAGGGATATCCCTTATCATGTAAAATGCAGCCATGGCCTGCTCCATGAGCTTCTTATCCAGCTCATCGAAATGCACCCTGATTATCTCCTCCATCTGCTCCTTTTTAGGGAACTCTATGTAATGGAATATGCATCTCCTTAAGAAAGCGTCAGGAAGCTCCTTTTCCGCATTGGAGGTGATTATGACCACCGGTCTTTTCTTTGCAGTTATGGTCTCTCCAGTCTCAGGGATATTAAATTCCATCTTGTCAAGCTCCCAGAGCAGGTCGTTAGGGAACTCTATGTCAGCCTTATCTATCTCATCGATGAGCAGGACTACCTGTTCGTCTGATGTAAATGCCTCTCCAAGCTTTCCAAGCTTGATGTATTTTGCTATATCATCCACCCCGGCATTGCCGAACTGAGAGTCATAGAGTCTCTGAACGACATCATAAACATAGAGGCCGTCCTGGGCCTTTGTGGTGGACTTTATGTTCCATATGATAAGCTTCTTGCCAAGGGCATGGGCTATGGCCTCCGCAAGCTTGGTCTTTCCCGTTCCCGGCTCACCCTTTACAAGAAGGGGCTTTTCAAGTGACATTGCTATATTTACTGTGGCAAGGAGATCCTCTGACGCTACATACTGGTCGTCACCGCGGAACCCGGTTTTAGTAAGATCGTTCATGTTTCTTTTTATATGTCCTTTCATCTGTCTGACGGCGGATTTAAGCTGGTGCTTCCTTTTGGCCTCATCTATGCCTTTTTTTACGCTGCCGCCTATCTCTTTTATGTCGTTCAGTGCTGTTTCTGCATCCGACGGTTTTTTCATGTCGTCACTGAAATACTCCGGATGCCTGAGCATTCCGCGCAGATTTCCGCGCATCAGCCCAAAGGGATCATCGTCCTCCTCAAAGGCCTCCTGACGGACATTGTCCGTCCTTTTTAAACCAAAGGCCTTCCTGTTATCCGATGACCCGCTTAATCTCGTTATTATTTTATTTATGGCTTCTCTTATCAATATTATTCTCAGATATTGATCTCTTCCACTTCAGTATCCGCATCAGCAATAAGAGGCTTTATCTTATTAAGGAACGCCTCTACCTGTTTCGGAGCGCGGCCAACGTACTTTGAAGGCTCAAGTATCTCATTGATCTCGCCTTCCTTTAATCCAAGCTTTGGCTCAGCCTCCAGAAGCTCCATAAGGCCTCCCTTTTCTCCGTTCTTCATGCGGGCGGTGGCCTTCATGGTGCATTCCCTTATGATCTCATGGAGCTCCTGCCTGTTGCCTCCGCGCTTTACGGCCTCCATCATGATATTTTCAGTCGCTATGAATGGAAGATATTCCATTACCGCACTCTCTATAACCTTTTCATTTACCCTCATGCCTGCCGCAACATTGCCTGCTATCTTTAGGATGGCGTCAGCGCACAAAAATCCCTCCGGCATGGATATACGCCTGTTGGCGGAATCATCAAGGGTCCTTTCAAGCCACTGTACCGAAGCTGTCATCGGAGCATTCATGGCATCCGCCATAAGGTATCTTGCAAGCGAGCAGATACGCTCACAGCGCATAGGATTTCTCTTATACGGCATGGCCGATGAGCCGATCTGATTCTCCTCAAATGGCTCATCTATCTGTCTGTCATGCTGCAGCAGTCTTATATCATTCGCCATGCGGTAGCAGCTCTGAGCTATGGATGAAAGAACGTTAAGTATGCGGCTGTCCTGCTTCCTCGGGTATGTCTGACCGCAGACATCGAAAACCTCCTTGAAGCCAAACTCGTCGCAGAGCATCTGGTTCATCTTTATGATCTTTTCCTCGTCACCGTCAAAGAGATCCATAAAGCTGGCCTCGGTACCCGTGGTACCTCTCATGCCCCTTAATTTCATGGTGCCGAGCACATAGTCCAGCTCCTCAAGATCCGATACGAGGTCCTGTATCCAGAGGCTTGCCCTCTTGCCCACCGTCACCAGCTGCGCAGGCTGATAGTGGGTATATCCAAGCGTCGGAAGCGACTTATACTTGTCGGCAAAGGCTGCCAGCGACTTTATAACGGTCTTGAGCTGTTTTTTGATATGTAAGAGTCCGTCCCTGTAAATGATGAGGTCGGCGTTATCCGTCACATAGCAGCTCGTAGCGCCGAGATGTATGATGCCCGCTGCCTTAGGAGCAACCTTGCCGTAGGCGTAAACATGGGCCATAACGTCATGACGGACTTCCTTTTCCCTCTTTCTTACGACCTCATAGTCAATATCCGTTATATGCTCCTCTAATTCCCTTACCTGCTCCTCGCTTACCGGAAGCCCCAGCTCGTGTTCAGCCTTTGCCAGCACCACCCAGAGCTTTCTCCAGGTCTGGTATCTGGTGTCCGCTGAAAAAAGCTTGAGCATATACTCCGAAGCATATCTCTGTGAAAGCGGTGATTCGTAAATATCGTTCATATCATAAACCTGCCTTTGATCTTATCTGCGTATATATTCGTCCCTCTCGGCTCCTATGGAAACATATGTTATCGGGCAGCCTATGGCCTGCTCAACATATAACACATAGTCCCTTGCCGCCTTCGGGAGATCCTCAAAACGTCTGATGCCCGTTATGTCGCAGTGCCAGCCGTCCATGTACTCTATCACTGGCTCAGCGTCGTTAAGGAGCACCGGGAACGGGAATCTGTCCGTTTCCTGGCCGTTTACGATGTACTTTGTACATACTGGGATCTTTTCCATGTAGTTCAGAACGTCAAGTTTTGTGAGCGCTATCTCGGTAGCTCCCTGCAGCTCCACGCCGTAGCGTGTGGCAACTATATCAAGAGGGCCCACTCTCCTCGGCCTTCCGGTCTTGGCGCCGTACTCTCCGCCGGCCTTTCTAAGCTCCTCAGCCTCGTCTCCGAACCACTCACAGGTGAAAGGCCCCTCTCCCACGCAGGAGGAGTAAGCCTTTACTACTCCCACTATCCTGTCTATCTTTGCGCTCGGAAGCCCTGAACCTACCGGTGCATAGGCAGCTAAAGTATTGGAGGATGTCGTATACGGATGTATGCCGTAATCCAGGTCTCTTAAGGAGCCCAGCTGAGCCTCGAAAAGTATCTTCTTTCCTTCCTTCTCGGCATTCTTAAGGAATTCCCCCGTATCGCATATATAAGGCTTGATCCTGTTTCCATACTCCTCTATCCAGTTCATTATGCGCTCAAGCGTATAAGGCTCTGCCCCGTAAACATTATGAAGTATGAGGTTCTTCCACTCCATTATGTCGGCTATATGCTGCCTTAAATGCTCCGGATAGAAAAGCTCTCCCGCAAGCACCGTCTTTTTCTGATACTTATCGGAATAAAAAGGAGCTATGCCCTGCTTTGTGGAGCCGTACTTTTTGTCCGCAAGCCTGGCCTCCTCGAGACCGTCCAGATCTCTGTGCCAAGGAAGCAGCAGAGAAGCCCTGTCGCTTATCTTTAAGCCCTCAGGAGTTATATCCACTCCCTTTTCCCTGACCTCGTCTATCTCCTTTGAAAGGTTTTCAGCGTCCAGAGCGACACCGTTTCCAAGGATATTTACCGTATCCTTTCTGAATATTCCTGAAGGAAGCAGATGCAGCGCAAACTTGCCGTATTCATTTATAACGGTATGACCGGCATTTCCTCCGCCCTGAAATCTGACTACGACATCATAGTCCTCCGTCAGAAGATCCACCATGCGTCCCTTGCCTTCGTCTCCCCAGTTTATTCCTACAATCGCACAATTTGCCATCAGCTGTAGCCTCCGTTACTGAAAATATAAGATCCGGCGCTTACGGCCGGTCCGTGAACATAGATATGCGCACATTATTGACTTAGATGCAATACATTTATATTTTACCTATAATCAGGTATTTATCAAGCATAAATACTTAATTTAAGGGCTTTGGCAGGGTCTTTTACTTGACAATGGCCCCGGCTGATTTTATCTTTTTTATATACATTAATATAAAGGCCCTTCTGCATTTACCGCAGTATGGACCTTCAAAAGACGGGAGATGGATCTTAATGAAATATTCTGTGTCCGAGGTTATACAGTATGTCCGCGAGGAGGACGTAAAATTCATAAGGCTGGCCTTCTGCGATATATCCGGCAGGCAGCGCAATATGGCTATAATGCCCTACGAGCTTGAGAGGGCCTTTACTTTCGGCATGCCTGTCGATCCCACCGCAATAACGGGATTCGGAGCCTACGGGCCTTCGGAGCTTTACCTCCATCCGGACCCTTCGACTCTTGCGCAGCTTCCGTGGCGTCCCGAAAGCGGCCGTGTCATCCGCATGTTCTGTAACATCACCCATGCCGACGGCACTCCCTTTGAGGCAGACATGAGGGCTCTGTTATCAAGGACCGCTGAAAATGCCGCAGCAAAGAGATTAAGCTTTGAATTCGGCACCTCCATGGAGTTTTATCTGTTTAAAAACGACGAGGAGGGCAATCCCACAAAGATCCCTCATGACAACGCCGGATACATGGACATCGCTCCGATAGACAGGGGCGAGAACGTAAGGCGTGAGATACAGCTCAATATGGAGCGCATGGGCATACAGCCTGAAAGCTCCCACCACGAGGAGGGTCCGGGCCAGAACGAGATAGATTTTGTAAATGCCGATCCCCTTTCCTGCGCTGACAACGCGGTGACCTTTGTCTCCGTTGTAAAGACCATAGCTGCAAGGAACGGCCTTACGGCCGACTTTTCGCCAAAGCCGGTACCGGAGCTTCCGGGAAGCGGCCTCCACGTAAGCATGGCGGTCAATTCCGCTGACGGCAGGGATCATCTTGACGCGGTATCCGCCGGCATAATCTCCAAAATACGTGAGATGACGGTGTTCCTCGATCCTCTTGATAACTCCTACGAACGCTTCGGCCAGAACAAGGCCCCTAAATACATAAGCTGGTCTGAGGGCGACCGCTCCCACCTCATGCGCATACCTAAGGCTCCTGACGGAAAACGCATGGCAGAGCTCAGGTCTCCGGATCCCATGTCCAATCCTTACATAGTGTTCACACTGCTTTTAAGCGCAGGACTCTACGGTATCGAACATGAGCTTAAGCTTCCGGATTCCATCTGTCAGGATCTTTACTCCGCTCCTGACTCAGTAAGACGGGGCCTTGCCACTCTTCCGCTCTCCCTTAAGGAGGCTGAAAATGCAGCCGGAAACAGTGATTTTATCCGTTCAGTGCTGCCTGAGTCAGTGATAGATTTTTACTGCAAAAGGTCGTAAATCCCGCGCCTGCACCATCGCGGCGGGACGCTGACAGTGGACCATAAACACACATAAAACACAAAAATGCAGCGGCATGAAAGCCGCCAGGATCAATATGATTTTTTCAGAGCACACATACAGTATACTTGTCGTATCGGCAGGTGAAAAATTTAATACTGTAATATCCAGGCTTTTACCCGTAAACCAGTATTGGCCGGTCGTCATCGTAAAGGATTCAGAGGACGCCCGCAGACTGTTTTTCGAGAAGGGCTTTGATATAGTGCTCATCAACGCTCAGACGCCGTATAATGACGATATACAGCTTGCTGTGGACATATGCGATAAAAGTGAAGCCGGAGTCATACTCCTGACTCCCGGAGACTACTATGAGGAGATCTGCAGTAAGACCATTCCCCATGGCATAATGACGGTCTCAAAGCCTGTTACCGAGCATTACATACGCCAGTCCCTGAGCCTTGTATGCGCCATGGCGGAACGCATGAAAAACCTTATGAAAAAGCAGGATACGGTAGATGAAAAGATCGAGGAGATAAGGATAGTCAACAGGGCAAAGTGGCTGCTTATCGACCACTCCCGTATGACCGAGCCGGAAGCCCACCGCTTCATAGAGAAAAAAGCCATGGACGACCGGGTGTCCAAAAAGGACGTTGCCTTAAGGATCATTTCCCAGTATTCATAATTTTTGATTTTGAGGTTTTAACCAGTGTCATTTTAAGTTATAATCATTTAATGTTTTTGTCTGAATTTTGAATCAGAACTTAAGTCGGAATTTGAGGAGGAATATTATGACTAAGTATATCTTCGTCACCGGAGGAGTGGTCTCCGGTCTCGGCAAGGGCATTACCGCCGCTTCTCTCGGAAGGCTTCTTAAGGCTCGCGGACTGAAGGTCGCAGCACAGAAGCTGGATCCATACATCAATGTAGATCCGGGTACCATGAGCCCTTATCAGCATGGAGAGGTCTATGTTACCGAGGACGGCGCTGAGACTGACCTGGACCTTGGACACTACGAGCGTTTTATAGATGAAGATCTTAACAAATATTCCAACCTTACAACAGGTAAGGTCTATTCCAATGTCATCTCCATGGAGAGGCGCGGAGAATACCTGGGCCGTACGGTACAGACCATACCTCATATAACCAATGAGATCAAAAATTTCATTTACAAGGTCGGCAATACCACTAACGCCGATATTGTCATAACCGAGATCGGAGGCACCATAGGCGATATAGAGAGCCAGCCTTTCATCGAAGCCATCCGTCAGGTTGGCCACGAGGTCGGACAGGACAACTGCCTCTATATCCATGTGACACTTGTCCCTTACCTCAAGGCTTCAGGAGAGCACAAATCCAAGCCTACCCAGCACTCCGTAAAGGAACTCCTCGGCATGGGCATCAATCCTGACATAGTAGTATTAAGGGCCGATGAGGACATAACCGATGAGAGCATTTTCAAAAAGATCGCAGACTTCTGCAATGTCAAGCCTGACTGCGTCATCGAGAACCTCACTCTTCCTTATCTCTATGAGGCTCCTCTCTACCTTGAGAAATCCCATCTCTCGGACATAGTATGCCGCGAGCTCAATATCAATGCTCCAAAGCCTGACCTGTCCGAGTGGTGCGCCATGGTGGACCGCATCAAGACCAGCGAGACCATCGTACGCATAGGCCTTGTGGGCAAGTATATAGCCCTTCATGACGCATATCTCTCAGTGGCAGAGGCCTTAAGGCACGCCGGCTGGTCGCTTTCAGCCAACGTCAAGATCGAGTGGATAGATTCCGAGGAGATAAATGATGAAAATGCAGCCGAAAAGCTCGGCTCCCTTCACGGCATAATCGTCCCTGGCGGATTTGGTGACAGAGGCATCGCCGGCATGGTGAGCACCGCAAGATACGCCCGTGAAAACGGCATCCCATATTTCGGTATATGCTTGGGAATGCAGGTTGCAGTCATAGAGTACGCAAGGAATGTGTGTGGATTAAAGGACGCCGATTCCGGCGAATTTGCTCCGGGTTCAGCCAATAAGGTAATAGACTTCATGCCGGGACAGAGCGACGATATAGATAAGGGAGGCACCTTAAGACTTGGCAGCTATCCTTGCGAGATAACACCGGGCTCCACCATGGAGCGCTGCTATCAGGCTTCGGAGATACATGAGAGACACCGTCACCGCTATGAGTTCAACAACGATTACCGTGAGATACTTACAAAAGCGGGTCTCAACATCGGAGGACTTTCTCCTGACGGCAGGCTTGTAGAGGCAGTCGAGCTCTCCGATCGTCCATTCTACGTCGGCGTGCAGTATCATCCGGAATTCAAGAGCCGTCCTAACAGGCCGCATCCGCTTTTTGTCGGCTTTATAGACGCCTCCATCAAAAACAGGAAGACAAGCTGATCCATACATTTTTCATGATCAGGCTTCAGGCCATTCCGGTTTTATTCTGTAAGCTACTGTTTACAAGACTAAGGGTCAAAGCGTTTTATCTTATAAGCCATAAAATAAAATCTAAGAGCGGGAAAGCTGATTCGTTTCAGTCTTTCCCGCTCTTTTTGGCCAGTGGGGTCCGTACATAAATGCTTAATCTGTACGGTTACATGTGGAGAAACGTCTGAAAAGCGGTAAGCTCATTAATTTTGTACGGTTCTACTTAAAAAATCGTCTACAAAGCGGTCTTTTCGGGCTCATTTAATCTGTTATGGAAATATTTGAATTTTTATCCGTTTTTTAAGCGAAATTTTTACAGATAAAATCTGCACTTTTGAAAATATATTCGTATTCAGGAAAATTTATTCATCTTTTTTCTTCATTTTTTAAACCTTATCCGTTTAAAACTGGTAATTTTTCAGGACATAGTTTGATGTTTTGTAATTTTGTCCGTAGAGCGCTATCTCCATGACTCTGTCTCTCAGTAAAGCCCACTAATTGTCCTTGTCTATAACTTTAAAAGCTGATCTGCACCCCATTCAAAACATATAAAATCTCTCAATTCAGAAAAATGGGTGGTCGGCTGTCAAAGCCGTGTTGCAAATCTCTAATCTGTCTTTGTCCCTAAGCTCCCATGCATATACGCCCTACTACCCTTCCCATCACCTCATAAGCAAGTTTAAGCGTGTCGAGGCTTATATATTCATTGGCCGTATGCATCCATATATGATCTTTTACATCAAATGGGAAAAATCCTATGACCGGTATCCCGGTCCTCCTGAAATACCGGTTATCACTGTAGCCCGGCGTTATGACCGGCATCAGTATCGCCTCCGGGACGGAAGCTTTAAGCGCTTCCTCAAATAGCTTTCCAAACCTCCCGTACACGTCTGAATATGGAGCTCGTACAAAATACTCCTCCATCCCGGCATACAGCGGATATGTATCCAGCCTTTTTATCTCCTTCCCGGAATTTTTAATGTAGTCTAAAAGCATTGGTGAGTAATACCCCTTTTTGATCCCAAGGGAGATCACCTTTTCTATATCAGCTTCTGTCTTATCGTCAACCTCCGGTCCGCCCTCCATATCCTCACGTTCACCGGTCTGAAAGGTATAGCATATCCTGCCGCCGTAAGGAAAGCTGAAGCCGCCGCCCTCTCCTATCACAAGAAACACATCATCAAACAGGCTGCGGTTTTCTTCCATAAGTCGTTTAAGGCCCTTTTCGCCTCCATTTTCCTCATCACAGGTAAAAACAGCCCTGAGGGAATACTCCATGCTACCGGCAGTCTTCGCCGCATCGCACATGAGCTTCATCCATACAGCGGCCTGCCCCTTACAATCCACCGCGCCCCTTCCGCAGATCTTATTTTTTATAAATGTCGCCCTGTCCGGCGAAAAACGCCAGTTTAACTCTCTGTAATAGGGCGCCGTATCAAGATGCGCGTGCAGCAATAACGCCTCCCTGCGTCTGCCCCTGACCTCAGCAAAAACCATGCTCCCACAACCTTTTGGCCGTATGATGACAGATGAGACTCCATTTCCATTAAAAACGCCGTCAATAAAGGCCGCACAGTCATCTGTACTGCCCTCATCCATCGTTGTATTAAACTCTATCAGTTCCTTAAGCCATCCGGTTATACATTCGGTTAAACTATCCATATAGGTGATTCACTTCCATTTTGGAAACGCTAAAATGCCTTTGCGATATTGTTAATCAGTTAATTATATACTAAAATATCATCATGAGCAGCACAATATTATATACATTTTTCACAAATGCATGATAAAACACACTTACGCGAGGTTTGATCATGACCAGGAGATCAACGGAAAACAGTAAAACAAAAGCACCAAAGGACCCCGAAACTAAGAGGGCCGCAGCTAAGGCCACTACCGGTGTGAATGCCTGTGACAATACCAGGGAAATTATCAAGGCTGACGCCGGGACTGATAAAGAACTCTCTTCCTCAAAAGGGAATGAATATATACATGAGAGCACTCACACCCATAAGGATGGCACCGTGCACACGCATACACACCACCATTCTGCGGATGAATATAAGCAGCTTCAGAGGCGTATATCCATAATCATAGGACATGTAACCTCGATCAAAAAGATGATCGAGGATAAACGGGACTGCTCTGAGATCCTCATACAGATCTCAGCGGTACAGGCTTCCATCAACAACCTTGGAAAGCTGATACTTAGAAATCACATCAATGAATGCCTGAGCAGCGTTACGGAGGCCACCGATCCGGTCGAGCACAAGAAAGAGATCGACTACCTCAACGACGCCATAGATAAATTCATCAGATAAATATTAATCAAAAATAACTTAATTACGATCTTTCTTCTCCGGTTCCATGCAAAAATGTTAGGCATATGCTTAAAATTAGTGCATGGAATCTTTTTTTATGCTATATTTTACACGTTGAAATACTTTATTTTCACAGGCGGGTAAATATCCATGAAAATGCAGCAATTAGAATATTTTGTGACGGTAAGCAAGTGCGGAAGCCTCGGTAAGGCGGCTGAAAAGCTTTTTACCACTCAGCCCAACGTCAGCAAGGTCATCCATTCTCTTGAGGTAGACCTCGGCACAGAGCTTTTTGAGCGCAATCCAAGGGGTCTCAAGCTTAACGAGTATGGCAAATCCATCTATGATTACGCCGAGAACATACTCAAAAATGCTGATTTCATAACCACCATATGCTCGCAGCATATTCCTGATACATTTAATATATCCACATTCCAGTCCAACTCTCTGGCAAGGCTTTTAGTCGATCTGTACCTGGAGTATCCTGAGATACGCATAAATCACAGGCAAGGAAACATCGAAGAGATCATACACAATGTTGAGGACGGGACCTCTGAGATAGGCATAATCTATATATCCCATAAGCACAGACAGTCCCTCAACAACATACTCACCCAGAAGCATCTTGAATTTATTGAGACCGGCTCGGCAAACGCCTGCATCTCGGTAGGGCCGAAATCTCCTTATTATAACCGTGACAGCATAGATTACTCCGAGATATCAAATATGAAATTCACTGGCGGCATCCAGGACTATTTTTCCGAAAATACCTTTTCCCGCTCCAATCTCGGCGTGGCCGGCACCGATGCTCTGTCCGTATGCGTCTCCTCAAACTGCAACCAGATGCTTTCCATGGTAGCAAGAGAGACGGATCTTGCATATTTCACCATCAGCTGTCTGTATAAGGGGGATTATATCAGCGACGGAGTAAAACGCGTGAAGATAACCGGAGATGAGGCTTCCCTCGCCTACGGCTATATACACGAAAAGGATCACATGCTCTCCGATGCGGCCGCCTGCTGCATAGATCTTGTCACCAGATACTACGTTCCTGAGATATAAATGTGCTTCCATTATACGGATCTTTTTTCAAAGAAAATCTTTATTTCAGGCATTTTGACTAACATATTTTGTCCTATAACTCTATATCTAAAACTATAATGGTGATTTTATAGCTCAAGAAGCCCGTGCGGGATATCCCGCACGGGCTTCTTTATAAGCTTTTATCAGTCTAAAGTCTGTCTTAATTAACCCCTTATGATCGATCACATATCCGAAATCATCTTATTATAGCTGTTCTGACCATAAAAGAACTTGATCTTTTCCCAGTCGGTATCCGCAGGATTATATCCTGCAACGCCCTGTTCCTGTACTTCCTCGGAGTATTTGGCCTCCTTGTTGTGCTGGTAATCCACGGCTATGATCATAAGGCTTCCCCAGTATTTGTCGCACTGCTCTATCCAGTCCTCAGGTATATTGTCAAGAGGGAATCTGCCTATCTCGGTATGAGCTACCTTAGCCATCCAGTCCACATCCTTCGGATAATCATCGTCATATCTTAAGAGCATCTCAAGTCCTGCTCTGACAACGATGAACAGATTGTTATCGAGGTCTATGATATATCTCCATCTGTTGGCCCATGCTCCTACGAATCCGGAATAGTCTACCATATACGGATAGAAATCCTTAAGCGGAGCTGCAGCGTCCTTTGTCCATGCAAGAGCCTCAGGCCATGTCATGTTAGGAATCTCAGGCCAGAGCTGCTCAGGGATATACTTCTTGTAGGACTCCTTCTGCTCATCTGTCATAGGATCCTCTTCCTTGACTAACTGTACTTTATCATAATAATCGCTGATGGCATCGATGCCGGCGGTCTTGATCCACTTAACAACTCTCTTTCCCACAAGTCTCATCTCTGAGTTACGGTGTGAGTATGTAACCTTGAGCTTATTATTCTTCTTGATAACAATACAGCCCTTCTTCTTTGATGCCATGGTAAAATCCTCCTGAAATGATTAAAAGATTTAAACGTCCTTTCAGCAATACTTATGCTTAAGCCTATAATATATAAATCGTGCCTCTAAAACAATTTCCAATGTATCGTGTAAATACATAACAATTTGTTAAGATAAGCTTTAGCCCGCCTCCACAATGTGCTCTATGGACTTTTCCATGATAAGGCGTATGTGATCATCGGCAAGGCTGTATTTGATCTGTTTGCCCTCCCGCTTATTCCTGATAAGATTGTTCTGCTTTAATATCTTAAGCTGATGAGACACTGCCGAAGTTGTCATGCCGAGTACCGAAGCAAGGTCGCTCACGCACACTGAATCCACATCGAAAAGATATGTGAGTATGCGGGCCCTTGTATTATCCCCCAGCGCCTTAAACAGATCTATGAGTGCATCGGTCTCCTTCTCATTAAGTTCTGAAAATTTTACATTGCCCATTTTCCAAATCTCCTGATTAATCTGATCATACTGCCTACAAGGTATCAAAAAATCTTCTGCCCGATGCCTTATTATGTAGAAAATACATTCTTATAAAACAATTCAAGTCCCGGAAGGGCTTCCGGAACCTGAATCATTATAACTTGGTATTATTATACAATATTTTATCAGAATTTCATATGTCTTATTGTTCAAATTACATATTTTTTGTATAGAGGCAGCGCACTGCGTTAAGTACCGCGATCACCATGACTCCGACGTCGGCAAATATCGCGAACCACATGTTTGCTATACCGAAGGCGCCGAGTATAAGACAGATGAACTTAACGCCGATGGCAAAGTAAATGTTCTGATAAACGATAGCCATACACTTCTTGGATATCCTGATGGCCTTTGAAACCTTTTCAGGGTTATCGTCCATAAGCACGATGTCCGCCGCTTCTATTGCCGCATCCGAGCCAAGGGCTCCCATGGCAACTCCGATATCCGCTCTCGTAAGTACCGGTGCGTCGTTTATTCCGTCTCCGACGAAGGCTACCTTTTCCTTGGCGCCTGCCTCAGAAAGGACTTCCTCGACCTTGCTTACCTTATCTCCAGGAAGGAGCTCCGAATATACCTTGTCCACGCCGAGCTTTGCAGCAACACTCTCTGCTGCCTTCTTGGCGTCACCGGTGAGCATGACGGTCTTCTTGATGCCCGCCTTCTTAAGCTGGCTGATGGCTGAAGCTGAGGTCTCCTTGATCCTGTCTGATATAAGGATGTATCCCGAATACTTTCCGTCTATGGCTACGTAAACTATTGTTCCGGCTTCCTCGCACTTGTCATAGGAAACGCCGAGCCTGTCCATGAGCTTGTAGTTTCCTGCGGCTACCGTTACGCCGTCTATAACGGCCGTTACGCCCTCTCCGCCGATCTCCTTGACATCTCCTATGCGTTTCTTATCGATAGGCTTTCCATAGGCCTTCTGAAGGCTTAAGCTTATCGGATGGGTGGAGTAGCTCTCAGCGTAAGCTGTAAGCTCCAAGAGCCTGTCTCTGTCTATATCCTTTTCCTTAATGTTCGTAACTTCGAATACGCCCTCAGTAAGGGTTCCGGTCTTATCGAACATAACATACTTAACCTGTGAAAGGGCCTCGAGGTAGCTCGATCCCTTTACAAGCACGCCCGCGTTGCTGGCTCCGCCGATACCCGCAAAGAATGAAAGCGGTATACTGATAACGAGGGCGCAAGGACAGCTTATAACGAGGAAGGTAAGGGCTCTGTATACCCAGGTTCCCCATGCCGGAGCATTTCCGGTAATGATGTTAAATACAGGAACAAGTATTGCAAGGGCAAGGGCAAGATAACATACGAACGGCGTATATACCTTTGCGAATCTTGAAATAAAAGCCTCGGATCTTGACTTCTTGGAGCTTGCATTCTCCACGAGATCGAGGATCTTGGATACCGTCGACTCGCCGAATTCCTTTGTTGTCCTGATCTTTAAGATACCGGTAAGGTTGATGCATCCCGAAATGATCTCATCGCCGGCCTTGATGTCCCTCGGCACGCTCTCACCCGTAAGGGCTGCCGTATTAAGGGAGCTGGTTCCCTCTGTGACAACGCCGTCGATAGGTACCTTTTCACCAGGCTTTACAACGATGATAGTACCGATCTCCACCTCATCAGGATCTACCTTTTCAAGGTCTCCGTTTTCCTTTTCAATGAATGCATAGTCAGGCCTGATATCCATGAGCTCCGTAATGTTGCGGCGGCTCTTTCCGACCGCATAGCTCTGGAACAGCTCTCCGACCTGATAGAACAGGATAACTGCGCAGCCCTCTACATAATCCGAAAGGATCATGGCGCCGACGGTAGCAACCGCCATAAGGAAGTTCTCATCGAACGGCTTCCTGTTCTTTACTCCGTGTATTGCCTTTAAAAGAACGTCGTATCCGACTACGAGGTAAGGTATAAGATAAGCTGCTAACTTGATCAGCTTGCCGGAAGTCGAAGCCGGCTCCTCCTCGCCGAATACAAAATGGAATACTATAAGAAGTACGAATGATATTATTATCCTGTACAGGACTTTTTTCTGTTTTTTAGTCATCTGTCCTTTCCTCCCGGAACGGGCCTTAATTACGGGCGGCAGAGCCGTCCCCAGCCTAAAAATGCGTTAAAAAATAAAGCCAACCCCTGAAACCCTTCAACGGCTGGCTTTTTCAGTTTTAAAGATTAAGATCGGATATCCCTAAAAATTAAAGGAATATCTCGCAATCCTCCTCAACTGCCTTGCAGTTCTTAACTACGTTCTCCATAACTGATGCAACATCTGCTCCATCCTCGAACTCAACGTTCATCTTCTGTGTCATGAAGTTTACTACGCAGTCCTTAACTCCCTCGGTCTTCTTTGTAGCATCCTCCATGAGGTTTGCACAGTTAGCGCAGTCAACTTCGATCTTGTAGCTCTTTTTCATTTCGGGTGTCCTCCATAATGTTTATTGTTTTTAAGTTAAGGTCCATAATGTTTTATTGAACATTTGAACGATTGTTTGAATTTAATTATATTATACACATATATCCGCTAAAATCAATACCTTTCTTCAATAAATTTTAAGATTTTCATGATTTTATCCCGGCGTATGCCACACCCGCACCATAGCTTTTTTAAGCTGTTTTTGGTCAGTCCGTAAGCCTGTATTATGTCCAATATTATAATAGCTCTTCGCATATAATGGCCCGGATCAACGGGCTGCAGCCCTTTTACCGCTGCATATCCCATTAAGCCGGGCCTTATATTCAGTATTACATATACCTTGTATTTAATTAGTATTATCTACAATTATCCTGTATTTAAATATTGTGTTATTTATTCCGAAAGAACAAATCAAACATAATTTATGAATCAATACGATTTATCCATGGCATCTATTTACCGATCATCTGTGATCCATAGATGAAGTTTAAGCCCGTCACTGCGGAAGACTTGAGGAAGCCGTAAGACCGTAATAATCGAACGGTGAGGTCTCGGCAAAGCCCTTAACTCCCTTTGCAAGGACTGTGGTCTTGTTAAAGATGCCTACCCAGCCGAACATGTTTTCATCGACAGTGATCTGTACGATCTCATTAGCCAGTTCAGCTCTCTTATCGGCGTCCTCTTCATAGAGGAGCTCCTGTAAGAGATCCTGTATCTCCTGATTGTCATATCCCATGCAGTCAAGGTATACATCGTCCCTTAAGATCGCGTCAAGGAAGTAATAAGGATCTCCGGCCTTATCAGCCACCATTGAATAGAACCCTATATCAAAGTCTCCTGAGGAAATATACTGATCGGCATTTTCCACCTGATATATGCTGGAGTTGATGCCTGCAGCCGCAAGCTGCTGGTTCATTATTATGGCAACGTCGTCAAGGAAACGTCCTCCCATGGTATTGGTGGAGAGATTAATGGTAAGCGGCTGTCCGTCCTTCTGATAGAAACCGTCGGCGCCAATGGTATATCCGTCAGCCTCAAGGACCTCCTTGGCCTTTTCCACGTTGGTTTCAGGAACCTCTGCCTTACCGTATGGCACCTCCGTACTGAAAGGTCCCACTGCAGGTATGGTAGCTCCTGAAAGATAAGCTACGATCTCTTCCTTATCAACTATGAGATTTATGGCCTCTCTTACGCTCTCAGGCACTCTTGAATGGATCATATAGTACTGTATCCTTGCGCTTGGTACCGTAACCAGATCATACATGTCCGGATATATTGCAAATATCTCCGCTGCGGATGACGTAACATTAGGATAACAGTCTATCTCTCCATTCTGCATGGCCATAAGCCTTGATTCATCATCGGTTATCCACTTGATATCCGCACCCGCAAGTACAACCACTCCGTCCCAGTAATTTTCATTTCGGGAAAGAGTAATGTCTCCTGATCCCGGATCAAAGGTCTCTACCTTAAACGGTCCGGTACATATAGGGTTAGTCTCAAAGCTCTCTGTATTTTCCAGATCCACCATGCTTAGGGATGGGTCCGAAAGATCATTAGGAAGCGTAACGTAAACGGAAGGCGTGGTAATGGTAAATGTTGAGTCATCCACCACCGCAAACTCCCAGTCCTTAAAGGCCACAAAACGGTTATTGACCTCCGCAGCTCGTTTAAGGTTATCTATTACTATCTGGGATGTAAGCGGATTGCCATTTGAGAAGCATACCCCGTCCTTAAGCTTGATGGTCCATGTATTTCCGTCCATCTCAGCGCTCTCTGCTATCCATGGCTCTACCGTATAATCATCGGAAACCTTGAATAAGGCCTCGTTAAGGCCATAGGTACAGTCATTCCATCCAAAATACTCCTTATGAGGGTCGAGATTGGTATTGCCTACGCTCTGGCCCACCCTGATGATATCATCAGTCTCCACAAGCTCCTCTTCGACCTCAGCCTCAGCCGTCTCTCCTTCTGACGAGACCGAAGCCGAGGATGCGTCAGTTTCAGTCTGTGTCCCGGTATCTCCGCCGCAGGCAGTCAGCGCCAGGGCCGTCAGGATAGATAATGCAGCTGTAGACAGCAACTTTTTCATAAATCGTCCCTCCTTTATTTTGTATTAATCACCTGTAATCAATATTACGACAAAGTGCTGTGTTTTGTCATCGCTAACCTTTATATATTTGTGCATTTTTAACAATTTCGTTTGTGCCTACAATAATAAACTGATTTAATAGGTAAATTTATATAACAATGAAAATGTTGAACATCAGTTCATATTTGAAAATGTACCGGTTAAAATGGTCCAATGCAAAAGTAAAACGATTAATAAATGAGAAAAAGACCGGTCGCCCGGTCTTTTTCTTAAGAGGTAAGATGCAAGTTACTTTACATAAAGTACAGCATCAAGCAGAAGCTTTGTATATTCATGCTGAGGATGATCCATGATCTGCTCCGGAGTTCCGATCTCAACGATCTTTCCGTCCTTCATGATAGCCATCCTGTCGCAGAACGTCGAGCAGAGAGCCATGTCGTGTGATACGAATATCATGGTAAGTCCTCTCTTCTGACGAAGCTTGTAAAGGTACTGAAGTATCATCGCCTGAGCCGATACGTCAAGAGCTGATGTCATCTCATCGCAGAGTATCAGGTTAGGCTCCGTAACAAGTGAACGGGCAATGGACATACGCTGTACCTGTCCACCTGAGAGCTGTCTCGGATATCTGTCTGCAAGTGCCGGGTTAAGTCCCATGATCTCTATCATGGCCTCTATCTTGGCATCAGCATCCTTGGAATCACCTGAAAGAAGCCTTAAGTTCTCATGCATGGACTGACGTATGGTCATCTTAGGGTCGAAGGCAGCCTCAGAGTCCTGGAATATAACCTGGAACCAGCGGCATACATCCTTAGGCTTCTTGCCTGTATACTCCTCACCCTTAAAAAACAGCTGGCCGGCCGATACAGGCTCAAGGCAGGAGATAAGGTTAAGAAGTACAGACTTTCCGCAGCCTGACTCGCCTATGATACCGAGTACTTCACCTTCATTTAACGATATATTGAGATCCGTAAGGACTTCGTGCCTTTTCTTACCTCTACCGTAATGCTTGGCAACGTCCCTTACTTCCAGTAATGGTGCACTACTCATATTTTATTCCATCCCTTCTGAACAGCTTGCAAAGTGATCCGGCTCAACCTCGATAAGCTGGTACTTCTTAGTCTTGCAGGCCTCGCATGCAAACCTGCATCTTGGCACGAAGTTGCAGCCTGTCCACTCGGCTCCGTCTAACGGTGGTCTTCCCTCAAGTCCCTGAGGAAGCTTTCTGTCCTTGCCAGGTATAGCTGCAAGCAGAGCCCTCGTATAAGGATGGATCGGATGATCAAGAACCTTCCTTATAGCTCCGTACTCTACCATACGGCCTGCATACATGACGCCGAGCTTATCTGCAATATGGGAAGCAACGCCGAGATTATGGGTAATGAAGAGGATCGACCAGCCAAGTTCATCCCTCAGCTTTGAAAGCTCCTCGATAACCTCCTTCTGTGAGGTAACGTCGAGGACTGATGTTGCCTCGTCAGCAAGCATGAGCTTAGGCTTCTGAAGCACCGCAAGGCCGATGGCCATCCTCTGGTTCATACCGCCTGACATCTCCCAAGGCTGATATTCAAGGATTGTATCCGCATCCGGGAAGTTGAGCTTCTTGAAGACGTCTATGGCGTCGGCCTTAACGAATGGAAGCCCATGTGCCAGCATCGTTTCCTTGTACTGAACCTCATATGATCTGATATTATTGAAAGAACCTCTTGTATTCTGAGGAACGTATCCGATCTCTGTTCCAAGTATCTGCCTTCTCTCCTCGACTCCGAGCCTTGTAATATCTCTTCCGTCAAGGATAACGCTTCCCTCTTCTATCTGTGCGCCGAGCTGCTTAAGTCCGAGTACCGCCTTAATGAGGGTAGACTTTCCACAGCCTGACTCACCTGCTATACAAACGATCTCCTTAGGCTTTACCTTGAAGGAAACCTCCGTAATAATTTTAAACTGTCCGTATGTAACCGTGAGGTTGTTTATTTCAAGAATATTCTCTGCCATAATTATACCTCATTCATATTTGCAAGATCGCATACGCACTCACCAAAGTAGTTGAAGATCATAACCGCAACGAGGATTGATGCTGCCGGTGCGAAAACTGTCCATGGTGCAAGCTGGAGATATGCTCTTCCTTCGGAAACCATTGATCCCCACTCAGCTGCAGGAGGCGCAACTCCGAGTCCGAGGAATGAAAGACCTGCTATACTAAGCATCGTAGTACCGATCTCAAGCGTTGCATTTACAAGCATTGAGCCGATAAGGTTAGGGAAGACGTGCCTTAAAAGTATATTCAGGTCTCCACTTCCTGTCATTCGTACCGAGTCTATGTACGGCAGCTGTTTGATCCTCATGGTGTGGCTTCGAGCCAGTCTCGCATAGGACGTCCAGCTGGTTATTCCTATAGCTATAAGCGCGTTTGTAAGTGATCCACCCATCATACCTGCGACTGCGACTGCAAGCACGAGCTGAGGCAGTGAAAGCAGGATATCAGTGATACGCATGAGAATGTTATCTACAAATCCTCCATAGTATCCGCATATGATACCGATCGCAGATCCTATGACGAAGGAAATGATAACCAGCACCAGTGTTGCGAATATTGACGTCCTTGCTCCGGAAAGTACTCGTGAAAATACGTCACGTCCAAGGTAGTCAGTACCGAAGATATGCTCGGCGCTTGGTGCCGCTCTCATGTTAAGCGGATCCGTTGCATATGGATCCCACGGGGTAAGCATAGGAGCTATAAGGCTGGCTATAAGAAGCAATGCAACTATGCCTCCAAGGATGTATGTCTTTCTCTTTAATCTGAGCTTTTTTAACTGCTTTTTGGAAAGCTTGGATTTATCTATCTTTTTTGATTCTGCCATCTGTAAGTACCTCCTTACTCAAGCTCGATACGCTTATCAATGATGCAGTAGCTTATATCTGTTGCAAGATTGACAAGAACCTGCAGCGTAGCCAGAATAAGAACAGCTCCCTGAACGACCGGATAGTCTCTGGCTGAGATGGAATCCATCATGAGAGATCCGATTCCAGGCCAACGGAATATCGTCTCAATAACGATACTTCCTCCGATAAGGACTCTTATCTGAAGGGAAACTATCGTAATAACTCCGCCGAGGGCGTTATGCAGGACGTTTTTGAAAAGTATCGTTCTTTCCTTTACGCCTCTCGCATGCATACCTATAACATACTCTTCATCAAGCTGGCTGAGCACGTCGGCTCTCGTCTGTCTCATGAACTTGGAGGCCATAGGGATCGCCAGCGACAGAGTAGGTAGGAACAGACCCTGTACGGAACCTTTCGCGATGACCGGGAATATCCTCAGCTGGATGCAGAACAGGTACATAAGCAAGAGAGATATAAGGAAGTTAGGCATCGCGTTACCAATGAATGCGAAAACTCTTACTATGTTATCCAATATGGAATCCTTCTTGATAGCTGTAAGAACTCCAAGAGGGATGGCAACTACTACTGATACGACCGTACTTGCTATGGCAAGGACCATAGTATATCCGAGCGCATCTAAAAGCTTAGGGAGTATCGGCATATCATCAGCATATGAATTACCGAAATTTCCGTGAAGGATACCAAGTATCCAGTTAATGTATCTCGTAAGGAATGGCTGATTAAGTCCCATTCTCTCCCTCTCAAGCTCCAGGAGCTCATCAGTTACGGCAGTACCCTGCGCCGTGAGCTTCATAAGAGCCGGATCACCCGGGGTAAGATACAGAAGGGTGAATACACCGAATGTAAGGATAAGTAACACCGGTATCAGATTTATTATTCTTCTGATCGTAAATTTTAACACTGTATTACACTCCGTTCTTTCTGTTAATAGCCGCTGCGGCAGCCTTTAACCAGCTGCCGCAGCAGGTCCGCCTTAAACGCTGATCAAATTGTGATCAATATGACAGCTTATCAGTTAGCGAAAGAATTCTCATCTATTGCGTAGAACTGCTGAGGGCTGGTCTCTCCGAGTCCGCCTGCACCTGCTCTGATAGCCGTTGACTTTGTATACTGGCCGAGTACAAGATAGCAGTTGGAGTCATAGATATCAGTCATGATCTCGTCAGCAAGCTCAGCCTTCTTAGTTTCATCTGTTTCAAATCTGAGCTGATCTATAAGAGCGTCTGTCTCAGCATTACCGAATCCGCAGACATCGAGCCACTGACCTGTCATTACCTGATTCAGGAAGGTGAATGGCTCACCGGCCTTATCAGTAATACTTACATACATTCCGATATCATAGTCAAGATTTGACATGTATGTGGAGTCAGGGTTGTCCTCAAGCTTGATCTGAGCGTTGATACCTATAGCCTTGTACTGCTCCTGCATGAGGATGGCAAGGGTATCAAGTGAACGCTTAGCATATGTTGAGATTGTTATGGTAAGGGGCTGTCCGTCCTTCTCGTAGAAGCCGGTAGCGTCGTTAAATGTATAACCGTCTGCCTCGATAGCTGCCTTTGCTCCCTCAGGATCATAGGTAGGAGCCTGAACTCCGCCGTAATATGTTCCAGATGTGAAGAATCCCTCTGCATTTTTAAGGATACCCTCTGTATAAGCCTCGATGGCTGCCTTATCTATACCAAGTACGAGAGCCTCCCTGATGTTATCACTGAGCCTTGCTGAGTTGATAAGTGCATATGCACGTCTTTCTGTATTAATGGTTGTAACATTATACATGTCAGGAGACATTGCATAGACTTCCTTTGATGCAGGTGAGATATCTACATATCCGTCGATCTCTCCGTTCTGCATAGCCAGCATCTTGGACTCCTCATCGCCCATGTAGTAGAATACTGCTCCGTCAAGCATTACATCGCCGCCCCAGTAGTTCTCGTTCTTGGCAACGGTAACATCTCCGTCAGGAACGAACTCCTCTATAACGAATGGTCCCGTGCAGATAGGAGCGTTATCAAAGTCCGTGGTGTTGTCCAGATCCACCATACCGAACTCAGCCGTTGCAAGGTCGTTGATGAGTGTAGGGTAAAGCTCCGGCGTTGTGATAACTATTGTCTTCTCGTCAGGAGTCTCGATGGTCCAGTCAGCCACATATGTGAATCTTGTGTTGACCTCTGCGACCCTCTCTAAGTTTCTCTTAACCATGTCAGCCGTGAGAGGCTCACCGTTGGAGAAGCATACCCCGTCCTTAAGGGTTATGGTCATTGAGTTTCCTTCAGTAGTATAGCTGTCAGCAAGCCAAGGACTTATCGTCATGTCGTCCTCTATACGGAAGAGTGACTGTGACATTCCATAGAACTGTGTGTGCCATGAATAATAATCCTTATGTACATCAATGCTGGCATAAGGGTTAGACTCAACAGTTCTGAATATGCCGCCGGCAACCGGCTCGGCTGTCTCTGTTGTTCCTGTTGCTGCATCCCCGGTAGAAGTTCCTGTAGATGATCCGGTAGATGCGCTGTCCGAGCCTCCGCAGGCTGTGATACCTGCTGCAAGTGCAGCTGTGAGAGCAATTGCTAAAAACTTCTTCAAAGTGTTGTCCTCCTAAGTGGTTTAATGATCTTCTTCCGGCCGCCAAACCCCTAAAGCAGCCGTACGGTATCGATTGTGTTACGGTTTACTGCTCATCGTCTCCGTCAGCTTCATCCTCATCGTCATCAAAGACATTGTCAAGATCCTCGATGCATTTAAGATATCCGTCAAGGATCTTGCATCCGCATTCAGACATAATGAACGTCCCCTTTCAAAAATTACGCTGCTGTATTAACAGCAGCCAGTACGCTTAAAACGGTCTCGGATCTTATTCGTCCTCATCCTCATCGTCGTCGCCGTCACCGAAGATATCGTCGAGATCCTCAAGTCCGTCTAAGATACCATGTTTTCCTTCATGCATAGTAACATCCTCCTCTTAAAATGATTTCTGCTATTGTTTGCCTGCAATTTAGTTGTATAAATATTACAATAAAACGACTGATTTATCAATATTTTCTGTCTGATTTTGATAGGACATTTGAACATTTATAAAATTTTAATAAGATACTTAAAAATTATTTATGTAGTTACAATACTCTAACTCTATTGATTTGTATACGCTAACTGTGATATGCAGACGAAGTTTTTGTATACAAAAAGGAGCCGTCCTTAGCGGGCAGCCCCTTTTCATTCTGACAAAAAACTTATCAGTTATTCGTCCTCATCATCGTCATCGTCGCCGTCACCGAAGATATCGTCGAGATCCTCAAGTCCGTCTAAGATTCCGTGTTTTCCCTCATGCATGATAGTTTCCTCCTTTATTGTTAAGAGTTACCGGTTACCGCCCTGAGGCATTACCGTTATCTAAATTATACAACCAGTTTGTAACTTTACTACTTCTAAAATCTTATCCCTTGTACTTCCAAGTAAGCATTCTTGAGGAGTTAAGTACAACGAAGATGGAAGAAGCGTTGTGTACTATTGCCGCTGCTATCGGGTTCAGGAAGCCGAGTGATGAAAGGAACACTCCGACTACGTTTACGATAACTGCGAAGATTATAATGTTCTGCAGGATCATGTGGTATGCTCTCTGGCAGAGTGCGAAGGCCGTTGGAAGCATTGCTATGTTATCCGACATAAGCGTAAGCTTTGAGGACTCGATGGCTACGTCTGTTCCTGCTCCGCCCATCGCTATACCAAGGTCTGCAAGTACCAGTGCAGGTGCGTCGTTTACGCCGTCTCCGACCATCGCTACCTTATAGCCCTTGGCCTGGAGATCCTTGATGGCGTCAAGCTTCTGCTCCGGAAGGAGGTTTGCCTTAAATTCGCTGATGCCTGCCTCATCGCAGATAGCCTTTGCGGTGTACTCATTATCACCGGTAAGCATTACTATGTGCTCTATGCCGAGCTTCTTGAACTGCTGCATGGTAGTCTTGATGTTCTCACGGATCTCATCGGCAACTGATATGCCTCCAAGAACCTTTGCGTTCTTGACTACGAGCATCGTGGTGCGTCCCTTACTCTCGTTATTCTTTATGAATGCATTTACCTCATCCGTAACGCCTTCCTTAGCGTCTGCAAGGCACTTCTTATTGGATACTTCGTAAACATTTCCGTCGTGACTGGTCCTTACGCCTCGACCTACAAGCATCTCATACTCTGCGTTAGGGATTGCGGAAACATCGATCTTACCCGATGCGTTTACATATTTCATGATAGCCTTGCCGAGAGGGTGGCTTGAGTTCTTCTCTGCGATGGCTATTGCTGAGTAGTACTCCTCCTCGCTTACGCCAGGGGCGATGTACTTCTCTGTAACTGCAGGAACGCCCTTTGTGATGGTACCTGTCTTATCAAAGCAGATAGCGTTGATCTTTGCTGATGCCTCGATGGCGTCTCCGCCCTTAACGAGGATACCCTTTTTAGCTGCGTTTCCGACTGCTGCTATAACGACTGTAGGTGTTGCGAGCATAAGAGCACAAGGGCAGGCAATAACGAGCACTGACATGACTCTTATGAGGTTGTGTGTTGCGAACCATACGATCACGCAGACAAGGAGTACGAGCGGAAGGAATACCTCAGAGAACTTATCCGCAACCTTCTGTGCGTTACCCTTCTGATCCTGGGCGCTCTTAACGGTGTTGATGATCTTACCTAAGACTGTGTCGCCGCCGAGCTTTTCAGTCTGGACTTCGATAACGCCGCTTTCATTTAAGGTACCAACGAATACCTCATCTCCTACCTTCTTATCTACAGGCATCGACTCACCGGTTATGGAAGCCTCGTTTATGGCTGCATTACCCTTTGTGATGACGCCATCGACTGCTATCTTCTCACCGGTCTGGACCTGGATAATGTCTCCCTTTCTTACCTTCTTGATGGAGACCTCCACGAACTGTCCGTCCACGAGCTTACGGCACTTGTGCGGAACCAGCTTTACAAGCTCTGCTACCGCGTTCTGTGTCTTCATCATGGTGATGTCTTCAAGAACCTCACCTATGATCATCATGAATGCAACCAGGGCACCTGATGCATACTCAGCGCAGTAAATACAGCCTATGAGCGAAAGCACTACGAGCATTCCGGCAGTGACCTTCTTTTTCTTGATCGTAGCCTCGACTGCATCCTTTGTACATCTGAAGCCTCCGAAAATGAGAGGTATCAGGAGGAAGGTTCCTACGTCATGTCCTTCGTAATTGGTGACTCTCGGTATCCATGACGGTTTGATTATGTAATCGAGTACGAGACCGATTATGATAAGCAACACGAGTACCAGAGGATACCAGATTACGTTAAGATCCAATCCGAATAACTTTTTCGTTTGTTTCTTGTCAGCCATAGTGTTTCCCTTTCTATCCTTTTATTACCCCCTCAGGGGGGATTAGATTTTATGCATATAGGATAAACCTATAGCTGGCAATATACAATTATCAAAAAGCAATCCTCATTCATAACAAAATGGCAACCTGTGTAGCATCCCTCCCCTACACGCGCGCATATATACCTGTTATGTGCTGCACTGGCCTGCAGGCCTGTTCCATAGGATCCGTACGGGGTTTCTATTGGCCCTATACTCCATTACCAGTAAAGCATATATAGAAAAAGCCGCAGATCCATATATGGACCTGCAGCCTCTTCTTTAGTATTGGAGTTATAAATTATGCCTGTTTTATTACATCTTAGGTATCTTATAATCGAATCCCTTAGGGTTTACATGCACAGCTATGTGCTTGATCTCAGGATACTCATCCTCGATGGCGTCATGCACCTTTTCAGCGATGGCGTGAGCCTCATGCAGCTTCATATTTCCATCAAGGTTGATCTCAAGGTCAGCAAATACCTTCTCGCCGAACTTTCTTGTAAGCACCTCATCGATACCTACATCAAGCTTCTCCTTGTCGCAGTGCTCCTTAACTATCCTGCGGATCTCCTGCTCAACCTCAGGCTCAGCTGACTTATCAACGAGCTTATCAACGGCGTCCTTGATGATCTCGATAAGTCCAACGTAGATGATGATAGCACAGATGATAAGACCTGCAACGATATCCATGAACGGGAAGCCAACTCTTGCAAGGACGATACCTGCAAGTGATCCAACGGATGAAAGGGCGTCGGATCTGTGGTGCCATGCGTCAGCCTTGAAGGCGCTGGATTTGATCCTGTTGGCGATATGGATGGTATACCAGTACATACCCTCTTTAACAACGATGGATACTACCGCTGCAACGATGGCGATAACTCCAGGTGCAGCCGCAGTAAGGTATGACTTATTCATAAGTCTCTCTATGCAGTCCATACCGATGTGAACGCCGGCAAATGTAAGAATGGCGCCTACGATGATGGCCGCGAAGCACTCGAATCTCTCATGTCCGTATGGATGGGACGCGTCGGCGCCTCTCTTGGATATCTTAACTCCGATAAATGCGATGAATGTTGCAAGGACGTCTGAAAGAGAATGGATAGCGTCCGTTACCATCGCCGTTGAGTTACCAACGACACCGGCGTACATCTTGAAGGCCGTAAGAATAACGTTACCGAATATGCCGACAGAGGCACACTGGTTAACTAACTTCTGCTTCTCCTGCTCTGACAGGTTTGCATTTTGTGCTGCCATAGTGATCTTCCTCCTGAAAAGAAAATGTGTTAAGCCTCATATCCTTTTAGTAAACGGAGCAAAATAAAAAGCCGCGATACCTCTCGCAGCTTTAAAAAATAAAATAAAGCCGCGGAACAGCTACTACTGTCCCGCGGCCTTAAACTATAAGTCCGCTGTCTTAAAAAAGACCCGGCTAATGGCATATGCCACCGCCTGCTCAGTTTGTACTGTAGATATGATACTTATTAAAAGTGTCTAAAATGCAGTGCAAATCTTTCTGAGCGCATATTAACAAACTGTTATATTGTTAGTCAAGCGCAACTTTTATCAGATGAACTCGAACTCTGTTCCGAGGCCTTCCTTAAGCGCCTTCTTGTATACGGCAACGCCCATGGCAAGATCCTGTACGCCAAGGCCTACCGTATCATACACGGTGATCTCCTCGTCATTTGTCCTTCCAGGCTTAGCCCCTGCAAGGATCTCTCCGATCTCTCCATAGATGTTGTCCTTTGTGATAACTCCGGCCTCTATGGCGTTATGAGTATCTCCGTAAAGAGAAGCCATCTCTATGCTGTCGTTGATGATCTTTGTACCGTCAAAGCAGCTTACGTCAAGCTCCTGCTTTCCAGGAGAATCCGTTCCGATCTCGGTGATATGTGTTCCAGGCTTTAACCATTCCTTCTTGATGGCAGGTCCCTTCCTTGCGAGGGTAACACATACGATGATATCGGCGTTCCTTGCTCCCTCCTCAGGAGTAGCGCAGGAATGGAAGGTAACGTCAGGATACTCCTTGGACATCTCAGCTATGAACGCATCGTTCTCGCCCTCAAGCCATCCGAAGCAGTATACGTCCTTGATATCCCTTACGCGCATGGTAGCCCTTAAGGAAGCCTTGCCGATACGTCCTGTTCCGAAAGCAAAGTAGGAGGAAGCATCCTTCTTTGCAAATGTGTTATTGGCGATGGCTGCGCCTGCTGCCGTACGGAGATTCCTTATATAGTTGCCCTCCATGATGCAGGAGCATGCGCTGGTCTTTGCGTCAAACAGGAAAACAAGATTAAATCCCGGAAGCTGTCCGATCTTGACATTGTCCTCAAATCCGCCTGAGGATGACTTCATTGAATAGTATCCTGCCTCAAGATCAAGGCAGCACTTATAATCAAAGCCCTTCTTGGTGTTAGGCTCATAGATATGCAGTATCTCAGGCTGTACCACATTGCCGTTATAAAGAGAGATATATCCGTTCTTAACGGCCTCATATATCTCGTCAAGATCAACTACCTTTCCTACGTCCTCATTACTGAGCAGTAAAGTTTTCATCAGAAGTTACCTCCTTAAAAATCTCAAATATACCGGCGCGGCGGTAAAGCCGCGTCGGTATTTCTACCTATATAATATAGTGTTTTTATAATGAAATGCCTCAGCTGCCGCATCAGTCGTCGACAGGATCAACATGTTCATCCTTATAGAATTTTCCTACGAGATCGATGTCGTAGTTTCCTGAGGTAAGCACACATGCAACCTTTTCATCCGGAGCTGTCTTGATCTTGCCCTCCAAGAGTGCTGCGAGCACGACTGCTGAAGTAGGCTCAGCCACGAGGTGGGCATACTCACCGATATACTTTACAGCCTCTGCTATATGATCCTCAGTAACTATAACTATCTCATCCACATACTTGTCGATGATAGGATAAGGGTTCTCCGTAGGATAGGAGCATCCGATACCGTCAGCAAGGGAAGGCTGTGAGGTCATGCGGGTAGGGCGTCCGTTAAGACGGCTTAAATAATATCCGCAGCTGGCAGCTACCTGAACTCCGATAACTCTGATGGTAGGATCGCTCTCCTTTATTGCCGTAGCTATACCGGACATGAGTCCGCCTCCGCCGATAGGAGCTATAACAGTCTTAACGTCAGGAAGGTCCTCCATGATCTCAAGACCGATGGTTCCCTGTCCTGCCATTACCGTATAATCATCAAATCCATGAACGAGGGTATATCCGTGCTCCTTGATCTCGTCTGCCACCTTCTTGACACGAGCCTGATAATCACGGTCCCAGAGAATGCAGATACCGCCTCTCCTCTCACAGTTCTCGATCTTGCCCTTAGGTGTATCCCTCGGCATAACGGCATATGCCTTCATTCCGAACTTCTTTGCGACATAAGCGCATGCAGCGGCGTGGTTTCCTGATGAGCTGAAGATTATTCCCTTCTTTCTCTCCTCGTCCGTAAGGGTAAGTACCTTATTAAATGCTCCCCTTGCCTTAAATGCGCCTGTCTTCTGAAGCATCTCAGCCTTGAAGTACACCTGGCATCCAACCATCTCATCCAGATCCTCAACTCTCACGAGCGGAGTACGGTTGACGTAAGGCTTGATCCTTACCTGAGCATCCTTGATGTCCTGAAGTGTAAGCGGTGATTTCTTTGCAGTCTCAGCCATAGTAAATATACCTCTTTCATACATAGATACTTTTGCCTTGAGCTTAAAGCTCCCTTAACGGTATCTATCGTACATTAAAACTGCATTGTGTGATACTCACAGCTTGTTATACGCACGGTATAACGATCTGTTATAGCTCATGTTTCTAATTAGTTTAGTATCTAAACAGATATTAGCTCATTTTACTCAATTTGTAAAGCCCTGTAATTGATCAATATTTTATATTTTTAAATTTATGGATATCACGCTGATGCAGCTATGATCTGATATTTATCATAAAACACGCCCAGTCCTGCTGTACAGGTTCCGTCACCGGTTTCTCTCGCTGTCAAGACGCCTTATGTGATCTATAAATTCCCTTGCAATTCCTATTGGAGCGTATTTGTAAATGCATACGAAATGCACATTTATGGCAGGCTCTATCATGACCTGCACCACGCCCTCTGCCAGCTTTGTATTATAAAACGGCGGAAGACTCAGATTGCACATGCCGCTGTTGATGAGATTTATGACCAGCTGCACGCTGTTGGACATGGCAGCCTTGTCAAGGATGGGCTTCATCTTGGGCTCCATAAGGCAGACTCCATTCTCAAGGGAGAAGAAATCGTCGCTGTGTCTTATAAAGCTGTGTCCTAACAGTTTGTCCAGCTTTATCATCCTGAGCCGTGCCAGTTTGTCATTTTCTCCTATGCTTATCTGAAGCTGGTCCACCCTTAACGTCTTCATCTTGAGTCCTCTGCGTTCAACGTTATACTGGAACGCAGACATCTGTTTTTCTACTATAAATGTAAAACCCAGATCGCTGCGGAAGTGCTCCACATCGCTCACCACCATTTCCGTAACGCCTTCCCTTACCCTCATATCCACCGGATATTCCTTGGATTCCAGAAAGTCAGAAACCGCCTGAGCCATGGAACGGCTGTGATTAAAGCTTATCCTTAAGAGATCATGCCTGTGGCTATTGATAAGGTTGGTAATGCCTGCCTGCTTAGCGAGTATGTCCCTTGCGTACTGGTAGAGGTTCTTGCCGTCCTCCGTGGGAACGACACCCCTGCCGCCGCGCTCAAACAGCTCCACCCCTATCTCCTGCTCCAGCTCTCTCACGACCTTGCTGACATTAGGCTGCGATGTATACAGCACATCCGCCGCCCTGCTGAAGCTTCCTTCCTCTACGCACGCCGCAAAAAACTGCAGCTGTTTGATCTCTATCATATGACTAAACCACTCCGGAAAAATATTTACGGCAGCCTTTTACTGCTGCCGCTTATAGTTTATAGTTTTTTGTTATGAAAATCAATCCGGCGCCACGGTGCATTTACCGCTCATTTACCGCGTATTTATCACGCATTTTCAGTCCCATAGGCCTTTTTCCTTATAATGAAATACGCTGCCGTCACCGCCACTCCCGTCACAAGCCAGGATATCGGATAGACTGCAATAAGCAGGGTAAAGCTGTGGAATACCCGGCAAAGGGTAAATACCCAGATGAGCCTCAGTATACAGGTCCCGAATACCGTAAGCACCGCCGGCACAAGAGAATATCCCATGCCCCTTAAGGCCGCGACGGAGATCTCATAGGAGCATTCAATAAAATTAAACATCAGGATCAGCTTAAGCCTTAACGAGGCGTAGTAGGCCACCTCGGGTTCAACAGTAAATATGGATATGAAGAAATCGCTCCACATAAGGAATACGGCGCTCATAAATACGCATATCGCCACGCTTTCCACCAGTCCGTATGTAAATATTTTCCGGCATCTGTCATACCGGCCCGCGGCATAATTCTGGCTTGTAAATGTCACAACGGCCTGATTTACCGCGGCGATCCCGAAATATACAAAATCCTCATAGTTAAGGGATACGGCCGAGCCCGCCACCGCATCCGTACCGAAGCCGTTGAGCGCCGCCTGTATGCATATGTTTGAAATGGAGAATATCGTAAACTGTATGCCCGTCGGGAGACCTAAACGTAAGATCTTTTTTATGTCCTCCCTGTCCGCCGTAAGCTTTTTAAGGTCAAGGCCAATCTCGCTTTTTTCATGCAGCAGGAAAAATATCACCATACCTGAGCTTATCACATTTGAGATGACCGTTGCTATCGCCACTCCCGCCACGTCCAGATGGAAAACTATGACGAAGAACATGTTCAGTATCGCGTTTATCACTCCGGAAACTATGAGACAGTACAGTGGGCGTCTGGTGTCCCCTATCGCCCTTAAGGCCGCCGCCCCGAAATTATACAGCATGATAAACGGCATTCCGAGGGAATATATGCATAGATACTGCACCGCATAGTCCATTACCTCCTCCGGTGTATTCATCCATACATGCATCGGCCTGGCAGTGATGAGCCCGGCAAATATGAGTATGAATCCGCTCACTGCGGCTATTATCATGGAGGTATGCACCGCCTTATTTGCATTTTCCTTTTCTCCCCTGCCCACATGGCTCGCTATGACCACATTGGCTCCCACGGAGATACCTATGAACAGATTGATGATAAGATTGATTATGGGGCCGTTGCAGCCCACCGCTGCCGTTGCTGCGGCCTTGTCCGAAGCAAAACGCCCTACCACCGCCACGTCCACCGAATTAAACAGCTGCTGCAGTATGCTGCTTAAAGCTATCGGTATGGCCATGAACAGGATCTTATCCATCAGGCTGCCGTTTATCATATCTATCTTTTCAGATACTGACCTTTGCTTTAAACCCATATATAACCCCCACCTGTGATATGCAGCAGAATCCCGAACACATATCACTATTAAAAATCATCAGACTTTCCGAAAATGTATTTTATCAGTGAAACAGTAAATCCACAATATATCTCATATACGTTGGCATAACAACATCTTAAATCACCGCCTTACCGTATACTGTCCATAATGAAACCTGTAAACCGCACATAAAATATGGAGGATCAAAAATGGAAAACAGGATGTTCTGCTTTCAATGTCAGGAAACCGCGGGCGGAAAGGGCTGTACCCTTGCCGGAGTATGCGGAAAAACCTCTGATACGGCAGTCACACAGGATCTCCTGATCTATGTAACAAAAGGCCTGTCGGCAGTTACTACAAGACTCAGGGATGAAGGAAAGACTTCAAGTGTAACAAGGGATATCAATCATCTTGTTACAGGAAATCTTTTTACCACTATTACAAACGCCAATTTTGACAAAGCCGTCATAACCGAAAGGATAACCGCCGCTCTTAAGGAAAAGCGCCGTCTGCTTGACCTTCTTGATAACAAAACCGGCCTCCCTGAGGCGGCACTCTGGGACGCACCCGAATCCGAATACATGGCAAAGGCTGTCAGTGTCGGAGTATTATCCACTGAAAATGAGGATATAAGGAGTCTCAGAGAGCTCATAACCTACGGCATCAAAGGCCTGTCGGCATATACCAAGCACGCCAACGCCCTGCTTAAGGATAACGAGGAGGTAGACGCATTTATACAAAGAGGTCTTGCGGCAACACTCGATAACAGCCTGTCTGCCGATGAGCTTACAGCACTTGTACTTGAAACAGGCAGATACGGCGTTGAAGGAATGGCTCTGCTCGATAAGGCCAATACCGAGGCATACGGCAATCCCGAAATAACAAAGGTCTCCCTTGGAGTCGGCGACCGTCCCGGCATACTTATATCAGGACACGACCTAAAGGATCTGGAAATGCTCTTAGAGCAAACCGCCGGCACCGGAGTTGATGTTTATACTCATTCCGAAATGCTTCCGGCGCATTACTATCCTGCCTTTAAAAAATATCCGCATTTCAAGGGTAATTACGGAAATGCCTGGTGGAAACAAAAGGAGGAATTTGAAAGCTTTAACGGTCCGGTACTCATGACCACCAACTGTATAGTCCCTCCAAAGGACAGCTACATAGACCGTGTCTATACGACAGGCGCTGCCGGTTATCCGGGATGTAAGCACATTGCCGGAGGTATTGGCGAAACTAAGGACTTTTCTCCTCTCATAGAGCACGCAAAGGCCTGTCCTCCTCCTGAGGAGATAGAGACTGGCGAGATCATCGGAGGCTTCGCCCATGATCAGGTCTTTAAGCTTGCCGACAAAATAGTTGAGGCCGTAAAATCAGGCGCTATCAAAAAATTCGTAGTCATGGCAGGCTGTGACGGAAGGGCAAAGAGCAGGGATTATTATACTGAATTTGCCAAAGCCCTTCCTGAGGATACTGTCATCCTTACGGCCGGCTGCGCTAAATACAAATATAATAAGCTCGATCTCGGAGATATCAACGGTATACCGCGCGTGCTTGACGCCGGACAGTGCAACGACTCCTACTCTCTTGCAGTCATAGCCTTAAAGCTTAAGGAGGTCTTCGGTCTCAATGATATAAACGAGCTTCCTATAATATATAACATCGCCTGGTATGAACAGAAAGCTGTCATCGTGCTTCTTGCGCTTTTATACCTCGGAGTTAAAAACATACATTTGGGTCCTACTCTTCCTGCATTTTTAAGCCCGAACGTGACCCGCATCCTTGTGGATAATTTCGGCATTGCAGGCATAACAAATGTAGATGACGACATGAAGCTGTTTTTTGGCTGATTTTTGGGTTAATTAACCTAATGACCCTAAGGACCACAATTTACAACTGACTGAATCTGCTGCGGCCGCTGGCGTAAATTTTCAAAGCCGGCTTAGCCGCAGCAGACGCCGCCGCAATGCAGCTCTTTGTTATGAAATATCATTAAATGCTCCTTGTGCAGTATACTTCGTTTTTCATCTTCGTATTTTTCTGCTCATTATTTGTCTGCTTCATTATTTGCCTGCTCATAAAAAATTTCTTGACATTTATCACAGTGTCTGATATAGTTTAGAAGCTGTCACAAACAGTAGGAATGCCGATATGGCTCAATTGGCAGAGCAGCTGATTTGTAATCAGCAGGTTGAGGGTTCGAGTCCCCCTATCGGCTTTTTTCTTATATAGAAATCAATTACGGTTCCTTAGCTCAGTTGGTTAGAGCAACCGGCTCATAACCGGTCGGTCCTGGGTTCGAGTCCCCGAGGAACCATCAAGTGCCGGAGTGGCGGAATTGGCAGACGCCCGGGACTTAAAATCCCGTGAGTAGTGATACTCGTGCCGGTTCGACCCCGGTCTCCGGCAGGCAGAAGGCCTTTCATAAGGCTCAAAGAGGTTTGAAGTTGTACAGGAATTGTACAGCTTCTTTTTTTGATATTTATACTGCCCGAAAAGCCGTATGATGGTTATAGAGTTATAGAACAAAACATGTTAGTAAAACGTGTGAAAATATCAGTCACAAAAAGCACAGCCCCTGATCAGACATAAACTTCCAAAAGGCTGTGCTTTATAAATTTAGAGTTTTTTGAGCTCTCTGACTATATTATCTATCGCCTTTTTAATGGTCTCAGGCGGTGCAGCCAGATTGAAACGTACGAAGCCTTTGAAATTTTCTCCGTAGTTCTCGCCGTAATTGGCAGCGATCCGGCATTTATCCTGAATAAATGCCCTGCATTCATCTGCCGGTATCACTTTTCTGAAATCCACGAACATCAGATAAGTTCCTTCAAGCGGAGAAACATAAATATCAGGCCATTTACCAAGGGCATCCTTGAATATCTCATAGTTATGCCAGATCGTCTTTTTCATGCCGTCGTACCAGTCCTCGCCGCCTTTTAAAGCCGCCTCCACTGCTGCCAGTCCAAATACATTGTCCTCAACGTGGAAATACCTGGCAGTAAAATCGTCCCATATCTTAAGCAGCCTTTCGTTATCTATGATCACGTTGGAGGTAAGGCAGGTGGCGAGATTGAAGGTTTTGGAAGAAGCACTGAGTGTTATGACCATATCCTTATATTTTCCGCCGCATAATGAGGCTGTAGGAATATGCTTATGCCCGTCAAACACAAGATCATGATGTATCTCATCTGATACTACAAGCACTCCATGCTTCCTGCATATTTCAAGCATGTCTGTAAGCTCATCCTGCTTCCAGACACGTCCTGCAGGATTGTGCGGCGAACACATGATATAAAGCTTTACGTCATTATCAACAATGCTCTTTTCAAATTTATCCGCATCAAAGGTAAATATTCCTTTATCGCAGTCAAGGTCGCAGGATATAAGTCTCCGTCCCGTGGTCCTTACAGCATTTGCGAACTGGTTGTAGACGGGAGTAAGTATTATCACTGCATCTCCCGGCTCAGTATACATATCCACTGACCAGAACAGTGCTGATACGACTCCGTGTGTCACCCTTATCTTTTTTGTGTCTGGCCTGTAGCCAAAATGCCTTTCTTCCCAATCGGCAACCGCCTTATAGTAGGAGTCAGGCGTAAACGCATATCCGAACACTCCATGCTCCGCACGCTTTACTATGGCATCAACAACACATTCCGGAGCCTTAAAATCCATATCGGCGACCCACATCGGAATAAGATCCTCATCACCGAATTTCTCCTTTAAAAGATCCCACTTGAAGCTGTTTGTATTGTGCCTGTCCGGTACCGCATACCTTTTGCAAAATTCCTTTATATCCATATCTTCATGTATCTCCATTTATAAAAACTGTTCAGATCCGCTTATTCTTCGTCACCGAAATTATCCTTAATAAATGTGTACACTCTCTTAAGATAGGAATCCGCAAGATACAGCGCTCCCACAGGATTATGGGCAAGGGCTCTGTCCTTTCCGGTAAGCACCGTCACAGGGACTTTACTGTGCTTTATAAACAGGGTGTCATGTCCAACGCATAAGCCTACAACTACCAGCAGATCGCAGCCCTGAGCTGAAAGATATTCCGCCTGCCCGGCAGGATTACACATCACCTCTATATCGCGCTTTTTATTGGCATAATGATCCTTGTGGATGTCAATGAAATCCTTTGTGACTGAACCGCATTTGCAGCTTGCAGCCTCAACTTCAAAACCGTTGGATCTTAATATCTTTGCAAAGGTTGCTGCTTCTCTTGAAAAACCGGTACAGAAACCTATTCCGATCTTTTTGTAGCCCATATTGTGGGCAAATGCCATGGTCTCCTCGACCCTTGTCCATCTGCAGTAACCGTCCCCTTCAACCTTTGCCGCATTGTGGGCTATCTTCAGATCTTCCTCTCCATAGAGGCTCTTAAACCACTCCTGGTCTACTTTTTTTGTTATACATGATGCCTCATTTGGCATCTTACCATATTCAAGATCCTCGCATGCCTTTGATGGACAGTCAGCACATGTAAACTTCATTATGATACCTCCTTGCTTTAGCAATAAAATTTCATTATACTAAAGCCTTATCATCATCTGTTTTATTCGTCAAGGAATTTATGTCCTGTCAATCAAAAGCCTTAAGTGCGTTATTGAACTCATTTATAAGATCATCCGGATCTTCTATTCCAACTGATATCCTGAACATTCCCGGAGTTATACCCATGGCTCTTCTCTCCGCATCCGGCATATGCGCATGTGATGAAAATACCGGCTGCTGGAATGTAGTCCTGACTCCTCCAAGCGTAGGCGCATATCTTACAAACTGGAGAGATTTTACAAATTCATTCCTTTTGTCGTAATCCTCGCTGTCTACCGTAATACTCAGCATTCCGCACATTTCCTCATCTTTTCCTTCTCCCCAGAGCTTAACGGCTGTACCGTGATCCGGAAAGCTTTCAATACATGGATGGCTGACGCTTACTACGTGAGGATTTTTCTCAAGGGCCTTTGCAAGCTTTGCGGCGTTGGACATCTGTTTTGCTATCCTCAATTCCGCTGTCTTTAAGCTTCTTGTCACAAGCCATGATGTAAATGGATCTGCAGGGGTTCCAAAATGCTGTATCATAGGATCAAGCTTTTTGATCATTTCTTCGCTTGCCGTTATGGAACCTGCACAGGCGTCTGAATGGCCGTTAAGGAACTTTGTCATGGAATTGATAACTATATCTGCCCCGTGCTCTATCGGCCTTATGGCAAATGGAGTTGTAAAGGTATTATCTACTATGAGATATCCGCCCCGTTCATGCGCCCACTCTGCAAGCGTATCAATATCAGCGACTCTCATAAGCGGATTTGCCACTACCTCTGTATATATTATCTTTGTATCAGGCCTTAAAGCTTTCTTTACTTCATCAAGATCATTGATGTTCACGGCCGATACATCTATCCCCCAGTGCTCAAACCGCTCTGTCATGATCTCAAGGGTCTCTCCATAACAGCAGTTTGAATATACGATATGATCTCCCTTATCAAGCAGCGTCATAAGTGTGCCGCATATTGCTGCCATACCTGATGAGCATGTAAGGGAAGCCTCTCCTCCCTCAAGGAAGCTCATGCTGTGTGCAACGGATGCCCTGTTTGGATTTGAGCTCCTGTAATAGGAATACATCCCTTCCGAATCCACAAGCCTGTATCTCTCCTGTACCTCATCCAGTGAACGGCTTGTAAATGCTGTTGTCTGGTATATAGGCAATGACTCGGGAGAATGGTCTACGCCCCCTGTCGCATCTGAAGCATATAGTAGTTCTGTGCTCTTTTTAACATTTTTCATAAGCTGTATCACCTCCGGAATAATTTTAAGTTTAAGCTGTCTTATAAGTCATACACAGAGTTATAATGGCAGTATTTTGTGCATAAGATACAATAATCAGCTGTTTATTTTTCATTTTTCTATACAATAATTCTAAACCCTAAAGTATATTTAGAGTCAATCACATTTTTATACTCATCTTATTTATCCCCTTATTTACCTGCCCATACAATTTAATTGCAATTTAATGCCACGCTTACTTTATCTAAATAAAAACATTCAATTAAAAACGGCAGGAAAAGCCTCTTATATATAAGAAACTATTCCTGCCATTTTATGCAGCGTATAAAATGCTGCGGCCGCTTTTATCATAAGTAATTACTATAAAGCCTATACTGTTACAGCCTTTCTATCGCATCCATAGCCAGAGCCGATCTTTCACATTCCGAAGCGGATAAAGTTATCTGCCAGCACAGCGGACTCCCTTTCATATATTTTGCTGCATAGCTGAGGCCGTTTGTGCGTTCATTCAAAAAAGGCTTGTCTATCTGGTTAGGGTCTCCCAAAAGTATTATCTTGGTACCCGCACCCGCCCTGGTTATGATCCCCTTTACCTGATTTGGAGTCATGTTCTGGGCCTCGTCTATTATGAGATAGGTCTTTACTATGGAGCGCCCACGGATAAAATTAAGAGCCTCAGTCTGGATTATGCCTCTTTCAAATATTTCATTTACCTTGTCACTTAACAGCATTTCATTTTCATAGCGCCTTTTTTCATCCGAATCAAGAAGCTGCTCCAGATTATCTATGACAGGCCTCATAAGGGGCGCTATCTTTTCCTGCTCATCGCCGGGAAGAAAGCCTATATCGTCGTCAAACTGTGCGTTGGGCCTGCATATCATTATCCTACGGTACTCTCCCGTAGGGTTGTTATACAGCTTTTCCATTCCCACTGCCAGAGAGTAAAATGTCTTTGCCGTGCCTGCCATTCCTTTGATGATAACAAGCGGAGCTTTTTCAGCAGAGGTCATAAGAGCTTCCTGCATAAAATACTGTCCGACATTTCGAGGGGATATACCGTAAGGCTGGCTTTTCTTAAAGCTTAACGGAACTATCCTGCCTCGATCCACTCTTCCAAGCAGTGTTTTTTTCGCTGACTGATCGCTCTTAATGATCAAAAACTGATTTTGTGTGAGCCTAACATCCACCCTCTCACCATTATCATTTACATCATAAGCTTCCTCTGCCGGGATACCGCTTTTTTTCAGGTTTTTCATGAGATCATCTGGAATATAGACCTCTGTCCTGCCTGTATAAAGAGCATCATCTGGACTCACCTCCTCCGTCGTGAAATCCTCTGCCTGAACGCCGATCATATCGGCTTTAAGCCTCATAACAAGATCCTTTGTCACAAGTGTCACCAACTGTTCAGGCGTCTGCTCCTTAAGCCCCTTACACACCATCAGTATCCTGTTATCAGCCTTGTTATCCGGCATGTCAGGCGGAAGCTCGATATTTATAAAATTTTTTTCTATACGCAAAAGGCCGCCCTCAGGCAGCCTGACTCCCTCGAACAGATCGCCCATAAGGCGCATCTCCTCCAGTATACGTATCGCTTTTCTTGCGTTTGCTCCGCGTTCTCCATCCGCTTTCTTAAGTCCATCCAGCTCCTCTATTACAACTAAAGGGATAACTACCGTATGCTCCTTAAAGCAATTAAGAGCATACGGCGCCTGGATCAATATGTTGGTATCCAGCACATAAGTCTTTTTCATAAGACCTCCTCGTAGTGTTTTGATATATCCAACATAACATGATGTGTTTTTTTATTCTATCTCCACAAAATAAGCCTTATGTAAATTTTTTAAAAAACGAACTGCGCTGCCTTTAGGCTTATCTTATACGCTAAGATCTTAATGATCATTAGACCCTGTAAATATCTGAAACTCACATCTCAGATTATCACCGTAATCGCTTAATCCCTCGCTGTATTCTATGGCGATCAGTTTTTCTCTTTTATTTTCTGCCATTTTTATCGTCTGTTCTGATAAAAGACCAATTTTTTTATCATCCCAAAAGCAAAGATACTCCCCTTCTGGAAATACCATTAGATGTTCCTCAATGGCTTTAGGCATTTTCGGCTTTAAGGATTTAATAAACATGAACTCTGTTTCCGGTATGAATTCCTTTGACTTAAGCCTTTCTGTCTTCAGTACATAACCGTATTGCCTGAAGAATCTGACATCCTTTATTTCCATATTATGCCTGATCCTCGCAAGCCTTATCTCCGTGCCCTCATAGCCCTCATCTGAACTATATGGGACTCCGATAGCGTATCTTTCATGAAAATATTTTATATATGGATATTGTATGCCTGACATTTTTGATTGATAGTCTATGGAATTTATATGCCATTTGATTATATCTTCCGATTCCTTAAGTTCTTCAATCTTGTCATTCAGTTCTGAAAGCTGCGCCTCAAGGATAACCCTTAAACCGCTGTTATCATCTGATTTTATCGCGTCCGCTATAACATTGACAGGAATATCCAATCCTCTCAGGTATTTTATTTTATCCAATATATGAAGCTGGTTGATGGTGTAGTACCTGTATCCAGTGAATTTGTCCACAGTTTCCGGCTCAACTATCCCCATATTTGCATAATTTCGCAGCATCTGTATGGAAATACCTGTGATTTTCGATGCCTCACCTATACTAAATAACTCTTCCAAATCCAAACTCCTAAAGTTAATCAGTCAGCGTCCGTTTTAAAGGATCTTTGACTATAGTTATTTTCAAAATATGTATTTTCAACTTAAGTCAATTAAACATTGACTCCAAAGCAGTTATAGACTTTATAATACTAATTAGCTTTAAAAATATAGTTTCGGAGGCTTTACATGTCAAAGGGCAGTTTATTTATTATCATCCAGAGCATCATGATAGGCGTTATAAGTATATTTACGAATGCGCTTTATTCCCGCGGCTTCACTCCGGCCCAGGCCTCCAGCGTCCGTATCGGGCTGTCTGCCATATTCTTTTTTATATTTACCTTTATACTGTCCCGTGAGAGCCTTAAGATAAGGCTTAAGGATATATGGCTGTTTATAGTCGCCGGTGCCGGCGGCCTTACTCTGCTCAGTACCCTGTATATGAATACCATCAAGATCGGCGGGGCAGCCATAGCGGTAATACTGCTCTACACCGAGCCCATCATCGTCATGATCGCTTCAAGTATTCTTTTTAAGGAAAAGATCACTCCCTTAAAGCTCACTGCCATAATCATGACCGTAATCGGTATATGCCTTATCTCCGGTATCATTGGTATTGGAGCACCGCTTACCCTTCCGATACTTTTATCCGGACTTGGCTCTTCCCTTGCCTATTCACTTTTTACCATAGTAAACCGTGTCGCCCTTAATAAGTATTCAAGCACTACTGTATCCGTGTATGACTATATATTCGCCGCCATCACCCTTGGCTTTGTTACAAACTATGCTGATACGGCAGTTCTTGCAGCCTCTGACCCTTCATCCATTCCATGGTGCTTTGGCCTAAGCATTTTCTGCTGCGCCATACCTTTCTTCTTATATAATAAAGGACTCGAAAATCTTGAGACCTCAAAGGCTGCTATCCTGTCCTGCGTGGAGCCTGCCGTAGGCACACTGACGGGCATACTTATATTTCATGAAAGCATGAATCCGATGAAGGTGACCGGCATGCTGCTTATCATCGCAGCGGTCATCATCCTCAACCTGAACCCCCGCAAAACTGCATCCTGATTGCAGATCTTATAGAAATTACAGATAGTAATAATATACCGCCGTATCACGGGGATTCCCATGATGCGGCGGTATTACTATTTTATCAAACTGAGGTTAATAATCTTTAGAGTTAAATATTAAAGATTATTGAGCTCTCTTACCCTGTGGCAGGCAACGAAGTGGCCTGGCTCAACCTCCTCAAGCTTAGGAGTGGAGCCGAAGCATACGTCTGTAGCGTACTCGCATCTTGGTGCGAAACGGCACTGATCCTTAGGGTCGATAGGTGATACAAGCTCACCCTTGATTGGGATCCTCTTGGACTTATCATCAAGGTTAACTCTCGGGATAGCCGAAATAAGAGCCTTGGTGTAAGGATGGTACTGATGCTGGAAGAGTTCCTTTGAGGTTGCCTTCTCAACAGCGCATCCAAGGTACATAACCATGATATCGTCGGAAATGTGCTTAACGACGCTGAGGTTATGAGTAATGAATATATAAGTAAGGTTTCTGTCCTTCTGAAGATCCTGCATCAGGTTAAGTATCTGAGCCTGGATGGAAACGTCCAGAGCTGATACCGGCTCATCGCAGACGATGAATGAAGGGTCAAGGATTATGGCACGTCCTATACCGATACGCTGACGACGTCCGCCGTCAAGCTCGTGGGCATAGGAGTCGGCAAGCCTTGGAGCAAGTCCGACGATATCCATTACCTCGCTGACCTTCTTATCGATCTCCTCCTTGCTCTTGGCAAGCTTGAATATCTTAAGAGGCTCTGCTATGAGCTGCTTAACTGACATACGAGGGTCGATGGATGAGAACGGATCCTGGAATATGATCTGCATCTCCTTACGAAGCTCATGGAACTCCTGCTTGTTGATGTTGGAGATGTCCTTACCGTTGAACATTATCTTACCGGATGTCATCTTATGAAGATGGAGGACCGTACGTCCAAGGGTTGACTTTCCGCAACCGGACTCACCTACGACGCCGAGGGTCGTTCCCTTAGGTATATCGAAAGAAACTCCGTCTACTGCATGAAGCACGCCTGTAGGCGTATTGAAATATTTCTTAAGGTCCTGCACGCTCAACATGATTTCTTTATTTTCCATATCAAGCCCCCCTCTTTATCGGATTGAAGCATGCTACTGCATGGTCTTCCTCGACCATCTTAAGCTCAGGCTTCTTTGTCTTACATTCATCTACGGCGTTAGGGCAACGCTCATAGAATGCGCATCCCTCAGGAAGATCTGAAGGATCCGGCATCATACCCTTGATAGGCTCAAGCCTGTCAGACTCCTCATGAAGCTTAGGTATAGCGTTGAACAGACCGCTGGTATAAGGATGCATGATATTCCTGTAAACCTTATCGACCGTACCTGACTCAACGATGCTTCCCGCATACATGATCATAACCTTATCACAGGTCTCGGCTACGACACCGAGGTCGTGGGTTATAAGCAGCAGTGACATTCCCATCTTGTCTCTTAAGTTATTGATAAGCTCAAGAACCTGAGCCTGGATCGTAACGTCAAGAGCTGATGTCGGCTCGTCCGCAATAAGGAGCTTAGGGTTGCAGGCAAGAGCGATAGCGATAACGACCCTCTGCTTCATTCCACCTGAGAACTGATGCGGGTAGTCAAGGTATCTCTCACCCGGAATACCAACCAGCTCAAGCATTTCCTTAGCCTTATCCATGGCCTCGAACTTGCCGAGATCATTATGGAGCCTTATAACCTCCATGATCTGGTCGCCGACGGTAAGCACTGGGTTTAAAGCCGTCATAGGATCCTGGAAGATCATGGCAACATCGTTACCTCTGATCTTACGCATGTCCTTCTCGGACTTCTCCATCAGGTTCTCACCGTTAAGGTAAATATTTCCATCCGTGATCCTTCCCGGAGGGTTAGGCACAAGCTTAAGGATCGAAAGAGCCGTAGTGGTCTTACCTGCACCGGTCTCTCCAACAAGGCCGACTCTCTCACCCTTCTGAATCTCGAAAGAAACTCCGTTAACTGCCTCTACGGTAGACTTTCTTAAGAAGAATTTAACTACGAGATTCTCTACTGATAAAATTGTATCCTTATTCATTAATAAATCACCTCGCAATTAGTAGTTAAGACGCGGATCGAGAGCATCTCTCAGACCGTCGCCAAGGTAGTTAAGGCAATATGAAACCAATACTATGCAAAGACCAGGTATGATCGAGTAATACCAGTTCGTGCTGAGGAAACTCTTACCCTGTGAGATCATGAGTCCCCATTCAGGCTCAGGAGGCTGGATACCAAGTCCGATGAATGAAAGTGATGCGGACTCAAGGATACATCCACCTGTTGACATCGTAAATCTTACGATGATAGGAGCCATTGCGTTAGGAAGTATATGGTTTAAAAGTATACGCGCATCGCTTGCTCCAAGAGCTCTTGAAGCCTCAACGTACTCCTCGTCCCTTAATGTAAGAACCTGTGCACGGGCAAGTCTTGCGTAACCAGGCACATAGTAAATACCAAGGGCGATGATCATGTTGGTCATGCTCGTACCAAGAATGATAACGAGGCACATAAGGAGCGCCATATCCGGGATACTTGAGAAGATATCCAGGAAACGCATGATAGGGTTATCAAGCTTTGGATAGTATGCAGCAAATACTCCAAGTGCGGTACCAACGATACATGAAACAACCATGGTAAGGAAACCGATGATCAGCGTATATCTTGAACCCCAGATGATACGGCTTAAGATATCACGTCCGAACTGGTCTGTTCCAAACGGATGTGCAAGGCAAGGGAACATGAGCATTTCGTCATAGTTCTGTGCCGTGTAATCGTAAGGAGCGATAAGCGGAGCAAAAATAGCTACAAGACATACCAGAAGAAGGATGAACATACTTGCAACGGCAAGCTTATTTTCTCTGAGCTTTATCCAGGTCATCTTAAGCTGGCTGTTTCCGAGCTCCTGCTTTTTATATGCTTTAGATTTAGCCATTACTTGTTCCCTCCTTCCTTAGCAACTGCAGCCTTTTTCTTCTTTTTAACGCCGAATCCGAATGTAGCCTTGATCCTTGGATCGATAAGCGCATAAGCAAGGTCGGTTAAAAGGATAACGACTGAGCACATTGCGCATATTACGAAGATACCACTCAAAACTACCGGGATATCCTGTCTCTGAACCGCGTCAAGGACGTAGTTACCGATACCAGGGATAGCGAATACCGACTCGACCAGAACGGTACCGCCAAGGTACTCTGTAAGCGATGAGCTGATCTGTGTAAGGATAGGAATGAAAGCGTTCCTTAAGGCATGCTTGATGATAACAACAAGCTCTGTCTGTCCCTTAGCTCTCGCTGTTCTTATATAATCCTGTCTGATGACCTCAAGCACACTGGATCTCGTCATACGGGTGATACCCGAGCTGGCCTGAAGACCTATGGTAGCGACAGGAAGTATCCAATATACAAAGCCGTAGCTTCCTGTTGCAGGCAGCCATCCTAACTTAAGTGAGAAGATAAGGACGAACAGCATGGCGATCCAGAAAGAAGGCGCTGATTTACCGAAAAGAGAAATAAATGTAAGTACGCGGTCAAATACGGAATACTGCTTAACAGCTGAAACCGTACCAGCCACAAGTCCTAAAATAGTTCCGACGATAACTCCCCAGAAAGCGATGATCATCGTAAGCGGAAGTCTTGAAGCGATAGCGCCTGCTATAGGCTGTCTCGTCTTCCATGAAATACCAAGATCTCCGTGGAGGAGGTTCCTGATGTAGTCAAAAAATCTTACAAAGAACGGGTCATTTAAGTTGAACTCTTCCCTGATGGCTGCAAGGCTTTCCTCTGTAGCCGACTCACCCGCGATGATCCTTGCCGGGTCACCCGGAACAAGTTCAAGAAGCGCGAATACAAGAAGTGTTGTAAGGAAAAGAGTTATGACCATGAAGCATAATCTTTTAATCGAGTATTTTAACATCTTCTTCTCCAAACTAAAGCATTATATAGTGGCGGATATGCTCCGCCACTATATACGTATCTATTGAGTTACTTCGTTAACTCACTGTGATCTTATGATCACTCAGCCTTGATTGAGAAATCCTCGTAGAAGAGCTCCTCATAGTCCTGAGGGATCCAGAATCCTTCGATCCTGTCGTTTACTGCTACGAACATCTGCTGGTGGTTAAGAGGAACCGCAACATAGTCCTTCATGAGCATCTCAAGGCACTGCTCCCAGATCTGGCCACGAGCCTCTCTGTCCTCTGTAGCGCATCCTTCCTGATAGAGATCAAAGAACTCCTGATTGTCATAACCTACACGGTTAAGAGCATCTGATCCAGGCTGAAGCTGGTTAAGGAATCCATCTGCCTCCATGGTGTTGGCTGTGAATCCGTAGATGCACATCTGATGGCTTCCTGATGACAGGTACTCACGCATAGGAGCATACTCCATCTTGTTGATGTTAAGAGTGATGCCGGCCTCTGCAACCTGAGCCTGCATAGCCTCTGCCATATCGCAGTGCTGTGTATCCTGTGATGCAACAGTGATCTCAAGCTCTACTCCGTCAGGATATCCTGCCTCTGTAAGAAGGGCCTTTGCTGCCTCAGCGTCTCCGCCCTCTCCGAAGTACTTCTTGTAGGTCTCAGCGTTTGATCCGAGGATACCAGGTGTGATGAATGCTGTTGCAGGGCTTCCTGTTGAACCATAAGCAAGCTGAACAGTTGCCTGTACGTTGATAGCTCTTGCAAATGCCTCTCTTACCTGTACGTTATCCATAGGAGCCTGCTTTGTGTTGAGGAGCAGGTATACAGTCTTAGCTGTAGGTGACATTACCATGCTCATACCAGGAGTAGAATCGATGTTCTCGTACTCACGTCCGTTGGTACCGATGACGATGTCATAAGTTCCTGTCTTAGCCTCTGTTGAAGCTGCATCCGTTGAAGGGATAACTCTCATCTCGATATCCTTTACGAATGGCTTCCCTTCCTCTGCATTCCAGTAGTACTCATTCGCCGTGAGCTTGATCATATCTCCCTGGGTATACTCTACAAGCTTGTATGCTCCTGTTCCTACTGCTGCTCCGTTAAGGTAGTCTCCTCCGAACTCCTCATATGCTGCCTTGCTTCCGATCACGCACTGGCCGTTTGCCATGTGGTTTGGAAGTGTTACGCACGGATAATCAAGTCCGATGATGATCGTATAGTCGTCCACTACTGAGCACTCATCGATATTGATCATGTTGTAGTGCGCGTTTGGAAGGTTTCCTTCCTTTGCATGCTGGAGTGTGAAGAGCACGTCATTTGCCGTGAAGTCGCTTCCGTCTGAGAACTTTACTCCCTGACGAAGGTTGAACTGCCAGTGTGTCTCATCCACCATCTCCCAGCTCTCTGCAAGCCATGGCTGAAGCTCTCCGTTCTCATCGAACCTTGTAAGAGTGTCATAGATCTGTACCATGATCCTGTTATATGACTGCTCATCGTTGTTGCCCGGCTCGAAGGTTCCCGGGTCATATGGCTGTACTACCTTAAGTACCTGGTCTCCTGATGCTGCGGCTGATCCGCCCTCTGCCTCTGAAGCCTCTTCGCCCTCAGCTGCCTCTCCGGCTGCCTCCGTAGCTGCAGACTCCTCTGTTGTGGTATCGGATGATCCGCATGCAGCGAGTCCGAATACCATTGAGGCTGCGAGCAACATTGCTAATGTTTTTCTCATGAAATACCTCCTTATATAATCTGAGGGATATTATAGAAAAAAAGGATTTTTGTGACTATTCGCCAAATGCAAGAAATGATTTTATTTATATACAACAAGATGCCAGTTAATATTAATAGTTGTTAAGCTTAGTTTATAAAAGGGTATAATTTTGTAAGAAAGATGAAAACAATGCAAAAAAACAGTGAAAAACAAGTATCAAAAACAACCGGACAAATAGGGAAATTATGGAAATATAAATAAGTCGGAAATATGTTGGATAGAGATATTAAGAGGTAATAGTAAAGGACAGTGAAATTGAGAGCTGATCATAAAAATAAATAAAAAAAACAGCCGGTATAAGAACCCGCTGTATCAGTAGCGCCCCAACCAGGACTTGAACCTGGGACCCCCTGATTAACAGTCAGATGCTCTAACCAACTGAG
>CALWLS010000007.1 GCA_944381575.1 uncultured Lachnospiraceae bacterium | reverse complement strand
CAGGGCTTTGTGAAGAAGCTGCGGCAGAACGGCACCATTCCCGGTTTTTCCGCCAGCTTTGTGAAAAGTATCATTGACAATCCGGTATATATGGGGAAAATTGCCTATGGCAGACGCCGGACAGAGAAGAAGATTGGTACCCGGAATGAGATGCACGTGGTTGAACAGTCGGAGTTTCCCGTGTACGAGGGAAAGCATGAGGCTATCATTTCTGAAGAAGATTGGAATCTCGCGCAGGAGAAACGGAAAGTCAATGCTTATCGGCGCGAGAAGGTCAACGATCCTACCCATGCGCATATTCTGTCCGGCATTCTGAAATGCCCCTGCTGTGGTAAAAGCCTATATGGGAATATTGCAAAAGCCCACAGCAAGGACAAAAAGACCCGCTATTACTATTACTGCAAGAATACGGTAACGTCAACAGGCCACGAGTGCACTTTCCGGCTGAACATTGAACAGACAGAGATGAACCGCATGGTAGCGTCAATTATCTCCGCTATGGTCAGCGACCCACGGTTTGCGGATGCAATCAAGGCGAAAATCGGTTCCGCTGTCGATACGAACGACTTAGAGAAACAGCTGGAAGCGTTGCAAGCGCAGCTTCGGCAGACGTTAGGCACAAAAGCCCGCCTGGAACGGCAGATGGACGGTTTGGATGTGAATGACCCGTATTATGACCGGAAAATTTCTGATTTGCAGCGTCGCTATGACGAGCAATATGGTAGAATAGATGAGATCGAAGTCCAGATTGACGATGTGCAAAGCCAGATACGGAGTATCCGACAGGAGAAAATTTCCGGTGATAATATCTACCGCCTGTTGCTGGCATTCGATCAGGTCTATGAAGCCGCCTCCGAGGTGGAGCGGAAGGAGTTCATGCGGGCGTTCATTGAGCGGATCGAATTGTTCCCGGAAAAGCAGCTGGACGGCAACTGGATCAGGAAGATCATCTTCAACTTCCCTGTTCCTGTAAATGGGACGGAAGTGAAAGAATTGCCCTTGGAAAATGAAACAATGGTCGAGACGGTTGTACTTTTGTCCCACAAATCACCAGATAGCGTTATCAACGTAAAGGTAGAATTTGGAGAAGGCGACGATAAGATATCGTTGGATGCGATTGCAGAACGGGCGAAGAAATATCAGCCGAAACCGAAAATCACATATAAGATGATACAGGAATATGTAGAGAAGAAGTATGGATTTAAGGTACATACTGCTTATATTGCAGAAGTGAAAAGGGCATTGGGATTAACAATGTGCGATGCGCCTAATGCAGCAGAGGAATTGAAGCAGCCGAGGAAACATCCGCCGAAAGAAAAGGCAGAAGCGATCATGGAGGCGCTAAAGCATTTTGAGGTAATCTAAATGGATGAAAATATTTACCAGATTGCAGAGCAGATAGTCCAATTACATCAGAAAGCCTATGAGGTTTATTTACCATTGGTTGAAGATGTGTGCAGCAGAACTGTGTCGGAAGATGAATTGTCACATTTGTTAGATTATTTACTGGACTTTGCGTGTGATGAAAAAATCCTGGGATTGTACAAAAGGGTATGTAGAAAGTATTTGGATGTATATCCCGGTTGTATTAAGGATTATATTGAAGCATATCGGGAAATGTGGGGAGAGGAGGATACTTATGGCGAAAATTGTTAAGGAGACTATCCATGCAAAAGGTATTGACATAGGAATCTATACTACAAATTTTGAAAATGAATTTATTTCATTAACGGATATTGCAAAATATCGAAATGAGGACGACCCGCGATTTGTGATTCAAAACTGGATGCGAAATAGAAATACGATTGAGTTTTTAGGCGTTTGGGAAGAATTGCATAATCCAGATTTTAACCGTGTGCAATTCGAGGCGGTTAAAAATGAGGCTGGATTAAATCGTTTTGTTATGACACCGACAAAGTGGATTACGCAGATGAATGCTATCGGTATTGTCTCAAAAGCAGGACGTTATGGCGGAACATATGCCCATAGCGATATCGCCATGTCTTTCGCGACTTGGATTTCTCCTGAGTTTCAGTTATATATTATGAAAGACTATAGGCGTTTAAAGACAGATGAAAACAGTCGGTTGTCTTTGAATTGGAATTTGAACAGAGAAATTTCTAAGTTGAATTACAGAATACATACAGATGCAATTAAAGAGAATCTGATTCCCCCGGAATTAACTCCCGCACAGGTGGCGTATACCTATGCTAATGAAGCAGATATGATGAATGTTGTTTTGTTTGGAAAAACCGCAAAACAGTGGAAGGACAAAAATCCAAATGTTAAAGGAAATATGAGGGATGTGGCGACATTAAATCAGTTGTTGGTACTGGCAAATTTGGAAAGTTATAATGCTGTATTGATTAGTCAAGGAAAGAATCAAAAAGAGCGGATGGAATTACTTCGGCAGTTGGCGGTACAACAGTTACGGACATTGGAGAAGATAAACTTAAATAATTTGCCGAAATTGGAAAATGAAACAATAGACTAATAATACAAGTGGAAAAGGGAGATGTACATGGAAAGAAAATATCAAGTATTCATAAGTTCTACATATGAAGACTTGAAAACGGAGAGACAAGCAGCAATAAGTTGCTTACTTGATATGAATTGTATTCCAGTAGGAATGGAACAATTTCCGGCAAGTTCATTGAGCCAATGGGAATACATTAAGAAGATGATTGATATGAGTGATTATTATCTTTTGATTGTTGCAGGAAAATATGGTTCTATTGATCCTGAGGAGAATATAAGTTATACGGAAAAAGAGTATAGGTATGCTATCCATAAAAAAATGCCTATATTAGCATTTTTGCATAAAAATATTGATTCGCTTCCTGCGATTAAAGTGGGAGCAACAGATGAAGAAAGAGAAAGAGTAAAGAATTTTCATAATACTGTTAAAGAGGCAGGAAGATTAGTGGATTTCTATTCTAACGAAGACGAATTAAAATATAAAATTGCTATGGCAATGCCTAAAATTATAAATGATGCCCCTATGCCTGGCTGGGTAAGAGCTGATCAAGCAGAAAAAGCAATTGCGACAGCAGGAGATACCGATGGAATTCGAGATTTACAAAGACAATTAGAGAAGATACAAAATACAATTTTGGAGAAGGTTGAGCAGACACAAATGAAATGGGAACCTATTTCTAAAGAAGAAATAGATGCAATGTTTAGTTCAGAAAAGAAAGAATTAAAGATACCAATTTTATCAGATGAAGCAAAATGTCTTTTAACAGAAGCGGCAAAAGACGCTGTCGGTCAAATTCTGGTAATAAACTCACTTGAAGGAGTAGATATACAAACTAATAATAAGATAATGAATACTGATAAAATAGGAAAATCTGCGGCTATATGGAAAGAAGCAGTAAGCGAACTTCAGAATAATCAATTGATAATGGCCGTAGGAAATAAAAATGAAATATTTCAACTTACTAGATTGGGCTATGAAGTATCAGAAAAAATTTAGAGAGCTAGGTAGAGGTTTGTGGGAATCTGGTAATACCGCTGAGACGGTAGTTTTGATGTCACGAGTCGAAGAAATTCAGCCGAGAATGAGTAGTACTGTGCTTTTTAGGTAATCAGGTTAATTTAGCATCGGAGAGCGGAACATATAGGACAATAGCAAAAAGCACCTCTGAACCATAATGGCTCGGGGATGTTTCTGCGAATGGGCATAAGAAAAGCATCTGCCTTTCGATAGATGCTTAACCTTATTATCATGATTATTACCTTAAATCCTTGTCATATTTAATGGAATATTGGCTTTGTTGAGGGAATTACTTCAATCTGTAATAGCAGATATTCTTTCCCTTTCCTTCTCGTTTCAGTTCACCGGATGCTACCAGTTTACGCAGCGCCCCCTCTACGGAACTGACACTCAGTGAAGGACAAAGTTCACGGATATCCTGCTTCGTAAAACGCCCGATTTTATTCATTGTAGCTCGGCGTACCGTTTCCAGTGCCGATAGTTTTGTTTCTACCAGAGCAAAGCGGTCTTCGAAGTCATGGTATGCAGCAAGGATAGTGCCCAGCAGATATTTGATAAACGGAATAGGGGCATCTGCTCCTTCGTGCCATCCGATCTGCGCCTGACCGAGAGCATTGTAATACAAATCCTTGTTCTTTGCGATTTTCGCTTCCAGGGAGATGTATTTTCCCACATAGAATCCGTTTCTATAGAGCAGGAGCGTGGTCAACAGGCGGCTCATTCTGCCGTTGCCGTCATTAAACGGATGGATGCACAGAAAATCGTGAATGAAAATCGGAATAACAATCAGCGGTTCAACTTCCATATTGCCAATGACACGGTTATATTCTTCGCAGATTCTGTCCAGTGCCTCCGGTGTTTCGTAGGGTGCAAGAGGCGTAAAGAGGGTCTCTACATGACCGTCCGGGTAGGTGGCGCTGATATAGTTCTGCACACTCTTGGTTCTTCCCGCCATAGGGTTATTCATATGACTATAGAGAATTTTATGAAGCTGCAGGACATAGTTCTGCGTGATTGGAATAGCATCAAAACTTTCATGGATAATATTCAGCGCATCACGATAACCTGCAATTTCCTGTTCATCGCGGTTCTTGGGCGTTGTTTTTTCCTCAACGAGCTGCCTGATTCGTGTATTCGTGGTCACAATGCCTTCTATAGCATTGGAGGCCTCAGTACTCTGTATCTTGGCAATTTCAACGAGTTTTTCCAGTTCCTGCGGGCGTTGTTTCAGATACAGTTCTTGTTTGCCAGCTTCTTTATAGATTGCCGCAATCAGACCGAGAATATCAGAATCCCACTTTTGTTTTTTTATCTCAGAATAATTAAATGCTCTCATGATCTCACCTCCGAGCTTTTCCATTAAATTATAGTATAAAATAAGGTAAAAGCCAATCAGGTAAGGGAAAGTTCCATGCCGCAGCGGATCGCTTGGTTAAGGCCCATTACAAGATTGCGAAGATAGCAGGATAAGCACGCCCGTTCAAAATTTGCACTGAAAGCCCATTTGATGACAGTATTATCCGTCAGGGCTTCTATGATTTTCTGCGGCAGACGTTCTCCCTGTGCAAGATCAATAACCGTCACATCGGAGCCATCGGCGCTGTAGCCGAACAGGAGTACTTCAAAATCCGGCGACTCGGCATATTTATAAACACCGCACTTGGATAAGCTCACGTCACTATAGGTTTCAATATCAATACTGAGTGTTTGCATAGAGTTTCACCTCAATTCAAACAAGCGGCTTAAGAACGCTCTTAAGCCGCCTGCGATACTGGATTATTTCAGGGATTCCATACGTTTGATATGGTATTCGTCGTCCTGCGCGGCTTTTTTCTCTTCGCGTTTCTCACGCTTGAAGTCATTGATCACCGTCTGGATGGCGACCACTGCCCAAGACAGAACTACGATGCAGAAGCACCCGATCAGGATGTTGCAGAGAAGGGATGAAATCATGACTGTGCTTTCCATAGTTTTGCGCTCCTTTCCTTAGTTAAGAAAATCTTCATCGTCATCAGTAGCAAAGTCGGACTCAGCGCTTGCCTTGCCGCCGAGAGGCTCGCCGTCGCGGATCTTCTGCAGATTGTTGAGTCCGCAGGCGATTCCCTTATTGCCGGAAGAGTTGAAAGCATAAAACGTAATGCTGGCTCTGCCGTACACGCCGCTATACACTTCGGAGCGGGTGAGAATCGGATTCAGGTCTGCGTCCACAATGCCGGGAGCAGAAGTTGCATTGGCGTTGACGAAGTAGGCATTCCTGTATGCTTCGTCATCCGGACGTTCTGCATCGCCGTCACGCAGAGGTGTCTTAAGGACGGAAAGCGCTGGTACCGACTTGCCGGTGCCCTTGAGTTTGGCCTCGCCCTCTTTGTAGGCAGCCTCAATGGCAGCCTTGATCTTGGCGATGGTCTTGGTGTCGGACTTCGGGATGATAAGGCTTACGTTGTACTTGGGAGTGCCGCCGTTGATGGACTTCGGTTTCCAGACATTTGCGTAGCTCCAGCGGGTGCTGGCACCGGTGATAACCTTCATGGGATTGCTGATTTTTACATTTTTACTCATTGTCGTTTTCCTCCATAAAATCATTTTTTGCTGTATTCATGGCCGGGCGCTTGTCGTTATCCGGCACAAGTGTGGGCTTGCCCTGCGGTTTTTCGATATAGGCCGTCAGGAGTTCATCAAAGCGGGAGTTGCCGAGGAGTTTCTGCATGGCGGTAATGCCGAGCAGCTTCTTCTCATACGGGTCAAATCCTGCTTTCTCGACCGCATCAATGACAGCGGCCTCGTTGCTGTATCTGCGGTTGCTGCGTCCTTCGACGAGCTTAAAGCCTGACCATTCCTTACCGGAGAGAGCCTGCTGCAGGGCGTATTCCTTGATATCGGAAGCCCAGCTGACCAGCTCATCTACCTTGCCGAGGATGACTTCAATCTCGGTATCCGTAAGCAGTGGCGGGAGTTTAAAATCATGCTGCACGAGCTTCAGATTCGCCTCGGCTCTGGCATGACGCTCATTTTTAGCCTTGCAGAAGCCACACCATTCACCGCAGAGGAAGTTCCCTTCACCGGCAAAGGCCAGTTCTGCGGTGGGTTTTAAGACTTCATCTGCCCAGCGGTACAGGTCGTCCTTGCTGAGTTCGTAAGTGCTGACGTTCTGACGTCTCGGCTGGTAGATGGTCATGGAAACCTGAGCGATGTCGTAAATGTCATCGAAAAGCTCCAGAGCACCGAGGGCGTAACATTGCATCTGCGGATTTTCCTCTGCGGAGACCAAGACGCCTAAGCCGTGCGTGTAGTCGATCACCCGAAGCGTGCCGTCCGCGATGATGATGCAGTCGGCGGTACCGAAGCCATGTTCTACCCAGCGAGAGAAGTCCACACGCTGCTCGATAAGAACTACCGGATCGGTACAAGTTTCCTTGGCTGCTTCGACCTGCTCCAGCACGTATTCGGCATAGCCGCTGGTGCAGTCATCCATCTCTTCGGAATACCATGTGAGGCTTTCAGTCGGATCTTCTGATGGAAGTCCCAGCGCGGATTTCAGCTTGTACTCACCGAGCGCATGAGCGTCGGTGCCTTCTGCAGCGTAGTCGCTTCCTTTGTCCTCATAGGCTTCGCAGAACCTCGCTGACGGCGGGCAGTGCAGCCACCTGTCGGAGCTGGATGCGGATAGGATCGCGTGTGCTTTAGCTGTCATCGCCTATCACCTCCGCATCCTGAAGCAGGGCTTCATAGTTTGCCGGATCGATCTCCGAGAGCTTCGCGGCACCGTACTTTTTAAGCAGGGCTCGTATCTCTGCGGTATGACCGGCACGGGACTTCTCGGCAAGGACAGCTCTTACGTCCTCCAGCTTGAGTTGTGGTTTTGTTTCCTTCTTAACTGGTGCCTTCGTGGGTTCCAGTGTAGAATTGTTGTCGCCGGAAAACTGCTGGTAGAGCCAGTCGGCTACGGCATTAATAGAAGCAGCAGCGCTTCTGAGTTCTTCGATGGTCTCGTGCATTTCTGCCATCTTTGACATTTTCTTTTCCTCCTTCCTCGGATTGGCTTGCGGCAAGGAGTGAGAGATTCCTTGCCAGTCTGGCGGATACGTGGCTGATGGAGTTCAGGAGTTTGATCTCCTCGTTCACGTTGCCGCCGGTGTCTGCGTAACTGCGGTACATCATGTGTTCACCTCGCTTTCTGAAGGCGGTTTCTCTTGCCTTCACCTTCCACTGGAGATGAACTGCCGATTTGAGCGGAGGATTTTATAAAAAGTTTTCCAGCCACCATCCGAAAAGGGACAGTGGCCGGAAAGGGTGTGGTTCGTGGTATTGGTATTACTTATCGCCGATAATCCTGCGCAGGTCAGTGCGGTACTTCTTCATCTGATCCGCGAAGGTCTTCTGCGGGCGATCAAGTTCTCTTGCAATGGCGCGGTCGGAGATGCCCTCCGGGTGATCCTTCCAAAGCTGAATGATGGTATCGGCTTCCGGATCAAGCTCACGTAGTCTGGCAAAGAGCTGCTCCAGCAGCATGCGGTCGGCGATGACTTCCTCCATCGACTTACTGCAGTCGGGAATATAGTCACCGAGGGTGCTGTTGCCATCAGGGAGAGGCTGATCCAGAGAAGTAATGTCGCCTGCCGTATGGTATTCGCAGCCGATGCAGTCACCGTCGCACTTCCAGATGAAGCGGTAAGGACACATGCACCTGCTGTGATCCTGCTCTTTGTGGCGGATACGGTCGGCTTCCTTATAGAAAGAGTCGTGCTGCGCCTTGGTGACCGGCACCTTCTCGCCGGTACTGCAAACGTAAATGAAATAGGTCTTCTGATTGTCATTGTTTTGCATAATGAAAGCCCTCCTTAGGCTTTTGCCGAAATGGAGAGCTCCAGACATGCAAAACCAGACCACAGGCGTGAGGGCATACCGAAGGATTACTCCATTTCGGCTGCACCTCACTTCCGGTGATCGGCACAGTATTTGATTGTCATCAGTAGTCACGTGGAACCGGAAACACCCTGCGCAGATGGCTTCCACGTGCTAAGGCAAGTATGCTATTTTTAGAGCTTGAAACCTCGGACACAGGTGTGTTCGTTTTTGCGGTGCTAACAGGTAAAAATAGGTGGGTTAAGATGGGATATGTCTTGAAAAATAGGCAAAAAAGAACCGGACATAGTCGTGTCCGGCGAAAAAATTTGAGAACGCACAAATAAAAAATAATATTAGCAAATAACAGCAAACTCTTAAAAAATCTACATTTATGCTGTATACTAAAATAGTTGAACTGTATTCAGATTCAAATCACGAGGTGAGAGCATGGAAGAAATCATGAATGACAAATGGATAAGTATAGATGAAGCTGCGGAATATTTAGGAATCAAAACAGTTACTCTTCGCAGCTGGATCAGAAATGGTAAAGAAGGTTTGCCTGCTCAAAAAATCGGAAAACAGTGGAAGTTTAAAATTTCCGAACTCGATGAATGGGTTAAGAGCGGTAAGAGCGCTGACTGATTTAAGGGAAAATCATTAGACAAGGAGCAGACAAAGATGGCCGTTAAGAAAACACAATTATATGCATCGCTGTGGGCGAGCTGTGACAAACTTCGCGGAGGAATGGATTCCTCAGAATATAAGGACTATATCCTGACGCTTTTGTTCATGAAGTATGTAACTGATAAATTTAAGAATAAAGGAGCATATGAAGACATTAAGGTCTTTGATAAGGCGCATGATAAAGAGCCCGATCCGGAAAAGCGGACAGGCTGTTCCTTTGATGATTTTATTGCACTTAAAGGACAGAAGAACATCGGCGAGGGCATGGACAAGATCATTGCCCGTCTTGCTGACGAGAATACCGACCTGAAGGGCGTTATTGATATTGCTCATTTCAATGATGAGAAGAAACTGGGCAGCGGTAAGGAAATGGTTGATAAGTTGACCGATCTCATTTCCATTTTTCAACGTCCGGAACTCGATTTCTCCCGGAACAAGGCAGAGGGTGATGACATCATCGGCGATGCCTACGAGTATCTAATGCGCAAATTCGCAACAGAGAGCGGGAAGAGCAAGGGACAATTCTATACGCCTGCAGAGGTTTCCAGAATTCTTGCCAATGTGGTAGGTATCAGTCGCTGCACGGATACCAGTGCCACGGTATGCGATCCGGCCTGTGGAAGTGGCAGCTTGTTAATTCGAGCTATCGATACGGCCCCGATTCCAATTATGGGATATGGTCAAGAAAAGGAAAGCACCACAGCCGGTCTGGCAAAGATGAATGCCGTCCTGCACCGTAAAGCCGAGATTACCATAAAGAGCGGTAACACCTTCTCAAATCCGCAGTATCTTGACAAATCCGATAATTCCATACTTGAACGTTTCGATTACATAGTAGCTAATCCTCCATTTTCTATGAAAAACTGGCGCGATGGTATTGCTGGTAAAGAGTATGGTCGCTTCGAGGGCTATGGAGACACGCCTCCTGAAAAGAACGGCGACTATGCTTGGCTCATGCACATTCTTAAAGCACTGAAGTCGAACGGCAAAGCTGCGGTTATTCTTCCTCATGGTGTTTTATTCCGTGGTAACGCGGAAGCTACCATCAGGGAAGCTATTATTAAAAAGCATTGGATCAAGGGCATCATCAGCCTTCCTGCAAACCTGTTTTATGGTACCGGTATTGCTGCATGTGTTCTTGTTATTGATAAAGAGGGTGCGGCAAATCGACAGGGCATCTTTATGATTGATGCCAGTCGAGGGTACGTAAAGGACGGTAATAAAAATCGCCTGCGTGAACGTGATATTTACAGGATTATCACGACATTCAATGAACAGATAACAACCGATCCCAAGTATGCTCGTTTCGTACCAAACGATGAAATTGAAAAAAAGAACGGATATAACCTGAATATCACCCGCTATATTGACTCCACAGATCCGGAGGATATTCAGGATATCTATGCGCATATTCATGGTGGCATTCCGGCAGTTGATATTGATAGTCTGGCTAAGTATTGGGATGTGTTCCCTTCGCTGAAGGCTGAGTTGCTGACGGCGATTAGCGAGAAGTATTACAGCCTGAATGTAGAGCATGAGAATATCCGTCAGACAATATATAAAAACGCCGAGTTTTCGGATTATGGTGAGAAACTCGACGAGGCTTTTGCAGTATGGAAGGCAAAGGAATATCCGATTCTTTCTGTCCTCGATGAAGATGTGTCTGCAAGAGAGCTGATTGCAAGCCTTGCAGAGGATATCCTTGCAGAATTTGAACACCTGACATTGATCGATAAATACGATGTGTATCAAGTGCTGTTGGCTTATTGGAATGAGGTCATGAACGATGATGTGTCGCTTATTATAAGCGAAACGGATGGCTATGCCAATGCCAGAGCTACGGACAATATTGAAGAAGAAATTACACAGGGTAAGAATAAAGGCGAGATGAAGGTAACCGGCTGGGAAGGTCGTCTGATTCCAAAATCTATAGTGATTGATGCCTTTTTCCGTGATGAAAAGAACGCCATTGAAGAAGCGGAGAATATTGTCGCGGAGACTGAATCCAAGCTTTCTGATTTAATTGAAAATGCAGACGAAGAATCTGCTCTTGCTGACGTGACAGAAAACGGAAAGGTTAAAGCGAAGGATATAGAGGCAAAGATAGTTGAATTGACAAGCACGATTGAAACAAAAGAAACCATAGAACTGGAAGTAATCCTCATGGATCTTCATCTTGTAAATACGAAGAAGAGGCTGGAAGCATATCTTGTGGGACATCCGTTGTGCAAGAATGCAGTTAATGAAAAGGGAAAAATCACAAAGAGCTCTATCGAATACCGCCTACACATTATTCGTACCGAGGAGAGTGTGCCGGAAAGTCTGCAAGATGATGTAAACCAGCTGAAAGCTGCGTTGCAGCTGTGTGGCAAGATTTCAGATTACAACAAGGTTGTCAAGGATCTGAACAAGGCTCTGGATGAAAAGTGCCGAGCAAGATATGACAGCCTTACAGACGATGAGATTCTCGATCTGCTCGTAAACAAAAAGTGGTTTGATAGCATCTTCTCTGGCATTAGCGATTTGTACGCTGCTATTTCCCACCATCTGACAAACAGGATCATTGAGCTGGCAGAGCGTTACGAGAACACACTTCCGCAGCTTGAGTCTGATACAACAGAGTATGAGGCAAAGGTAAAGTCTCATCTGGAAAGGATGGGGTTCAAATGGGAATAAAAAAGACGGAAATAGGGACGATACCCGAAGAGTGGAACGTTCAGAGCTTCTCAGATACTTTCCGGATACTGAACAACAACACATATTCCCGTGCCGAGCTCAATTATGCCAGCGGTCAATTCAGGAATATACATTACGGTGATGTCTTAATTCTCTTCCCGGAGGTACTTGATTGCACCAGAGAGGATGTCCCATACATAAATGATGAAGTTCGGATATCGGGTTCAGCGCAGCCTCTCCAAGATGGAGATGTTGTAATGGCAGATACAGCCGAAGATGAGACTGTCGGTAAGGTCACTGAAGTAATGAATGCTTCTGATAAACCGGTAATGGCTGGGTTGCATACAATCCCGTGCAGAGTGAAGTCCGGCGAGTTTGTACCTAAGTGGCTGGGCTATTATATGAACTCGCATCTGTACCATGATCAACTCTTGCCGTATATTCACGGAACGAAGGTTTCATCGGTTTCAAAAGGGTCATTAGGAGACACAGTAATAATTGTTCCTAAAGCATCTGAGCAAAAAAGGATTGTTGATGCTCTTTCTGATGTAGATGCTCTCATCACCAACCTGCAGAAGCTCATCCGGAAGAAAAAGGATATCCGTCAGGGAACAATGCAAATGCTTGTAACTGGAAAGAAACGACTGGAGGGTTTTTCAGGAGATTGGATAAAGATTAATCTGGCGAAAAACTCAAGGCTTAAAGCGCGTATAGGCTGGCAGGGATTAACTACAGCTGAATATTTGGATGAAGGTTATTCCTATTTGATTACAGGAACGGACTTTAAAGATGGACGTATCAATTGGAATGGTTGTCATTACGTGAATTATGACAGATATGCGCAAGATCCAAACATTCAGGTTTCAAATGGAGATCTTCTTCTTACAAAAGATGGCACTATAGGTAAAGTTGCGTATATTACAGATTTAAGTAGGCCAGCAACATTAAACAGCGGTGTATTTGTTGTGAAGCCTATAACTGATGCATATACAGCACACTTCATGTTTTATGTGTTGGAATCTTCAGTATTTAAGGACTTCCTTCAGCAGTTGTCGGCGGGATCAACGATTAATCACTTATATCAGAAAGATCTTGTGAAGTTTGATTTGTACGTTCCTCCTACCATGGAGGAACAGGAAGTTATTGCTGATATCCTTTTTGATATGGATTCAGATATCCATAAACTCGAAGAAAAACTATCGAAATATCAGAAAATAAAGCAAGGTATGATGGAAGAATTGCTGACCGGCAAGGTCAGATTAGTGTAAGGAGGTGCCTGCCAGATGAGTATTGGTGATGCCGAAATTAAAACACAGGAAAGAGTAATCCGGTTCTTTAAAGATCCAGAAATCTTGGGCTACCAGTATCTCGGTAACCTGTCGGATTATCAGAATAAGAACATCAAGGAAGATCGTCTGCGTCAGTATCTTCGACTGAAGGGTTATGCAGGCAAACTGATTGATGCTGCCGTTACCCGGCTTCAACAGGAAGCAGGAAATCTTTCTCGTGGGGTCTATGATGCCAATAAGACGGTGTATTCGCGGTTGAAGTACGGTATTCCGGTCAGTGAGGGCCCGGAGAAGCCTCCGGTGACAGTTGAACTTATCGACGAGGCCAACCCGCTGAATAATGACTTTGCAATTGCTGAGGAAGTAACTGTTGTTGAGCAGCAGGAAAAGAGGCCAGATCTTGTCATCTATTTAAACGGTATTGCTGTGGCCGTTATCGAATTAAAGCGAAGCAGCATCTCCGTGTCCGAAGGTATCCGCCAGAATCTCACGAACCAGAAGGACGCCTTTATTCGAGGCTTCTTTACTACAATGCAGTTCTGTATGGCCGGAAACGAGTCGGAAGGTCTGCGCTACGGCACACTTCTGACCGGAGAGAAGTTTTATATGGAATGGAAGGATGACGGCTTCAAAGAACATGAGGAGGAGCGTGATCCGGTAGATGTCCGTATCAGTAAAACCTGCGAAGGCATCGAGAATAAACTCCTGCAGCAGATATACGCCATGTTTGATAAGGAACGTTTTATCGACCTTATCATGAATTTTGTCGTTTTTGATAAAGGCATTAAAAAGGTGTGCCGCTACAATCAGTATTTTGGTATCAAGCGTACTCAGCAGAGGCTTAATAATCTGAGAACGGAGCTTCACAATCCGAACAGGGATCCGAATAAACCATTGGGCGGTATTCTTTGGCATACACAGGGTTCCGGCAAAACGCTGACAATGGTATGGCTTGCAAAGTGGATTCTGACGCATTGGGCGGAGCTTAATGCCCGTGTTCTTATCGTGACAGATCGAGACGAACTTGATGAGCAGATAGAAAAAACATTTACTGGAGTGGATGAGAATATCGTTCGAACCAAGAGTGGTAAGGACTTGCTTAATCGACTGAATGTATATGATGATTCGCTGATCTGCTCTCTGGTGCATAAGTTTGGCCGTCGTGGAGGATAAGCGACAGAGAATGACTACGATAAGTATATTGAAGAACTGAAAGCCTCCCTCCCTGTTGGTTTCGAGGCAAAGGGAAATCTTGTGGTATTTGTAGATGAATGCCACAGAACGCAGTCCGGCAAGCTCCATATGGCGATGAAGACTATCATGCCGAATGCTGTATTTATCGGTTTTACGGGTACTCCGTTGCTGAAAAAGGATAAAAAGATCAGTATCGAAGTTTTCGGTACATACATCCATGCTTATAAATATAACGAAGGCGTTGCCGATGGTGTCGTGCTGGATCTTCGTTATGAGTATCGCGATGTTCCACAGGATTTGTCTTCACAGGATCGGGTTGACCAGTGGTTCGACGTAAAGACCAGAGGTCTTTCCTCTCGCGCAAAGGCGAAATTGAAAGAGAAATGGGGCACAATGCAGAAGGTATACAGCTCCCGCTCTCGTCTGGAAAAAGTGGCATGGGACATCATTCAGGATTTTAATATGAAACCTCGTCTGATGGATGGAAATGGCAATGCGATTCTTGTAGCCGATGGTATTCCTACGGCTTGTAAGTACTATGAAATTTTCCAGCAGATGGGATTTAAGAAGTGTGCCATTATATCTTCTTATACTCCTAACAAGGGTGAACTGCGCACTGACACTGTCAGCGATGAGGATGATACCGAAACCTTCCTTAAATACGAGACGTATCTGAAGATGCTGGGACTCGATCCATCTGATCTTCCGAATGCGGGATCGGTTCAGGCCAAGGTGGAGGAATTTGAAAAGGAAGCAAAGCGCAAGTTTGTAGAGGAGCCTGCAAATATGAAGCTCCTTATCGTCGTGGACAAGTTACTCACCGGATTTGATGCACCTCCTTGTACTTATCTTTACATCGACAAGAGGATGCAGGATCACGGCCTGTTTCAGGCGATTTGCCGCGTCAACCGTCTTGACGATGATAGCAAGGACTTCGGCTATATTGTGGATTACAAGCAGTTGTTTGGTCAGCTCCAAACAGCAATGAAGGACTACACTTCTGGAGCTTTTGAGGGATATGATCCGGAGGATGTAAAGGGGCTTGTCAAGGATCGTCATGATGCCACGGTATCTTATTTTGAGGAAGTGTATGATGCTGTCGAAGAACTCTGCGAAGGCGTCGAGGAACCTCGAGGGGAGATCCAGTACATCCATTATTTCTGTGGTGTTTCCGGTCAGTCGGAGGAGAGCGATGAGATTTATGCACGCCTGAGAGAAAAACTCTATCGTCTGGTGAGCAGTCTTGTCAGAGCCTTCGCGGAAGCAAAACCATATCTGGTTGATGACATCTCATCTGGCAAACTGAATGAATATGACAAGAAGGTCACTTTCTACATTGAGTTGAAGAAAACTATCGGCACGGCTAGTGGTGACTTTCTCGATTTGAAGGCCTATGAGCCTGATATGAGAAAGATGATAGATAACTATATCACGGCAGCTGATGCTGAGAAGATTGGCGATTTTGATGATCTTACCCTATTGGATTTCGTAGCGAAGCAAGGTGAAACGCTTACCGGTGAAGGTGATAGTGGCCACAAAGAAGGTGCGGCAGAGGCCATCGAGAATAACATCCGTAAGAAGGTTATTGAAAAAGTCACCGTCAATCCGCGCTACTACGCAAAGATGTCCGAAATCCTTGATAAGCTCATCGAAGAACGTAAGCAGGGAGTTCTTGACTACGCCGAGATGCTTGAGAAATATATAAAGCTGGCCAAGGATGTTGATTGCCCGGAGGATAACGATAAATATCCGGAAAGCATCCGTAAGAGCAAGGCGCTCATGGCCATTTATGACAATACCGGCGAGGACGAGAAACTTGCTCTTCGAATTCACAAGGCCGTGAAAAAGCAAGCACTGTCTGGTTTCAGGGATAATCAGGTGGTTGTCAGGAGAATAAAAAAGGCTCTCTTTGAGATTCTAGGTGATGACTCCGAGGTGGAACGGATTTATAAGATCATTGAGAAGCAGGAGGAATATTAATGCGCATTGTCATTTCCGGAATTCCGATTGATGTGCAAAAAAAGAATATAAAGAATATGCACCTTCAGGTAAAGCCACCGGATGGACATGTGGTAATTTCTGCGCCTTTATTCGTAGACGATAAAGCTATAGAGGCTTATGCCAGAACTCAGATGAGCTTTATCAAGAGGGCTATTGCGCAGTTTCAGGATCAGCCAAGGGCATCGAAGCGGCAGTATGTTTCCGGTGAGACGATGTATATCTGGGGAAAGCAGTACTTCCTTGTCTTTAAGCCGGACAATCAGAAGAACAGCTTCGAGATTCAGAACCAGAATATTGTCCTTTCCATGAGTGCCAAAAGCACGGTAAAGCAGCGGGATGCCTATGTCAAAGAGGAATATCGAAAGATTCTGAAAGAAGAAATAAAAAAACGCCTGCCCAAGTGGGAAGCACAGATAGGACTTAAATGCGATTCTTGGCAAACAAAATATATGCTCACAAAATGGGGTGCCTGCAGCACGGATAAAAAGAAGTTATGGTTTAATCTGCAGCTCGCTCAGAAGCCCTATGTTTGCCTTGACTATATCATTTTGCACGAACTGACGCACTTGCTTACAAGAAAGCATGACGCCACATTCATCGCGCACATGGACAGGCATATGCCAAACTGGCGGGAGGTTCGTAAAGAACTCAACGACAGCAGACTGGACTACTATGAAGCGCAGGATGAAAGCCCACTGCAGAAACTGATCGACCAATCTCGTTATGACGACATCCGGGATGCGGCCATAGCTTATATTCAAGAGGATCATTCTGGTGACACGAAAAGACTATCGGTCATTGATATGGAAATCGAGAATGTTATCCATATTGAACAGATGGAGGATGGCGTGATTGCTTTCGATGTAATTGCATCATGCGATGTCGAAATGCCATCCGCATCTCGCAAGGGATATTTTAATGAGCGCTGGCTTAAGATCCATTGTCAGGTTACTCTTGGCATCGATATGAGCGGGTTCCGGATCATGTCTGTTGGTAATTGTGAGCCGCAAGAGGAATCTGATAATGACCGTCTGTCCGGAGAGCTGGTACCTATTATCTCTCGCGACCAGTTTGAAGGCGAGGCTGAGAAGTTCCTGACAAGGTATTGTCCGGAAGCACTGGATAAACCGATGAGGGTTCCAATCGAGACAATAGCCAGCGATATGAAACTACAGGTTATCGAAGATGTTCCTCTGTCAGATGATCTTACTTACTTTGGGACTATCATATTTGATAACGGGAATGTTCTCGATAAGCACCGGAAGATTACAATTCGCAATGCCAAACGAGGAACCGTTTATCTTGATCCGCGTGTCTCCTATGAAAGATCTGTAGGAACAAAGCGCACTACTCTGGCTCATGAATGTTTCCACTGGTACCGTCATCAGCCTTATCATGTGTTGATGAAAATGATAGGTGCTAACGATAATCTTGGAAGGGCTATCCAGTGCCAAATAGCTGCAAACACAACTGATTCAGATAAATGGAAGGCCGTAGACTGGATGGAGTGGCAAGCCAAAGGTGTCGCTCCGAGAATCTTGATGCCTGCGAAAACGACGCGCTTGAAGGTAGAACAGCTTCTTGTAGCTTATGGCGGGGCTGATGATGCGAGCATTGCAGCCTATGAGAATGTCATTGATGAACTTGCGGAGCTGTTCGATGTGTCGAGGCAGGCAGCCAAGGTTCGCCTGATGGATTTGGGGTATTCCAAAGCTGAGGGTGCATATCCGTTTGTGGATGGTCAGTATGTTCGCGGATATTCATTTGAAGCCGGTGCCTTGGATAAGAATCAGACATTCACTATTCCCTATGCCGATTTGTTTAAGGCATACTGCTTTGACCGTGAGTTTAAGAAGCTGATTGACAGCGGACAGTTTATTTTTGCAGATCGTCATCTCGTTCTCAATAACGAGAAATACATAGCGAGAGATCAGTCCGGGAATGCTACGCTGTCAGAATATGCGCTCTCGCACATGTATGAATGCTGCGTCGTCTTCTCGAAGGGATATAGTTATCAATCGAAATATCAAGGGGCGAGGTATTACACGCAGTTTATGCGTAATTCAGCGCCAGTTGAAAATCAGGTCGAGTATTCCTTCGAGCTTAATGCACACAACAAGGCACTTCTTGATCAGATCAAGAACGCAAAGCGCCGTTCTGAAGCATTACGCAGATATACCGGCTCTTTTGCAGAGACACTGGTCGCGTTGCAAAAAGAGAAAAAGCTCTCAAATAAGCAATTGGCAGACCGCTCGCTTGTTGGCGAAAAGACCATACAGCGGTTGAGAAATGATGAGGAATACCCGACTTCAGTTCAGACAGTTCTTGCATTATGCGTAGGTCTGAAGTTGCCTTTGCCAGAGGCTGAGATGTTTCTCGGTAAAACGGATTTTAAATTGAATTCTATGAAAAACGAAGGTTACGTTTATCAATGTGTTTTAGCGGCCTGCGCTGAGAGTTCGATTTATGAAATAAATGAAATGCTCAAAGAAAACGGAATTACACCTCTGGGGAGCGATCCCGATCTTCAGTGAGTCAAGGAGGAGGACTAACAATGGCAGTGCCAAAATACGATGAATTGATGAAGCCTTTACTGACAGCAGTAAAAGACGGTGAGGTCTATAAAATTAAAGACGTTACTGCCGTGTTAGCTCAACAGCTAAATTTATCAGCGGAAGACCTCGCGGAAATGCTTCCGAGCGGCAGGCAAACCGTGTTTAAAAACAGGGTCGGATGGGCGAAGACTTATCTGAAAAAAGCTGGACTCCTTGATAGTCCTGCCCGCGCTACTATTGTTATTACAGAAGCTGGAAAGAAGGTGGTTGCAGAAAATCCGGAGAAAATAGATTCCAAATATTTGGAACAGTTTCCTTCATTTGTAGATTTTGCATCCGCCTCTGATCCTACAAATGGAGATGATACAGTGCCTGTGATTTCAAAGCAGACGGATCTTACACCCGATGACCAGCTTGAAGACGCATACAAGCAGATTAATGCAAGCCTTGCATCTGATTTGTTGAGTGAAGTTCTGAAAATTTCACCATACACCTTTGAAAAGCTCGTTGTTGATCTTCTTTCGAAGATGGGATATGGAACTGTAGCTTACGGAAGTCATGCAACAGTCGCTTCCGGTGATGATGGAATTGATGGCGTGATCATGGAGGACAAGCTCGGCTTTTCTTTGATCTATATGCAGGCTAAGGAATGGGCACCGGATAGAGTCGTTGGACAGCCGGACATTCAGAGCTTTGTAGGTGCGATTGCCGGGAAGCACGGTGATGGACTTTTTGTTACAACAGCTAAATTCTCGCAGAAGGCTAAGGATTACGCAAATACTCATCACATTATTCTGATTGATGGTGAGAGACTTGCAAATCTGATGATTGAGTATAACTTCTGTGTGTCAACGAGGAAAACGTTTGAGATTAAGGCAATCGATACGGATGCTCTGGCTGAATATCAGGACGAGTAATTCGATTGCGAAAAAGCAGGAAGTTGGAGGGAATACATTATGGCAAATGAGCTGCAGCCATTGTCGCTGCTCTTTCAAAATAGATTATTCCGGATACCGGACTATCAGCGTGGTTATGCATGGCAGCAGCAGCAGTTGGTGGATTTTTGGGATGACCTTGTAAATCTTCAGACTGATCGGTATCACTATACAGGCCTCCTGTCCCTTAAGCCTCTAAAAGGCAAGGAGACCATCAGTTGGGGTGAAGATCTGTGGCTGGTCGAGAACGGATATAAGCCTTGCCATATAGTCGATGGTCAGCAGCGCATTACCACGTTTGTCATTCTTTTGAACGAGATTGTGGGATTCGTGCGCAGCTTGGATGAGAACAAGGGCAAGTCTGATAAGGAAATCACGCTGGGGTATGAAACGGTCGAAGAGATCGTCTCAAAATACATCTGCCGAAAAAGACCACCGAATGGAGTAGTAACAACATACCTTTTTGGTTATGAGGTCGACAATCCCAGCGCTGAATACATGAAATATAAGGTGTTCGATGAGCCGTATTCCGGCGCGGTGAATGAGACCTACTATACGAAGAATCTAAAGTTTGCAAAGAACTTTTTTGCAGAAAACATCAGGAAGCTATATGAAGAGTCTAGAGAAGGCGGACTTGAGGCAGTAAATACGCTGTATAAGAAGCTCACACAGCGCCTGATGTTTAATCTTCATGAAATCGACGACGATTACGATGTATTTGTAGCTTTTGAGACTATGAACAATCGTGGTAAGAAGCTGACGAATCTTGAACTATTGAAAAACAGACTGATCTATTTGACCACGCTTTATGATGATGAGGTGTTTGACGAAAAGGACAAGTCTGCTCTCCGCAAGAAGATAAATGACGCTTGGAAGGAAGTCTACTATCAGCTTGGTAGGAACAAGAGTGTTCCTCTTTCTGACGATGACTTCCTGCGTGCCCATTGGATTATCTATTTTAGGTATTCCCGTAAACGTGGCGATGACTATATCAAATTCCTTCTGAGCAAGTTCTCGTCAAAGGGCATATTTGAAAAGGCACCAGTTCTGGTTGAAACAGAGGCCGAGTCGGTTATCAGCGATGATGTAAATGATGCTGACGACACGGAAGTTCCCGAAACAGAAGAACAGGAAATCATAGAGGTATCCAAACTCCAGCCAAAAGAAATCGAGGACTATGTCAACAGCCTCAAAGATATGGCGAAGTACTGGTATGACACCTATTTTCCGTTTGAAAGTGTTAATCTTACTCCTGAAGAGCAAAAACGAGTCGATAGGCTTAACCGTATCGGCATCGGACATTTCAGACCTCTGATTACTGCGATCATCAGTCGACGGGATATTTCTGCAAACAGCAGAGTTAAAATCTTTGAAGCTATCGAACGCTTTATCTTTGTCGCATTTCGCTTGGGTAATTTTAATGCATCCTATGGTAGCAGTGATTATTATCGAGCTGCTCGTCAGGTGTATGTGAAAGAAACAGATGTTGATGTTCTCTGTAAAGAAATCTATGACAGGACTACGAACGATATCGATTTTGCCACGCAGAACTTTGTCACCAGAATTGAGAAATATTTTTCTACAGGAAATGGCTACTACGACTGGAACAGTCTGCGCTACTTCTTTTATGAATATGAGGCTAAGCTGGCAGAGAAAAATAATATAGATCGTTTCTGTACGTGGTCAATGTTTACAAAGTCCGAGAAGGATAAAGTGTCCATCGAACATATCCTCCCTCAGACACCGACGAAGTATTACTGGCGTAATATGTACCGGCAGTTTAAGGATTCCGAAATCAAGATTCTTTCCGGAGCACTTGGGAACCTTCTGCCATTGTCTCAGAGCGTAAACTCGGCTTTGCAGAATGATAGTTTTGAGGATAAGAAGCATTCCAAAACCACGGGACGTCGCGGGTACGAGAATGGATCTCACTCAGAGATAGAGGTATCCAAACTGCAGGATTGGACTGCATTTGAGATATACAGCAGAACAGAAAAACTCCTCGTATTTATGCAGGAACGCTGGAACCTGCAATTCGACGAGGAACAGTTGGAAAAACTGATCGGCATTTCATTCGTCAAAGATGGACGAGAAATCCCGGAGGAGTTGGAGGAAGTATCGGTGAACGTACCGGAATCCGAGGAAAGTGCAGAAGGCTCCGGAGATGATCAAAAACTGCAATTCTGGACAGCATTCGTAAATTATGCAAATGAGCACGGCAGATCAAGCGATATAGCAAAACAGAAAGCTGCTGGTCGAACATATTACGATGTGCACATAGGCGCGAACGGTTATCATTTATTCTTTTCCATTCCCTATGGTAAACGAATCAAGATGGGCATCTACACCTATAATGTGGATACCTATAACCGTCTGAAGGAATTAAAAGACCAGATTGAGGCCGAATTTGGTGAGAACCTAAATTGGGAATACTCAAAATTGACAGGTACAACACGTTCCATCGTTATTGAGGAGAAGGCTGATGTATTCAATCCAGCAGAGCAGCCGAAAATATTTGATTGGATCATCGACCATTTTGACCGGATCACGACAGCGTTATCTATGACTGGAGAGCATCTCAGTATAAGCGGTGATTCCTCTGAAACGAGGTTTGAGATCAGAAAACGTTACTGGACGTATGCCTTAACACAAATCCATGAGGCTCATGGTAATCCCGGCTCTTTCAGCAATGTAAATCCGAGTACGGACAACTGGATAAACGGCTTCTTTGGCATTGGAGGTTTCTACCTCTGCTGTGTTGCGAATTTTGACTCTGCACGTTCAGAGGTCGTGTTTGCCAGAGCGGAGAGGTCAGAGAATAAAGCTGCGTTTGATGCTCTTTACCAGCACAAGAGCGAGATTGAATCGAAGCTGGGAACGGAGCTTCAGTGGAACCGTGGAGATGATATCAAATCCTCAAAGGTATTTATTCAGCTTGATAACGTGAGCATTGAAAACGAGGATGACTGGCCGCAGATGGCAAAGTTCCATGCAGAATGGTCAAAGAAGTTCTACGATTTGATTGTGCCGTATATAACGGTAGATTGGCAATAGTCCACTCAGGACGAGGAGCACTGATGGCAAATTTAAATTCTGAGAATCCGCACGTCGGACGCAAGTTCCAAGAATTTGTGCAAACGATTCTCAAAGAAAAATATAATACATATTTTGAGCAAGAAGCAGCAATCCCCATCGGCAGACCGCCAAAGGAGCACAAGTTTGATCTTGCCAATGCTGACAGGTCTATCGTGGCTGAGTGCAAATGTTATACGTGGACTGATTCCGGGAATGTTCCGAGCGCAAAGTTGATGGGCTTGGACGAGGCTGTATTTTACTTTGGCTTTCTGCCTTCTGGGACAAAGAAGCTGCTTTGTATGAAAAAAGCAGTGTTTCGTGGCAAGCAGGAAACACTGGCTGAGTATTATGTTCGAGCACATGGGCATTTACTTGAAGATGTCTCTGTAATAGAAATTTCTGATGATGGAACAATCAAGATTGTCAGAGATGGAGCATCGATCCCAGCAGAGGCATATTAGGGCTAAGACGGTGAAAACCCATGCACTTGCGGAGCTGTCAAAGGTTGAGGCGATTTAATGCTTTATAATATGAATGGAGAAAATGCATGGTTTTTAATACATTTATAAAATGTCAGGTTTGCAGAAGTATTACCAGAGTCCGATTACAGGTTGGATGGCAAGAAGAACATCCTATTGTTGTGGCTTGCGGTAAATGTGGTACTTCCTTATCTGGCAGCGTTAAGATAGGACAAGACCGACCGGGGCTAAAGTTTTCTTTTGACAATGCGGATGAAATCCCGGATGCTGAAGCTGATTACATGGTTGAATGCTCTGGTGAATTTCCGACCGTGAAACAAGGCAAAGCAGCGGAGTTGGAAGAAGTCGTCATTACTCCGTTTATCCGCTATATGAATCGTATGAAGACGGATGATTCATATGAGCAGTTCGGAAAAGCGGTATCACAGCTTAATGCAACAGAAAAGAAATGGAAGAGCTATAAAAGAATCATTGACCTCTTCAGAAGTAATAGTGAATACCTTGTTCAGGAGATACAAAAGGAATTCTCCGGACAATACTTTCAGTGCAGAGATGAATCTGAGGTACTGAGAGCTGTTCATATGATTGAGGTTCATGGGTTTTATTCTGCACTCAAAAAAGACATCTTGGATAATCACTCTTTTAGTGTAGGAATTATGAAACTGGACTCTGTTCAGCTGAAGAGCTTAGTAGACTTCTTAAATTTACATGATGGTTATCATCTTGAGGAGCTACAGGATTTGATATATAAGGTCTATGATGATTTTATAAAAATATACCAGCGCCTCATTCCTGCTCTCGCTTTACAATATTGCAAAGATGATTCTTTTGATTTTGAAGTTGAAGGCTCGACAACAAGTAGCTTTGATAGTGTAAAACAGTTCTATTTGGATGTTTATGAAGCCCTTGGTAATTTGCTTGTTATCCCGGTCGCTCTTAATAACATAAAATACAGGGCTGACGCGAATTCGATGAATCCTTTGGAAAAGAATGTATCTTCTTTAGAGGATTATTTAGAGCTCCCAAAGGCATCAAGGTATCATTTTTGCTTGAACACAGAAGTCTATACCGATTTCTTGGATGTTGTAGTAAATGCAAAACTGAGAAATGCGATTGGACACAATGATGTTGAATGTGACGCGGTGAGTCAGGTTATTACTTACATTCCAAATCCAAAAGACAGAACCATAAAGAAAACGGAATACCTTCTCGAATTTGAAAATGAAGCGATGCACATGTTTCAGGCCTTATTGGGTGTTTCAGAATACCTGTATCGACTAAGAGAACTTTCTCTTATGTATGATGGCAAAATACCACTTATGGTTCAGGAAAGAGCAAACTGGCCAAAGAAGATAGGACGTAATGATCCATGTCCATGCGGAAGCGGAAAAAAGTACAAATTCTGTCACGGGAAGAATTAAGGTTGAGACGATGGGATTTCGGACTTGTTCCCTCAGAGCGTAGGATTGAGGCGACTGGAGGATTTGCCGGTTCCATATTATAAGTAGGGACAACCATATCGACCTGTTTCCAAGAACGAGCGCGGTCGAAAAAACGGCTATTTTGAAGTCAAAAATACCGTTGATATATTTCCGAGAACGAACGGCTCAGTCCGGCGGATTTTTGACATCAATCTGGAGCAATCGAGCCATGTGGAGACGGCATGTCTGATGTCAAGGGTTGAAGGAAAATAGCCGAGAAAGACCTGAAATCAAGTATTTTCGCAAGAATCAGAATATATATTCGGGAAATGCACATTGTATCAAAGATAGAGTCTTGTTAGACGAGACCTGTGGAAGTAGCTGGTTTCTTATGAGAACAAAAATAATGAGGTGATATGGAGTGAATAAAGATCCATTTAAGGAATATATCAAAGAATCTGAGCCTGCGAAGCGGGATAAAGGCTATGCGTGGCATACGGCTATTGGGCTGCAGGCGGTTGACGGGCTGAAGACATCAGAATATCTGGTGCATACTGCTGTCCGGAATATCGAGGGTGAGATTTCCTTTGAAGAGGCAAATGCGCTTTTGCAGACTTACTACGAAGAAAATCCTACCCATGATGCATCAGATCGCACTGAGGAGGCCGACAAGGTTTCCGCACGGATTGCTGCGCTGCTTTCCGAACGTGCTTTTAGTTTCACACCCAATGAATACATCTCCATTCACAGGAAACTGTTTACCGGTATTTATTCCCACGCCGGACACATACGGGATTATAACATCACGAAAAAGGAATGGGTGCTGAATGGCGCGACTGTACTCTACGGCAGTGCCACGGAACTTAGGGCAACACTTGACTATGACTTATCGGAGGAGAAGAAGTTCTCCTATAAAAATCTCTCGATGGATGAGATCATCCGCCATCTTGCTGTATTTGTATCCAGACTGTGGCAGATCCATGTTTTCGGTGAGGGAAACACCAGAACTACGGCGGTATTTTTCATCAAGTATCTGCGCACGTTAGGCTTTGATGTGACAAACGATATTTTTGCCGAGAATGCATGGTATTTTCGGAATGCACTTGTCAGGGCAAATTATAACGATTTAAAAAATGGCGTTCATGAAACGACTGAGTACCTTGAATTGTTCCTTCGCAATCTCCTTCTTAACGAGAATAATCCGCTTCATAATCGGACATTGCATATCAGCGGCACCTTTAAGGAAATAGAAAAACCGGACATTGAAACTGCAAAACCGGACATTGAGGCGCTAAAATCGGACATTGAAAAATTGTTCCGGCCGAAAACAGCAAGTCACATTTTGAAACTTTGTGAAGCATTTCCGGGTCAGACGATCTTTGGACGGTCGGATGTAATGAAAGTGATTGATATTAAAGCATCCAGAGCCTCTGATCTTCTGAGAGAAATGGTGGAAAGTAGAGTCATCGAGCCGGTGTCGGGACATGGCAAAGGTAAATATCAATTCCGGCAGCATTAGAGTAGAGGTGATGGGATTTCATAATTGTTATCTCAGAGCTCGGAAGATATGACATAATTTAAGAAAGCGCAGGTATACTCATTGAAATACAATAACGTCATCCGGGCCGCGTTTGTCAGACGCATTAACCGTTTTGTGGCGGAGGTGGATATAGATGGCAGCATAGAATCCGTGCATGTCAAAAACACGGGCAGGTGCAGGGAGCTGCTTATAACGGGAAGCGAGGTGTGGCTGACGGCGCCGGGAACGCCGGGACGGAAGCTTAAGTACGATCTCGTGGCAGTAAGAAAAAGTAACGGTATCATTTTTAATATAGACAGCCAGGCACCCAATAAGGTGGTAAAGGAGTGGCTGGAGGGGAAGGATTTTGACAGGATCGTGCCGGAATATACATATGGAGATTCACGCATAGATTTTTTTATGGAGCGGAATGACAGGCGGTATCTCATGGAGGTCAAAGGATGTACCCTTGAAATAGACGGCATCGGATATTTTCCGGACGCCCCTACCGAACGTGGAGTAAAGCATGTAAGGGAACTGATCAGGGCAAGGCAGGAAGGCTACGAGTCTGCCGTGGCTTTTGTGATACAGATGGACGGCGTTTCAGAGGTCCGTCCAAACATGGACACTCATCCGGAATTCGGGGCCGTGCTTAACGAAGCTAAGGCAGCGGGAGTGAAGGTGCTGTTTTTTAAATGTCATGTAGAACCGGATCAGATATCGGTTATAAAAATGGTAGAAGGATAAAGCAGGGAATAATTCAATCAGAGCTGTCACAGGCGGCCTTGCGATCAGATGAGACAGTGAACTTGTCTTTTAGTTTCTTTGAATATATAGAAGTAAGGCGTGTAAGCTCCATTATCTCCTTTCCAGAAAGCTCATCAAGGGCGTCAGTTTCCGCTTCCATGGCAGAAAGTATTATGGACTCCGCATATGCGATACCTTTATCCGATAAATGTATGACCTTATTGCGGCGGTCGGACTCGGAGGTATTTATAGTAAGCAGTCCTGCGGCGAGAAATTTCTTTATGATAGCGCTGACAGTCTGCTTTGTTGTGGACATTCTTTCACATATTTCAGACTGCCGGCAGCCGTTTTCGGAAAACCACAGGATATGCAGGACAAAAAACTCCTTGACCGTAAGGCCGTGCCGACGTGCATAAAGTTCATATGCGGAAAGCTGCAGCTCCCTTAGATTATAAATTTGTTCTGAAAATGGTCTGATCTTTTTACGTTTCATGAGATCCTTATGACAGCAATAAATGCTGTAAGTATGATATAAATATTGATATTCTTTTAAAAGTCAAATATTTAAGTAAAATATTTGACTTTATGATACAATATAGGCAGACAATTTGCAAGTGAGTAGACGATAATGCCGGTATTTTCAGCATATCTCGTTCACATTGCGTAGAATGAGGAAAGGGCAGTAAAGTATATATGATGGGAACAAATGAAATAATAAATATAAGAGAAAGGTTATTCAGCCTTAAGGATGACAGCTTCGCCGACTTTCAATTAAGGCTGACTCCTAACGTAGAGCGGGACAGTATGATCGGAGTGCGGGTCCCGGAGCTGAGGAAGCTTGCAGGGAGCCTGAAAAAAGAGGGAAAGATCAAACTAAAGCCAGGATCCTTTATTATGGCTCTGCCTCATAAATACTATGATGAAAACATGCTGCACGGGCTTATGATATCCGAGCTGGAAGATTATGAGGAATGCATAAAGGCTGTAGGCAGCTTTCTTCCATATGTGGATAACTGGGCTGTCTGCGATATAATGTCGCCCAAAATATTTAAAAAGCACAGGGCTGAGCTAATCGGAAAAATACGGGAATGGTCGGCGTCCGGACATACGTATACCTGCCGATTCGGGATAGGTATGCTGATGAGCCATTTCCTCGATGGAGATTTCAGCAAAGAGTATCTTGAGATCCCGGCAGGAGTACATTCAAAGGAATATTATGTAAATATGATGATAGCGTGGTTTTATGCTACTGCCTTAGCGAAGCAGTGGAATGCGGTGATACCGTATATTGAAAACAAAGCACTAAATGACTGGACGCATAATAAAACGATACAGAAAGCCTGCGAGAGCAGGCGCATCACAGATGAGCAGAAAGCATATTTAAGATCTCTAAAAACCAGTCAGAAAAACCGGCTGTAAGAATTACTTAAAATATGACTGGTTAAAATAAATTTTGAAATGTTTTTTATTAAGATTAAGCTGGGGCTGTCATATCTATGATTTCCTAATCATTGATGCTGCAGCCCCGAGTTTTTTGAGTTTTTTTATTTTAAATATCTAAAGACCAATGCCGGACCGGGATACCGGTCTGAGATCACAGCTCCTCAAGATAGCGTGGGAGCTCCGAAAGATTATTGAGTACGGCGGATGCTCCTGCTTTAAGGAATTTATTTCTTGCCTTATCACAGAGTATACTTCTTTCATCAGGAGACAGGGCTGCATATTCAGCCTCGGTAAGGCCGAGTACGGAGCTTCCCTCTATAACGCCTAAGGACAGCATTCCTGCGGCAAGACCCTCTTTTATATTAGCGACCGTATCGCCTATCTTTATGGCGGCGGATACCGAGCTTACCTGCAGGGCTTTAAGGTTTTCAAATATCATGTAAGGATAAGGCCGGCCGAAGTTCCTGACAGAGTTGGGAGAGAACCAGCAGTCCGGGCTGTAGCCCTTTCCTGCAGCCTCCGGAACAACGATATCCATCATTTCATCTGTATAGCCGGTAGTTGATCCAATCTTTATGCCGTGATCCCGGAGATATCCTACTGTATCAATAACAAAGGGCTTGGGATCCGCAAATTTATGAACGATCTTTAGTATGCTTTTCTCAGAGGTCTGATAGACCTCCTCCACGTCAGCTTCGGTAAAATCTCTTCCGTGTATACGCTTCCATTCGCAGCGGATGCGGTCCATATTCATCATAGCGCGGATGTGGTCCTTTTTGAGCATGCCCATAGGTTCGCGGACCTCGTCAAAGGAAGGAGTGATGCCGTACTCCTCAAAGGCTGATATAAATGCCTGTACGGGAGCAAAGCATCCATAGTCTACGGTGGTTCCTGCCCAGTCAAAAATGACGGCCTCTATTTTATTATTCATATCAGACTGCCTCCCTGCAGCGGAGTTTAAAGAAATCCTCCATAATACTGCAGACACGGTCTATATCTTCAAGATAGATCTCACCGATATTGCCTATTCGGAAGGTGTCGGCGTCCGTTACCTTTCCAGGGTAAATGGCATAGCCGCGGTCCTTTATATAATGGTACATTTCATCAAAGGAAAAGCTTTTCCCTTCAGGATAAAAGAATGTGGTTATTATTGGCCCCTGATGCTCGGAGTCAATATAAGGGCGTATGCCCATGGCCACATGTCCGTTTCGGTTAAGGGCTTTGACATACTTTTTGTAATCTGACGCAAGGAGAGCCATATATATCATATCCACAAGCATGACCTGCGTGGTGCGGGAAAATATGGCGTTTCCGTAAAATACCTGCTCCTGGCCAGTGCAGAGAACGAGATCGGCATATCGTGTGATAAGGGAATCCCTGAAATTGGTGATCACTATGACTGTGGCGCCGGCTTTTTTAGCAGCTGCAACAGCGTCTACGGTATCCTTTGAGTTGCCAGAATATGATATGCCGAGGGCTATGTCCCCGGGATGAAGATTTCCTGCGGAGATGCGCTGATGATAGCTGTCCGTGAAATGTCCTGCGTTAAGACCGAGATACATCAGCTTGGTCAGAAGATCTTCAGCTATGACGTTTGAGTTTTCCACGCTGTAAATATCTATCCGCTGTGCATTTTTCAGTTTTTCTATCACGCAGGAAAATGTCTTCATGGAGATGTTTTTAAGCATTTCCCCGGCCATGGAGCCGGTTGTGGCGACGATCTTTGCCGGTATATCCTCAATATTTTCATTGCCGGTAAGAGTATATCCGTACATTGCCTCAAAGCCTGCCGTGTTAGTGCTTGCGGCGGCAAGCTTTTCCACTACGGCGTATCGGAATTCCTTATAGCCTCCATAGCCCAGGGCCTTTATCATCCGCATGACTGTGGGCTGGCTGACGCCGGCGTTTTCTGCCAGTCTGTCAAGGGTGAGGGTTTTCAGCTCGTCAAGATGCTTAAGGACATAATCGGCGGCCTTTTTTTCGGAAGGCCGCAAGTCTCCGTAGCAGGCATTTATACGCAGTTTGATCTCTTTTTCCATAGGTTTAACGTGTGTTTTAAGCATTATCAAGCTTGTTTTACAAGGTTTACAAGGTATGCCAGGCATTTTTCCATGCGGATGGTCACAGTTTGGTCTTTTTACATCGACTTTAAGTATCGGCAGTTATATAATTTTATCAGACAGGTAAAAGACAGGTTGTAAAGTCTAAGTAAAATATATCTGTAAGATAAGCGATAAAGGAGCCGGACATGGAGGAAAAAGAATTTAAAGTGGAAGCCAGGGAACACAAGACAGAAGCTGTAAAACATAAGATAGAGGCAGTGGAAAATAAAAATTCTGAAAAAACCGATAAAAAAACGGAAAAGCCTGATTCTGACAAAGTCCTGTTCTGGGCGAGGGTGACGGGAGGCTGTGCGGTCGCCATATTTGCCTGCGTGCTTATACTTACCATGACCATAATGTCATATACGCCGAGGATAAACAGCATACTCGCGAATCTTGATGAAATATCCGTTGAGCTTGAGGAGAGCAGCAGGGATGTTTCAGCCATAATGAAGTCCATGAATGAAGAGGGCCTTGGAAAGATGTATGAAACTCTTGATAACATTCAGAGGATAGACATAGATAAGCTTAACGATTCCATAGACAGTCTGTACCGTATCATCAATCCGCTGTCGCAGATATTTAAGTAAGAGGGTATTGCTCCGCAGGATTCAGGTTCTTAGTTATCTTAATATGGTAAAAACAGGATTTTATCGGTATAAGTTGAAGTTGTTGCTGTAATTAACTTTTTCATTATAGAGATGAAAGTTGAAGGAAAAAGTACGAAATACCAAAAGGATTAAAAATGCAATTCAGGGAAATAACAAAAGCTGACGACAGCCGTATGGCTGAGATAGTGAGATATAACCTTAAAAATAACGGGCTCGCCATCCCGGGTACGGTGTATTTCGATAAGGAGCTTAATGAGCTAAGCCGCTTCTATCTTGCGAAACCGGATAAGCGGAGATATTTCGTTGTTTTGGATGAAAATGGAAATGTTTCCGGAGGCCTTGGATTTGCCGAAGTAAATGAGATAGAGGGTTGCGCGGAGATGCAGAAGCTTTACTTTGACGATCATATAAAAGGCAGGGGCATAAGCAGGGAGCTCATGACATTCGTGGAAGGAAAGGCAAAGGAGCTTGGCTATAATAAACTTTATCTGGAAACTCACTCCAATCTTGAGGCTGCCGTGAGCCTGTATAAGAAAATGGATTATCTTGAGATACCGAAGCCTGATTTTGTGGTACACGGCGCCATGAACATGTTTTTTATGAAGGAAATATAAGATTTGTGAGCATGATTTCGGCTGATTCGTAAATATGAAACGGATCAGCCGAAAAAACACATTATAATATTAAATAATAAAACAGATATAGTTGGTTAATGCATCATTTCGATTAAAAACATATGAAAACCGGAACGGAAAATTTATTGAAACAGGGTCTTACAACGGCTTTTATAGATAATAATATTTCCTCTAACTTGGCGTATAAGCCGCAGTTTATTTCCAATGATTATAAACTGGGTCATAAGGTGCTCTCGTCCATAGAGGACGAGCTCTTGAAATGCCATGAATTTTATATAAGCGTTGCATTTATTACAATGGGAGGCATAACACCCCTATTGCAGACACTTAAGGAACTGGAAAATAAGGGAATATATGGGAGGATCCTGACGACGGATTACCTCTTATTTACTGAGCCCAAGGCACTTGAAACACTATATAAGCTTAGTAACCTCGAAATCAAGATATTTTCAGCTAATAAATCCAAAGAAGGGTTTCATACTAAGGGATATATATTTAAAAATGATGAGATATATAGAATAATTATTGGAAGCTCAAATATGACGCTTAATGCACTTACTGTCAACCGTGAGTGGAATACAAGGATAATATCGACAGATCAAGGTGAATATGCAAAAGATCTGCTGGCAGAATTTGACAGGCTGTGGCTGTCAGATAACGCAAAGGAATACAGCGAATATATAGATGAATATACAGAGCTTTATACCAAAAATAAAATAATCCGCAGACAAAAGAAGATAGTAAGCAATGAGGAGATTCCTTCTCTTGAGACGTATAGACTTGAGCCAAATTCGATGCAGCTGAAGTTTATACAAAATTTAAAAGAAATTTTTGAAAAGGGTGCAGACAGGGCGCTTCTGATATCTGCTACCGGAACAGGAAAAACATACGCTTCGGCATTTGCCATGCGTGAGCTTGGATTTAAACGGGTTTTATTTTTAGTTCACAGAAATCAAATAGCTAAGCAGACAATAAGATCTTATAGAAATGTTTTCGGAAGCAATATTTCAATGGGATTGCTGACCGGAGGAAGTGAAGCCTTTGATGAAGACTATATTTTTGCAACTATCCAGACACTCGGTAAGGATGAGGTGATCAAACGCTTTGATAAGAACTCGTTTGATGCAATTATTATAGATGAGGCGCACCATTCTTCAGCAATTACTTATAAAAAGATCATGGCTTATTTTTCGCCAAGGCTTTGGCTTGGAATGACGGCAACTCCAGATAAGAGAGACGACAATATTGACGGAAGGAATATTTACGAGATATTTGATCATGAAATAGCATGTGAAATCCGTCTGCAGGATGCAATGGAAGAGGACCTGCTTTGTCCGTTCCACTATTTCGGCATTACTGACCTTAATGTCATATCAGATGAAGGAAAAACATCAGAAGAGAAAGCGGCAAATTTCAGATTTTTGACATCTGAAGAGCGGGTCAATAATATCATGACCCAGGCTGAATACTTTGGTTATAGCGGAGAAAGAGTTAAGGGACTCATATTTTGCAGCAGGCTTGATGAGGCAAGAGTATTATCCGAAAAATTCAATAAAAAGGGTTGGAGAACGCTTGTATTAAGCGGAAGTGATTCAGAAGAAATAAGAACAGAGGCCATAGAGAGACTTGCAGGAAATGAGTCTGTCAATGCTCTGGATTATATAATTTCCGTAGATATTTTTTCAGAGGGTGTGGATGTACCGGAGATAAATCAGGTTATAATGCTGAGACCGACAGAATCACCTGTAGTATTTATACAGCAGTTGGGCAGAGGCTTAAGAAAAGCGGAAGGAAAAGAATATGTAGTCATTCTGGATTTTATAGGAAATTATAAAAATAACTTTATGATCCCAGTGGCTTTGTCGGGTGACCGCAGTTACAACAAGGACAACATAAGAAGGTATGTCACCGAAGGCGGAAGGATAATTCCAGGATCAAGTACAATCCATTTTGATGAAATATCCAGAAAAAGGATATATAAGGCCATAGATAATGCTAATTTCAGCGATATTAAGCTTATTAAGGAGAACTACTTTAATCTGAAAAATAAACTTGGGCATATACCTGCATTAATGGAATTCGACGAGTATGGAGAAATGGATGTGCAGAGGGTATTTGATAATCCAGGTCTTGGTTCTTATTATAAATTCCTGGTTAAGTATGAAAAGGATTATAAAATAAGGCTTTCATCAGAAGAAGAAAAGGTTATTGAATTTGTATCCAAAAAATTTGCCAATGGAAAAAGAGCTGATGAGTTGTTGATTTTAAAAAGATTGTTGAATTATCAGAATGATATTTTCACGTTGATTAATTCAGCATTAATCGGACCCCATAATGAAAACTTTGATAAAAACCGCACGGACAATCTTGTAAATATACTCACAAATGAGTTTGCATCAGGGTCTGCCAAGGGAGTATATAAGGAGTGTGTATTTATAAAAAAAGAAGGAGATGACTACGGAATATCGCAGTCATTTTCAGAAATGCTTAAAAATAAGGATTTTTATAATATACTTTCGGAACTCATAGAATTTGGACTCTCAAGAAATTACAGGTTCTACAGCAACTTATATAAAGATAGCAATTTTGTGTTATATCGTAAATATACATATGAGGATGTGTGCAGGCTGTTAAATTGGGAGAAAAATGAAGTACCGCTCAATATAGGCGGATATAAATTTGATAAAAAAACAAAGACATTTCCGGTTTTTATTAATTATGACAAAGATGAATCGGTAAGCGATACCACCAGATATGAGGATCATTTTATCAATCCGTCTGTGTTGATAGCGATTTCAAAAAGCGGAAGGAGCATGGATTCGGAGGATGTACAGAATTTCCTGAAAGCAAGAGAAAGAGGGATAGATGTAGAGCTCTTTGTAAGGAAAAACAAGGATGACAAGATCTCAAAGGAATTTTATTATCTTGGCAGAATGCAGGCGACAGGAAGGGCGAAGGAATTTACGATGCCGAATACTGATAAAACAGCTGTCGAGATAGAATGGCTGTTGGATACGCCTGTAAGAGAGGATCTTTATGAGTATATAGTTAATGGGTAAATTGAAATTATTTTATATAATGGTGATATAAATGCAGGGAAGTAATGAAGTAGTTATATTAGATTTTGCCAATCACGTTTGTTATATAATATACGTCTGACTTCCATAATTTTATTTGCAGGATCATCTGTGATAACAACATAGAATATAATGTAATTTTTGACGTTGATTTTGTAGTAGGGATATTGTCTTTTTCTTTTAGAACTATATGGATGAAATGACTCGGCAAAAGGAAGACGATTCAAAATGGAATGTTCAACAAGATCTATAAGTTTATCTGCAGCGGACGGATTTTTTAATTCAATGGAAATATAGTCAGTAATTGATTTAAGGTCATCATAAAATATGGGAAGGTATCGAAGCGAGTAATTATTATTCATCGCGATTCCCCCGTAATGAAGAAAATAAAACATCGTGAGTAAGTCGTTTAGGATCAGTTGCAGCCTGAAGATCGGCAGCATCCAGGGCATCTTCAATATTATCGGTTAATCGTGAGTATTCTTCGATGCTTATCACGACCATGGATCCATATCCATTTTTTGTAAGATATACGGGCTCACCATTTTTAACAATTTTTTCAATATCTGAAAACTTGTTTCTCAAGTCGGAAACTGGACGTATCTGAATCATAATTGCACCTCTAAGTTTAATATTTGTCATAATTTTATCATAATTTTATCAAGAATTACACGTTAGTAATTACTAAAAAAAGATTTTTATTTTACTTTATATAAATACTGCGCCTGTGACCGACTGATAATGCGAGAATGACGAGCTCGACGTAGTTGCTATGGCAGATGAAACGGTAGTCGCCAATACGGTATCACCGTTGGCTGTTTCGGTTTGCAGTAGGCGCTTTGCCGTGCAGTCGGGGATCAGTGCAAAAGAATAAATGTCAATATTGGATTATCATATCCGTCACCTGATGTACTAAGCTAAAAAAGTCGAGCATGTATCTTGGGAATTCTCTGTTCTTAAAGTACACCAGACTGAAATTGATGACCCGGTCAAGGCCTGAAACAGAAACCGGGACGAGTCTGTTGGACTCATCATAAGCCGTGTTATTGTTCAGTATTTTCTTAAGGACGATCTCCGGGCAGAAAAAGCCCAGCGGACTGAAACGGCATATCTTTTCAGCCGCGTCATAGTTTTCCATGGACAGTACAGGCTTAAAATGTGTGTTGTTAAATGAGGCAAGCCTGTTTATCAGCTGCCAGGTGGTGCTGATTTCGGTATCGGATATTATTTCACAGCCGTCCAAAAGGCTGAGGCTGATGGAGGCACCGTCTGATACAGCCTTTTTGATATCAGCATGCTTGCTCAGGAAGCTGTCTGAAACCATAAAATAAAGATTTTCCTTAGACAGCTCTTCACTTATAAGGTTTTGTGAATAAACTCCGTTTACGCCGAGGACGCAGTCAAGCAGACCCTTTTCAAGGGCCTCCGTGAGGCGGGAGGTCTCATCGGTAGTAAACTCAAGCTTTACATCCGGATAAACTGTATGGAATCCGGAAAATATCTCCGGGATGATAATGGATGCCCGGGTGGAGTTTATACCGGCCCGGATGATCCCTGACCGTCCTTTCTCGAGTTCAGAGAGCCTTTCCTTAAGCCCTGTTTCAGTCTGCTTTATCGAAAGGAGCGTATCGCGTACCATCAGCCCTGAAGGAGTGAGCTTCACTGAGGGCTTTCTTAAAAATAATTTTGTCCCGTATTTATCCTCAAGCTTTTTAATATGGGCGCTTAAGCATTGCTGGCTTATGAAAGCCTTTTTTGCGGCCCTTGAAAAATTAAGTTCCTCTGCTAACAGCAGGAAAAGTTCTTCGTTGGTATTCATTGATCTATCCTGTGGAGTGAAAAATGTATATTATCAGGTTACTTATATGAGTTTCTCGCATGAACGCTGTGTTAAAGATAGTATATAACAACTTTTTATTTGTTGATATACGAAAAATATATGTTATTAATTTGTGGCACAAAGGCATAAAATGTAAGCATTAATACTTGGAATGCATCTGACAGTAAATTCTGATAACAAAAAGATACCGCCATGAAATGAAACCTTTAAATATGCAGTTGGCATTAATATGTCAGAAGGAGGAAAATATGTTAAAAAGCCAGTTGGTAAGGGAAAAGGCCCCTGAGGTAGATCCATTATGGATGGGTAAGGGCATGACTCCCGATGATCTTAAAAAACCTCAGATACTGATAGATTCAACCTATGGAGACAGCCATCCGGGCAGCAGGCATTTAAATCAGATAGTGGAGCCTGTAAAAAATGAGATATACGCCTCCGGATGTACGCCATCGGTCTATACCGTCACAGATATGTGCGACGGTGTCGCCACAGGGCATGAAGGAATGAGCTATTCTCTCGTATCAAGGGAGGTTATAGCCGGGATGGTGGAGATCCATGCAAGAGCCTCGGGCTACGACGGGCTTATCACCATGTCATCCTGTGACAAGGCTACTCCCGGACATCTGATGGCGATAGCAAGACTGGACATACCTGCGATACACATACCGGGAGGCTCCATGGCGCCGGGACCGGGATTTATCTCTGCGGACTCCTGCTATGAGACCGACTTAAGAGTGGCGGAAGGAAAAATGACGGCAAAGGATGAATTTTATGTCCAGTGCAACGCCTGCCCAAGCTGCGGAGCATGTCAGTACATGGGGACTGCCACCACGATGCAGTGTCTGTCAGAGGCCCTTGGCATGGCCATGCCGGGTGCCGGAGCTGCTCCTGCCAACACCAATATCATCATCCAGCTGGCCCAGGCAGCAGCCCGTAAGGTGCCGGAGCTTGTTAAAAAAGACATTCGTCCGTCAAGCATACTCACAAAGGAAGCCTTTATAAATGCCATAAGAGTACATGCTGCCATAGGAGGGTCGGCAAACGCAGTGCTGCATCTTCCAGCGGTCGCTAAAGAGGCAGGCATTGAACTTACATTAGAGGACTTTGATAAGTATACCGAAGGAGTGCCGCTTCTGACCTCCATCCTGACAGCGGGTAAATGGCCTACGCAGTATTTCTGGTACGCGGGAGGAATTCCGCGTATAATGAAGGAGCTTGCAGAACACGGACTCATAGATACGGGGCTCATGACCGTTACAGGACACACGATAGGGGAAAACCTCAAGGCTCTTGAGGAAAACGGATATTTCAGGCGCAGTGAGGAAATGATGCGCAATATGAACATGAAGCCGGAGGATATCATAAAGACTGTGGACGAGCCTGAGGATGTGGATTCAGGAGTGACCATCCTTAAAGGAAATATTGCCGAGGGCGGGGCCGTGATCAAGCACTGCGCAGTGGATAAATCCATGTATCATTTTACCGGCAGGGCAAGGGTGTTTGAGGATGAGCAGAGCGCCGTGGCCGCTATTTACGAGGACAGGATAAAGCCCGGAGACGTTGTAGTGCTCCGCTATGTGGGAAAGAAGGCTGCGGGGATGCCGGAGATGCTTAAAGCCACGGATGCGATCTGTAATAAACCTGAGCTTGCCTTAAGTACGGCCCTTGTCACAGACGGACGGTTTTCGGGAGCATCAAGAGGGCCGTGCGTGGGATATCTGCTTCCTGAAGCTGCAGAAGGCGGAACTATAGCATTTGTAAAGGAAAATGATATTATAGAGATAGATGTTAATAACAAGAGCATCAATATCACAGGCTTTGACGGAGAAAAAAAGGATCGGGAGATCGTTAAAGATGAGTTATCCCGCCGAAGGAAGGAAATGGAAGTTAAAAGCTTTAAGCATAAGGGAGTGCTTAAGTTCCTCGACGTCTGATATCTTTTAAGCCAAGGTCTTTAAAGGAAAATATATGAAGATAGTAAGAGTTGCGGCGGCAGTTATAATTGATAAGGGGAGGGTCTTTGCCACCCAGAGAGGCTACGGCGAGTATAAGGACGGCTGGGAGTTTCCTGGAGGCAAGATAGAGCCGGGAGAAACGCCGGAAGAGGCCATAGTCAGAGAAATAAGGGAAGAGCTGGAGGCTGAGATAGAACCGGTCAGGCTTATAGATACGGTGGAGTATGACTATCCGGGATTTCATCTTTCCATGGACTGCTTTCTGTGCAGGCTTAAGTCGGAAAACATTGTACTGAAAGAGCATGAAGCGGCGAGATGGCTGGATAAAAGCAGCCTGTATGACGTGGAGTGGCTTCCGGCTGATCTGGGGCTCATAGAGAAGATAAAAACCTTACTTTAACGATAAGATATGGAGGGGAAAAGATGTCTGTAACAGGCGCGGTAATGGTCCCTCACCCGCCGGTGATCATACCGGCAGTTGGGCGCGGACGAGAAAAGGAGATACAAAAGACTGTTGATGCGTATGACAGGGCTATGGAGCTTTTAGCCTCATGGAAGCCTGAGACCATAGTTGTGACAAGTCCCCATTCCATAATGTACGCCGACTATTTCCATATTTCTCCGGGGGCTTCAGCCTCCGGGGATCTTTCTGCGTTCGGGGCGCCTCAGGAAGCTTTTGCCGTGAGGTATGACACGGATTTTGTAAGGCTGCTCACGGAGGAAGCGGAGAAAAACAACATACCTGCGGGCACCATGGGAGAACGTGATAAAAATCTTGATCACGGCACTATGGTGCCGCTCTGGTTTTTGCGGAAATACTATCCGGAGGATAACTATAAATTAGTCAGGATAGGGCTTTCGGGGCTTCCATTTTCAGTTCATTATAAGCTTGGGCAGTGCATAAGTAAAACGGCTGAGCTTATGGGAAAAAGGACAGCGGTCATTGCGAGCGGGGATCTTTCCCATAAGCTTAAAGAGGACGGACCTTACGGCTTTATCAAAGAGGGCCTGGAGTATGACGAACGTATAATGGAGGTCATGGGGAAGGCTGATTTCGGAGAGCTTTTTAATTTTTCAGAGGATTTCTGCGAAAGGGCTGCCGAGTGCGGACACAGATCCTTTGTTATAATGGCGGGAGCCTTTGACGGGATCAGCGTGAGGCCGGAAAGACTTTCCCATGAGGGGACATTCGGAGTAGGATATGGTATATGTACCTTTGAAGCGGCAGGCAGGGACAATGAAAGACATTTCCTTGATAAATATGAGGATGAGCTGAGAAGGGAAGCAAGTTTGGGTGCGGTAAATGAAGACCCTTATGTCAGGCTTGCGAGAAAAACTGTAGAAACATATATTAAAACAGGCAGTAAGCCGGATATGCCAAAGGGGCTTCCTGATGAAATGTATTTAAGACGCGCCGGAGTATTTGTTTCCATCAAGGAGGAGGGGCGCCTGAGGGGATGCATAGGTACCATCGCGCCGGTGCGGGAAAGTATCGCGGAGGAGATAATGGAGAATGCCATAAGCGCTGCCGCGCATGATCCGAGATTCGCTCCGATAAGGCCCTGGGAGCTTGATAAACTGATATACAGCGTGGATGTTCTTGGAAAACCTGAGGAGATAAGCTCCATGGCGGAGCTTGATGTTAAGCGGTATGGAGTTATAGTAAGCAGGGGCTTTAAAAGAGGCCTGCTGCTGCCGGACCTTGAGGGAGTCGATTCCGTAGAGGAACAGGTCGCCATAGCGAAAAGAAAGGCCGGGATACCTGCTTATGAAAATGACGTAAAGCTGCAGAGATTTGAGGTAATAAGGCATCATTAATGCATTTCAAGACGTTAAAACAGCAGAGAAGGAGTAAAGCATGGAAAAAGGCGATAATTCATATAAGGCACTGATCTGCGATGTCTGTCCGCATCACTGCCGGGTTGGAGAAGGACAGACCGGAAGATGCGGGGCAAGGAAAAATGTAAGCGGGGAGCTGGTCTGCGATAATTACGGAAAAGTAACCTCCCTCATGCTGGATCCGATAGAGAAAAAACCTTTAAAGCGCTTTCATCCGGGAAGCCGCATACTTTCGATAGGAAGCTATGGCTGCAATCTTTCATGTCCATTCTGCCAGAATCATGAGATATCCATGCCAGAGCCGGGAAGGGAGCCGGGATACGGCGTGGCTTTGCCGGAGGAGATCAAAGAGTTTGCATTGAAATATGTTTCCGAAGGCAATATAGGCGTGGCGTTTACATATAATGAGCCGCTTATCGGATACGAATTTGTCCGGGATACCGCAAAGCTTGTGCATGAAGCAGGACTTAAAAATGTGGTGGTCACCAACGGATGCGTTGAACCTCGGATACTTGAAGAGATACTTCCGTATATCGACGCTATGAACATAGATCTTAAGGGATTTACGGAAGGTTATTACAAAATGGTCGGAGGAGATCTCGAGACCGTTAAGGGATTTATAGAAAAAGCCGTACTTGGATGTCATGTGGAGCTTACCACCCTGATAGTTCCGGGTGAAAATGATTCCGAGGAAGATATGGGCAGGGAAGCCCGGTGGATAGCTTCATTAAGCGGGGATATACCGCTGCATATCACCCGCTTTTTCCCGAGATATAAGATGAAGGACAAGATGCCGACTGAGCCTGAAAGCATTTACAGGCTTAAAGAAATAGCCGAAAGGCATCTAAAATACGTTTATACCGGGAATATCTGAAATTAGAAGCACATCGGTCTGAGGCTGTGGTATTGCCGGCGCATGATTCGATCCGGTAAATATGTATTTGCTGCACAGAATTAAAAAGGAAGGGGCATAGCATGAACGAACTTATCATCAGGGACGCCGTAATGGAAGACGCGGAAGAGCTGCTCAAAATATATTCATACTATGTAAAAAACACTGCCATAAGCATGGAATATGAAGCTCCGGATCAGGAAGTATTCATGGGGCGCATGAGGGATATAATGAAAAAATATCCCTATATAATAGCGGAAAAAGACAGCAGGATCATAGGATACGCCCATGCGAGGGCCTTTGTGGAAAGGACGGCCTATGATACGTCCTGCGAGACGACCATATATCTGGATCATGAGGCCGTAAAATGCGGACTTGGCAAAAAACTGTACGAGGAGCTGGAGCGGCGGCTTAAGGCCATGGGTATACTTAATCTCTATGCCTGCATAAGCTATGTCGATCCGGAGGATGAGTATGTAAATAATAACAGCAGGGATTTCCACAAGCATATGGGATTTACGCAGATCGCGGCTTATCACAGATGCTGCAGGAAGTTTGACAGATGGTATGACGTCATATGGATGGAAAAAATGATAGGAGACCATAAAGACGGCGTTTAACCTACGGGGAATGCCGGTTTCAGGGATGATTCAGGCAATTTGAGGCGATTTAATGTAATTTAAGGTAATATAACCGGCAGAATGAATTACATGGGCAGACTGAATGTGTGAAAGGATCAGGATATGATAAGAAAAGCGGCTGCAAACGATATCCAGAGGATAACTGAAATATATAAAAATGTAATACACAGCGACACTAACATGACCAGATGGTCTGAGGATGTATATCCTACGGCGGACACGGCGTGTAAGGCCCTTGCGCGAGGCGACCTTTTTGTCTATGAGGATGACGCCGAAGGCAGGGTCATTGCCACCGCAATAATTAATCAGATCCAGGGGGACGCCTACTCGAAATGCAGCTGGAGGTTTCCGGCAGCAGATAATGAAGTAATGGTGCTGCACACCCTTGCTGTCGACCCAGAGGCAAGTCATAAGGGCATCGGAAAACAGATACTTAAGTTTTATGAGGAATATGCTCTTGATAAGGGCTGCAAGGTACTGCGCATGGATACCGGAAAGCAGAACACCATAGCAAGAGGCTTTTATGAAAAGTCAGGCTTCATAGAGTCGGGTCTTGTCTACGGCACCGCAAACGGCATCAATGACACCTGGCTAATAATGCTGGAGAAAAAGATAGTTTAATTGCGGTCAGTATATTTTTCTGTTAAATAAAAAAAGGGATATTTATGATACGTAAAGCGGTAAAAGATGATATCGCAGATATAGCAGCTATATATGAGAAAATAGTAAACTGCAGTGACTGCCTTACAGGCTGGCTTTCGGGGGTTTATCCTACAGCGGACACGGCGCTTTCCGCGTTGAAAAATGGAGAACTGTTTGTATATGTTGATAACCTGACCGGCAGTGTCAGAGGATCGTGCATACTAAATAAAAAACAGAGCAGTGCATACACCTTGGGTTCATGGAGATATCCGGCCGCGGATGACGAGGTAATGGTCCTGCATACCATTACCGCAGATCCTGAGTACGCAGGAAAAGGAATCGGAGATGCGCTGATGGATTTTTATGAGGAATATGCAAAAAAGTCGGGCTGCAGCGCACTCAGGTTCAATGCGAACATCAATAATACGCCGGCAAGAAAGCTCTATGAAAAGCACGGCTGTATAGAGGCAGGGACGATCCGTAAGGACTTAAACGGACTGCCTGAAGCAGTTTATGTGTTATACGAAAAGAAGCTTAAATAAATTTTTCCAATTTCGTTGTAAATACCACACAAAAATGGTGGGGATTATGATAATATAAAGGCACCTGAAAATAAAAACCTACTAAGTTAATAGGAAATTGTATTTTATTTAATAACGGCGGCCGTATATGCGGAACTTTCTTGATTTTCAGGGGCTCAGGGAATAGAATAACATAGAAAACATAATTAGATTAAATCTAATCTAATTCCAACCAAATTTAAACATTGGAAGGCGAGAGAAAAATATGCTGACTTTAAAAAACATCAGCTATGAGGCTGAAGATAACGAGATATTAAAGGGCGTAGATCTGGAATTCGGGGATGAATTCACGGTCATAACAGGCCCTAACGGAAGCGGAAAATCCACACTGACAAAGATAATAGCCGGTATCATCAAGCCTACGGAGGGACGTATACTCTGGGACGGTGAGGATATCACGGATCTTTCCATAACAGAGAGGGCCAAGCTCGGCATCAGCTACGCGTTTCAGCAGCCTGTACAGTTCAAGGGCTTAAGGGTGCGCGATCTTATGATGCTTGCAGCAGGAAAGGATGCGAAGTTCAACGATATCTGCGACATACTTTCCGAGGTAGGGCTCTGTGCCAGGGATTACATAGACAGGGATCTTGACGGAAGCCTGTCCGGAGGCGAGATGAAGAGGATAGAGATCGCCATGGTACTGGCAAGGAAGACCCGATTCAGCATCTTTGACGAGCCTGAGGCAGGTATCGACCTCTGGAGCTTCCAGAATCTCACATATGTATTTGAGAAGATGAGAAAGCTCATAAACGGCGGAATACTTATCATCAGCCATCAGGAGCGCATACTTAACATAGCTGACAAGATACTTTATTTGAAGGATGGAGAGACAGTCTGTTTTGACAAGAGGGATAAGGTCCTCCCTCTGCTGCTGGACAACTCTGCTAACGGGCCATGTTCTATCCTTAAGGAAAAGATGGGAGAATAACTATGATCTTAGACAGCATTCAGAAAAATCTCTTACATGAGGTCGCAGAGCTTGATGCTCTCCCTGCGGGAGCTTATAACCTTCGCTCCAACGGCAAGGGCGTGGCAAGACAGACGACTGCGAATATAGATATAGTGCCTAAGGACGATAAGCCGGGCATCGACATAATAATAAAGCCGGGTACAAAAAAGGAAAGCGTCCACATACCTGTCATAATCTCTGAAAGCGGGTTAAAGGACCTTGTATATAATGATTTCTACATAGGTGAGGACAGCGATGTGACGATCATCGCCGGCTGCGGCATATCCAACTGCGGAGGCGGAGACAGCGTTCACGATGGTATACACACCTTCCATGTTGGTAAGAATGCAAAGATCCGCTATGTGGAAAAGCATTACGGCGAGGGCGAGGGCCGTGGAAAACGCCTCATGAACCCTACCACTATCATCTATCTTGAGGAGGGCTCCTACATGAAGATGGAGACCACCCAGATAGCCGGTATAGATGATACCTTAAGGGAGACAAAGGCGGAGATAGCGGCAGACGCTTATCTTGAGATCAAGGAGAAAATACTTACTACCGGAAATCAGCAGGCAAGGTCGAACTTCGTGACTAACTTAAATGGAGACGGCTGCAGCTGCAACATAGTAAACCGTGCGGTGGCAAAGGAGAACAGTTATCAGTTCTTTGACAGTACCATGAACGGAAACGCTGACTGCAGCGGACATTCCGAGTGCGATTCCATCATTATGGATCACGCCAAGGTGGCTGCATCGCCTAACCTTACGGCGACCTGCGAGGACGCAAGCCTTATCCATGAGGCTGCCATCGGCAAGATCGCGGGAGAGCAGCTCATAAAGCTCATGACTCTCGGTCTTACGGAGGAAGAGGCTGAGGAACAGGTCATCGCCGGATTCCTGCGTTAACCGTCAGGACAGCAGCCTGTAAAACGGTACATAATAAAATTTACGCCCATGGAGAGGCAGGTCCTCCATCCATCGGACACCTGAGATAAAAAAGGAGTGCTGCTTCAGCCATCAGTTAATTGATGATGATAGCAGCACTCCTTATATTTTATGCTTTATATTATATGGCGCTCATTATCATTCTGGAAAATTCTAATTCATTTTCGCAGCTGCAAGGCGGCATTGTCTATGCCTCCCACTGACATTCTTTGATATCCACATGATTTCCATCCTTCATGGACACGCCCTCTGCTTTAAGCAGGTCGTACTGCTCAGGCCATCCCGGTGCAAGGCGTCCCGAATGATCCACCACCCTGTGGCAGGGATAGTCGCCGTAATATGAAGCGTTACTCAGTATCCTGCCCACAAGCCTGGCGTTTCTGTCATGGCCTGTAAGCTTCGCTATCTGTCCGTAGGTGGCCACCTTTCCATAAGGGATCTCTTCCACGGCAGACAGGATTTCATATATTAAGTCTTCGTTGTATTTAGTCATACTTACTGTAACAGTTATGGTCCGGCAGCACTCGGATCGATAATATGTACTTATGAGTATTGTGCAGCGGCATCAATGTGATCTTGATCCTGCTTCGTACTCCTTAAGGCATTTTAAGGCTTCACCGGAAAGCGGGATAAGAGCTATCAGGTTAAAAATAGTCATGAGTCCAACGCCCACGTCTCCAAGATCCCAGACAAAGGTATAGGCCGCAAGTCCGCCGATAAAAAGCATGACAAGAGCAAGCAGCTTATAGGCGGTCTGGGATATCCAGCTATCACCAAACAGATAGGCGATATTTGGACGGGCGTAGAAAAGTATCCCTATAAATGTCGAAAAGCTGAAGAGCCACAATATGACCGCGATGAATACGACGCCTATCTCTCCGAAATAGCAGCTCATGGCGGTCTGCAGAAGATCCATGCCCACGAGGCCCGCTACCTTATCCGCCGGAGCAAGCAGCATGATCATTGCGGTGCAGGTGCATATGACAGTATCTATAAAGACTCCCATGGCCTGCATAAGGCCGACTCTTGCGGGATCCCTGCTTTCAGCGGCAGCCGCGGCACAGGGAGCCGAGCCGCTTCCGGCTTCATTGGAAAAAAGCCCTCTTTTGACGCCGTTCATCATTACTGCGCCAAATCCTCCGGCAACGGCCTGCCTCAAGCCGAAGGCTTCGGAAAATATGCGTGAGAGGACAGACGGCAGCTGCCCGATATTCGTTATTATGATCCAGAGGGTCATAAGTATGTACAGGCCAGCCATTACCGGAACCATTACGTCAAGCACTCGTACGGTGGCGTTTTTACGCAGGACAATGACAGCCGCTAAAATGACCAGGGCGATCACTGAATAAAGCGGAGGGATATTGAATGCGTTATAAAAGGATGAGGTAACGGAGTTGCTTACGACCTGGCTGACGCCGCACCAGCATATAAGCCCGGAAAGGGCAAAGAGTATGGCTAAAGGACTCTTTATTTCCTTAAGGCCTCTGGAGGCGCGTTTTTTGTTAAAATGATCGTGCATGTAGTAGGCCGGTCCGCCGCGGTAACCGCCGTAGAGAGGATCCTTGGTCTTATGCAGCTGAGCGAGAGTCGCCTCTATAAATGCGGTAGCTGAGCCTATCATGGCCGTTATCCAGATCCAGAACAGGGAACCAGCGCCGCCCAATGAAATGGCGGCTACCACTCCGGCAAGATTGCCCATGCCGACTCTTGTGGCAGTGGAAACGATAAGGGTCTGGACAACGGAAAGTCCGTTCTTTGCACCGTGGCCCTCTTTATCGCGGCCAAGCAGTATGCTGATCATGTCCGGAAGGAGTCTTATCTGCAGAAATCTCGTGCGTATAGTGAAATAAATGCCGGTGGGAACCAGGAGGAGCACTAAGAGGGGCAGCTCTATATTGCCTCCCCAGGGCGCAGGAATGCGGATCCAGTCTCCCCATAAAAAGAAATAAACAGTTTCAATAAGATCAATAACATTCTGTATCATATATGCCCTCGTATGTAACGCTTTAAAGCGGAATAATATGCCCTAAACTAAAAGTATATAATAAAAAGGAAAAATAAGCACGCGTTTATTAGATATGGCCGTATAATTGACCGTATGATATAATTTAAATCCTGCTGCGAAAGATAATCATTGGAACCGGGCAGTTTTTAAGATACGCGGCTCTAAGATACATGGAGATACAGGATAGACAGGAGAGCGGCTTAAATGGCCTCGTTTAATAAAGCAAGATCAGGACATGCGGCTGAAATAGTATACTGCGGGCTGTTTACGGCGCTGATGGCCGCCGGGGCTTTCATAAAAATAGTTCTGCCCCTCGGCGTTTTTGAAGTGACCATAAGCCTTCAGATATTTTTTGCAGTCATGGCAGGGCTTATACTTGGGCCAAGGATGGGAACACTGAGCGTATTAGCCTATATAGTCATAGGGCTTACGGGGATCCCGGTATTTGCTCATGGAGGCGGGCCGGCTTATATAATGCGGCCCACCTTTGGATTTATAACAGGATTTGCCTTAGCGGCCTTCATTGCCGGATATGTATCCGATAAAACAGGAAGGCATGATTTCAGGACATATGCGGCGGCAGCAGTCGCGGGTGAGCTCATATACTACGCTGCCGGGCTTATTTATTTTTATATAATGTTTAATTACGTGCTGACCGGAGGGATGCATATCGGGATCAGGGAGCTTATGGTGGTGTGGTGCTTTAGTACCATTGTGCCTGATACCATAATATGTGTTTTTGCGGCCGCTTTGGCGCCGAGGATAAGGCAGGCAGCGGCATGCCGGAGAGATTAGAGGATATGCGGGGAAATAAGATCATACTTGCCACAAGAGGCAGCAGGCTTGCCCTGATACAGACCAGGATAGTGGCAGCCGGGCTGAGATCGGCGGGATTTGATTCGGAAATATTGATAGTTGAAACCAAAGGAGACAGGGATCGTTTAAGCGAGCTTAAAAAGATAGGTGGAGACGGCCTGTTTGTAAGAGAGCTTGAAAGAGCCGTGTACGAGGGCAGGGCCGACGCCGCGGTCCACAGTGCCAAGGATCTTCCTTATGAATTGATGGAGAAAATGACTATAGCCTCGGTACCTGAAGCGGCTGACCCCAGGGATGTGCTGGTTATGCGGGCGTCATGTGCACATAAGGCCGGAGATCACGCCGGGGGAGATGCCAGCGCAGAAAGACTTTCGGAAACATCTAAAGAAAATGACGGCAGGTACGTGATAGGGACCGGCAGCATGAGGAGGGTTTCAGAGCTTCAGAAGCTGCTTGGGGACGGAAGGCTGCATAGGATCATCGGTGTTTCTGAAAATACGGAGATCGTTTTTAAGAACCTTCGCGGAAACATAGACACCAGACTGAAAAAGTTAAGGGCAGGGGAATATGAGGCGATAGTTATGGCAAAGGCAGGGCTTTCAAGGCTTGGAGCAGATACCTCTGATCTTATCTTAAGGACGTTTTCTGAAGACGAGATGATACCTGCGCCGTGTCAGGGGATACTGGCAGTGGAATGCAGAGCGGATGATGAGGAGACAATAAATATACTAAGGGGCATAGACAATGGACCGGCGCGGCTTAAATTTGATATAGAAAGGGAGCTGTTTATGCGCATGGGATCAGACTGCAGCAGGGCCGCTGGAGCCTGTGCGGTTATCCATGCTCCGAAGAAGGACAAAGAAGGAGAAGGAACGGCAGAGAGTGTGAGGCTTATGGCCATGCTTGACGGCAGAAGGGCTGAAAGGACCGGAGGCCTGCAGGAGGCAAAAGCCCTTATGGATGGAGTCATTGGAGATATTTACAGAGAAACGGGCTTAAGGTGATCCGGCATGGATAAGGATATGATAATACGATACGGAAGGGTAACGCTTGTGGGCGCGGGCTGCGGACACGGGCTTATTACTATAGCAGGCGTCAGGGCACTTGAAAATGCCGGGACGCTTGTTTTTGATGACCTTATAGATAAGGAGCTTTTAAATATCCCGGGGGAAGGCTGCAGGAAAATATATGCGGGCAAAAGATCCGGAAAGCACAGCATGTCCCAGAATGAAATAAATGAGATACTGATCCGGGAAGCCATGGAAGGAAGGAATGTCGTCAGGCTTAAGGGCGGAGACAGCTTTGTTTTCGGTCGTGGCGGAGAGGAGATCGAAGCTCTTAAAGCTTGCGGTATACCCTTTTCGGTGATACCGGGCATAAGCTCAGCCATAGCCGTTCCTGAAAATGCAGGAATACCAGTTACCCACAGGGGGATGGCAGGGGCTTTTACGGTGGTCACGGGAAACACGGCAGACGGCAAGGGCCCGGATCTTAAATATCTTGCGGGTTTTGAGGGGACGATAGTTTTTCTGATGGGTATAAAGAATATCAGAAAGATAACCGAAGAACTGATAAAGGCAGGAAAGTCTCCGGATACGCCGTCGGCGGTGATCTCAAGGGGATTTACGCCATACGAAAAACGGATAGACGGAAAGCTTTCGGAGATAGCAGCTCTTTCGGAAAATGCCGCCACTCCGGGAGTATTCGTAGTGGGGGAGACCGCAGGATTAAATTTAAAGGATGAGCTCAGGCTTCCTCTTTCCGGTATAAGAGCAGTGATAACGGGGACGGAGAGCTTTGTGGAAAGGCTTTCGGAAGGTCTCGCTGAGTATGGGGCAGAGTGCATACGCAGCGTTTCCATGAGGATAAGGCCCATGTTTGAAAATATGCCGGAAAGCTTTGAGCTTTACGGCTGGGCAGTCTTTACCAGCGCAAACGGCGTCAGGGTGTTTTTTGAGGGCTTAAGGAAAAACAGGACGGATATAAGGGCAATAGCAGGCCTTAAGTTCGCCTGCATAGGAAAAGCTACTGCAGAGGAGCTTTTAAAGCACGGAATATATGCAGACCTGATGCCTGAGCGCTACACTGCCGGAGACCTTGGAAGGGAGCTTGCCGCAAGGCTAAAGAAGGGAAAAGCGGATAAAGAAAACGCTGCCGTGACGGATAAAGCAGTGCTGATACTCCGGGCAGAGGGAGGCTCAGCGGAGCTGCTTAAGGAGCTTGAGAGCCAGGGCATACCTTATAAAGACGCACATATATACAGGGCGGAAACAGGATCTGCAAAAGGAGCTGCTTTATCACCTGATGCATGCATGGGATCAGAGTATGATCTGATGCAGGAGTGTTTCGGCCATGGCTGTGATAATAATCATGCGAAACAGTCTGATTACATAGTATTCGGAAGCGCCGGAGGGGTAAGGGCGTGGAAGGAGCAGGCCGTATTCATGAAAGGAAAGGGGACGTCCCCGCTCCCGGCAAAAAAAGCCGTATGCATAGGAGAATACACTGCTTACGCATTAAGAAAGCTTATGGATGAGCCGGAAAATGACGGCATAAAGGAATATTTTCCTGAAGTTTCGCTAACGGCTGAGACATTTTCCGCGGAGGGCATAATAAACGCTATGATCAGAGATAGACAAACGTCCTGTTCAAAATAAATTCACGGCTTCGGATGAATTTTTCTGTTTTATATAGGTTTGTGTGATGATAAAATAAACGCGTGATAAAAGGGAGTTAGTTTTTAGTTGTAATGCTGTAAGACATTACTGAAAGGAGAAGATCAGTAAATGAGAAAAACAAAGATCGTATGTACCATGGGACCTGCCACGGCGTCCGACGATATTTTAAAGCAGCTTATGCTTAAGGGCATGAATGTTGCAAGGCTGAATTTTTCCCACGGTACCCATGAATCGCACTTGGAGACGATAGAGCGTATTAAAAAGATGCGCATGGAACTGGATCTTCCGGTGGCAATAATGCTTGATACCAGCGGACCGGAGATCAGGCTTAAGGATTTTAAGGATAACAGCATAGAGCTTAAATACGGACAGGAATTCACACTCACCACGGATGATGTAATGGGAGATGAGACCAGGGTGGCCATCACCTACGGATCGCTTTACAGGGATGTGAGGCCAGGAAGCACCATACTGATAGACGACGGACAGGTAGAGCTTAAGGTCAGGTCAGTTGTGGGGCATGACATAATATGCACTGTAATGAACGGGGGCGTTATTTCAAATCACAAGGGAGTAAATGTCCCTGATGTGAGTCTCGGACTGCCGTTTTTAAGTGAAAAAGACAGGTCAGATCTCATTTTCGGCATAGAAAATGAGGTAGACTTCATTGCCGCATCCTTCGTGAGATGCGCGGACGATGTCAAGGAGATGAGGTTTTTCTTAAAGGAGCATCATGGAGAGGATATCGCTATCATAGCCAAGATAGAAAACCGCGAGGGCATCAAGAACATAGATGAGATCATTGCTGCGGCCGACGGGATAATGGTGGCAAGAGGAGACCTCGGAGTGGAGATACCGATAAGAGAGATACCTGCGGTACAGAAACGCATTATCAAAAAGGTGACTGCTGCCGGAAAGATAGTCATAACGGCTACTCAGATGCTTGACTCCATGATCCATAACCCGCGTCCTACAAGGGCTGAGGTCACTGATGTGGCAAACGCCATATATGACGGCACCGGAGCCATAATGCTTTCCGGAGAAACTGCGGCGGGAAAGTATCCTGTGGAGGCTGTCAGCACCATGGCCGAGATAGCTGAGTATACGGAGAGCGATATAGATTATGAAAAACGCTTCCGTGAGCTGGAGGTGACCAGCGGAAAAGTAACGGACGCCATATCCCATGCAAGCGGGCTGATAGCCATAGACGTCAGCGCTGACGCCATAATAACGGTAACGCAGTCCGGATATACGGCAAGGATGATATCAAGGTACAAGCCGGCGAGCCTTATAGTCGGGTGTACGCCGGAAATAAGGACGTATTATAAGCTGAGCCTTGTCTGGGGCGTTATTCCGATGGTGCTTGAGGAGATCAATGATTCCGAGCTGCTGCTTGGGAAGGCATTTAATTCAGCCATTGCTTCAGGCTATGTAAGGGTCGGAAAGACGGCGGTGCTTACGGCGGGACTTCCTCTCGGCATTGGCACGCATACAAATATGATAAGGGTGATGACCGCCGATAAGGCGTAAATTTAAGGGTACAAAATAATGAAATACATTCCACAATATCTCATAATACTTACCATAGGGTTCGCGGCGGAGATCATGAACGCCGTGATACCGGCTCCCGTGCCGGCATGTATTTACGGAATAATTATTTTATTTATTCTTTTATGCAGCGGGATATTGAAGCTTGATCATATCAAGGAGAGCGCAAGGTTTCTGATCGACGTGCAGCCGGTCATGTTCATACCTGCCGGAGTAGGGCTTATCGTCATATGGAGCGAGGTCAAAGATTCCGTTCTTTTTTATCTTGCGGTCTGTGTCGTTTCCACTGTTTTCACCATACTGGTGGCAGGCTGGGTCACGCAGATAGTGATAAAAAGAAGGAAAAAGTCCTGATAAGGATCAAGGGGGAATGAATAAATGAACGGGATATTATTTGGATCTCAATATTTCGGGGCAGCCCTTACCATAGGGGCATTTATGGTAGGCCGGGTGCTCCAGAAAAAAACAGGCTTTGTGCTGTTTAATCCCATACTTGTGGGAGTCGCCATATGCATAGCTGTGCTTAAAGTATTCGACATAGACTATGAGGCCTATAACCACGGGGCTCAGTTTGTTTCATATTTCTTAAATATAGCCACCATAAGCCTTGCCATACTTCTGTATGAACAGCTTACGGTGCTTAAGAAAAATTTTCTTGCCATAATAATAGGCATTTCCTCAGGAGTGCTGGCCTCCGTCGCATCAGTGCTGGCGCTGTCCATCATGTTCGGATTTACGCATCAGGAGTTCGTCACCATGCTGCCCCATTCCATAACGACTGCCATGGGCATGGCCCTCTCCGAGGAATATGAAGGATATGTATCCGTTACGGTGGCAGGCATAGTGATTACCGGCATCCTTGGAAATGTCATAGCGGTCCCGGCCCTTAAGCTTTTCAGGATAACTGATCCGGTGGCAAAGGGCATAGCCATAGGGACTTCATCCCATGCTCTGGGTACGGCCAAGGCCCTTGAGATAGGGGAGGTCGAGGGAGCCATGTCGGGGTTATCCATAGCGGTGGCAGGTCTGATAACTGTCATTGCGATGGCTGTTTTTTCAGGGATATATTAAACAAGGCCCTTTTCAGGCCGTCAGGATGAAGGAGGAGTTTTACATGAATTATGCTGAGGAATCATTAAAAAAGCACTATGAGTGGAGGGGAAAGCTCGAAATAACTCCGAGAGCTGCCGTAGACAGCAGCGAAGCCCTTTCCCTTGCATATACGCCTGGAGTAGCGGAACCATGCTTTGAGATACAAAAGGACGTGGATAAGAGCTATGAGCTTACCCGCAGATGGAATACGGTGGCCGTAGTAACTGACGGAACGGCCGTGCTCGGGCTTGGAGATATAGGACCTGAGGCCGGAATGCCCGTCATGGAAGGAAAATGCGTGCTGTTCAAGGCCTTTGGAGGCGTGGACGCCATACCTTTATGCATACGTTCAAAGGAAGTGGACGATATAGTAAATACCGTGGCGCTTTTAGCCGGCTCCTTCGGCGGAGTGAATCTTGAGGATATCGCGGCTCCAAGATGCTTTGAGATAGAAAAAAAGCTTAAGGAAAGATGCGACATTCCGATATTCCATGACGATCAGCACGGTACCGCAGTCATAACCCTTGCGGGGCTTATGAACGCCCTCAAGGTCGTTGGAAAGAAAATGGAGGACATAAGGATCGTGGTAAACGGCGCCGGCGCCGCAGCCATAGCTATATCAAAGCTCCTTGTATCCGCCGGGGCCGGAAATATCATCCTCTGCGACAGGAAGGGAGCTATCTATAAGGGGCGTACCGACCATATGAATCCTGTTAAGGAGGAGATGGCTGAGATAACCAATAAGCATGGAGAGGAGGGCGGCCTTTCTGAAGTCATAAAGGGCGCCGACGTATTTATCGGAGTATCCGCCGCAGGAGTGCTGAATGCGGAAATGGTGAGCACCATGGCTGAGGACGCCATAATATTTGCCTGCGCGAATCCTGTACCGGAAATATTCCCGGATGAGGCTAAAAAAGGCGGAGCAAAGGTAGTGGCAACAGGACGCAGCGATTATCCTAACCAGGTAAACAACGTACTTGCCTTCCCGGCAATATTCAGGGGAGCGCTGGACTGCAGGGCCTCCGACATAAATGACGAGATGAAGATCGCGGCGGCAGAGGCTCTTGCAGGACTTATATCCGACGGAGAGCTCAGCGCTGACTATATACTTCCAAAGGCCTTTGATCCGAGAGTAAAGGACGCGGTGGCGAAGGCCGTAATGGAGGCGGCAAAGAGATCCGGAGTCGCACGCATTTGATCGTAAGGAGATAAGATGGAAGAGTATCGCATAGAACATGATTCCATGGGCGAGGTAAGGGTGCCGGCAGATAAATACTGGGGAGCCCAGACCGAGAGGAGCCGCAACAATTTCCGCATCGGCGTGGGGAAAGAGACCATGCCGGAGGAGATCGTCAGAGCCTTCGGAGTGCTTAAGCATGCCGCGGCTGTGGCAAATCACCGCCTGAGGCCGGAAAAGATGAACGACGAGAAATATTCGGCAGTGATCAGGGCGGCTGAAGAGGTGGCAGAGGGAAAGCTTATGGATAACTTTCCTTTGGTGGTCTGGCAGACAGGATCCGGGACCCAGTCCAATATGAACGCCAACGAGGTGATCGCGGCGAGGGGAAATGAGATAGCCGGGAAAAAGCTGCTCCATCCGAACGATGATGTAAATATGTCCCAGTCCTCCAATGACACCTTCCCGACAGCCATGCATATAGCGGCGGTAACGATACTGGAGGACAGGCTGATACCGGCGGCGGAGGCTCTTATAGAGACCTTTAAAAGACTTGAGGAGGAAAATAAGGGAGTCATCAAATCCGGACGCACCCATCTGCAGGACGCTACTCCCATCAGCTTTTCCCAGGAGATCTCCGGCTGGAGATCGAGCCTTGAGAGGGACTGTGAGCTTATAAGGCTTTCCCTGAAACCACTGAAAGAGCTCGCTCTCGGAGGGACTGCGGTGGGAACGGGACTTAATGCTCCGGCAGGATTTGACAGGGAAGTGGCTGCGGCCGTATCCGAGCTTACAGATAAGGACTTTGTGACCGCCAAAAATAAATTCCACGCTCTTACTTCAAAGGATGAGATCGTATTCGCCCACGGCGCATTAAAGGGCCTTGCGGCAGACCTCATGAAGATAGCCAACGACGTAAGGTGGCTGGCTTCGGGCCCGAGGGACGGGCTTTCGGAGATAAGCATTCCGGAAAATGAGCCGGGCTCATCCATAATGCCGGGCAAGGTCAACCCTACCCAGTGCGAGCAGGTGACCATGGTGGCGGTACAGGTCATGGGAAATGACGCTGCAGTTGGAATGGCGGCGAGCCAGGGCAATTTTGAGCTCAATGTGTTCATGCCGGTCATAGCCTATAATTTCCTGCAGTCGGCAAGGCTGCTTACCGAATCCATGACATCCTTTAATTTAAACTGCGCCTCCGGCATAAAGGCCGACCGTGAAAAGATGAAGCACAATCTTCATAATTCACTCATGCTGGTCACGGCCCTTAACCCTTACATAGGCTACGAGAATGCGGCAAAGACCGCAAAGCTCGCCTACAGGGAAGGCATATCCCTAAGGGAGGCCTGTTTAAAGCTTGGCTTCCTCAGCGCTGAAAAGTTTGACGAGGTGTTTAAACCTGAGGAAATGGTATAAATATTTGTCAAAATGTTAAAAAAATATCATATTTCTTGTTTTAAAAATGTGAATTTTGTGTAAAATGGTTATGTAACACTAACTGCACCACAAAAGGGCGGTGTATGTATAAACGCCTAAGTCAGAAGGCGGAATTTACGTTTAAGGAGATGTGGTAGTAATGGCTTATTTTTCACTCGTAATGGCTGTCTGCGCACTCGTCTTTGCATTTGCGATGGCGTCATACGTAACGAAGCAGCCTGAAGGAACGAACCGAATGGCCGAGCTTGCCGCTGCCATACACGGCGGAGCAAGAGCGTTCCTGTTTGCGGAATACAGGGTACTTATCGTATTCATAATAGTACTTTTCATATGCATCGGCTTCGGGATCAGCATACTTACGGCTGTAAGCTTTGTGGGCGGCGCCTGCTGCTCGGTGCTTGCGGGCTATATAGGCATGAATGTGGCGACAAAGGCCAACGTCAGGACCGCAAACGCAGCTAAGGAAGGCGGTATGACAAAAGCCCTGAGCGTTGCTTTCAGAGGCGGTTCCGTAATGGGCATGTGCGTTGCCGGACTTGGACTTTTAGGTACGACCATAGTTTACATACTCACCGGCGATGATAACGTAATGATGGGATTTTCGCTCGGAGCGTCATCGATAGCCCTGTTTGCCCGTGTGGGCGGCGGTATATATACCAAGGCTGCCGACGTGGGAGCTGACCTTGTGGGAAAGGTTGAGGCAGGCATACCTGAGGATGACCCGAGGAACCCTGCGGTAATAGCCGATAACGTCGGAGATAATGTCGGCGACGTGGCAGGCATGGGAGCCGATCTCTTTGAGTCATATGTCGGAGCCATAGTTTCAGCGGTAGCCCTCGGAGTAGTTGTTGCGGGAGAAGGCGCTTCTATAAATGCAGTCACCTTCCCTCTGGTACTTTCAGGTATAGGCATACTCGCATCCATCATAGGAAGCATGTTCGTAAGAGGCGGCGAGGGTTCAAACCCTGCAAAGGCCTTAAATACCGGATCATATTTTGCGGCGGCTGTCGTATTTATTGCATCGGTAGTCCTTTCAAACATTCTTATGGGCAGCATTTCCTATGGCATAGCCATTATAGCGGGACTCATAGTAGGACTTGCCATAGGTAAGATAACCGAGATATACACCTCCAGCGACTATAAGTCGGTAAAGGAGATCGCTGAATCCTCAGAGACAGGATCTGCAACCGTCATCATCAGCGGAGTTTCAGTCGGAATGCTTTCCACTGCGCTCCCGATACTTTTTATAGCAGTCGGCATATTTATCGCCTACATATGCTCAGGCGTATACGGCATAGCTCTTGCGGCAGTGGGAATGCTTTCCACCACCGGTATCACAGTAGCAGTAGATGCATATGGACCTATAGCTGATAATGCCGGCGGTATCGCCGAGATGAGCCATCTTGATGAGAGCGTAAGAGAGATAACTGACTCCCTTGACGCCGTGGGCAATACGACGGCGGCAATGGGCAAGGGTTTTGCCATAGGCTCAGCCGCTCTTACCGCGCTGGCGCTTTTCGTATCCTATGCAGAGGTGGCGGATATAAGCATCATGAACATCATGGATCCGCTTGTCATCATTGGACTGTTCGTAGGAGGAATGCTTCCTTTCGTATTTTCAGCCTGGACCATGTCCTCAGTATCAAGGGCTGCATACAGCATGATCGAGGAGGTGAGGAGACAGTTCAGGGAGATCCCGGGCATTATGGAAGAAAAGGCTAAGCCTGACTATGAAAAGTGCGTAGATATCTCCACAAAGGCTGCCTTAAGGGAAATGATACGTCCGGGAGTTATGGCAGTATTAGCTCCTCTTGTTATGGGCATGCTCCTTGGAACCGAGGCCCTCGGCGGACTGCTTGCAGGCTCGCTTATAACCGGAGTGCTCATGGCCATATTCCTTGCAAATGCCGGCGGAGCCTGGGATAACGCAAAGAAATACATAGAGAACGGCAATTTCGGCGGCAAGGGTTCAGAAAACCATAAGGCTGCGGTAGTTGGAGATACGGTGGGAGATCCGTTTAAGGATACCTCGGGACCTTCCATAAACATCCTTATCAAGCTTATGACAGTCATATCCCTCGTATTCGCGCCTATAATCGCGCAGTACGGCGGCATACTTACGGGAATGTTTATGTAAATAAGCTGAACATACTTGAGAAAAAATACATAAAGTCGGAAACTGGCTTAATAAGGAATATATAAGACTGAGGCTTTTGTTCTGGGCCAAGACATATGAAAACGTTCCGTTTAAGGGCATAAAACCCTTGGCGGAACGTTTTTTGTCTTTGTATTTTATAAAAAATCTGTTGACGGAATAAAGATTTTATATGACTATAGTATAGTTATGCGCATTTTAAGCATAGTTATGCTTTGTAGGATCATAAGAAAAAGGAAAGGGGAGGATGTCTATGGGAAGAAACGGACAGGCGGCTGTAGAAAGCGTGGAAAATAATCAGAACATAATGGGCTATTTGCCATGCAATCAGCTCATTCTTAAGCTTTCAGTACCGATGATGCTGTCGATGCTGGTACAGGCGCTTTATAACATAGTGGACTCGGTATTCGTCGCAAGGGTGAGTGAGGACGCCCTTACGGCGGTTTCGCTGGCGTTCCCGCTGCAGTCACTGCTCATCGCCGTTGCAGTCGGAACGGGAGTCGGAGTGAATGCGAGACTTTCAAGGAAGCTCGGAGAAAAGAGCATGCGCGAGGTCAACACCACTGCGGGAAACGCGCTGTTCATATCCATAATATACTCCGTGGTATTTTTAGTGCTGGGACTTACCATATGCGGGCCTTTCTACAGGATCATGACCGATGACCCTGAGATAATACAGTACGGCATAGATTATTCCTCGGTGGTCCTTACCTTTGCGGCAGCGCCGATATTCCAGATGGCCTGCGAGAGGCTGCTGCAGGCTACGGGTAAGACATTCTACTCAATGATAACCCAGACTACGGGAGCCATTATAAATGTCATCATGGACCCGATCATGATATTCGGACTTTTCGGAATGCCTGCCATGGGGACAAAGGGCGCTGCCATAGCGACAGTGCTTGGACAGGCAGTGGCGGCCCTCATGGCGGTTTTCTTCAACCTTAAGTTCAATAAGGAGATAACCTTCGGAGCGCAGTATATCAAGCCGCATAAGGAGACCATCAAGGCGATATATATCGTTGGAATACCTTCGATAATAATGCAGTCGATAGCCTCTGTCATGAACTTCGGAATGAATAAGATACTGCTGCAGTTCTCAAGCACGGCGGCAGCTGCCTTCGGTATATATTTCAAGCTTCAGAGCTTCGTGTTTATGCCGGTGTTCGGCTTAAATAACGGAATAGTGCCGATCATAGCCTATAACTATGGAGCGAGAAAGCCCGACAGGATAAAGGAGACCTTTAAGATAGCCGTTATGTACGCCGTGGCCATAATGCTGGTGGGCATACTCATATTTGAGCTTCTGCCGGAGCTTCTGTTAAAGGTATTTAATGCTTCGGATAATCTCTACGCCATAGGAACGGTGGCCTTAAGGCTCATAGCAATACATTTTGTATTTGCGGGCTACGATATAGTCTGCTCCTCATTTATGCAGGCCCTGGGACACGGCGTAAAGAGCCTGATAGTGTCCATAGTAAGACAGCTTTTATTCCTGCTTCCGGCAGCCTATATATTCGCGCATGTCTTCGGACTGAACGCGGTATGGCTCTCATTCCCTGTGGCGGAGGTAGCGTCCCTCATACTTTGTACTATATTTACCGGCAGGATATTCAAGACGGAAATAGAGCCGTTATATGAAAAAACGGACTCAAAGGCGTAAATTATATAAACTGTAAGAAAAGATTCAGACTTTAGGCGGGCATTAGGTTGTCCGCCTTTTTGACTAATCCGGTGAATTATAGTAAAATGTCACCGTGCCTTTAAAGACAAGACAGCAAGCATTTAATAGATGAAGAAGCTTAAGCATATTTTTAAAAATATAATATGCGTTTTTTTGATATCGGCAATTTCCTTGCCGCTTTTTTGCCGTCCGGCCTATGCTCTTGAGAGCTGGCCGGAGGACTGCTATGTGGCGTCGGAGGGAGCCTGTCTTATGGATGCGGATTCCGGCACGGTGCTGTTCGGGAAAAACGAAAACACGGCCTATTATCCGGCGTCCATAACCAAGGTGCTGACAGCCCTCATCGTACTGGAAAACTGCGAGGACCTGAGTGAAAAGGTGACATTTTCCTATGACGCGGTGCACATAGAGGAGGAGAACTCCACCATAATCGGAGCGTCCGAGGGGGATGTGCTCTCAGTGCTGGACTGCCTGTACTGTCTGTTGTTCCAGTCGGCAAACGAGGTGGCTAACGCCCTGGCGGAGCACGTAGGGGCAAAGCATCCGGAGCTTAAGGAGAACGGCATGACCGACAGGGACGTCTTCGTCAGGATGATGAATGACAAGGCGGCAGAGCTCGGATGTACGGGATCGCATTTCAATAACCCGTCAGGACTTACGGACAGCAACCACTATACGACAGCCTACGATATGTGCCTGATAATGGCCGCTGCCATAGAAAATGAAAGGTTCCTTGATATAGAGAGCCACACCTACTGGACCCACGCGCCGATAAAGCGTTACCCGGACGCCGACGATCCGTGGAATACGGTTTATCCCAAGCACCTCATGCTTAAGAGGAACTCTGCCCAGTATTACGAGGGCACCATAGCGGGCAAGACCGGATATACCACCAACGCCGGCAACACCCTTGTCACCGCGTGCGAGCGGAACGGCATGACGATAGTCACCTGCGTGCTTAACGGACATGCCACCCACTACAACGACACCATCAGGCTGATGGACTTCGGCTTTGACAATTTCACTTCGGTAAATATCAGTGAATATGATAATATAAATGACACCATACAGTCGGATTTTTCCATAGGCGGAGTGACGCTGATAGACGGGTATACCATGGGAGTGGATCCGGACACTAAGGTGAGCATTCCAAAGGCCGGAAGCTATGTGGACGTGGAGAAAACCTTAAAGGTAGGAGAGGATGACGGCTCCGAAGCTGAGATGATATATACGTACGGTGACCGCAGGGTTGGAAGCGCCGAGCTTAAGCTTTATGATATAGGCTCATCCGAAAGCATACTTAAGGAGGCGGAAACGGATCCTCTTTTGGCGGATATACTGGGAGTAAAGATCGTGACCGCTGCGGATACGGATGAGACCGCTGAGCAAAATGCCGGTAATGAGGCGCAGGCTGAGACTGCCTCAGCGGAAAATGCAGCAGGGGATACGGCTGCAGCGGCAGCTTCGGACACTGCGGAAACTTCGGATGCTGTGACGTCTTCGGAAGCCGTGGAAGCTGCTGGCGCTGCTGAGGCCGCGAATGACGAGGGCTCCGGGGAAGGTCCGGAAGCTGCGGGGCAGGAAAGCGACGCAGGAGAACTTTCAGCGGATGGAGCTTTGACGCAGGATCATAAAAAGGATGAGTCCGGTCTGAGTATTTCAGGGATCATCATAAGGGCTGTCGGGGTATTGATATCCGCAGCGATAGTATTTGCGGCGGGCAGGATGTTTTTAGACGGAAGGGCTGCGGCAAAAAGAGCGAAAAGACGCAGGAGAAAACAGTCCGGCGGCATAAGCGGCGTTTCAGCCTCCGGCATCGGAAGGACGTCCTCCGGGGTAAGAAACCAGGGAATATCGCGGTCACGCGGGAGAGCAAGGAATAAAAGAAGGCCGAGAACATAGAAAACGAAGGTATAAGCGTTGAGAAGGAACATAAAGAACAGATTCATACCCATAATATCAGCCATCCTGCTTACGGCTGCCTTTACCGGCTGCAATGCGGGGCAGTCGGATATAAGTGAAGCCGGCACGGAGAGCATGGAGGAATCCATAATCTCCATAGAGCAGGATACCGAGGCGGAGACAAAGCCTGTTATAAGGATGGAGGCTGACGGGGATATACTTCCCATACTGGGGGACGTCACCACCGCAGAGGATAACTCAGTGCTTTCACCGGTATATTTGAGCACGGGAGATGAGCACAGGGTGGTAAAGGCTCTGCAGGAAAGGCTCATGGGCCTCGGCTACATGGATAACGATGAAACTACCAATTATTATGGAAATGCCACGGCGGAAGCGGTAAGGCGTTTTCAGAGACAGCAGGACCTTACTCAGGACGGCATCTGCGGCCCTGAGACCTGGGACAGGATATTTGCGGCTGATGCACCTTATTACATGGTCAGCAACGGCGACGACGGAACAGATATACTGCTCATGCAGGAACGACTCTATGAGCTCGGGTATTTAAGCGCGGATAATGTTACCGGACACTTCGGCGACGCCACGGAGGCCGCCGTAAGGAATATGCAGGAGAAAAACGGCATATCCGTGGACGGTACCGTCGGAAGGGAAAGCTATAATCTGCTTTATTCAGAGGACGTTAAGGCAAACGTCATAAGCAGGGGCGAGCAGTCGGAGCTCGTAAAGGAATATCAGCAGATACTCATAGATCTGGGATATCTGAGGAGTGAGGAGGCTGACGGAAACTTCGGCGGCGCTACGGAGAGAGCCGTAAGGGAGTTCCAGTCCAGAAATGACCAGGTCGTTGACGGATATCTGGGACCAGGTACGGTGGCAGCCCTTACAAGTCCTGACGCAAAACCTTTCGGACTCAGAGTCGGAGACAGCTCGGCTTCCGTAACCACAGTGCAGGAGAGGCTCGTGCATTACGGATATATGCCTTCAAGGCTCGTGACAGGTTATTACGGATCCGCCACGGAGGCCGCAGTAAAGCAGTTCCAGAGATATAATAATCTGTCCCAGGACGGAGTGGTGGGCGCTCAGACCATGGCAAAGCTTGAGTCGTCAGATGCTAAAAAGAAGCCTGCCAGCGCGCCTACGGTGACCGGAAGCAATTCCTCCTCAGGCTCTTCATCTTCGGGATCATCCTCATCCGGATCTTCCTCGAGGCCTTCAGTAGGCTCCGGCGGAGCGACGGTCAGCGGATCGGCAAGCAATCTTATAAGTATTGCTTCCTCAAAGCTCGGCTGTCCGTATGTATGGGGAGCAAAGGGACCTAATTCCTTTGACTGCTCCGGATTTGTATACTGGTGCCTGAATCAGGCGGGAGTATCCCAGTCCTACCTTACTTCAAGCGGCTGGAGGAATCCGGGAAGATATCAGAGAGTATCCAATTTTGACAGCATTCAGGCAGGAGATATAGTAGTTGTCAGCGGCCATGTCGGAATAGCGGCGGGCGGAGGAACGGTAATAGACGCTTCCTCATCCAACGGACGAGTCGTACACCGTTCGCTTTCAAGCTGGTGGAGGAACAACTTTATAGTTGCATGGCGCATATTCGCTTAAGGAAGAGGTGAGACTTTGAAGCAGACAATACTCGTTTGTGACGATGAAAAGGAGATAGTGGAGGCGATATCCATATATCTCCAGACGGAAGGCTTTGAGGTGCTTAAGGCCTACGATGGAAATGAAGCCCTTAAGGTGCTTGAAAATAACAAGGTCGATCTGATCATCATAGATGTCATGATGCCTGAGCTGGACGGCATACACGCGACGCTTAAGATCAGGGAAAAGCTGGACATACCTATCATAATCCTTTCGGCCAAGTCCGAGGACGCAGATAAGATTCTGGGACTTAACATAGGTGCGGATGATTACATAACCAAGCCTTTCAATCCACTTGAATTAGTGGCAAGGGTTAAGTCGCAGCTGAGGCGTTATGTGCAGCTCGGCAATATAGGCGGCAGCGTATCCCAGGCCGTCTATAAGTGCGGCGGACTTACAATAAATGACGATAATAAGGAGGTGTTCGTAGACGGGGAGCTGATAAAGCTTACGCCTATCGAATACAACATATTGCTGCTTTTGGTCAAAAACGCCGGCAAGGTATTTTCCATAGATGAGATATTTGAACAGATATGGAATGAGGAGGCCATAGGAGCGGATAACACCGTGGCCGTCCATATCAGGCACATCCGTGAAAAGATCGAGATCAATCCGCGGGAGCCGAGATACCTGAAGGTAGTCTGGGGCGTCGGATACAAGGTGGAAAAGCAGTAAGGAGGGGCCGTCAGCCGGAAACATGAAAAGGACCCTTTTCATCATAATACATCTCATGTCAGTCCTGCTCTTTGCGGCAGGACTTGGTGTTATACACAGATATACCCGTGAAGGCACCGGCATTTCCTGGATAGAGGACACAAGATTTGAGGATTCGGTCCTGTTTTCAGAAATGGTGGCTGATGATATAGAAAACATCAAACGCTACGCCGTATTGAAAAACGCCTTTGAAAATGAAGGCGACGGGGAGCTGGATACCAATAAATTGGTGGTCACGGCGGTGACCTCCAATGGAAATATGTCCTACAGGCTCAGCGATCTGGTCAAGCAGGCGGCAAGGTACGGATATACCATGGATGACAAGAGCCACAGGATATCCGTCAGCGAGACCGGGACCACGGACGAGCCTTATGAGATCAGGGTCACCTATAAGGCCTTCGATCCATTTTACTTTGACAATATAGAGCCGGGCCCGTCCCAGGGAGTGACGAACATCAGGGATCTGAGCGTGGAGGCCTTAAGGGCTCTTGCCGAATATTACAGGCTCAGGACCGAGTACGGCACGGATATGACCAATTTTGTGTACAACATGACCTTTGATCCCGAGAGCGATTATGACATCATGATGTACAATACCGGCAAAACGACGGATGAGATCATGTCCCTCGGTAAGTATCTGATAGTTACCCAGGAGAGAACAATAGAAACTAATATAGAGCCTCAGCCGGAAAATATACTGTCGGATGAAAACAGCTTCCGTCTGACGGATTATGACAGCAACCTCATGGAGATAGGCATAGATACCACATATATGTTTAACGACAGGTATAAGGAGGCTGACGACGCCTTTATAAACGACATCAGGACGGCCAAGACATGGCTCGTGATATTAGCGGGCAGCGCCTTTGCCGCTCTTATCAGTCTGGTACTTACGGTGAGAGGCTTTGATGAGGAGGACAGAAGGGAGCTTGCGGTGGACAGGATGCCGCTGGAGGCCCTTGTGTTCGTATACGCCTGCCTTGCCGTTATACTGTATTTCATATTCAAGGCAAGCCTTAATACTGTTTTTGAGGAGCTTCTGGAATATTCCGACCGGGCCTTCTGGAGGGATATAACCAAGGGAGTGATAACATGGCTGCTTTCCGTATGCATACTGTCCTCCATGTACAGAAGATCCGTAAATGGAGGCTGCTTCAAAAACTCTCTCCTGCAGGGGATAGTCAGGGCCTTAAGCAGTGAAAAGGACGGAAGGCCGGCCTGGAATTCGCTTAAGGGCTATGTCCTGTTTACGGCTGTCAATGTATGCGGAGTGGTATTTATCTTAAGATGCTACGGCATGACAATGCTGGGAAGCTTCTACAGCCTTGCCATGTGGGGATGCATGGTGCTGCTTATCGCCTTCGATATATTTGCATATGTACTCAGATATAACAGGTTCAGGCAGAGGGATGAGATCCGGCGCGCGGTAAATGACATTGCCGGCGGAAATGTGGATATAAAGCTTAATGAGGCGGAATTTGACGGCGAAGCCCTGGAGGTGGTAAAGGGATTAAATAACATCTCCGTGGGCTTACATACCGCCATCAACGAACAGGTAAAGGCCGATAAGCTGAAGGCTGATCTGATAACCAATGTTTCCCACGATATAAGAACTCCCCTTACATCCATCATCAACTATGTTGATCTGATGAAGAGGGAGAATATCACGGATCCAAAGCTCAAGGGCTATATTGATGTGCTGGACAAAAAATCCTCAAGGCTCAAGAACCTGACGGAGGATCTGCTGGAGGCATCCAAGGCCAGCTCCGGCAATATACGGATGGAATTTGCCTGCATAGATATGGCTGAACTGGCGGAGCAGGCCGGCGGGGAATTCGAGGATAAATTCAAAAGCCGTAACCTTGAACTGGAGCTCTCAGTGCCGGAGGATGCGGTGCCGGTGCTGGCGGATGGAAGACATCTGTGGAGAGTATTTGAAAATCTCTATAACAACGCCGCAAAGTACTCCATGGAGGGGACCAGAGTCTACGCCGAGGTCAGGACCGCCGATGAGGATAAGGCTGTATTTACCATAAAAAATGTCTCGGAGAAAAAGCTCAATATCAGTCCTGACGAGCTTACGGAGAGATTTGTCCGGGGAGATGTTTCAAGGAATACGGAGGGCTCCGGGCTGGGATTAAGCATAGCGAAGAGCCTCACAGCGCTCATGAAGGGAGAGCTTAAGATAGAGATCGACGGGGATCTCTATAAGGCCAGCGTCATCATGGACAGATATCATGATGAAAACGACGCAGTAAAAGAAGGATAGGAAAACATTTACATGAGGATCAGACATATTAAGGGCTCCGAGGAATATATTGCCTCGGATCCCTTCGTGATACAGCAGCCGGAGGCGTATAAGGGGAAGTGGAAAAAGGAGGTCTTTGGAAACGACGCTCCTCTATATCTTGAGATAGGCATGGGGATGGGCACCTTCATAAGGACCCACAGCTTTATGTATCCGGAAAATAATTACATAGGCTTTGAGCTTAATACCACGGTCCTCTATAAGGCCGTTAAGAGGTACGAGGGAGAGCTTTCGGAAAGAGGCTTTGATCCGGGAGACAATAAGGGCAGGAACCTGAGGTTCATAAGGAGCGACGCCAGGTTTTTGTGCGAATATTTTGAGGATCATGAGGTGGACAGGATATATCTTAATTTCTCGGATCCCTGGCCGAAGGATAAAAACGCCAATAAGCGCCTTACATCACCCCAGTTCCTTCGTCTTTACGACAGGATCCTTAAAAAGGACGGAAGGATAGAGTTTAAGACGGATAACCGCGGGCTTTTTGATTATTCCGTGGAAACATTTCCCGCATCCGGCTGGGAAATAAAGGAGATCACCTATGATCTGCATAATGATGTGAGGATGAATGAAGGGAATGTGATGACGGAATATGAGGCCAAATTCTCGGCAAAGGGAAATCCGATATTCAAGCTCATAGCCGCAAGGACTAAAGATCAGGGCTGATCAGCAGTTAAATAAAAAAATCATTTAACAAGCTCTTGACATTCCCTGATCTTTAGTCTATTATAATCGATGTCGCTAAAATAGTGATGAGCGCGATTAGCTCAGCTGGTAGAGCACCTGACTCTTAATCAGGTTGTCCAGGGTTCGAGCCCCTGATCGCGCACTCGAGGGAGTCTGTACTGATGATCGCATCGGTATGGGCTTTTTTCTTGTCTATAGAAATGAAAAATTTGAATATTATTAAGCTATAATTAACAAACAAAGCCTGAAATATGGTAAAATCAAAAAAGCTATTGAATAAAATAATGCGGAGGTCGCCATGGCAGACTACAGAGGGATCGACATCAAAGAGTTCGCAGAGGACGGGCTTCAGGAGATCGCCGGTCTTATAAGCAGAAGAGAATATAACCGCGGCATAATCAAGTCAAGGCAGCTTGCTGACAGGATAATAAGGACTTATGCCGCCGAGAGGGATATCGAATACAGTACATTTGCGGACACCATCGAAAAGCTCTACGGAGATAAGATCATAAATATGGCCTCAAGGGACGCCTTCCATACCATAAGGATATATGGTAATAAGGCGGTGCATGAGGAGGATAACAGCCCTGATGACGCTGAGAGCACATATTATCTCTTAAAACGTGAGGTACAGACCTTCCTTTCGAGGAAGGATGTAAGCGTGGACCGCACGCCGGTGAGAGTACAGAGGGACGGTTACCGTACTCCGGCACGCAGCTCAGAGGAGGAGCGTTTTAACGCGGGATATAAGTCTGAAAGGCCGTCAGGACGCAGATCATCCATGGGAGATTATGGAGATGAGGAGACAAGGCGTCCAAGGAGAGATGACAGAGGCAGCCGAGACTTAGGCAGATCCGGAGGAAGGCCGGGCAGGCCTGAGCGTGCTGGGGCTTCCGGCAGGAGATCCGGGGACGGATATGATGAAGAGGGAGGCAGAAGGAATATCTCGGTCTATGATATTTTCAGGATAATCATACCGATAGTCGCTGTCATCCTTATAGTGATAATCATACGGAGCCTTATACCTTCGGCGCCGCAGGTGGTCGAGACATCGCCAGTCGAAACATCCACGGAAGCACCTGTGGAGACAGAGCCTGAAACCACGGTACCGGAAACGGAGCCTGAGACTGAGCCTCCGGTAGTCGAGTATCAGATCAAGGGAGATGCGGTAAATGTCAGATATGCAGACAACCAGAACCGTATCTACGATCAGCTGGACAACGGCACAGTTATCGGACCGGTAACTCCTATAGAGGGATCTGATTTCGTACAGTTTACCCTTGACGGAGTGAGCGTGGTCGTAAGGAACGATCTGATCGAGCCGGTAGAAACGTCTGCCGAAACTGAAGCCCAGGCGGAATAACAGATGTAATTTAATAAAATACCGCCCCTGCCATGGCTTATACGGCCGGGCACGGAGGCGGTATTTTCATGCCTGTATAGATCCTGCACAAATAAATTAATCAAAATTAAGTCTTGATTAAGTCTTGACTAAAAAACATATTCGGAATATCATTAAGACACTCTAAAACATTCTAAGCAATTTCTGCTTCTGTTTTGAACATTTTCATTTATTACCCGATAAGTATTTTAACAGATATCCATTTTCAGGGCGGCTTTATTTAACTGGTCCGGATAATTTTAAATGTATATATTTGACGGTATCAGGGCGTTGATATTTATTTTCAGGGCTCTGCTGCTACTTATCATTACCGGTATATGCGCGGTGACGGATCTAAAATGGCAGCGCATCCCGAACAGGATAGTGGCGGCCGGATTTGGCTTAGGGGCGGCGCTATATATTGTCTCTGCAGTACTATACCCGGAGAATATACCCATCGTTGACCCGGAAATAACTGACATATCTTATTCCATCATTTTCATAATCGTACTTATCATTTTATTTTCTTTGAGGCTTATGGGAGCCGGGGACATAAAGCTGTATGCCTTTGTTATATTCATGTACCCGGGCAGTTTTTCTCTAAATATCATAATCATTTCCATGCTTACCGCAGGCGTCATATCAGCGGCAAAACTCATAAAACGACATTTGATATCAGGACATTTAGTAAACGGCACCGTGCCGCTGGCGGTATTTATATTTATCGCTTCGCTTATAGCCGTAATAACGAAAGGAGAGTTTATATGGAGAGGATAATGGCGGTGGCTGCGCCGGAATTAAAATATGCCGAGAGGCTCTGCAGCTATATAAACAGGAAAAATGCGTTCAAGCTCTTAGCGGTACCCTTTAACAATATCCAGGAGCTTAAGGATTATTCGGAAAGGCACAGGATAGAGCTGCTGCTGGCAGACGAATCATATCTTGGATCTTATAAGGAAGAGGGGAGGGACGGGGAGGACAAAACTCTGATAACGGATATAGACGCATCCGTGAGGATGTACCTTACCTCGGAAACAGTGACGGGCTTAAGAGAGGACGGGGCGGCCTACGGGACCGAAAGCATGGAGATATTTATACCAAAATATCAGCCGGCAGAGGGGATAATACGCTCGGTACTTGATAATGCGGAGGGTATAGAAGCAGTCAGGATAGTGGAGGAGATGGAAAGGATGGTGCATGTGATAAGCGTGTACAGTCCCGTCGCAAGGTGTGGAAAGTCCTCCTTTGCTCTTGCTTACTGCCGCGAGCTTGCAAGGAAAAACAGGGTCCTGTACTTAAATCTTGAGGAATTTACCGGAGTATATGAGCTTGCGGGAGGTATGAGGAGCGACGGCCTTTCCGAGGCCATGTACCTGATGAAGCAGGGAAAGCTGAATACTGCCGGGATAAGGGATCTTACCGATAACATATCGGGATTTGACTGGATACGTCCGGTAAATGACCCGGATGATCTGAGGGCGTTAAGCGGCGAGGATTATGCATCTCTCATAAATGAGATAATAAAAAATTCCGACTATGAGTACATAGTCGTGGACATGAACCGCTATGCCGGACAGGCGGACGCGGTATTAAGCATATCGGATGCGGTATACATGCCGTCAAGCGGTGACAGGCTGTCGATAAGTAAGAGAGATGCGTTTTATGAGTATCTGAAGAAGGAAAAGGGTGATGAATGGGTGAAAAGGGTGAACTGCCTTGAACTCCCTGATCCATGGAAAACAGAAATAAAGGGACCTTATCCGGATATCCTGATGTATGGGGAAATGGGAGATCTTGTAAGGAGGCTTGGAGGTGTCTGAATTATGGATGCTAATACTGAGGAAAGGCTATTTGGAGAGATAAGGGAACAGGTCATGGCAGATCTCGGGAGCGGGGCATTTACATCGGATAACGAAGCTGCCGAGGCCATAGACAGGGCCATAAAGGACAGGGCCTACGGGCTCAGGCTGACCTTGACGGAACGGCTCAGGCTCAAAAAAAGGATCTTTGACAGCATGAAAAAGCTGGATGTGCTGCAGGAGCTTTTGGAGGACAGGCACGTTACGGAGATCATGATAAACAGCCATGAGGAGATATTCATGGAAAGGGACGGGCGCATGGAGAGATGGGCCGGCTCCTTTGAAAGCCGGGAAAAGCTCGAGGACATGATACAGCAGATAGTGAGCCGTATAAACCGCAGAGTAAATACCTCTGTGCCCATTGCTGACGCAAGGCTTCCGGACGGTTCAAGGGTACATATAGTACTGCCGCCCGTAGCCCTTAAGGGTCCCACCATCACCATAAGGAAATTTCCGGAGGTCATAGAGATGGATAAGATGATACGGTACGGCACTGTGACACATGAGGCGGCGGCATTTCTTAAAAAACTTGTTGCGGCCGGCTATAACATTTTTATCTCCGGAGGCACCGGCTCCGGCAAGTCCACGTTCCTTAACGCCCTTACCCAGTACATACCGCCGGATGAAAGGATAATCACCATAGAGGATTCCGCCGAGCTCAAGATCAGGCACATACCAAACCTTGTCAGCCTTGAGACCAGGGACGCCAATTTTGAGGGAGAAGGGGAAATAGGCATGGCAATGCTGATAAGGGCTGCCTTAAGAATGAGGCCGGACAGGATAATCGTGGGGGAGGTAAGAGGTGCGGAGGCCCTGGACATGCTGACGGCCATGAATACGGGCCATGACGGCTCGCTTTCCACGGGACACGCCAATTCCACGGAGGATATGCTGACCAGGCTTGAGTCAATGGTGCTCATGGCGGCGGAGCTGCCGCTGAAGGCCATAAGGGATCAGATATCCGCAGGGATCGACATAATGGTGCATCTTTCGAGGATGCCGGATAAGAGCAGGAAGGTAATGGAGATATCTGAAGTGGAGGGGCTCGCGGATGAAAGGATCAGGCTTAATAAAATATTTGAATATGATCACAGGGAAAAATCACTTAAAAGGAAGGGAGAGCTTAAAAACCGGGAAAAGCTTACAAGGGCCGGGAAATGATGAAAAACCGGATTACAGGATATACAGGCTGACGGCGCGGGACAGGATAAGGGAAGGCGCAGTGGGAGCCGTGATATGCCTTGCGGCGGCTTACACCTTTTACAGGAGCCTGGGCTTAAGCCTAATACTGATGCCTGCGGGAGCATTGATATTTCCAGTATTGCGCAAAGGCGCCCTTAAGGAAAAACGGGACTGGAGGATGCGGCAGGAATTCAGGGAAGCCATATGGCTCATGAGCGGCTTCATGAGTGCCGGGATGTCTCCGGAAAATGCTCTGATGAAAACGATACCTGAGCTTGAGGGGATGTTCGGAGCAGTTTCTGTGACCGTAAGGGAATTTAAAAGGATGGCAGAGGGCGTAAGGATGAACGTGTCCATGGAAAAGCTCTTAATGGATTATGCATTAAGGAGCGGGATAGACGATATAAGAAATTTTGCCGAAGTATTTGCCATAGTGAAAAGAAACGGTGGAAACATGAGAGAGATAGTGGAGAAAACTACTGATGTGATCAGGGACAAGATGACGGTGGCAGAGGAGATCATGAACATGACAGCGTCAAGACGGTACGAGCAGAACATCATGAACCTGCTGCCCTTTGTCCTGATCCTGTATATAGATATATCCTCCGGGGATTATCTGAATGTTATGTACGAAAGCCCCGCCGGAAGGATAGTGATGACATTCTGTCTGATCCTTCTGTGCGTTTCATATATATTGTCGCAGAAGATACTGAATATCAGGGTTTGACATGAAAAAAGAAAGGAAAGGCAGACGGACGAAGCTTTGGAATGAAGCAGGAGCAGGATTTCCGGGACTTACGAAGGAGCAGCTTTTGTGTATTGTAACAGCGGCGTTTTTAGCGGCGCTCAGCCTCATATCTTCAGGCGGAGATGGAGTATTAAAGGACGGAAATGCCATATTGAGAGACGGGCCCGGAGGGATCGAAAGGCACTATTAGCTTAAGGTCGGAGGTATATCAGATTCATATGTGCCGGTAAGCATCACTGTCTCACCCAGGGAATATACTGAAAAAGAGGCGGCGGAGCTGTTTGACGGGCTGATGGATAAGATCGCGGTGTACATTGTCGGCAGCAATGAGGATTTGGACAGCATCGACACGGATCTTAATTTTCCGTCATCCGTAGACGGATACGACGGGGTCAGGATCAGCTGGTATCCGGAAGATACTTCCATCATAGGTTATGACGGAACTGTCAACAATCTGAAGCTTGAGGGACCTGAGGAAACATACATTAGAGTCGTGCTTAAAACCGGAGAGTACAGTGAGGAATATGTACTGCCGGTACGGGTCATTCCGGCAGGAACCGCAACTGCGGCTGAAAAAAGAAAAAAGATAGAGGATCTGATACAGTCAGCCGATTTGGAACAGGTCAGGAATGAAAGCTTGGAGCTGCCCGGAGAATTAGACGGGACAGTTATAAGCTATGCGGAACCGAAGGACAGGACCTGGGCCGGCATACTTGCCGGCGGAGTTTTTGCGGCAGTCCTTTTAGGCCTTAAACCAAAACAGGACATGCTTAAGAAGAAAAAGCAAAGAGACCTGAAGCTTATCATGGATTACCCGGATATGGTATCAAAGCTCATAGTGTATATGGGAGCGGGGCTTACCGTCAGGAATGCCTGGATAAAGATCACTGAAGATTATAAAAGAGACCTTGAGTCCGGGCATTCGGGAAGGCGGGAGGTGTATGAGGAAATGTGCCTTACGGCAGCGGATATTTCAAAGGGCGTGCCGGAAATCAGGGCTTACGGCGAATTTGCAAGAAGGTGCTCAAATAAAAGCTACATGAAGCTTATATCGATCCTGGAGCAGAACTTAAGGACCGGGGACCGGGGTTCGGAAAACGCCCTTCAGCTTGAAATGCAGGAGGCCTTTGAGCAGAGGAAAAATATGGCGAAAAGACAGGGCGAGGAGGCCGTGACAAAGCTCATGCTCCCTCTGGGACTTTCACTTATCGCCGTGCTGATAATAACCGCCGTCCCGGCCATGCTTACGATGATCTAAGAGTAAAAAAAAAGGAGGAAAAATGAAAGCATTACATTCAGGCCTTAAAAGGTTTATCAGTGATGAGAGCGGAGTAGGAGTAATAGAGGTGGTACTGATACTGGTGGTACTTATAGGTCTTGTGGCGGTGTTCAAGACCCAGATAAACGAACTGCTGACAAAGATATTCTCAAGCATCACCACTATGTCCAACGACATTTTATAAATGAAGGATTTAAAGGCTGAGCTCAGCGTATTCTTTGCCCTTACCACCGCCATAATATTTGCCGTTTTTCTGTGCGTGCTGGAATCGGCCAGGATGAACGCCGCAAGATTGCATCTTACCATAGCCGTAAACTCCTCCATGGAGTCATTGTTCTCCCAGTATCATAAAAAGCTCTGGGAGGAATACAGGCTGCTGGGACTTGAGCATTACTCCGAAAGGCAGCTGACGGACGAGATGGCAGGATTTTTGACTCCGTACCTTGATGTTCAAAGCTGGATGCCGATGAAGCTTAAAAGTATTGAATCAGAGGAGATAAAAATGCTTACGGACGATGAGGGGGAGATATTTGAAAATGAGGTCCTGGACTATATGAAATACGGGATAGCCGCCTCGATATGGGAGCTTGCAGACATTGAGCTGTTCAGCAGCGGATTAAGGGAAGGTACTGCCGTGGAGGAAATATCGGATCTTTATGACGGCCATGCAAAAGAGGCGGCGGAGATAGAAAGGACAATGGAGGCTATCGATACGCTGCTCACCGGCATATCGGAAAATCATAGGGAGGCGGTTTCAAGGGTTGAGGCCTGCGACGGCCGGGGCTTTATAAGCCGTGCAGAGGATATTATAAGGGCCCTTAAGGATGTGCCGGGACATGTTGAAAAATATGAAAAACAGGCGGACAGGCTTATGGAAGGACTGAAGGCTTCGGCTGAAAGTCTTGAGGAAAGGAAGAAAGCCGGGAATATCAGCGCTTCAACATATGAGCTTCTTATGACCGATATAAGGGAGTATGAAAGCTATGTTTCAGCCGACGGAGAGCGGCGTGTCAGGATAAGCGGCTTTAAGGAAAGGGCGGTCCCGGATGCGGAGTTTTTTGAGGATCTGATAAATGAGGCTGAAGAGATCATGGATTACATAGCCGAATGGGAGCCGGCGGACGAAGACGACGAGCTCGATGAGGAAGCGCTGTGGAGCCCTGTGGTGAGCGCGCTTAACGGATATGATCCGATGACGATGGGCGTTTCCTTCGGTATCGCTGATAAGGAAAAAATGGGAAAGTTGGAGAGCCTTAAGGAGCTGTTTTCAGGAGACCTTTTAGGCCTTGTGCTGCCTCCGGGTGCAGAGATAAGCGATGAGGTATTAAAGCTTGAGGAGTCACCGGGCTTAAACCTTGCTCCGGCAGAAAACATCGACAGGCTTTCGGTCATCGACAGCGTATATCTGGCTGAATACATGAGTTCATTTACCGGGTATTTTGGCAGGGGTATATACGATGACAGCAGTATAAAGGGTTCGGGAAGGCTGGAGCAGGAATACATTATTTTTGGGAGGCAGAACGACAGGGATAATCTTAAAGCAGCGGTAAAGAGGCTTACTCTCATGAGGGGAGGGCTCAATCTCATATATCTGTACTCTGATGCCGATAGAAGGAACGAAGCGAGATCGCTGGCCCTCATGGTGACAGGGGCCGCCGGTTTTACGCCCCTTGCAGCCGTCGTAACATTTCTGATAATGAGCCTCTGGGCGAGCGGACAGGCCGTTATGGATGTAAAAAGCGTGCTTGCAGGAGGCAAAGTGCCTTTTATCCATAACAGGGATACCTTTGACCTTACATTGGAGGGGCTCCTTGATATGTCAGGCGGACAGTCAGTTAATGGTGCTGATGCTGCGGGAGGAGCGCAAGTCTCAGATAAAGGGCTGCAATATAAGGATTACCTTAAGATATTCCTGTTTTTTGACATGGGAAGCACATTTGAATACAGGTGCATGGATATCATACAGATGAATTTAAAGACGGCACAGGAGGATTTTAAGATGGACAGGCTCGTCTATTCAATGAAAGCAAGGGCAGCAGTGGACACCAGACATGTATTTTCGGAGACCTGGATAGCGAAGGCCTTTGGAGGAAAAGAGGAATCTGGTTACGGAATGTCTGCTTCAACATACTACAGCTATTGAGCATAAGGTGAGCATAAGGAAAGGAGGGAAGCCATGCCGTTTCTGCCAGGCTCAAAACTACCTCAACTTTTACAGACGGAGCAGACTTTTAAGTCGAAAGCAACAATTTACAAACATGCAGGAAAGGAATGTGACCGGAAAGAGAACTCGCCCAAAAAATTCTTAAACTTATCAAAAAATTCTAAAGGGCAGAGACGGCATGGCTTCCCTTTTTTCGGGCTTATACCTGGCGGGCATGGCGTAAAGGCCAGCCTTACCCTTGAGGCAGCGATAGCTCTGCCGGTGATGATATTCACCTTATACCTGCTGATGTTTCCCATCAAGGTCATGAATGCCGAAAGGAGGCTGCAGAACAGTATGGAGGCTGCGGCAGAAAAGCTGAGTCTTGCTGAATATATTAAGACGGTGGGAGAAGGCCTGATAAATATGGACAGTGAATACATGGATACAGTGGATGGAGTGGTCTCAGGAGTTGAGCAGGGGGCAGCTGCAGCTTATGTACTTGCCTCCTGTGACAATAGATATCTCAAAGGAGCCATGCTCTCGCCGGAAACTGCCATACTGTCTGAGGAAGAGGGCGAGGATCCGGCAATGATAACGATAGAGGTCTTATACAGGCCGGACATGCCGGTCAGGTTTTTCGATCTGATCCCCGCGGAAAAAAGCCTTGTGGTCAATAAAAGAGCCTGGGTGGGATCGGAGGGCGGACGGGGTCGGGATAAATATTCGGAAAACGCGGGAGAAGACGGAGACGAAGAGTCTGACCGCGACAGAACGGTTTATCTTGGAAAAACGAGCAGCGAGGTCTACCATATGGATCCTAACTGTCATTATCTCAGCAACAGGCTTAAGAGCATAGATGCGGCGGATATAGACGGCATAAGAAACGCGGGAGGCGGGAAATATCATGCCTGCTCATCCTGTAAGCCTGATGGCAAAGGAACAGTATATTACATGGAAAACGGCACGGCATATCATGGGGACATGAACTGCAAGGCCATAACCGCGTATGTACACACGGAAAAATTAGGGGACTGTATGGACAGGGGGATGAGGCCATGCTCTTACTGCGGGAAGTGATATTTTACATATACGGTTTGGTATCGGCATTTGAAGACGTTAAACACAGAAGTATAGGCGTTTTATCGGGCGGCATTGCTTTTGCGGTTGGAACAATCCTGTTTTTTATTACGGGAGGAAAGGCAGCGGATTATCTTCTATCGCTTATACCGGGTGCGCTTATATTGATCATGTCAGTTTTAAGCCGGGGCAGGATAGGCCTGGGAGACGCCATGTTCATAAGCGTCTCAGGAGTGTTTATGGGAATGGAAAAAACGGTGTGTATTGTCATAGCGGCGTGGTTTGCCTGCGCCATTACAGGGCTTTTTGCCTGCCTGTGGAGATTTGCGTCAGGCGGGGTTAAAACGATGTCTCTTCCATTTGTCACGGTGTTTTTTCTGGTCATGGCAGCAGATAAGGCGGCAGGCTTTTTTATGTAACAGACAGTGCAGATCAAGTCGATGGGTTTACTTTTTCGTAAATGTAAAAGGTATGCAGATATGAAAAAACTTGTATTAAGGGCAAGCTTTACCGTAGAGGCCGCCATAGTAATGCCGATAGTATTCATAACCATAGCTCTGCTTATCAGGGCCGATATAAGACTGCATGACATGGCGGTGGGAAGCCTCGCGGCGAACGAGGCTGCGGAGTTATTTGAAAAAAGGACTGAGGATATGGATGCGGAATATATTGAGGAATATGAAAATGAAAGGCTTAGCGGTCTGTTTTCGGAAAATGGATACAGACTTAAGCTTGAGGAGGATGGAGAGGGAAGCTGCGTGACAGTTTCCATTGGGGATGCTGAACTGAAATATACGGGAAATGCTTACAGGCCGGAAAAATTAATGAGAAAGCTTACTATAATAGAAGAGGTGGCGGATGATCAGTGAAATATCGATACTGACCGAGGGACCGGGGAGATTTTTAAGCATAGGAATAAAGGATGCAGCTGAAGACTGTATGGAGCTCAGAATGATTGGGTCCATATACGACAGCATGATCATCAGGCCGTCTCTGTCTGAATATAAGGGCGGAATCAGACTGAACTATGAGGTGACGGACTGCATTAGCCTTGAGGAATATCTGACTTCAGAAAAGCTTGGCGGAGAGGATATATATTCATTTATGCTGGCCTTAAACAGGGCTGCCGGGATAATGACCGGATATCTTATGGGAGAGGAAAATCTCCTTTTGGATAAAAGATATATTTTTACCGACAGGATAGATAATACTCTGAGATTCTGTCCCATACCGGATGCGGGGAGGGATGGAAGTTCAAGGCCGGACAGGGAGGGACCCCATGAGCTGGGAACAGGCTCCATATTTACAGGACTTCTTGCCGCTCTTACGGCCCATGTGGATTTAAATGATCCTGTTGCATTAAGGATGTGCGCCGTGATGCTTAAGGAGGCTGAAAAGGCGGAATGCCGCATATACGATCTAATGAACGTCCTTATGGCAGAACGCAAAAACCGGGGTGGGGCGGAGGAACAGTATAGTTTCAACAAGCCGCTAAGCCGGCAGAAGGCGGTGAGCTTAAGCGAAGGGAAGGGGAAGCCTGTCAGGGACGGCAGCGGAACGGAAAGCCGGGAAACGGAGCAGACCGAATACAGGTCGGATTTTAGTCTTGAGGACATGGATGACATAAGACTGGATCCGGAAAAGGAATTTATGGAGGATAAGCATGTCTTGGGATCATATGAAACCTCCGAAAATGAAACGGATACCACTATGGATGAAGGAAATGCAGGAAATGAAGAAAGGCCGCGGACTGAAAAGGGAAATATCAGGGCTGCTGCCGTAAGGATACTTATGACACAGACTATAATGGCCGCGGCTTTGGCAGCGGTATATGTGCTTAAGGGAATGGATACGGTGGTGAGGATACTTCCTCTATATGCGATACTTTCGGCCTGTACGGCGCTGTATTTTACGATAGATATTCTGATGGCAAAGAGGCAGAGATAATAGATAAAGAGATAATAGAGATAATTCAGAGAAAAATAAAAACCGGCTCAACCTGAGCCGGTCATTTAGAGGCGACAACCGGATTTGAACCGGTGATCAAGGTGTTGCAGACCTACGCCTTACCACTTGGCTATGTCGCCATCTGATAGCCTGTTCATTATACAATAGCATATTTGAAAGGTCAAGGGGTGATTTTATGAGGCACGGCGCGGCATGATGGCATGGGTTTGTGTGATCTCCAGTGGTTTAAGATCTGCAATGGCCTATACATATGTAAGCCGATAGACGAAGATCAATGGAGAATGTCGGGTGCTTGATGCATCATGATGGTGATGATATAATGTCTGACGTTTGACATTTAATAAAACAGGAGCCCCTTTGCCATGGATATTTTAAAGGATGATATAAAGAAACTTTTCGGACATTACCTGATCGCCTCCGTGGGCAGCGCCTTAGTGGTGTCGGTATACAGCTTTGTGGATACCATAGCCGTCGGCCAGTCAGTTGGGCCTATGGGCGCCGCGGCAATAGCCGCCATCAATCCCATATTCGCGCTCATGGTATTTTTAGCGGTGCTCTGCGGAGTCGGAGGCGCCGTGCCGATGAGCGTGGCAAGGGGAGAGGGCAGAGAGGAAAAGGCTCACGCCATGTTCACGGCGGCGGTGATCCTGATGGCCGTCATAGGTATATCGACATGGATACTGGTGTGGATATTCCACAGACCGATATTTACGCTGTTTGGAGCAAATGAGGAGATCATGCCTTATGTTCTGGATTACGGCATGTATATCATCTACTTTTTTCCTACATTTATAGCCTCCACATTCCTAAGCGCCTTTTTGAGAAATGACGGGGCGCCGGGACTTGCCATGAAGGCCGTGGTCATAGGAGGGAGCCTTAACATTTTCGGGGACTGGTTTTTATGCTTTCCGATGGACATGGGCATGAAGGGAGCGGCAATAGCTACGGTGGCTGGATCAAGCCTTCAGGTGATTATCATGCTGATACATTTTTTCAGTCCCGCCTGCGGTCTTAAGCTCGTAATGCCAAAAAGTCTTTTAAAAGCCTTTAAGAGGATACTTATCATAGGATTTGGCTCGGGAGTCCTGGATCTTGGAACAGTGGCCCTTTCCATAGTTATAAATAATCAGATAATGAGGTATGGCTCAGTTGCCGCACTGTCCATTTACGGAGTCGTTGGAACTATAGGTCAGCTTTGTCAGGCGGTATTCAGGGGAGTCGGACAGGCGCTTCAGCCTATCTCGTCCCTTAATTTCGGAGCTGGCAAACGTGACAGGATAAGAACTGCTTATCATATGTCAGTTATTGCGACAGTGATCATAAGCGTGGCGATCACCGTTACGGGAGAACTGTTCCCGATAGAGCTTACAAAGATATTTATTGCAGCAACCCCTGAGGTGCTTAGTGAGGCTCCTATGATATACCGCATTTATTTTACGGCATTTTTATTCATGGGCATAAATGTACTTTCCACCTACTATCTGCAGTCAGTAATGAGGGAAAGGGAGTCCATGGCCGTGGCAATGTCAAGGAGCGTTGTATTAAGCGGAGCCCTGCTTATCCTGCTGCCGGTGTTTTTCGGGCTTAACGGGGTCTTTGCGGCGATCCCTGCAGCTGAGCTTATAGTAATGATGATAGCTCTGCACTGCAATAAAGGGGCTTTGGATTAAGGCGGCGGATGCAGACGCCGAATCGAGGTATAAGAGAGAAATAAGATGCAGTATCAGATGCAAGCCTAAAAAATTGTTGACAAAACAGTCAATAAAATGTAAAATATCCATGCTGTCGGTTGGATCAGTTCCATAAGGCACGAGCCTCGGTAGCTCAGTTGGTAGAGCAATGGACTGAAAATCCATGTGTCGCCAGTTCGATTCTGGCCTGAGGCAGTTATATATTTTACGCACGAGTGGCTCAGTGGTGGAGCGTCGCCTTGCCAAGGCGAAGGTCGCGGGTTCGATCCCCGTCTCGTGCTTTTTTCTTTTATCTAAAAGCAATTTATCAGTAAGCGTAAATTTTTTATATCCGATTTTATGATATTAAGGACTCAGAGCATTATATAATGGGCTCTGAGTTTTTGGTTATGGTGTGCCTGTCGGCATAAGTTTCTCTCATATGGTTTGATTTGATATTTTGACGATAGGTTCGTACAAATGCCTCTGATACGGTTTGATGATAACACTTAGTCAGTAAATCCGTACAAAAATGGCTCTGATACGGTTGGATTTTAAAACTCAGTTATCAGATCCGTACAAAATTTTGAACAGTACGGTTATATACTGAAAATCGTTTTCAGAGGTGTATTTCATTTAATAAAATACACCTGCATTAAAGGATCTGTAAATTCAGTCCGTACACAATGCTTAATTCGTACGGTTATATATGGAGAATCGTCCAAGAAGCGGTAAGGCCAATAAATATGTACGGTTCCATTTAAAGAATCGCCTACAAAGCGGTCAGTTCATTAATTATGTACGGCTCCGTTTGAAGAATCGTCTACAAAGCGGTCTTTTCGGGCTCATTTAATCTGTTTGCTTAATAGTTGAATTTTTATCTGTCTTTTCAGAGGAATTTTAACAGATAAAATCTGCACTTTTGAAAATATATTCGTAGTCAGGAAAATTTTTTCATCTTTTATCTTCATTTTTTAAATCTTATCCGTTTAAAACTGAATAATTTTTAGGACATAGTTTGATATTTTGTGATTTTATCCGTAGAACGCATATATAGAAAATTGTTTTAGGAGCGATATTCTGCGCAAAAAAGTACGGATTGAACGAGAAATTTTTTCAACCGTATAACACTGACTATAACACCGATAATGAAGTGAAGTATATAACCCTTGATTGTTTGGCAGAAATAGTACATAGTTTATGATGCAGGTGGGATTTCCCACAAACATCAAACTATGGAGGTTGGTTGTAAAAACAATTGAAATTTTTCGGGCTCTCCGTCATAATTAATAGGCTGCCCGGACACGGATCCGGAAAAAAGAGCATTTATGGGAAAAGGTGAAACTATGGAAAAATTCTTCAAACTCAAAGAGCGCGGCACCGACGTAAGGACAGAGGTGATCGCCGGACTGACGACATTTATGACCATGGCATATATCCTTGCGGTAAATCCGAGTGTGCTCGGAGCTACCGGGATGGATGCGGGTTCCGTATTTACGGCAACTGCGCTGGCCTCTGCAATAGCCATATTCCTTATGGCATTCATAGCCAATCTGCCTTTTGCGCTTTCATCAGCCATGGGACTCAACGCTTACTTTGCCTACACTGTCTGTATAGGCATGGGGCTTTCCTGGGAGATCGCGCTGACGGCGGTATTCGTGGAGGGTATCATATTCATCATACTCTCGATAACCAACGTCCGTGAGGCGATATTCAACTCCATTCCGGCAACCCTCAAGATAGCCGTTTCCGTCGGAATAGGACTCTTCATCACATTTATAGGTCTTCAGAATGCAAATATAGCCGTGTTAAATGAGTCCACCAAGGTGGCCATGTTCTCATTTACGGGATCTGTAAAGGCCGGAACCTTCAACACGGAGGGCATCAGCGTAATCCTTGCCATGGCCGGAATACTGATCACCGGATTCCTGGTAATAAAGCAGATCAAGGGAAATATACTGATAGGCATACTGCTCACCTGGCTCCTCGGCATAATCTGTCAGGTGGCTGGACTCTATGTGCCGGATCCTGAGGCGGGCTTTTACAGCCTTTTCCCTTCAGGGATCATTTCCATGCCTGCGTCCATTGCGCCGACATTTTTCAAGATGGACTTTGGATATATCAGCGAAAACTTCCTTAATTTCGTAGTAATAATGTTTGCGTTCCTGTTCGTGGATGTGTTCGATACTCTCGGCACCCTCATCGGCTGCGCCACAAAGGGTAACATGCTGGATGAAAACGGACGCCTTCCAGGCATTAAGGGAGCGCTGCTTGCGGACGCCATAGGTACTACAGTGGGAGCGATATGCGGAACCTCCACCATCTCCACATTCGTAGAGAGCGCTTCGGGAATAGCTGAGGGAGGAAGGACCGGCCTTACGGCCATGGTGACGGGAATACTGTTTGTACTGGCATTGTTCCTTTCGCCTATATTCCTTGCCATACCGTCATTTGCAACTGCTCCGGCCCTTATTATCGTGGGATTTATGATGATGCAGCAGGTGTCGAAGATCGATTTCAATGATCTGACGGAGGCCATCCCGGCATTCATCGCAATAATCGCCATGCCGTTCATGTATTCGGTTTCCGAGGGCATAGCCATGGGAGTCATCTCATATGTAGTGCTCAATCTGGTAAGCGGAAAAAGGGATAAGCTCACGCCGCTCATGTACGTGCTGGCCGTATTATTTGTGCTCAAATACATGCTTGTATAAAAATGACGCTCCGTGGAATGACCTTCTGCGGAGCTTTTATTTTTACGATATCAATAGACAGGTCTCAGGGAGGGGGATGCATGATGGAAGCTGACTTAAATAATGCAAAGCATGACATGGAAAATAAAACTGCGGAAGCCGTAAGGGTCATAGAAACTGATGCATTCAGGGAAATGGAGGAAGCTCTTCCGCATTCCGGAGAACTGCAGCACGGCTTAAGGTCAATAAGATACTGCAAGCTTGAGGTGTTTAAAGACTGCATCACGGGTACCCTGCGCATACCGCAAAAAAGCATGGAGCGCACGCCGCATCTTTCCTTTGGCATATATATGACTATAGATAACTCAATATTTATAGAAGACGGAGGAAAGCTCAGGCAGTGGGTCATAAAGCATAAGGAAATATTTGACGGCACAAAAACTCCGGGAGAAATACTGCTCAAAATGATATATGCATTCATAGAGGACGATGTATTCTACCTTGTGCACCTCGAAAAGGAGCTGAATGATCTTGGAGACAGGCTGGCAGCAGGCATTCCGGATGATTTTTTTGTACAGCTTACGAGATACAGGCAGAAACTGTCGGAACTCAATGCTTATTATGAGCAGATGACGGTCATATGTGAGCAGATGCAGGCGGAGGATGAGGAGAAGTATACCGGCTCTGCAGCAGCCTGGCAGAACGCCAGCCGCAGGACAGGGCTTTTACAGGATCATGTGAGACTGTTGCAGGAAAATGTCATACAGCTCAGGGAACTCTATCAGGCAAGGCTGGACACTGCTCAGAACAGCGTAATGATGGTACTCACCATAGTGACCACCATATTTCTGCCCCTTACACTGCTTACAGGCTGGTACGGCATGAATTTTAAAAATATGCCTGAACTTGGCTGGAGATACGGATATCCTCTGGTCATACTGATAGCGCTTCTTATTATTGTTCTTGAGATAATATATTTTAAAAAGAAGAAATTTTTCTGACGGTGTGGGATCAGAGAGTCACATTATTTTAGGAAAATTAGAAACGGATTTGAAATGCCATAACCTAAAGTTATAAAAATGATCATAAAGCATGGTTCGGCTCCTATTTACGGCGGTTTTGTTGATATCTCAAACTGATGGATATACAATCCGATTCGAAAAATAAATAAGCTGAAAATGCCTCATGGGGAGAGGCCGCAGCTTATATAAGCAGTATAGACACATAAGGAGCATGGACATGAGTTACGATACATTTTTAGGAGCATATTCAACAGGACCTGACTGCTATGAACGCATAGGAGACATCACGGGCGCATACGGCAGAAAGGCAGTAATAATAGGAGGAAAGACAGCTCTCAGTAAGGCGGAGCCTGAGATAAGAAAATGCGCTTCGGCCTCCGGCATCGAGATAACGGGAACGCTCTGGTACGGCGGCGACGCCACATACTCAAACGCTAAAAGGCTTGAGGAAAGCCCTGAGGTACAGTCTGCGGATATGGTATTTGCAGTAGGCGGAGGACGGGCCGTGGATACCTGCAAGGTGGTTTCGGATAACGCTAAAAAGCCGTTATTTACATTCCCTACCCTTGCGTCCAACTGCGCCGCAGTCACGGCCATAGCGGTCATATATAAGGACGATGGTTCTCTTGAGGGGTACTTCTATCCGGAACGCTGTCCGGTACATTCATTTATAAATACAAAGGTGATCGCTGATTCGCCGAGGGATATGTTCTGGGCCGGCATAGGCGATGCGCTTTCAAAGGAATACGAGGTGCTGCTCGCCTCAAGGGGTGAGAAGCTTACGCATACGCCGCTTATGGGAGCCGCGTTAAGCAGGTCCTGCACCGAGCCTCTTATCGATTGTGGAGCAGAGGCCTTAAGGCAGTGCGAAAGGGGCGAGGCAGGAGCGGAGCTTCAGGAGGTGGTGCTCGATATCATCATTTCCACCGGCATCGTATCCAACATGACCAATAAGTACGGAGAATACTACTACAACTCCAGCCTTGCTCACGCCTTTTACAACGGCAGCACCGTCATAGATGCGGCCCGCAGGCATCTCCACGGTGAGATAGTTTCCTTCGGCGTGCTCGTGCTGCTTACCTATGACGGACAGATCGAGGAAAGAGACAGGATAATTAGGTTCAATAAGAGCATCGGACTTCCTGTGACCTTAGCGGAAATGGATATCAGGGATGAGGACCTTAAAGCCATAGCCGATAAGGCAGAGACGGTGCTTGAATGGGAAAAGGTTCCATATAAGATGTCCAAGGAAAGGTTCATCGAAGTGATAAGAGAGACCTCGAGGGCCGGCGAAGCCATGGATATGGAAAAGGAAGCTGTTTAAGGTATAAATGATCATATACTATACAGGGACCGGCAACAGCAGATTTGCGGCCGGGTACATCTCGAAGTGCCTTCAAAAACTAAATGACGGCCGCGGCGAAACGGCGGCGGATGGAATGACGACGAGTCAAGTGGTGGTTAATAAAATGGTGACAGACCAAATGATGACGGACCTTTTTAACCGCATCAGGGATAAGGATCATACGCCCATGTACTCCGACAGCCCCTGGGTGGTGGTGACGCCGACGTACGCCTGGCGGATACCGCGCATACTTGAGGACTGGCTTAAAAATACCGAGCTAAAGGGCAGCAGGGATATATATTTTGTTATGACCTGCGGGGATGGGATCGGAAACGCCGGACAGTACGCGGCCAGGCTCTGCAGGGAAAAATCCATGAGATACATGGGCTGTCTTGAGGTCGTGATGCCTGAAAACTACATCGCCATGTTTAAGACGCCTGACAGAAACGGGGCGCTTGAGATCATAAAAGCAGCTGAACCGGTCCTTGAAGGCGCAGCCCGGGCAATAAGCTTGAGAAAGCCATTTGAAGAAAGGAAAATAAATCCACTGGACCGTTTCCTGAGCGGTCCGGTGAACGATATATTTTATCCGGCCTTTGTACACGCCGGGAAATTTAAGACTACGGATAAATGCATTTCCTGCGGAAAATGCGTAAATGTCTGTCCTCTTAAAAATATCAGGCTTAAAAATAACAGGCCGCTGTGGGGAGAAAACTGCACCCACTGCATGGCCTGTATAAGCTATTGCCCGACGGAGGCGATAGAATACGGCAGGCACTCCGTGGGGCTCCCGAGGTATACATGTCAGGAATGAAAATGATTAACACGAAATGTATCATTAGTGAGGCTTTTGAAATACACATTTCTGGAAAATATGACTAAAGCGGGTCGTCACTCATAGTGTTTCCGGGGTATACATTGGTATACATTTTCAGGAAAATATGATCAAAATGAATTGAGTCACCAGTTTTGGGACTTTATTGAAATTTATCTGACTGAAAAATGCATTTTATACGGATAGGCTTTGAAAATTTATAATCTTATCCGTATGAATTGCGTTTGATTACCACTAAAAAAATGAATGTTTGAATTATAGATGTGTGATACAGCAAAAATATTCAGATAAAATTTTGAGTACACGATAAAAAGGTGAAAGCCGGTTAATCGCAAATAACTTTTGTAGTTAATTTTTAAATGGGGATAAACGAAGGACATGAAAAGTTGAAAGATCTTTCATGTTCTTTTTTAATAGTACACAAAAACATACTCAGTAAAAATGTGGCTCATTGTTGCTACAATTTTTTGTGCCTACTTTTATTGACTGGTATGATTATTGACACGTAAGCTCGAAAAGTCATTTGATAATGTTATCAAAAAGTAGTGATCTCGCCAAAAACTCCCTTGAAAAAGTTACGGTTTAGACTAAAAAGTAGCTTGAAAAAGTTGCATTTTTCAGAAAAAGTCGCTTGAAAAAGTTGCCAAATCCGCTCAAAACTCCCTCGAAAAAGTTGAAAAAATAAGATATACTCAGGGAAATGAGGAGGATCATATGCTGAAGAGAAAGATAGAACAACAGCTGCTTGACTGGAAAGATCAGACAAATCATAAGCCTCTGATCATAAAAGGCTGCAGGCAGTGCGGGAAAACCTCATCCGTTCTGGATTTTGCAAGGAAAAATTACAAGCATATCGTATATTTGAACTTTTTTGAAAATCCTGACTATGCCTCAGTATTTGCAGGATCTCTTGAGATAGACAATATCATTATGCTGCTTACGGCGCTGCTGGGCAGCAAAGCGGTTTTTGAACCGCGGGAGACAGTGCTTATATTTGATGAGATACAGGAGTGCCCGGAGGCCAGAACGGCACTTAAATTCTTTCACGTTGACGGACGGTTTGACGTGATCGCGACCGGATCCCTGTTGGGCGTGAAAGGCTATGGTAAGCAGCCGAGATCCATCCCTGTAGGGTCAGAGACAGTTATGGACATGTATCCGCTGGATTTTGAGGAATTTCTCTGGGCAAACGGCATAACGGAAACTGTCACGGATACGCTTAAAAAGCATTTAAATAATGAAACGCCGGTACCGGATGCTCTCCATAAGCGCATGAGAGAACTGCTGCTGCAATATACCGTTGTAGGGGGAATGCCTGAGGCGGTGCAGCATTTTGTTGACACTAAACAGATGGACGGGGTACTTAAGATACAGCGCGACATCGTAAGGTCTTATGAAGACGACATGGTCAAATATGCTGAAGGGAAAGACAAATCAAATATAAAAGAATGCTTTCAGTCGATCCCGAAACAGCTCAGCAAAGAAAACAAAAAGTTTCAGTACTCAGTTGTAAGAAAAGGAGCTTCAGCTTCAAGGTATGAAGGCAGCCTTCAGTGGATAGAGGATGCCGGGATAATCAGCAGAAGCTACAATCTGTCCATCACAGAGCTGCCGCTGGACGGCAACGCCGAAAAAAACATCTTTAAGGTGTATATGAAGGACAGCGGGCTGTTTGTCAGCATGCTTGAGGATGGAACGCAGTTTGATATACTGAATGGAAATATCCTGAGGTACAAGGGCGCAGTTTTTGAAAATCTTATAGCTGATATATTCTCAAAAATGGGGAGAAAGCTCTATTATTTTCATAAGGACAGCGGGCTTGAACTGGATTTTGTCATCAGGTATAAAGGAAAATGCACGCCGGTCGAGGTAAAAGCCACCACCGGAAATACAAAAAGCCTTAAGACCGTACTCAATCACCCGGAAAAATATCATGTGGAGAATGCGATAAAGCTCGGAGACTATAATGTGGGGAGAATGGACAGGATACTTACGCTTCCCGCCTACATGGCCTTTTTACTCAGGGACTTGTAAAAACCAACCATAAAGCTATGCAAATTTTGTAAATTATTTGTGAACATTCGTTTTGTGAACACCTTGAATAAAACCTGTTAATTATATAAAATTAAAGCATTAAAAACGATAAGTGGAAAGCGCGCGGAACGCCTGGGCTTATCAATAGGATTTTTGGGAGGGGGGTAGAATAAATATTGGTCCGACAGGACTGATGTTTATTTTAGTACGGACGAATGAAGAAAAATCTCAAGAGATACCTGGCAGCAGTATTGGCAGCTTCAATGGTGATGAGCTCAACGGGCATATCTTCACTTGGAAGCTCGATCGATCTGGGCTCGGATGATCAGTCCGCTCCAACCTCTGAAATTACTTCGGGGGGGGGCAGATAAGGATTTAACAGAGCCTGACAGCAGCGAGAGCGGGGATCAAGGATCAACAAACAGTAGTGGTAAAGACGCGGGAACTTCCGGTGAGGAAGACGGTGACGCGTCTATTTTTGATTCAGAAAATAATGCTCCCGTCAATGGAACCGGTGAAACAGGCGGTGAAGAAGGATCCGAAGACGGCAAAAAGCCGGATGGAGCAGAGAACGGCGGTACTAACAATACCGACAATAATAACGGCGGGAATGACGGCACGGGATCTGGTTCAGGTTCATCAGGTAACGGACAGCCTGCTAATGGCAGTACAGAGCCGGATGATGAAGACAGTACCGGAGCCGGCGCTGGTGCGGGTAATAATGAAAATAATACCGGCAATAATAATACCAAACCAAATAAACCGGAAGATATGACCTCTGGCGGGGAGAATGCTGCGGAAGGCACCAACAGCGCTACCGGCGGAACGACTCCTGAAAATCCTGCAGAAAAGCCTGCAGGTGACAGCGGACATACGGAAGGCGGCAACAGTACGCCTGAAAATGACGCCGGCAATAATAACGCCACGCCAAATAAACCGGCAGACGTGACCTCCGGTGTGGAAAATGCTGCGGAAGGCACCAACAGCGCTACCGGCGGAACGACTCCTGAAAATCCTCAGCCTGAGACTGAGAAAAAGCCTGAGGTGGAGATCGAAGAGGAACCGGAGGATGAGCCGGAAGACGAGCTCCAGAGCTATATATTAGAGTCCATCACCTTCCCGGGCGAGGAGCTTATTTCCTATACGGAAAATACCGATACGGCTGAAGCAGGAACAGAGGACGAGACAGAGGAAAAGGGCGGATTCTTAAGCCTTTTCTCACTGTTCAGCGCTGATGAAACTGTAGAGGAGTCTGAAGAGACCGAAGAGGCTGAAGACCCTCAGACTATCAAATATATTGAGAGACATGTTGAGGTCGGAGATGATGTCAAGGATATCAAGCTTCCGAATAAGATGGTGCTCAGTCTTGTTCCTGTAGACGATGAGTCAGAGGAGGTTGATATCGCAACCAACTCGGATGCATCTGGTAACAATGGAAACGGACTTAAAGAAAAATTTGCCTCAGTTAAAAAATCAAAGTCTGAGACCAAAACTCTCAGGGTTGATCTTGATGAGGATGACTGGATCATAATATCTCCTGACGAACTGTCCGGAGAGGGATTAGATGCGTTTGATACTTCGGGAGTTGAGATACTTGATGAGGATGGCAATCCTACGGGAGAGTACAGCACCGAACATGCGGTATACCCTCAGTATATACTTGTGCCGAATCTTGAAAACTTAAGTCTTGAGGATAAAGACGGATTACCTATAGATACGGATAATCTGCTTGCTGGACCAGCTTCAGCAGACATACAGACGTATCTGCTTAATAACGCCTCGGCAAGGGTGTCGGTAGGCACAAGAGCGAATGATCAGCTGTTAGGAGATACCGTTGAAATAGCATTAAACTATCTAAGGTCTATTTCAAATGGAACATACTATTCATATGATAATGGAATTTTGACACTTAGGGGAGCTGAAAAATATAAGCTCTATATTGAAACAGAGGGAATATCAGACCTTAATGAACCTCCTTTATCTATTAAATTTGACGCTACAGGAAATTTAGGCAAAGTAACATTGATAATTGATGGAGATAGTGCGCCTGATGGAAATATAAGCATAAATGCAGTAGATAATGATGATCCAGCCATAGACATTTCTGAACTTGACTCTCTTACAATTCAGTCTACTGGGGAAGTGTCAGTTAACAGTGCTCCTAATATAGAGGCTATTAAAGTTCCAAATGGATCGACATTGTCGCTTACAGGAGGAAATTTATCTATATCTTCAAATGGTGTTGGTATAGGTGTCATGTCCGGCGATATGGGCTCTGTTTCCATAAATGGAAATGTAATTGTTGATGGAGGCAATGAAGTTGCAATCGGCTCAGGTGATGCTACAGACGCGCCGGGTAATATTAACTTATCTGTTAATTCAGGCAAAGTTGAGATTTCCGGAGGACAGAGAAATGGTAAATATCCGCTTCAGGGGATACACTTAGCCGTCGATCCAAACAGTAATCTTCTCATATATTCAGGAAATACTAATAATAATGATTCTTTAGTTGCTACAGATGAAAGCTATCTTATAAGAGGCTCATTTAGCAATACCCAGTCTTCCGGAATTGATTTAACTATTATGGAAGAGAATGATGAAGGTCCTGGGAAAACTATACATATATCGGATAGTTTCAGGGGCTTTATGACTAATGTTGATAAGGCAGGAACGTATAAACTCAGTGGCATTCAATCAGATGGTCGTGAAATAGGATATATAGGTATCAATAATAAAAATCCTGAAGCTGGGACAACTGGGGAATTTGTCGTTTCAGGAGGATGTAAAATTACATATACAGACATAGTAAGCACTATCCTGCCAGTATTCTGGGATCATGCCGCAGAGATAAGCGGTGAGCTTACAGAGAACGGGGATTTAAGCATTATTCTTTCTGCAGCTGTAGATATCAAAGAAAAAAGAAGTGAGATATCTGACGGTGTCTATAATGTGGGAACTGAAGAAATCAATAAATACGGTTTCTATGTTTATCAGAAAGATGAAGATGGAAATATAAGGGAAGATACAAGAAAACCGTTTACAATAGAGAGCTCGGATAACGGAAAATACAGCATCAAGGTAAAAAGCGGACAAGATAAATACTTTATACCTGGAGAGACATATTATGTAGTTCCATTTGTTGAGACTAATGCGGGCATAAGAGAAGCAGAAGATTTCAGGGTAGAAAATAATGACGATGTGCATAAAAACCCTGAGATAGAGATAGTCATGCCTAAGATCGAGTTCCCGACGAACATAGAGTTTACTTATGGGACGACAACGAAAGCTGCTTTTGATGCTGCCGGAATTAATTTCCGTGATAATACGGAGGCGAAAAGCGGCAATACGGTAAAAATCGGCGAAGTTACATTTACTTTCCCAACAAATTTAGATACTGAAACTGATGATACAAAAGTCATATGGGGAACAAATGTTGAAGACGCAAGATTCATACTCAGTAAGCCAGATAATAACGCGCAGAATGGAGACTGGTCCGGAGTCACTGTCAAAGTACCGGATAATGTCAGCCTTATATATTCAGAAAAAGAAACACCGGATGATTACTTTGTAGTTGAATTTGTTGCGCCGTCACAGAGCGACAACGTATACGGACAGCTTAAATATAACAATATCAAGAAACCTGTTGCGGTAAAGGTAAATAAAAAGCCTATAACTCTCACAAGTATAGGAACTTCTGGTGAAAAAGAATACGATGGCAATACGAATATAATCTGGAAAGATAATTCTGTAGTTGAATTCGGACGAAATGATGTTGTGACTCCGTTCATATATGGTGAAAATGGGGCTGTACAGGATACAGAGGCTGATGATGTTTCCATAGTGATAGACAGCACCGACAGCAATACGGATGCAGCAAAAGGCCGCTATGTTGAAAGCTATGCGGGAGCCGGAGACGCAGCTGATGCCGGAGTCGGCAATAAACATATGTCGCTTACAAATATAAACCTTACGGGGGCAGACGCCGGAAATTACAGCATCGAGGATACCGCTACGCTTACAAACGGAACCATAAGCGGTAAAAAAATAACTGTCAGCCCTAAAGCATATACATTAAGAACCGGTGATATAGTAACAGCTTCATCTGCAGACAGTAAACTTGAAATAGAAGTAGCTAATGGTGAAGAAGATTCAACCAAGCTTAAGGTAGAAATCGAAGACTTTGAACTTAGCGCGCTGAAGCTTGACGGTACAAAGCATGTTACGGTAGCGCCGGGAGAATATACAGTAAGCCTTGAAAAGTCATTTAAGGAAAAGAATCCAAATTATGACATTACTCTTGCTACGGCAGAATATAAAGTAATACAGGAAAAACCTAAAAAAGACGGACATGGACATGGCGCATATACAGTAAGCTTATCAGATACTGAGAAGACAAATGGCTGGTACAGTGAGAAGGTTGTTTTTGCGCCTAAAACAGATGGCTTAAGCGCTTTACCGGCAGACACCGATAATTATTATAATGTTATCAGAAATGCTTCTGGAAAAGGTGAATCGGATGCATCTGGATACAAAAAAAATTTCTCAATACATGAAACTACTGAGGTTCAGGTTCAGCTTAAGAATAGTGAAAACGGCGGATATACTTCAATAGAAACAGACCCTGTCACATATTATGTGGATACGGATGATCCTTCGGTCGTTGAAAATGGCATAAGCTACGAATATGAAGATAAAAGCCTGTTTGACAATGCTCTTAGACTGCTTGGATTTGGAAGTTTTGCAAATGGTAATGTAAAAGTAACAGTAAAAGCATCTGACTCAACCAGCGGCGTCTGGTATATGGATGTGATAACAGCACCGGAAACCGGCAGTGGAAATCCATCTCCGGATGTTGAAACAAAGAGAATATATTTTAACGGTGAAACCGCGGATATTCCGACCGCATCGGAAATAACTGCTGCTCCGGAAAAATATAAAAACGGAACTGCAGAGTTTACCATTCCACTTAATTTTAATGGCTATATTTCCGTAAAAATAGTCGACCACGCTGGCCGTATGAGCGCTGAAACAAAACTCGGTAACGACGGTCACGGCAGATGGGTAGTAACCGGAGAAAAACCTGTAATAGGAAACATTACTGTCAGCGGCGCAGCCTATAAGGAAAACGGCGGCGTAAGATGGTACAACAATGAAAATGGCAGCATGCCTGTATTTACTGCGGCAGTAAATGACGCCGGCAAAGCAGGCGGATTAAGTGGTAAAATAGGACTTCAGAGTGTATCCACTAAGATCAATGACAATGCTGATGTCAGTGTGAATGACAGCTATAGTGACAGCCTTATTTCTAATAAGAATGTATCAGTGACACTTACAGCTAACGACCAGAAAGCCGGGGGCTCAGTCACGGTAAATGCTGCCAATAATGCAGGTAATACTGAAAGCCGGAGTCTGAGTTATAATTTTGATTCCGAGGATCCTGTAGTAGATGCCTCCAATATAATCTATTGGCAGGAAAAGGACGGAAACCTTATAAGGGCGGTGATAAACTGGTTTAGTTATGGCCAGTTTACAAGTGATATGCTCAAAGTAAAAATACCTGTAAAAGATAACCTGAGCGGAGTCGACCGCATACACTATGCATGGCTTGACAACAGCACATTGGAAACTGTAGAAAAAACTGATCTTGACCACGTAACGACAGAGGAATATGCAGGGGAAACGCTGGAAGGCGGCAAGTACATCGTTCTTACAGTGCCGTTAAATACCAAGGGCTACATTTATTACTACGCCGAGGACGTTGCAGGCAATACCTCAGATATAAATGTACTTGGCAAAGACGGTGCAAACAAGATCTGGGTGGTGGAAAAAACACCGCCTGAGATCAATGTCTCCTATACATATGATGATGATACTGCGGAAACTGTGGATGTAGTAACAGGCGGAGTTACCACCAGCTGGTATACTAAGCCTCTGACAGTCACGGCGAATATAACAGATATGCCTGATAGTTCATATTCAGGACTTAAGTCTGTTACCTATAAGCTCGGGACTGATGAAGAGACGACAGAGACTATAGCTGCTGATACAGCTGAATCCGTAGATATTGACTCCATTAGAGAGAGAACTTTCAGCAATACTATAAATACTGAGGGAACTGATCTTGATATAAGTGTCAGCGCTGTTGATAACGTCGGCATGAAATCAAGCACTAATGAGGACTCGGTAAATATAGATCTGAATGACCCTGTCATCGGCAATGTCACCAGAGTGCCTGAGGGTGAAGACTATACCAATAGTGATATAACCGTGGCGTTTAATGTTACAGATTCTTACAGCGGAGTACAGAGTGTGTCCATTGACAGGACGCATGACGGCAGCGGTGCGGTCGTGACATCTGAGCCCGTAACTCTTGATCCTGCTGAGGATGGAGACGGCACGCTGTATAGATACACTATTACAGCCAACGGCATCTATGAAATAGTCTCAGTGGACAGAGTGGGACATGAGACTACGAAGACATTTACTGTAACAAACATAGACAAGAAAGAACCTGAGGGTCTGGAACTTAGTATAACTACACAGCAGGGTGCTGACGGGATATATAGACAGGAAAGTTTAGCATTTTCCATATCTGCAGAGGATAATGTCGATGCAGATAATGCAGCAAGTAATATAGCAAAATGGGCTATCTATAACACCATAAGCGGCACTGATGCAGAGGTAACAAGTGAGACCTATGAAGATCAGGCCAGAGCTCCTTCGAATCTTAATAATGAGGTAGTGACTGTAAATGATATCCCTTCCGGCACATACAGGTTCAAGCTCGTTGTGACTGATTTTGCCGGTAATGAGACGGAATATGATTATGGTAGAAATGTGGTGATAAGCAACGCTGTGCCTTCTGCGTCTATAACCGGAGTATCCACGGATAATGAAGAGCTTACTGTTAATGTTTCAGATATAACTGATGATCCTGAGTGGATAAGTGCGAAGGAACTCACTGTCAGATTCGAAGTAGGGCCAAAGGATGGTCAGGTCAGCGTTTATAAGAGCGATACTGCCACTACTCCGTTTGATAATAAGATTACAGCAGTAACAGCTAATGATACTTATTCTGATACCATAACCGGACAAGGCACTACAGAGATTTATTATTCAGCTCATCATGCTCAGAGTGACAAGTGGCAGAATCCTGTACATGTAACTGTTAAGCTTGATAATGTCGCTCCGGGTGCACCTGGCATAAGCATAGGAGCGGAAGAAGCAGACTGGTATAACGGAGCTTATCCTGTCATAACCATTACGCCTCAGCCTCAGGCTAAAGACACTGCACCTGAAAAGACATATTACAAGATATGGAGTGGTACTGAGAACGAAGAAGACAATGCTCAGGAATATCTCGAGTATATTCCTGCAAGCCAGTATCCTGCAGTAAAGGATAACGGTACATATACCATAAAGGCATATACTGTAGATGAGGCCGGCAATAGATCTGAAACTGCAGAAAAGACGTTTAAAGTGGATATAACTGCGCCGTCCATATCAGTTGAGTCGGTGACTACTACGCCGGATGGTATATTTGCAAGTCTGCCGTTTGTCGGAGGATGGTTTGCAAATAAAACGCTTACAGTGACTGTAAAAGTCGAGGATAGCAATAGCGGAGCTGCTTCACTGCAGTATGCCATAGATACCGCGGATGATGACAGCGACGGCCAGTTCATAGATGCTAAATTGAGGGAGGAAGGCTCCGGCGACTATACAAAGTTTTATACATTTGAGATAAAGCCTGATACAGTGGCTGCATCCATCAGCCTTAAGGCGGCAGATAATGCAGGCAATGAGAGCGATGCACAGCCGCTCGGACTCAATGGAGATACTGGTAAATGGACTGTGGAGGACAATGCTCCTACACTTTCGGCGGCATACTATGTAAGTGAAAGTGATCCTGCGTCTCAGGCTGTGCCTGTTGAGGATAAGACAGAGGCAGGAACGGAGTGGTTTAATACCGCGATAGACCTTGCCATAACAGTCAACGATGCAGACAGTGGACTTAATAAGGTCACATACAGTCTTGAAAAAGACGGAGAGCCTACGGTAAGTGAACAGGATGCACCTGGAGGCAGCTTCCCATCCAACAGAAATGTGCCATATATATTCAGACAGCCTATGTCAGACGGCAGATATGTGCTTAAGATGACTGCCACTGACAATGCCGGCAATGCCAACAGCTTAAAGCAGGACGAGAATAACGTAGGTATAAGCTTTAATATCGATACTACAAAACCTGAGATATCTGTGCCGGCTATAGGCTCTGGATGGCTTAATAGCGAGCAACAGCTTACATTTAAGGTAAGGGATGCTCTCAGCGGACTTTATCTCGAAGATGATGAGGGCGCTGTAGCCCTCAAAAAGGACGGTTCGCCTGTAGAAGGCCTCATAGTATCAGCTAATGCGGACGATGAGGGATACTATAGCTGCACATTTACTACTACAGGTAACGGAACCTATACACTGACTGCATCTGATAACGCTGGAAATACAGCAAGTGAACAGCTGGTTATCAGTAATATAGATACTACTGCTCCAGGTGAGCCTAAAATCCGCATAGATAGAGCAGATAGAGACAATGCTTCTAAAGATGGCAATTGGTACCAGGAGATACCGACTGTCTATATTACCCCTGCTCCTGCGGAGACTGCAGGCAATCAGGCAACAGTTCATACATACTATTATGTATGGAATGACAGTTCAGTTATTGATTCTAAAGAAGCTATAGCTGCCATAAAGGATAAGGCAACTGAGCTTCCGTATAATGATACATCTGAACATAAGATAGTCGATCCGTTTGGTGATGATGGCAGGTGGCAGATCGTAGTCTGGGGAGAGGACGAAGCCGGTAATATTACTAATTTCCAGGATATACCGATAGAAAATGTCAATATTGATACCATTGATCCGGTTATCGATAGTGCGGTCAACGACCCTGACGGGGCAGTTGCTTCCGATACAGTAGTTACAGTTATGATAAACGTCAGTGAGGCGACAGGTGTTATTGATGTTGATAATATCGATATAACTGATTCGAAAGGAAAACCTGTTGAAGACATTATAGTTGAAGGTCCAGATACAGAAGGCAATTATAAAGTAAGCTTCAATACTACAGAAAACGAAGTTTACAGCATAACCGTAATGGATGAGTCGGGAAGAAGCGTATCTCAAAGTCATACGGTAAATAACATTGCCCCTGATGAAGCTCCAGCTGCGACTGTTACCATAGGCGGTAATGCGCCTAATGAAGAGAGATGGTACGCTGAAGGAACCAATACTGCGCTTGTTATATCAAAGCCTGCTGATAATTCTGCAATAGTTAAGAATACAGTAGAGTACACTGTACAAAGGATAGATATTCCTTCAGGCGAAATCTACGAAGGAACTCTCGATAGTGATACAACGCAGTATGCGCCTGAGGCAGAGCTGGAAGATGGTACATGGCGTATAACTGCAATTACAAGCATTGCACTTGCAGATGGTGAAACAGTAGACAAGAAAGTAAGCTATACTGTCAAAATCGATAGAACTAAGCCGCGGGCAGTATATGTTGCCGGCAATCCTACGGACTGGACCATGCAGGATGCGGCTATATACTTTGACGTATCAGATAACGTAAGCGGTATCATAGACGCCGGTATAAGCGTTACAAAAGATGGCGGCGAAAGTATAGAGTTTTCAGCCGTAAAGGGAGCTGAAGGCCGTTATGTATTTACTGCCGAATCCAATGGCGAATACGTGATCACGGTTAAGGATGGTGCAGATAACATCAACACTGCTACTGTAGACGTCACAAAGATAGATAAGTCTGATGCGACACCGGCTTCATTTACAGTAGAGCCGGCGACAGGTGATGGCAGCAGTACAGGAGAAAATAATGAAAAATGGTATCTTAAGACTCCTGTTATAAATATAACCCAGGCCGTACAATCGGATCCCGGCAAGTCTCCTGTGGATACCTTCTATATCCTTGAGAGGAGAGACGGTAATGATTGGACTGTTATAAAGGATAATATCAACCTGTCAGATCAGCCTAATAACCTTCCGGCGATAAATACTGACGGAATATATCGTCTGACAGTATATACCTGGACTGACGCTGCACAGAACGATTACAATAATCCAGATCTCACAGAGGATATCAAGGAAGCTGCTGAGGAAGAAAAGAATGTACTGGAAGTAAGATATCTGTATGTAGACAGAACTCAGTCAGGACTGACTTCAGTTACCGCTGAGCCATGGGGAGATGATGCTGTATCCAAGGTTATAAACCGGCTGACATTTGGAAACTTCTTTAACGAAGCGATAAAAGTAACAGTCACAGTGGATGATGATAAGGAGACTACCTCCGGACCAAGATATGTTTATTATGAAGTAAGTGAAAGCAAGGGAGAATTTACAGGAACTGAGGAAAACCGCGTTGCATTTACTGGAGCTACGTCAAGTTTTAAGATAGACTTGAACAGCTTTGATACTGAAGACAAATTTATAAAGTTCTATATCGAAGATGCGGCGGGTAATAAATCTGAGCTTTACTTTGTCACGAGTACAACCGACGGAACGACTGGCGTTAGAAAATGGATGCTTGAGGCAGATGCGCCTGAGATAAAGGTATCGAGCCCTGCAATTAATGGAAGCTATACCGGCTATGATGATAACATCAAAGGCTGGTACAACCATGACGTGACTATCAGTGCGTCCATAAAGGATGCAGAGGCTGGTATCGGTAAGGCCGAGATCCGCATTACAGATCCTGATGAAAGTGAGAGAACGGTAAATACAACAGCCGATCTTTCGGCTTCAAAAGCTGTAAACGCAGATGTGACAGCAGAAATTTCGGGCGATGGAACAACCACATTCGATATATATGCCGAGGACAATGCACATAACGGCATAACTCTCAGTGAGGACAGCACAGGCAATCCGTCCTGGGCAGGCGAGGAGCATGCTGAATCCCGTACAATAAGGATAGATAAAACAGAACCTTCCATCAATATTGAAACGCTTAAGCCTGTAACAGAATGGATCACTGTGCCGGAGTTTGATGTCGTATTTAAGGTGAGCGACCACGTCGAAGGCAAAGTGAAGGGTAAAGACTACAGTGGTGTGAACAAAAGCTTTGGCCTTGATGCGACGGATTCAATAAGGGTCGCAAGAGTGGAAGGGGAAACAGAAACTTTCCTTGGCTCAATCGTAGAGGCACCTGATGTTCAGGACGATCCTGAAACTGACACATACTATTACAGGGTGAAGCTTGAAGAAAACGGAAAGTACAGATTCTATATTAAAGATAATGCCGGCAATCTCAATTTTACCGAATGGGATGTGACATGGATTCCAAAGAAAGCAGATGTACATACTCCTGTGGACGTCACAAGAGGTGGAGTTACTGAAGATGAATGGATACATGGATATGTGGAATATAAGCCTGAAAATGGAAACGGTAACTTCGTTCAAAATTATGATGGTAAAGCCTATAATTGGTACACAGAACTTCCTGAAAGTATCAATGTAGTCAATTCAACTCATTTTGTTGTTAACAGTGGAGTCGATAATACCAACCCTGTAGTCACAAAGTATGCATTTGTCAATGTATCTGTAGATGAGTTTGACGAAGATGATTTGAGTGCATATGATGAGATCGGTTACACTATAAGTGAAGACGAAAACGAAAAGACGCCTATTCCTAATAAAACAGGGAATCTGGTAGAGAGTATTATAAATAACGAGAATGTCACCAAATATAAGGATGGCCTCTGGGTGCTTTTTGTTAGAAATATGGATGAATATCTCATCGAAAATCCAGAGGTAGGTACTTCGGCGTATACAATACCACTCTACATACCGTTCTTCATAGACATGACCAGTCCTGAGATAGAGCTTGATGATGAAGATAGCACTGACTGGGAGACAGAAAAGACAATAACATTTAAGGTGACTGACCCTGACGAGGCTAAAGAGGTTGGTGATACCGTAAATGGAAGAAGCACTGCCAGTGGTATCGACACCTCTACCGTATTCGTGACCTTTAAAGGCGAAAACGGAGAGAATGAAACATTTAATGTAACCCCTGTACCATCATTCGTTGATGGAGTTTACGATTGCAGCTTTGTTGCCGATAAGCGCGGAACATACACAGTCACTGTAATGGATAAGGCCGGCAATACTTCCGAGCCAAATACCATAACCGTCAGACATATATCAGATGAGATTCCGGGTATTCCTGAGATCACAGTTACGCCTACGGCTAACGGCGGAGTTGTCGATAATAGTGATTATGCTGATGCTCAATCAGGCGACGGCTGGTACCGCATCGCTGATGACGGCTCAGAGGCAGAGCCTGTATTTAAATTAAGTGAGCCGGAAAAAGCCGATTCTGACGCAGCGCCTATAACTACTTATTATAAGATCTGGAACGGAACCCTTGCCGCTGAGCCTGAAGGCAATACGGTAGATAATAAGAATGTATTCAAAGGAAGTGTTGCAGATTCTGTAATAGAAAATATCGAACGTATAGCTGATACAGACGGACAGTGGAACATCAAGACCTGGTCAGTGAGTGCTTCCGGAGTATCGTCTCTCGAGGCTCAAAATGATAAGGACAAATACAACATTGAAACAGTATTTGTTGATCATGAAAAGCCTTCGGTACTTACAAAGCCTGAAAGTATAGAAGTGACAAATGAAGGCCCAGTATGGGAAGCCCTAAATAAGCTTACATTTGGCGTATTCTTCAATAAGGAGCTTAAGGTTAAAGTAAAAGTAACGGACAGCATAAGTCTTGGCAGTAAGCTTGAGTATGTCATATCCAAAGCTGACGGAACAGCAGAAGGCACTGCAGAGGTAACGTTGGACAATGAGGACAAGACTGAGGGCACTGCAGAATTTACACTGCCTTTTGGTACAAAGGGAGCAGTAAAGCTTACAGCTTATGATAAGGCCGGTAATTCAAGCGGTGAGGCAAACCTTGCATTTGAGGATGGCATAGCATATTGGGAGATAGAGCAGCAGAGTCCGACCATCATTGACACCAATCCGGATCATATGTCTGAAGGACTGCAGATAAATCTCTTAACGGACATCCAGCTTGTGTTTGACGAGTGGGTAAGGCTTGTTGACGGCAGCCTCATCGTTGTGGATGTCAATGGAAAACAGTACCATGTAGCAGATCCGTCAGGAATCAGTGTAGTAGAACTTAAGGAAGGCTCGACAACAGCGGATAAAGACAATATCCATGAACAGTGGACAGTGGTGATACCTGTTGAAAGCTTTGCTGATGAAGACGGCGATCCTATCGAACTTGTGGCAGGAGCTACGCATCACGTAACTATTAAGGCAGGCGCATTTGAGGATGCTGCAGGCAATATAAATAACGAAAAGCTGTTCTACTTTGAGACGGATGAGTATGCATGGCCTCCTGAAATAGGTGATATAGATATCACGCTTCCTGCAGGCTCCATAATGAATCCTGAGGACTTTGCTTCCGATCATAACGATTATGTAGTGCTTATCACGGATAATGCTATGAGCGCTGACGGATCGCAGCTGGCCGAAGATCTTAGGATGAACGTTGAGCTTGAAAACGGTGCGACGCATATAGACAGAGCGGAGCTTACCGATATGTTTGGAAATGTCATCGCCGGCACCGAGGAGATATGGACAGCGGACGGAGAGACAGCGGGACATATCGTGATCCCGGCGGAAGATATAAAGGCTTCAGAAAATTACTTTATCAGGATCACTGCTTCGCAGTACGGTATCTCCAATACCTATAGCTTCTTTGTAAGTACGAGCGCCATATCGGCGGTATCTGAGGACGTGGGAGGCATAGGAGTAAGCGTAGATACGGACGAGCTTATAGAATCCATGCGTAATAGCCTTGAAGCTGACGCGCTGAAGGACTGGAAGATAGTTATTAAATTCCGCGCGGCTTCCATACCTGTTACATCGGCAGGAAAAGAACTGGAAGCAGTACTTAAAGCATTGAATGCCGCAGGCACATATGACTCGAGCCTCGGTTTCTATCCTCTTGATCTTACCGTGACGGAGACGCACGCAAGGACGGGAGAAACAGAGGATATAGACAAGCTTGAAAAGCCTGTAACAGTTAAGATAACGATGCCAGAGGATTCAAGAGGCAGAGAGGTATATGGCATATTCCGCTATAATGAATCAAACGGTACAGTGACTAAGGTTAATTATACTCTTAGCGCCGATGGAAGCATCGCAACACTGATAACGGATGATTTCTCTGGAACCTATGCGGTTGTTTATGACGAGAAGCCTGAATCCACAGGCGGCTCTTCCGGCGGAAGCTCAGGAGGCTCCGGCGGTTCCGGAGGCGGCGGAGGCGGCGGTGGCGGCCTCGCAGGCGTCAACGTATCGGGCGGCACCTTAAGCGTTGGCGGTACGACGGCCCACTATGGCGGCACCTGGATCAACGACGGATATCTGTTTACAGAGTCTGACGGAAGCAGGCCTTCCAACGAATGGGTAAGGATAGACGGCAAGATCTACCGCTTCGTAAACGACGGCTTCAGGACTGTTAATTATGAGTTCCATGAGTTCAACCCTGACGGATCCTTAAAGGACGAGCTTCCTGAAGGAACGCCGGTAAGGGATGCAACCGGAACCTGGCTCAAAGACGGCTGGTGGTACAAGACAGTGAACGGCGGTTATCTCGCCGGAGGCTGGTACTATCTCTTCTATCAGGGAAGATTTGAATGGTACTACTTCAACGAGGACGGCTGGATGCTGGACGGCTGGCTGACGCTTCCTGTAGAGATAGAGTCCGAAGGCCCAGAGACCGAAGGAAAGACCTACTTAAGGGACGAGGCAGGCAATATCGTCACAAAGACATACTATCTCCATACGACTCACGACTGGACGAGAGGAAGGATGTACACTGACTGGCACTTTATAGACGGCAAGTGGTACTACTTCCGCACCAAGGGAGAGGGTGACGAGGGAGCTCTTGTGACAAACGGAGTGACCATCACGGGCCACCGGGTAGGCCCTGACGGCGCCTGGGACGGTGTAGGACCTGCTCCTACTCCGGCTGAATGACAGATGCCGCGGACGCGTGATCAATATGCTGTAGGACCGGTACCTACGGGGTCTTAAGCAGGGCTCCAAAATACCGGATGATATACGGGGCAGGCAGCATTAGTTTTTTACTATCCCCTCTAAGCTGTCTGCCTCGCTTTTTATTTGTAAAAACAGCGATTTTGCAGGAATATGGCCAAATAAAAACAGCGATTTTGCAGGAAAACCGCTTGTAAAAAACAGCGATTTTGAGTATATTGGCTTAAAAGGGGTGTTTTGGCATGTTTAAAAGAAAGATATATGACAAGCTGCTCGAATGGAAAAATGAATCCCGCGGCGGGACCGCGCTGATGATAGAGGGAGCGCGGCGTGTAGGAAAATCAACAGTTGCGGAAGCATTCGGCAAAAATGAATATAAGAGTTATATACTGATAGATTTTTCAACTGCCTCATCAGGCGTAAGGGAGCTGTTTGACGACATTTCCGATCTGAATTATTTTTTTCTGCAGCTGCAGCTGCAGTTTAAGACAGATCTTGTTGTCAGAGATTCACTTATAATATTTGACGAAGTCCAGCTGTTTCCGCGCGCCAGGCAGGCGATAAAGACCCTTGTAAAGGACGGCAGATACGATTACATAGAAACCGGTTCACTCATATCCATCAGGAAAAATGTAAAGGACATCCTTATTCCGAGTGAGGAGAGGAAGATAAGCATGTACCCTATGGATTATGAGGAATTTATGTGGGCTTTGGGAGATACTGTTACGGCTGATATGCTGCGCCAGTTTTTGGAGAGCCGGAGACCGCTGGGGGATAAGCTTCATCGTAAGCAGATGAGGGATTTCAGGCTTTACATGCTGGTGGGAGGAATGCCCCAGGCTGTAAATGAATATCTAAATACAAATAACTTCCGCAGAATAGACGATATAAAGAGAGATATCATCAATCTGTATGAGGATGATTTCAGGAAGATAGACATTACAGGCAGGATAGGAATGATGTTCGACGCTATTCCGGCTGAGCTTAACAAAAATGCTTCAAGATACCAGGTATCCAGCGTACTCGACGGTGAAAGGGCCGGAAGCGTAGCAGAGCTGGTAGCAGAGATGACGGACTCAAAAACAGTTATTGCCGCCTATCATGCAAATGATCCCAACGCAGGACTTTCAACACATAAGGACATCTCGAGATTCAAACTGTTTCTTGCCGATACCGGACTTTTTACGACACTTGCATTCAAAGACAGGGCATTTACCGAAAATATCATTTATGAAAAACTGCTGAATGATAAATTAAATGCAAATCTCGGTTACATGTATGAAAATATAGTGGCGCAGATGCTTACTGCAAATGGCAATGAGCTGTTTTATCATACTTTCTTCAATGAAAACACAAGGCGCAATTATGAGATAGATTTTATACTGGCAAGAAAAAATAAAATATGCCCTGTAGAGGTAAAATCATCAGGGTACAGGACCCATGCCTCACTTGACAGGTTTTCAGAGAAATACTCAGACCGTATAGGTGAAAAGTATCTTATTTATACTAAGGACATGCAGAAGGACAGGGATGTGCTGATGCTTCCGGCATATTATGTGCCGTTTTTATAGATAAAAAATCGTAAATGCGGATCGCTAATTATATATCTATGCAACGGGCTGAAAATATGTTATTATAACTCAGTATATCAAATTTTAAGCCGCTGTATGGGCGCGGTCTTAAGGGCAGTTTATGATGCCTTAAGGCTGACGTTACGGGCGGTAAATATTCAGGAGGTTTTATTTAATGGACGCAGATCCGGGAGCGGGCAGTTTAGGCTTTCAGCTTGCTGTCTTAGTAATTCTCACACTTATCAATGCATTTTTTGCTGGGTCAGAGATGGCCGTTGTCTCAGTCAACAAGATCAAGATCAGGAAGCTTGCTGAGGAAGGCAACAGGAAGGCCAAGCTCATTGACAGCCTGTCGGGTGATTCCACCAAGTTCTTATCTACTATCCAGGTAGCCATTACATTGGCAGGATTCGCATCCTCCGCCTTTGCGGCAAACAGTATCTCACAGGTGCTGGGCGCTAAGCTTGCGGAGTACGGTATCCCATACAGCTTAAGCATTTCCAACGTTGTTGTCACGATCATACTCGCGTACTTCAACCTTGTTTTTGGTGAGCTTGTTCCAAAGCGGGTAGCAATACTGTATTCGGAGCAGTTCAGTATGATGTGCGTGGGACCGATATGGTTCTTATCCAAGATCCTGTCCCCGTTCATATGGCTGTTATCGGCAAGTACCAACGGGTTCTTAAAGCTGTTCCATCTCTACCATGAAAATCTCGAGGCCGACGTCTCCGAGGAGGAGATCAAGTCGATGATAGAGACCGGAACGGAGACCGGCGTGTTTAACGATATCGAAAAGGACATGATCACCTCGATATTCTCATTTGACGATAAAAAGGTCCGCGAGGTCATGACCACACGTCAGGATATGGTTGCAGTAGACCTTCAGACACCGGTCAACGAGTATATCGACGGGCTCCTTACCTCAAGGCACAGCCGCATTCCTGTTTATGATGACAATATTGACAACATTATCGGAATCATAAGCATGAAGGACTTTGCCATCAGGGCCAAGGAGGAAGGCAGCTTCTATAACGTCAATGTCCGCAGCCTGATTAAGCCGGCTTACTTCGTCTATGAGAACATGAAGACGGACGCCGTGTTCCAGGGAATGCAGGAAAATAAGAGTAAGGTGGCCATAGTAGTGGACGAGTACGGCGGAGTCTGCGGTATGGTTACCATGGAGGATCTCGTGGAGGAGATCGTCGGAGATATCTATGAGGATTATGAGGAGGTCGAGGTGCCGATCAGGAAGCTCAGCTCCGACTGCTATGAGATCATGGGCTGGACCCTCATCAACGATATCAACGAGGAGCTGCACACTAAGATAGAGAGCGAATATGACACCATCAGCGGTTATGTCATCGAGCTTCTTGACTACATTCCTTCGGATGGCGAGTGCTCCATCAAGATAAGCGACGAGGAGGCGGATTACCTTGTTGAGGAGGTCAAGGACAGAGTCATCACAAGGCTCAAGATGACGTTAAAGCCTAAGGCGGAGGATCTTGAAGAGGCACCGCAGCCGACATTCTGATAAATATATCAATACTTTGACAGATCACAGCGGATATCCACTAAAGGGTATCCGCTGAATTTTTTGGAGGTGCGCCTTGCATTTTGATTTTTAGCACTGCAAAGTGACGGAGTGCGCAGCCTGAAAAAGCTGGAGATATATATTTTTGCAAAGAATATCGCTACGGCTTGTATTATCCGCGCCGCGGGCTTATAATCTCGTCAGTTTGCATTAAATACGGGGTGGGAAACAGTATGAAATTGACAAATGATCTTGGCAGCGATAATATCAGGGATCTTGTGTTCAGCCTTGCCATGCCGAGCATGATCGCCCAGTTTGTCAGCGTTCTGTACAGTATAGTGGACAGGATGTATATAGGAAATATTGAGGGTATAGGAGAGATTGCTCTCGCAGGCGTGGGAGTCTGCGGTCCCATAGTCACCATGATCTCAGCCCTTGCCCTGTTGGTCGGCATGGGCGGAGGTCCTCTTGTGAGCATAAGGCTCGGCGCAAAAAGAGAGGATGAGGCTGAAAATATACTCTCCACCTGTTTTATATTCCTGACGGCTATAGCAGCGACAGCCATGGTGGCGGCATTTATATTAAAGGACAGGCTGCTCTGGTGGTTCGGGGCCTCGGAGGCTACATTTCCATACGCGGATGAGTATATAACCTTTTATCTTTCGGGTACGGTATTTGCCATACTTGCGACGGGAATGAATTCCTTCATCACCTGCCAGGGATACTCCAAGGTCGGCATGCGTTCCGTGGTCATAGGAGCAGTGCTCAATATCATACTGGATCCGATATTTATATTTGTATTTCATATGAATGTAGCGGGAGCTGCCATTGCCACCGTCCTCTCCCAGCTGGCAAGCTGCATTTATGTGCTGAGCTTTCTCTTCAGCGATAAGCCGGCTTTAAGGATACGCATAAGGAAGCCGGAGCTTAAGATCATTGGAAATGTCTGCCTTGTAGGCTTTACGCCCTTCCTTATCATTGCCTTTGATAATGTGATGCTCATTGCCTTAAACTCCATGATCACCAAATACGGCAGCGGGGCGAGGGGAGATATGCTCCTTACCTGTAACGCCATACTTCAGTCCTTCATGCTGATTATTACCATGCCGTTAAGCGGCATCACCGGGGGCGCCCAGGCCATACTGGGATATAATTACGGCGCAAGAAGGCCTGACAAGATAAAGCGCGCCCAGAGATGGATATTATTTATAGGGCTTGTGTTCTGTACGATAATGTTCCTGATAGCCCAGCTCATACCTCAGTATTTCATAATGATATTTACGAGGGAGCCGGAGTATATAGAGATGACCAGGCGTATCATAAGAATGTATTCCCTTGCGGTGCCGCTCCTTGCTGTGCAGTACACGATAGTGGACGGATTCACGGCCATGGGAGTGTTCAAATATGCGTTTTTCCTTTCCGGAGCAAGAAAGGCCGCATTTTTTATCGCGGTATTTACCATACCGGCCATGTTCGATGTCATCAATATCTTTTACAGCGAGCCCATATCCGATACCTTCGGACCCTTTGTAACGGTGCTGTTTTATCTGACTGTGGGCCGGCGCATGCTTAAAAAGCTTGGAGAGCCTGTAAAGGCCTGACGAAAATAGCTTGGAGAGCCGGTAAGCACCTGATAAACAGCGGAACTGTCATCACGGAAGGTGCGTGGAATGTCTGCGAAATATCTTCGGAAGGCATGTCTGAAATATCGGCGCGGACGTTTACGCTTAGTTATGGATATCCTTAACGGATAAGAATGAGCTATAAACGATGTTAGCTGCGGATAACAGCCCCTCATGGCAATATAATTAAATATCGGAGAGCCTTTTAGTGCATTTTTTAGATTCCATTTAAGGTATCAGCGCTTAAGGCGTCCGGTATTTTTTATTTGGGAGATTTATGATCAGAAATGACTCGCAGCATAGATGGGGCAGGTAATTTATCGGCAGGATTTCAAGGTAATAAGGCGGAGGATAAGGTTAAGGGGGCAAAGGCAGCTGTAAAAAAGGCTGCTGTAAGAAGTGCTTCAGGTAAGACCATACTCGGTATCCATTACGCCTGGATAGTCTGCACGGCCTGTGCCCTTGCCATATTCGGAAACAGCGGCATAACCGATTCCATGTTTTCGGTGTATCAGCCCTTTATCATGGATAAGTACGGTGTCACCAATACCCAGATGTCCCTGATCCTCACGGTAAAATCCATAACAGCCCTCGTTTCGGCGGTGGTCAGCGTTAAGTATTACAGGTTTTTTTCCATAAGGACGGGAATGCTGTTAGCGTCGCTCTTATGCTTTGCAAGCTTTTTCCTATTTGGATTTGCCGACGACTTCGGGGAGTTTTTTATGTGCGGAGTGCTGTTAGGCTTCGGCAACGGCCTTGGCACCAACATACCCGTCTGCATGGCCCTTGCCAACTGGTTTGAAAAGCGCAGGAAGGTGGCCATGAGCATCACGGTCCTTGCAGGCAGCGTTTCCCTGATGGGCATACCTTCCGTATTTACCGGGATCATTGAAAATGTATCCTTAAGGGCCGGTTTTAATGTAAATGCCGCCTGTGTTTTAGCGGTTACGATATTGTCGTTTCTGCTCATGAGGAACGCTCCGTCTGACATAGGCTGCGAGCCTTACGGAGTTGGAGAGACAGACGCCGCAGGAAACGCCGCAGCAGATACCGCTGGAAATGCCGGGAGCGGGACCGCGGGAGGTGCTGCGGGAAATGGCAGCGGACAGGCCGCGGGGGACGCTGAAGGAAGCTTAGCGGCTTCGGCCTCCGAGAGAGGTTCGCTGGAACACGGTGACTGGATCATTTTCAGCGCCATATACATTGCGGTCGGCATCATCTGTATGACCAGCTACAGTTATTTTTCACTTTTCTTGAGCCACGAGGGAGTTTCCTCGCACACCATCGCGGTGCTGCTTACGGTGACAGGCGTTTCCGTTGCCATTGGTAAGTTCGCCTACGGCTGGCTTTCGGAAAAGTTCTCGTCCTATGCCTGCAACAGGCTGTATTTTACTGCGCTTTTCCTTGGCATAGGCGCAATGGCCCTGTTCCCGCAGAATACCGCCATACTTTTTATCTCCGTGGCGGTAATGGGCTTCGGATCGCCTATAGGCAGCGTCGGGGCCGTCTCCTGGGTATGGGATCTTACGAGCCATGAGCAGAACGACCGGGCGGTGCAGCTCATGCAGATATGCTTATATATAGGCATGGTGGGCTTTAACTTCCTGCCGGGAGTCATAGCCGATCTCATAGGAGGCTCATACAAGCCGGTATACATCGGTTACGCACTGCTAAGCCTTCCTACATTCTTCGCCATACAGTATCTCTACAGAAAAAGCTTCAAAAAGAGAGCCTGAATTTATGCAGGGTTATGGCTATAAATGCCATATATGCATGGATGGGACGAATGTTAGCTTTGGCCAACTCCGTTTGAAAACGATATTATAAGACAATAGGGGTAATTACTGTTATTTCATTTGTTTTATCGCTTTCAGACGGGGTTTTATTTATGTCAGACGCAAGATCGAGCAGCAAAGGCACGCTTTTCGGCATCCACTATGCCTGGATAGTCTGTATCGCCTGTACCCTCATCATGTACGGAAATAACGGCATCACTGGCAGCATGTTCTCGCTGTATCAGCCTTTCATCAAGGACATGTACGGCATCACTAATACCCAGATGTCCTTCATCCTTACCACAAGATCCATAATGTCGCTGCTGGCGGTGGTGGTCTGCAGCTTTTATTATAAGGTATTTTCCATAAGGATCGGAATGCTGGTGGCCTCCATACTCTGCGGAGGAAGCTTCCTGTTATTTGGTTATTCGGAGACATTTCCGATGTTCCTTTTGTCAGGGGTGCTCCTGGGCCTTGGCAGCGGTTTTGGTACCAACATTCCGGTGTCCATGGCCTTAAGGCTGTGGTTCAATAAAAAAAGAAAGCTTGCCATGAGCATAACGGTTCTTGCGGGAAGCGTTGGACTCTTAGGGCTTCCTTCGGTGCTGACAAATATAATTGAAGGCGTATCCTTAAGGGCGGGCTTTACTGTAAATGCTGCCATAGTATTTGCCGTGACGGTCATCGCCATCATTCTCATGCGCAATTCTCCGGAGGAGATGGGCTGCGAGCCTTACGGAAGCCGCAGTGAGGCCGATGCGGATAAACGTGACGCCTCAGAGAGAGGCAAGCTTGAAAATATCGACTGGGCAATACTTGGAGCCGTATGTATAGCCATAGGCATAATTTGCTGTACGAGCTACAGCTACCTGTCACTGTTCTTAAGCTTTGAAGGCGTTTCGGCGGAGGATATAGCCCTTGTGCTCTCAGTTACAGGACTTTCGGTGGGTACCGGTAAGATGTGCTTCGGAGCCCTCTCGGAAAAGTTCTCTTCCTACGCCTGCAATACGCTGTATTTTGTGGCGCTTTTTGTGGGCATAAGCCTTATGACATTATTCGTGCATAATACGGCCGTGCTTTTGGTGGCCATAGCCTTGCTGGGCTTTGGCTCTCCTCTTGCCAGTGTGGGCTTTGTTTCCTGGGGCTGGGACCTTACGAGTGAGGATCAGAATGACCGCGCGGTGCAGATCATGCAGATATGCCTGTATGTGGGCATGGTGGGATTTGATTTCCTGCCGGGTGTCATCGCTGATCTTATCGGCGGCTCCTACAGGCCGATATTCATGGGCTACGCATTGCTTTGCATACCGACATTTATAGGCATACAGTATCTCTACAGGAAAAACCGCAGGAGATAAGGTATTGGCATGGAATAATCGGCATAATCATGGAAATGCGAAACATGCGCGGTTTACAAAAACGGTATTGATTAAACTGCCCATGATGTCGTAAAAAACTATATATAATTTGACAAAGAAGCAAAAAGGGCATATAATAACAATTAGAATGAATCTAATTTTGAACACAATTTATTTTGTTTAATTTTATTTTCAGGCGGGCACATTTTTATCATTTGCAAGGATGCCGGGGCATCCGGAAATGTTAGGAGGAATATCATGAGTAAGTACGCTGGAACACAGACAGAGAAAAACCTTGAGGCTGCATTTGCAGGCGAGTCTCAGGCAAGGAACAAATATACATATTTCGCTTCAGTAGCAAAGAAGGAAGGCTATGAGCAGATCTCGGCGCTGTTCTTAAAGACAGCTGACAACGAGAAGGAGCACGCCAAGATGTGGTTCAAGGAGCTGGAGGGTATCGGTGATACCGCAGCTAACCTCAAGGCGGCAGCAGAGGGAGAGAACTACGAGTGGACGGATATGTACGACGGCTTCGCAAAGACTGCCGATGAGGAGGGCTTTCCTGAGCTTGCGGCAAAGTTCCGCATGGTGGCTGCCATAGAGAAGGCCCATGAGGAGAGATACCGCGCGCTTCTTAAGAATGTTGAGATGGCAGAGGTATTTAAAAAGAGCGAGGTCAAGATCTGGGAGTGCCGCAACTGCGGACACATCATCGTTGGAACATCGGCTCCAGAGGTATGCCCTGTATGTGCACATCCGCAGAGCTACTTCGAGATCCGCTGCGAGAACTATTGATAATTAATTATTCCCCGAACACTTAGATCGTGGATAATAGCGGTTTTAGATCGTGGATAGCAGCGGCAAACACATAGGCTGCGGGTAATACCGCTGCACACGTAGATTGCAGGTGATACTGCTGAACATTTAGGCCACAGGAAATATTACTGAACACGTAGGTCGCGTGTAATACCGCTGAACACTTAGGTCACGTTTAACATGGATCTGAATGTAGAGAATATGGGGGGGACGGCATCAAAGCCGTCCCGTTTTTATATTGATGCCCATAAATCTTAATTAAATGCAGACTACTTATTTACAATAAAAATTGCCTCTGATACGGTGCTATTTTGTGATTTGACCAGCAGGTCCGTACAAAAATGCAGGTCAGTACGGCCTGGTTTTAAAACGCATTTATCAGGTCCGTACAAAATTTTGAGCAGTACGGTTAAATTTTGAAAATAAATTGCCAAATCCGTACAAAAATGCATAAACTGAACCCTAAGTAGTGGACACGAAGAAAAAATATTTTAACCGCATTATCAGAACAAACCCATACAGTGGAC
>CALWLS010000006.1 GCA_944381575.1 uncultured Lachnospiraceae bacterium | reverse complement strand
TGTCTTACTGGCTTTCCGCCTCAGCGACAGCTCATTTAATCTATCACATCCGCTTTGCCATGTCAACTGGTTTTTTTCAAACTTTTTGCAATTTCTTTATTTTTACTTTATACATCTGTTTTTACAGCGCTTATTTGCTTACCACATTTACCGGCTCACCTGCTATAAATGCAGCTATATTTTTCTCAAGCAGCCTGACAAGCCTCTGCCTTGTTTCAAGCCCCTTCCAGCCCATATGAGGAGTAAGTATGACATTCGGAAGTCCGTATAACGGACTGTCGTCGGACAAAGGCTCATGCTCCTGGACGTCGAGTCCGGCTCCTGCAATGCGTTTTTCCTTAAGGGCTTCTATAAGATCGGCCTCATTTATAACAGCTCCCCTTGAAGTATTTATTATAAATGCGCTTTCTTTCATGAGAGAGATTGTGTCCTTATTTATCAGATGCCTTGTTTCATCCGTAAGCGGACAGTGCAGTGAAATATAATCGCTTTTCCTTAACAGCTCCTCAAGACTTACATAGCTTATTCCTTCTGTACCCTCTCCCGGATGCCTTTTATATATGAGCACCTCCATGCCAAGGGCCCTTGCGACCTTTGCCACCTCCATGCCTATATTGCCCGCGCCTATAAGGCCGAGGACCTTCCCGTTAAGCTCCACATGAGGCACCTTGAGATGATCCGTAAAATTGCTGTGATCGCCCTTTGCCAGCATGGACATCTGGATCTGCATGGATGAACTTAGATTCAGCATCAGCATAATTGCCGTATGGGCTACTCTCTGCGAGCTGTAGGCAGGGATATTGCAGACTGTGATCCCCTTTTTCTTTGCTGCAGCCATATCTATGTTGTTATAACCTGTCCCGGCCTCGCAGATAAGCCTGACATTTTCAGGAAAGCTATCTATAAGCTCTGCTGAGACCGGCATCTCCTTCGTCACAACTATATCCGCATCCCTGATGCGGTCAGACACCTCCTCCGGAGTCGTATCATCATAAACTGTTACAATATCTGAAAGCCCGCTGAAATCAAGCTTTCCATCATAGTTCATCTTCTGTCCGTTAAGGACTACCGTCTTATATCCCATTTTATTTCCTCTCATTTATAGATTTCATTTCATTATCGTTTCGATTTATGTAGATTTCATTATCCTCAGGCCTTACTGCCATAAGCAGCACTCCGGCAAATAAGATCAAGCAGGAGAGCCATATGGTGCGTTCATAAAATACGCCTGAAAGCAGGCTTCCCGTTCCGGCCCCGAGGGCAAATATGGCGATCACGCCAAAATAATATTTTACTCTTTTCAGTTCCTGCCTGTCCCTGTCCCTTATAAATGCCGAAAGCGCCGCTGTTCCGCTCCTTAAATTCCCTATGCACATGGTGCTGGCATAGGAATTTCCATGTACCTTCCTGAATGACTGCACCTGCATGGCGCAGGCCATGGATATAAGTACGTTCGCAGCCGTATTCATTTCCGCAGGCATAAGACCCGCAATAAACATGATCAGGATCTCCAAAAGCAGGATCCCCTGTCTCCAATGCAGCCTCCGTCCGTTACGGAACCTGTAACCGATATTTTCAGCTGTAAATACTCCAATGGCAAAAAACAGTATCGGAAGCAGATATTTAAACGCCGACTCCGCATCGCCGGACATCAGCCCCGTACTCATGAGCACCACATTTCCGGTCTGAGCATTTGCAAAAACGTGCCCTCTTACCATATAGGTATAAGCGTCCTGCAGGCCGCCGCTAAAGGAGATCACAAGACTTAATATAAATGCATCGGACATCTGTAAATTTTTACGCCTGATATTTGCAGAAGCCATGGAAACTCAGCCCTCTTTGATCCTTTCCGCCATAAGCCACGCCATTATATGTATGGCCTGTTCAAACCTTCCGCTGTCAACAAGCTCCCGTATATCGCCTCCCGAAAGATGTCCCACGTCCAGAAACTCAGTACTGTCAAGGCTCTGGCCGCTTACCCTGCGACAGTCCTCCGCCATAAATACATAGGCGTAATTATCCGCCATGGTCGCATCCGCCGGCACCGTTACAAGATGTCTCCACTTATCCGACACACAGCCTGTTTCCTCCAAAAGCTCTCTTTTTGCTGCCTCAAGCGGTTCCTCCGCAGGCTCCCCGTACTCCGTTTCGCCTTTTGTTTCTATTCCTCCGGCGGGGAACTCCGTTGTAACCTTTCCTATACCGTGCCGAAACTGCCTTACGACAAGATATCTGCCCTCTTCATCCTTTGCCGCAATAACCACATAGCTGCGCCTGCTGTAATTATAAAACGGCTCCGAGATAACTCCGTCAGGAAGCCTGTACGCCATGCGCCTGAAATCTATCCACTCATCCTTTACGACATGCTCCGTCCTTACCTCTTCCCATTTAAGTCCGTCGTCATTCATATCCTTATACCTCTTGATCCGCGCTTGATAAGCCGGCCGTTCTGATCAAATGTATATTTTCAAATTTCCTATCCAATATATAATAAGCCCTTGCTTATGGCAACTTATATCCGCATCTTAGCAGATGATTTAATATCCGTAAAATGTTACAATCATCCTGCCGGCTTTATCATTTCATGAAAACAACAGGAGTGCAGCATGCCTACAGTAAGCATTATCGTTCCAATATATAATTCCGAAAAAACCATTTCAAGATGTATAGACAGTATACTGACCCAGACCTATAAGGATTTTGAACTGCTCCTAATAAACGACGGTAGCACCGATAATTCAGGCCGCATCTGCGCCGAATACGCCAGCCGTGATGGCAGGATCAAAGCCATAGATAAGCAAAACAGCGGCGTATCAGACACGAGGAATCTGGGGCTGTCCATGGCTAATGGCAGATACATACAGTTTTTAGACAGCGACGACTGGATCAGTCCCGATTCCGTCGGGCTCTTTGTCCACACCATAACTGCAAATGACTGCGATATGGTCATCGCCGATTTTTACAGGGTCGTGGGCGACCGCGTATCCAAGAAGGGCGCCATTGAAAAGGACGGGCTTTTGGATAAGACAGCCTATGCGGAAAAAATGCTCCAGAATCCCGCCGACTATTATTACGGAGTCCTCTGGAATAAGTTTTTCAAGGCCGATATCATAAAAAAGCATGGCCTTAAAATGGACAGCCGCATAAGCTGGAGCGAGGACTTCATTTTCTGTCTCGAATACATACGCAATATCAGCAGCATATATGTATTGAAGGTACCGGTCTATTACTATGTAAAGACCAGGGGCTCCCTTGTCACAAAATCTGTCAGCGTTTCAAGGGCCATACAGATGAAGCGCACCGTTTTTGAATATTACAGCAGATTTTATAAGGATACCTTCGGCGCCGTCAGCTACGAAAAGCTCAAAGGCCAGGTATACCGTTTCCTTATAGATACCGCCGGGGACGGCATAGTGCTCCCGGCAGTGCTGCCGGGCATATACCGCCTTGGGGATGAGAGGACAAATATCAGCGGCGGCCTGCTTAACGCAGAAGGATTTTTATTTGATCAGTGCCGCGAGAGGAAACTGCACGAAATGCTGTTGGACTCCGTGGCTCTTAAAAACAACTTGAGCTTAAACGAGATCCGCACCCTGTTTGTACTCAGCCTTCCCCACGAAAAATGCACGGCAAAGGACTTAAGCGACGCCATGGGGATAGGCCGTGCTTCCCTCACGATAGCTATACAAAGTCTTATTTCAAAAGGATATATAACTGAAAAAGGACAGACAAAGTATAAGGACTACGAAACCACAGAAAAGGCCGAGCCCATCATATCCGAAACACGGCTCGTACTGGAGGACTGCCGCAGACTAAAATTTGAAGGCTTCACCGATGAGGAGATTGACATTTACCTGAGGCTTAATAATAAGAAGAATGAAAATATAAAACGGATCCTCGGATAAATTTTTATAAATTTTTCAAAAAACTGAATACTTTTCCCGTTTCCTGCCGTTATATGATATGAAGGAAGCCTTAAAGGGGGTGGTGGATATCGATCCTAAGGACAATTTAATACGTCTTGTGAATGCATATAAGGATCTGGTATTTTCCATAGCCCTTAAGCTTACAGGAGATTATTTCGCTGCGGAGGACATAACTCAGGAGACCTTCATCTCAGCCTACAAAAGCTATGACAGCTTTGACGGAGGTTCTGAAAAGGCCTGGCTCTGCCGCATAGCGGCCAACAGATCCATAGACCATCTGAGATCCAGAAGCCGGGCAGATACCATCTCCCTTGACGCAGCAGCAGGGGAAGCTTGTGAGCTCAAGCTCGCTCCGGCAGCTTCAGTATCAGGCCAGGATCCCCTTGATGCAGTCATAAACAAGGACATAATGGAGAGGTTCGGGAAATTGATAGACGCCCTGCCGCCTCCCTATAACGAAGACGCCCGGGCGTATTTTATTGACGGATATAACGCAAGGGAGATATCCGCACATACCGGAGTAAGCGTAAACACCGTACAGACACACCTCTTCAGGGCAAGACAGATGCTTAAAAAATCCATCAGAAAGGAGGGGCTGATATGAAACCATATGATATGCCTGATTATCTGTCAGAGGAAGAGCTTTTAAAGCTGATCAGTGATATTGAAAATGAAGACATTGTAAAGGCTCCGCCTGATATTATGGAAAACATACTGTCACAGGTACAGGCAGAGGGCACGGACAGACCACCGGCTTCAGAACAAAAGGAAATCAGTCTGATGGAAAGGCGGCGGTATTTTATAAAATACTGCCTGAGGACAGCTTTAAGCGCGGCGGCTGCCATAGCCCTCACCTTCTCGCTTCCTTATCTTAAAGGTACAGACGGACTCTTTCGCTTCAGTTTCATCTCTGTCACTGAAGATCCCGACAGCATGTCAAGAGACGAAATAACCGCCGGCATGAACGTACCTGATAAAAGCGAAGTGCTGTCCGACAGATCAGGCCGCAATTCGCTTTTGGGGCTTGTACGCAGCATAGACATAAAAGGATATATCGATCAAATCTCTATCGGAGGTAATTTTTAATGAAACATAAAAAGAAAAGCGGGTTCTTTACATTTATATTTTCATTTCTGCCAGGAGCGGCGGAAATGTATACCGGTTTTTCCAAAATGGGCTTCAGCATAATGCTTATTTTCTTCCTGTCCGCGATAGTCTCGGAAATAGTCCCGGTACTGTCCTACCTGACCATACTCATCTGGTTCTGCGGTTTCTTCCATGCAAGGAATATAGCCTCCATGGATCAGGACTCGCTCGAGGAGATGGAGGACAGCTTTGTCTGGGACGATATGGAACGGGTATCATCCATCAGGCCCATAAAATTTGCCGAGCGCTCCGCCAAAAACATCACAGCGGCTATACTTATATTCTTCGGCATCTATATACTCTGGGATAATTTTTCAGATATGATCTACATGCTGATCCCTGACAGCCTCTGGAACAGGCTCTATCCTGTGATAAGCAGTATCCCGGAGATAGTTATAGCCATCGTGATAATCATAATAGGCGTAAAGCTTATCCGCGGTAAAAAGGAGGAACTGTTCGGGACTGACTTCAGTGACCCGGCAGGCTCCGCACCTGAGACTTCCAAAAAGGCGATGGATACGGAAAATATTTATACCGATAAGGACGAGGATACAGATGAAGAGAAATAACGACCTTAGCCAGATCCGCACCCACCGCGTCGGTTCAATAACCGCCGGCATCACCATGATGGTCCTTGGAGTTCTGTTCCTTATACATGTGATATTCGGAGTCCCGAGCTATGAGATAATCTTCAAGCTCTGGCCCGTTGCGATCATCGGCCTTGGGGCGGAGATACTGATATCCAATTTTTACGTCAAAAATTTTATATATGACACGGCAGCGGTATGCCTTATGGCACTCATAATCCTGTTTTCCATAGCAGTGGCCGCCGCTGAAAAATGCATCTCCATGCTGCCCGGCATCATTATATTTAATTAATTTAAGCCTCCACATCTTTGATCTTATGACCATCGATGCGGAGGCTTTTTCATCTTATTATTCCCAGACAGTTTTCTCCTGTTTATTGTTTATTCTCCGACAGCTTCCTCTCCTGTCTGGTTTTTTATACATTTTACTTTTTCCGCCCTGAGATCCATCTGCTGCACAAAGCCTATTATCTGTCCCGAAAGTATGACTGTCAGCAGTGAGAACGCGATACGCTTAAAGTCAAGATATGAAAGGGACATTATGAGCACTATGATATCTGTGCATATGTAGACCCACCTTATATCCTTTTTTATAAGCTTGCTTATTGACATTGCCAAGGCGTCATCTCCTCCGGGAGCTCCCCCTGCCCTTACGCACAGGCCGACTCCGACTCCGACAAATACAGCTCCAAGGAGTGCCGCTGCAAAGGGCATATCCGCAAGAGGCGGATAGACCCGCGGAAACATTTCAAATACGGCATATGTAGCCGAAAACCCGAGACAAGCAAAGGTGGAGTATATTATGAAAGATCTGCCCAGAGTCCTCCATCCGAACAGGTAACAGAGAACATTGAGTATAAGCCCTGAAACTGCCGGGGAGATCTTAAGCCAGTGATCCAAAAGCAGGGTCATGCCAAGGATCCCTCCCTCGGTAACTCCCGAAAGCGAATGAATGTTGTACAGCCCGAAGGACAGTATCGCGCTTCCAAGTATACATAAAATTATGTTTTTAAATTTTATCTGCATGATGTATTTCGTTCCTCTATCTTAAAATCTTATTTTATTTCCATTTCTTAAACTGCCGGATCAAAGAAGGCACATTTATTTCTTAACTCCGGCTTCTTTCTTAAGGTTATCCGTATAAAGCTCAAGCGAATCAATGAAATCCGGTCCTCTTTCTAATACCGTCTTTCCCATGGCCTCATCCTCTACCCTGTAAAACAGAGCAAGGATCTCATCCGCGTAGCTCCGTCCCTTATCAGTGAGTTTTACAAGCTTCTCCTTAACATTATACGATGGCAGCAGCTTGATATAGCCATCTTCAACGCACTCCCTGACTATCGTATTCAGGGTGGTTTTCGGCATCAGCCATTCCTCGCATATCTCAGCCTGAGTACGGGGCCGGCCGTCGTCAAGAGCAAAGAACAGGGACAGGGTATTGACCTTTATTCCGCTTTTCCTTGCAAGCCTGTACCAGATGCCGTCGATACGGTTTACCGAGACCATGAGCCTGCGGACCAGGTCGCGCTCGCGGCTGTCATTTTTCACTCTGTCATTAATGTCCTTATCCATCTTCAAACTCCCTCGAATCTGCCGGTTTCAAAAATACCGCAGCAGTTTCTGACATGATGTATCAGCTTTAATGATTCCAAAAATTTACGTAATTTAATACGAATCCGTACTATGCATTGATATTATAGTACGAATTCGTATATTCTGTCAAGCTGCCATCTCAGCAAGCCATATATAGTTCTGTGATAATTTCACGGTAAAATCAAGTGCTATTCTCACTGCACCCATGCGCCATCCTTATTTACGTGGTATCCGTCCGGCGTAGTTTCATCAGCATACATGGAACCTAAAGGCCTTGCCTTGCTCTGGTCAAATCTCCATATGCCCGCCATGCTGTCAAAGCTCCAGGTCTCTGCTTCCGGCGTCTGATTAAAGTAATACCACTTACCTCCTATCTTCTGCCAGCCCAGGGCCATGGCGCCGCTTCCCGGATCAAGATAGTACCACCTTCCATCATTTTCATCATGATGCCAGCCGGTCATCATCGTTCCGAGCATTCCGTCTGATATGGAATAGAGATAATACCATTTGCCGCTCTGCCTGTCCAGATACCAGCCGTATTTCATCAGACCGTTATTTTCAAAGTAAAACCAGCCTGCTGCCGGCTGTCCTGCGGCTGCGTATGGATTTGTGATATACGCCCACTGATCGTAGAGCATAATACCGTCGGTCTTAAAGAACTTCCATCTGTGCCATTCGGGAGCATCCATTGCAGAGACCTCCTGAGGTACCGCCTCATCAAGCCCGGCATTGATGTCTTCATTATCCATATGTCTCCAGTTCCCGGTAACCCCGACAACATAATGATAATTATTGTCATCACCGCCCCTATTTGCTACAGCATCTCCATTATCTCCGCCGTTATTATCGTCCTCTTTGCTTCCTCCCGCGTTTCCATTACCCGTATTATCATTGCCCGTATCTTCGTGGCCGCCGGTACCCTGACCGTTTGTGTCTTTGCCTCCGTCCTCTTTGATCTGATGATCATAACGGGCAATAAATACCTGCTGCATTGTTTTATCGTGTATCAGCTCCCCGGCATAATAGTCACTGTCCCATCCGTCAAAGGTATATCCGCTTTCAGCTTCAATGTGCGGTGCTGCAGGATAGACGTCATATTCCGGAAGAAGTCCCGCAAAGGATACCTCCGCCTCAGAACCTCCCTCTGCATTTAAAAGTACGCCATTATCTCCTGCTTTAAATATAACTGTTATGTATTCTTTCTCATCGCCTATACCGTCATGGTTTTTATCCTCTGAATAAACCGGTATATAGGATCTGTCATGAGCGTCTGCAGGCAGACTGCTTCCGACCACTGTACCGTCCTCTGCGGTCCCGTAGATCTTTCCGCTGTCATTTTCATTATCCCACCTGTCAAATATATGCTCCTGATCAGCCCTTACATAAGGCACAGCAGGATAAACGTCAGCGTCAAACCCGGCGTCATTTTCCTTAATAAGATATGCTTCGAGGATTATCGGCGCACCGTCCTCTCCTCCAATTACCCTATAATCTCTACCCTCCGTAAGACCGCTCCAGTTATCAAGCCAGGTCCCGTCGCCTGCGCCCTTAAAATCAAGCTTTACTGTAAGATCATCAGGCTTTCCGTTATTGTCATTATCGGCGTAGTACTCCACTAATATGGTTTTATCCTCAGCTCTGTCAAGCCTGTAGCTTACTGCAGTATCCTCTGCCGGATTTACATAGCCTGCTATCTTGGGAAGCGGATACCATATGATATCTCCCACAGCAGCAGGCTCCGAATATTCCCTTGCCAGCTCCTTTTGCGTATCATTATGATCCACATACTTTACCGTAACATTATTATAGACGTCTTTTACTCCATACTCCGCCGTATAGGATATGTCATTATCGAAGGCCCCCACTGAAAGCCCCGCGTGCATCTCATAAGGATCCGATCCGTTGCCGGCTATCCACCTGAGCCTTTCATACTTATCGTTTACAGGCTCGGCATCAGGCATGTAAGGATAGGTATCTCCGGCATTGGAATATTCAGTAACAGTCTTTCCATCCCCGGTCAGAGTATATTCCCTGTAATTTTTCAAAAGCGTATAGGTCAGTATTGAATCCTCATTGTCAAGTACCGGCTTGATCCTTGTATCCGAGGCGTAGTCCGTTATCCTTCCCTTAGCCGTATCGGAATCCGCCTTAAACTGAACATTTATTTTCTGAGTGTCAGGAATGCCGTTATTATCCGTATCCTTATAGAGATATATGGTGAGCGATCCGCCTTCGCCGTTAAGCCCTTCAGCAGTTATGCCCTTTTCCGCCATATATCCTTCAGGTATCTTCTGTTCATAAGGAATGTTTTGTACCGGCTTTCCTATTGCCGACTCTACGGCAAATGATTCCGGAAGTGTGACTTTTCCATCCGACGGCTCATCCTCTGCTGATCCCCACTCAAAGGCCACATTCAGATCAGTCTTTTTAAGATCAAATTCCAAATCGAGAGTTTCCGTGTCTTTTCCGATTATAACAAGCTCCTTATCTTCCGAGATCACATAATCATTGACGCTGTATCTGACCGCATTATGCTCTATAAGGTAGTTCCTGATTATATTTAACGCCTGCTCCTCATCAAGCTTGAAAATACCTCTTCCGTCATTGGAGACTACGCCATTATAGCTTCCTGCCAAAACCCGGTCGTTCCCGTTTCCCAGAGGATCCTCGATATGGATATTTACGCCTATCGTCCTCTGTTCTCCATTTTTCACATCCACCCAGTGAGGTATCAGTTCAATGATTCCGGTATCTGAAGCATAGTTCAAAACGTCAGCAATATTTACGGCGTCGCCCGCACGATATACCCTGCCCGAGGCATCCCCTCGTATCAGCCAGCCATCGGTATAATACTCCCTGTCAGTAATACGTGGCATTTTTGGCGTGACAGTAAATACACTTTTTTTGCCGTCACCAACCGTAAATCCGTCTTCCGGCGCCGTTATCACATTGCTGCTGTCCTTGTCATTAACGTACATTATCGTATAGTTGATCGGTTCAGCGCTGAGATACAGCTCTACGTTGTCTCCAAGTCCTCCCGGCACATCAAAACGCCAGTTGTAGGTATCGTGATCAAAGCTCGGATCCTTGCCGTTTTTAAGATATCCCCTGTTTTCCTCAACATTTATCTCGTCATGAGTCACGCCGTTTGAAACCAGCTTCAGCATCGGAGCTCTGTATCCCGGGATCAGGTTGAAATAAAATTCGTTGCCGTAGCCATTCGTCTGCATATAGACCATGTTGGATTTGCCCGGAAGATACCTGCTTTCATAATTATCATACCCGGTAATGTTTTTAACTCCGTCAAGCTCTCGAATGATTATCTCATCTCTCAGGGATTTCTTAAAATTAACATTCGTTATCGTTATGTCATGATTAACGTTGCTAACTATTACCTTATATTCATACAGCCAGCGGTTTTTGTCATTAGGAAGAGTATATATCCTTCTTAGATATACCTCGACCTTTTCCCCTGTAGAAAGCGTCGAATAGCTCTTAAGGTTCTCATTATATTTTCCATAATCCGGATATTCGTGTGGAAAATCCACCTCCTCGCCGTTTATCTCAAACTTGTTAAGATGATACTGCTCATACTTCCACGGCAGTGACCAGGTATGATTCCCGGTTCCCGGGGAGCTGGTAAGTGTAAAATAAAAATCTCCTCCGGGCTTTTGCATACCATAATCATTGCTGAGATTGTGGAAAGTTCCGTTTTTTAGATTAGCGTTATCACAGCTGAGACGGTAATAATCCACTTCTTCTTCCGTTACGGTGACTTTCAGATTTTCCTTAACATTTTCCACGGTAAAGAGCATCGTTCCATTTACCCGATCCGTCACTCTTCCAAACTTACTCAGATCACGGTTGTAACCATTGCTTCCCGTTACTGATACCTTAAGCGTCTTCCTCGGACTTGAAGGCGTGATATAAAATGACAGCTTATGTCCGATGGTGACTTTTTCCGGATTATCGGCCGCGGCTTTGGCGCCTTCGATGTCATAATCCACGTCAAACTTCATGACATAATAAAGGTCTATGGTTTCATTATCCTCTAAAACTGTAAGTATGCCGGTGAGCGATCCGTAGTAAACAGTATCCCCAAGCATTCCAACGGAATACACCCTCTTCCCGTTGACCTCAGCGTGATCAAAATACCGGTTTCCCCTGCTCAGATCCGGAGCAACCTTTTCAAGCTCTCCTGCAGCAATATCCTCTTCAGGCTTTCTGAAATAACTGCCGTTATTATATAAATTAAACCGATCCGCAGGTATCATGTCCTCGCCTATCCTTAACAGCATCCTGAGGTTCAGCTTCTTAAGCTCAGGCGGTATTTCAGTTTCCGGCTCCTTTTCAGTTTCCTCATCGGCAGCAGCTTCGGGTCTGGCTGCGGTTTCAGTTTTTTCTTCAGCCTCATCTTCTTTTACAGTTTCTGTTTTAGGCTCTACCTCTTTTCCGGTCCCTTCTGTTTCAGTCTCAGCTTCTGTTTCAGCATCTGCGCCAGCCTCTGCCCTGCTATCTGTCTCAGCCTTACTCTCAGTCTCAGCCTTACTTTCAGCTTCATTTTCAGAAGGTCGAGTGTTTCCTTCGGATTCTTCCTTTACCTGATCCGCAGGCTCCTTAAGCCTTCCATCCCCGGAAAAAAGGTCAAAAAAAGGAGCAGCACCGGTGTTATCCTTTTCACCGGCATCCGCCCCCGCTTCTTTTACTTTTTCACTGTCGGTACCGGCTGTCCCGCCTGTATCCGATACATCATCCTCTTCCTTCAAACTGCCGCCGGCACTTTCCGTACCTGCATATGTCTCAGCGATCGCCATCACCGGACTGCCGATGATCAATGACGACGCCAGCAGCAATGCCAGGATCTTCTTGAACATAATCTCATTTCCTTATCTCCCCCGCCCAACATTGTTTTTGAAGTGTTCTAATTTTAATTTAAATATAATGATTTTTATTATTTTGTCAAATATAAACCTTCAGGTTTTAAATTTAATACCTGCCCGTACAATTTATCTCCTTCCGTGAAGGATAGGCGACAGAGGCTTATATATCAGGAAACATATGGCCACGTCCAGCATTCCCTTAAAGAATGTAAACGGCACGTTGAATATTATGAGGCATTCCAGTAAGCTGTCCACGCTTGGAAGTATGGCCTGATACATACCGATTATCACATTCATCGGCATTCCATAAAACTCCACATAGGCAGGATATACCACAAAAAAGTTGGATGGTATGCTTAAGACCGCCATTATCGCCGCTCCTATTACAGATCCCGTGATGGCGCCCCTGATATTTTTGTGCCTCTTATAGATAAGTCCCGCGGAAAATGCAAACACCGCCCCGAGTATGAAATTACTTATCTCCCCGATCCCGGCGCTTCCGCTTCCCTTTAGCAGCATGATGAGCACATTTTTTATAAAGCTTATGATAACGCCGTATACCGGTCCCAGGGCAAAGGAGCCCAAAAGCGCAGGAAGATCCGATATGTCGAGCTTTATGAATGATGGGATTATCATCGGCACCGGAAATTCTATATACATAAGTATAAACGCCACCGCCGACAGCATGCCGGCTACTATCATGTTGCGGGTCCTGTTCACGCTTCCTGAATTTATCCTGTTGTTTGTTACGGTATTTTCTGCCTGCATAGCTTTAAAACCTCCCCTTTAAGCCATCCATTTATATCGGAAAGCCGTTTTTTAGGTAAAAAAAACTGATATACGAAATGTATATCAGGGCAAGCCAAACAGACCTCTGCCGTTTCTTCCATCCGGACTATACCGTTGGTCCCGGAGTCACACCGGGTCAGCACTCACTGAGAGTGGTCGCGGACTATACCGCCAGTGGGGAATCTCACCCCGCCCTGAAACGCACTTTCCATTACAATATATAATTATATGCAATGCACATTTTTAAGTCAATAAGATCCGGGAGGCGCTGTCCTTCCCGGATCCTTAAATGTTGCTGTATTTACGTGATTTAAATGAAATACTGTCAGCCCGTAGGACCTGTAGTCTTGCCAGGTATCAGATTGCCATAGGCGTCATACACTGCGGAGCTTGATATCACGGTATTGGTCGATGTCGTACCGCCAGGACCTATGGTAGTGGTGGTGTTGCTGCTTCCAGGGCCGTTGCTGGTTATATTGGAGCTTCCGCCAGGACCTGAAGCCATGCCTGAGTTGTTTGCACTTGGTGAGCTTGATGTTATGACATTTCCTGTGCCTGTGGAAACATTGGAGCCGCCAGGGCCTGAAGTCGACGTTCCGGCATTAGTTCCGGTATAAGCACCGTTTGATCCAAAGCTGTAATTAGTACCGCCTATATTGAGTGTTGTATTGGCCGCCATGCGTCCGTCAGCCTGGAGATAATAATAGGTGCCGTTCTGATTGAGCCAGCCGGTGTACATGCTTCCGTCGCTGTTAAGGTAATAATAGGTGCCGTTCTGCTGATGCCAGCCTGTGACCATCTTACCGTCTGAGCCGAAGCAGTACCATTTATTATTGATCCTTGCCCACTTGCCTATAACGCAGGATCCGTCATCAAGGAAATAATACCAGGCGTTTTCTATCTGTCTCCAGCCCGTCGTCATGGCGCCGCTGGACTTGAGATAATAATAATTGCTCGTTCCGTTATTATCCAGTTTGAGCCAGCCGATTACCATCTTACCGTCATTTAAATTAAGGTAGTACCAGTAATCACCTACCTTGACCCAGCCCTTCTGCATGATACCGTCAGACCTGAAATAATACCAGGAGTTATCTATCTGCTTCCAATCCGTCGTCATGGTGCCGTCGCTGCCCATGTAATAATATATATACTCGCCGTTCTCGGTCATACGGAGCCAGTTGTTTGTAACATTCTGTCCATTTTCCGTATAATACCACTTGCCGTTATTCTGAACCCATCCGGCAGAGGAGCTTATTACTGAAAGACCCATTACCGTAAGGCCTATCATGGCTCCGACCAATTTTTTCCTGTTCATACTGCCTCCTTTATGACGGAATTATCTTATTCACCATATTAACACATATGCACAAATAATACTTATATTTTTTCTTAAAAACTCATGGCTTTAACTGAATATTTTTTAAAATATCTGTACATTTTTATCGTATAGTCGGTGAAATTCACCCCCAGCTTTTCCTTATAGACTCCCCAAAGCGCCCAGAGCAGCCCTCCGAGAGCCATATATGCATAGACCAGGGCTTTTTCCTCAACATCAGGCTCCCTGCCGAAATATCCGCACATCAGCATCATGGCGCCGTCCTCCTGCATATACGAATATATGGCGCACATGGCGATATCTATCATGGGATCGCACATGGCTGCGTATTCCCAGTCAATAAGCCTGATCTTATCTATATCCCTTTCAGTGTCAGAGATATCAGCTCCTTTTAAGAAAATGAAATTGTCCGCCACAGGATCTATGTGTGACAGGACCTCCTGTCTTTTATGCGCGGATAACCAGCTCAACAGCTCGTCCTTCTGCTTTTTTATCTCCGGATAATCAGAAAACGGTATTTCCTGTTCTCCTCCGCAGAGCTCCTCATAAAAGCTTATCTTCTTTCCTATATCAAAATGATGAGTCACACTGACGCCGGATCCGTGCAGCATTTTGAGCTTTTGCATGCAATACTGCATGTCCGTTTCATTATGGGGATCTGCATTTCTTGAATCTTCGTAGAATTCTGATATCTTATAACCGTCATTTTCGTTATAATAGATAACTTTTTCGGTTATATTCAAATCTTTAACAGCTTCAAAGGATGCTTTCTCTTCTTTTCTGTTTATTAATTTTTCCGTTCCCTGTCCCGGGATGCGGCAAATATAGGAATTCCCCTTTACAGAAAAAAGCCAGGAATTATTGGTCATACCGGCCTTTAAGCGCCTTATCCTGCTTATCTCAGACTCGGGCACATCAAAGACACGGCTTACGAGCCTCATGGCCTCAGAGCCTGAATCCTCCATATATTTGGGATCAAATTCCCTCAGTTCTTCAAGATTTTCAAATTCATATACATTATCCTCAGGCTGAGGATTGACATACATTTCTATCCCGTCGCATAAACCGATCTCCGGCACATGGCCGTAAAAAGCATTAAGGCGCTTTTTGGCCGTGCCGTTAAGCATATCCTTAAGCACATCCTCCCAGTAATAGTCGGATGTGCCCGGCATCGAGTATTCCTTTTCCAGCACCGGAAGAAAGTGTTCTGAAAACTCCCTTGAAAAATACGCCGGCCCGTACATACATTCGCAGTCGCGTCCTCCGGCATAGGTATCCGTTATACGACCCTTTTTATCTGTAAGCAGCACCCATTCCGAAGTTTCCCCGGAAAAATGTCTTGATGCATACCATGCCGCTCCCTCATAGGCATGAAATATATTTTCCCTGATCCAGTGATCCGAGCTTAATATATATGCATTCCTGCCCCTAAGATAATCCCTGGCGGCGTGGATACTGGATATGTTGTTTTTTGATTCAAATTCCGGATTATATATTAATTTACATCCGTATTTATCTGTAAGATAATCGAATTTTTCTTTGAGATAACCAACTATTACGGCTATGTCAGAAACACCTGCAGATATAAGCTGCTTTATCTGACGTTCCATCATAGGTTCCCCAAATACTTCCAAAAGCCCCTTAGGAGTTTCAAACGTAAGTGGTACAAACCTTGATCCAAAACCGGCAGCCATTATTACAGCGCAGTCCACCTTATACGGCTTAAGGAACTCATAGCCTTTTTTTGTCACCGCGTATCTCAGGCCCGGCTCTGTTTTACTGCCTGATCGGGTTTTTCCCGCATCTGTCTTAACCGGACCATATTCGCCGCTGTACTCAATAAGACCTCCCTCAAGAAACTTCCTTATAAGCTTATTTACCGTTCCAAGTGAAAGGCCTGCTGCCTTCGCCAGCTCTCTCTGTGTTATCCTGTCGTTTTCTATAATATTTCTAAGAAGTATTACTTCTTTATTCATTTTGCTGCCTCTTTTGACCTTGCGGCCGCCTTTTCGGTGATCTCCTTAAGCAGCGCCTCATAGCCCGGCTTTCCCAAAAGGGCAAACATATTCCGTTTATAGCTCTCCACGCCCGGCTGATCGAAAGGATTGACACCGAGCATATATCCGCTTACGCCACAGGCAAATTCATAGAAATATATAAGCTGTCCCAGGGTATACTCCTTCTGATCCCTTATGGTGACCCTCATGCATGGTACCCCGCCCTCTATATGGGCCAGCATGGTACCCTCAAGAGCTCTGGAGTTTACATATTCCATATCCCGACCCGCGAGATAATTAAGCTTATCCGTATCGTCCTCTTCTCTGTGTATGACTATATCTCCCGGCTGATCCAGTATCTCCACCACGGTCTCCATAATAAGGCGCTCTCCGTCCTGTATATACTGTCCCATAGAATGAAGATCCGTAGTAAGGTCCACAGAAGCAGGAAAGATACCCTTATGACCCTTACCCTCAGACTCTCCAAAAAGCTGCTTCCACCATTCATTCATATAGTGGAAGGACGGCTCATAGTCAGCAGTTATCTCTATTTTCTTGCCTGCTGCGTACAGGGCGTTCCTTGCAGCGGCATAATTCAACGCCGGGATATCCATACTGCGGCTTAAGGAGATATCCCTCATCTCAGCGGCCCCCTCCATCAGTCTGTCGATATTAAAGCCTGCCGCTGCGATCGGTAAAAGTCCAACTGCCGTAAGCACTGAATACCTTCCGCCTATATCATCCGGAACCACAAATGTTTCATAGCCCTGCTTATCAGCAAGCTCCTTTAACGCGCCCTTTTCCTTATCAGTGGTGGCGTATATGCGCTTTGCCGCACCTTCAGGTCCGTATTTTTCCTCCAACAGATCCTTAAATACCCTGAAGGCTATGGCAGGCTCCGTAGTAGTTCCTGATTTTGAGATCACGTTTACGGAAATATCCTTATCCTTAACAAGGCTGATAAGATCGCTGAGATATTTCTGGCTTAAGGAATTTCCGGCAAAATATACCTTCAGGCCGTCCTTTTCGTTATAAAACGAGTTTCCCAAAAACTCTATGGCGGCCCTTGCCCCAAGGTAGCTTCCGCCTATGCCTATGACTATAAGGACATCCGAATCCTGCCTTATCCTCAAAGCAGCCTTTTTTATCCTCTCAAACTCCTCCTTATCAAAATTTACGGGGAGGTCCACCCACCCCGTAAATTCATTTCCTTCTCCTGTTTTGTTGATCAGCTTATCTCTTGCTGATACTGCCTTTTTCAGGCATGCGTTTACTTCCTCAGCGGACACCTCATCAAGTATGCCGCTGTAATCAAAAAACACCTTTTGCATAATGCACTTCCTTAAATCTATCAGTGGATCCAGGCTCCATCCGCTCCAACAGCGAACACCCCGTCTATCGTGGTATTTACAGCCATATAGCCATAGCTTCCGTCAGCCGTGGCGCTGCCCTGCGGATAGAAATAATAATACTTTCCATCGATGCCTCTCCAGCCGGTCACCATCATTCCACTCTCATTGAAATAATATCTCTTGCCTCCAATATCGGCCCAGCCGGTCACCATCACGCCCTCATAATCACCCTTATCAGTGCGGAGATAATAATAGCTGCCGTTATCATTGAACCAGCCTGTCTTCATGGCTCCGGTATTAGGATCAAGGTAGAACCAGCTGCCGTAGTCATTCTTCTGCCATCCTTTGAGCATCTTGCCAGTGGCGTCAAATCTGTAATACACCCCGTTTAAGTTGAGCCAGCCCGTTGCAAGCTGTCCGTCCGGATAGCGGAAATATCTGTCGCTTCCCGAAGTGATCCAGCCATACTGGGTTCCGAGATTCTGTCCGTTTATGCTGCTGACGGTCCCGGAAGTTGCTGAGGATCCGCCGTGCTCATCTGCGGTGGTCTGTCCGCTTCCATTTGATACCTTGTCGGCATTTACCGTGAGTATCGACGACTCAGTCCAACCGGAAGCCTTGCCTCCGGACACTCCAGGCTTAGCAACTGTCCTTATCCTGAACGAGTACTCTCCCGGCTCAGTCATATACGGGTAGAAATTATAGTAATTACCATGGTAATCATAAAGTCTCTTGACCACCTTTGATCCCCTGTAGCAGGTCACATCATAATACCCCGAGTCATTATAATCTACATCCCAGGTAGCCTTGCCTATCGGAGACGACCAGTTGGCGGATATCGGATCCGAGAAGGTTCCCTCTACCGGATCGACCCTAAGCGTGACCATAAGCGCATAGCCCGAATCTCTTTTATCAGCAGATATAAGCTCTCCGCCGTTAACTCTTACATTACTCGGGCTGTAGCTTCCGTTAAACAGATATATCGTACTGTAATTCTTGCTCTCGACCTCTCTTGGTATCGCATAGAGCCATACTCTCATACGCGGAGCATCCCCCACCTTGAGCTCGGTAATGTCATCTATCCATTCCGCGTCGTCCAGTTCGTAATATATGTTGCTCTCCGGCACACTTACATAGGCCTCAGCGTCGTCAGATAGATCATCTCCAGGCTCCAGCGCCCCCGTATCAATAGTTATCCTTACATTCGGAATCCCTCTTGTCTTGGTATAGTAGGCAAAGGAGGTGATGGATATCGCCGCCATGAATGTCAGAAGGATTAATGAAAATACTGATCTTTTTTTCATGATGTAATACACTCCCGTATGAAATGTGACATATCGTTACTATACGATATCTGCATTTATCTTACTGTAAAAAGCCTCTGGCAGACAGGCTTTTCGCCATATCCACGCTTATGTCTTGATTATAGTAGTGTACATTTATTAAGTCAAATTACATTATTATGAACAAATACATATGGCTTTTATAAATGTCGTCAGCGCTGTCGTCAACGCATCCTGATCCTGTCCCGCATTTGGATATGGGCTGAAATTCACACATTTATCCGATTTCCAGGTTTATGTTATTGAGATCCTGATCATACGCATCTCCTTTACCTTTGTCGTTTCCATCACATGGGCGTAAAGATTCATGGTCATGCCAATATCAGAATGCCCCAGTATCTCCTGCAGGGTCTTGGGCTTCATACCGCTTTCCAGCGCCCTGGTGGCAAAGGTATCCCTGAAGGCGTGGGCCGTGAACCTGTCTATTCCAGCCCTTAAGCATATTGCAGTTATATTTCTGTTCACCACGCTCTCTCTTACTATGCCTCCGCTTTTGGATCTGAAAACATATCCTTCCTCAGCTCTTCCAAAGGCCTCCTTATTTAACGATCTCTGAGCCCTGATAGCCATCCTCATATCCTCTGTCATAGGTATGGTCCTCACTCCCGCGGCCGTTTTTGCCGTATCGCTGACATAATATATGCCGTGCTCATCCCTTGAGACCGTATTTTTGATGGTAAGGCTTTTATTATTGATATTTGAATATCTGATAGCTGAAGCCTCCCCTATGCGGCAGCCTGTAAAGAGCAGGAATTCAAATAGCGGCTCATACCATTCTCCCCTTGCAGCGGCAAAAAACGCCTTTGTTTCATCTACCGTTAAGGCCCTGTGAATGGTATCCCTTGCCATGGGCCCCGTCTTTTTTAAGGGCTTCACGCCCTTAGCCGGATTCCAGCTTATAAGCCGTTCCATCACAGCGTCGGACATTATGTGGCTCACTATGGCTATCATGTTATTGACGGTCATGGTGCTGTAGCCAAACCTTCCACCGCTGCGCCTGATGCTGTACAGCCGCTTTTGCAACTCCAGTATATCTCTCCTCTCGATCTCATTCAGCCTCAGTGTACCGAACTTTACTCCGTTTCTTACCGTCACCTCCGCCATGGTCCTGTACAAGAAATACTGCTGCCTTACTGTAGCTCCCGCCACCGTGTTCTTGCGCGAAGTACTCCATTTTTCATAATAGTCATCGAGGGTGACCGCCGACTCCTTATGCTCCGCTGCTGCAAGCTGCCTCCTCAGGGCGTCCTCTTTTTCATTAAGTCCCTTGATGGTGCTGGAATAAACAGAATATCTCCTGCCGTTATATCTGATCTTTTTTTCATATCTTCCGTCTTTTCTTTTTTTCATAATTAATGTCCTTTATAGTTAAATTCTGACGGTCCTTGTGCTTCCCGGTAAGGCGTTCAGACTCATATTAGCAGATATTTTCGTGCAGGATGAATGGTGTAAAAAACTATAAAATTTAATTATTTAATTTGTTTAAATATTTTTCTGCCGAAGCTTATTTTTTCACCGAAATCTGTCAGTTGATTTTGGGCTTAATGTCGTCGACTTTGTCGTAATGTCTTTAATTTCATTTGTTGTTTTATATATCGGTTACATGCTCACAAACCAGCTCGTAGAAGACGGAAACAACTACTACTATGTAGATGCTAACGGCGCCATGGTTAGGAACACATGGGTAGCTATCGCAGCTGACGAGGATGAGGAAGAGGATGTAGACTACAGATGGTACTACTTCGGATCATCAGGTAAGGCATACACCGATTCTCTTGGAAAGACCATCAACGGTAAGAAGTACGGCTTCGATGAAGAGGGTAAGATGCTCTTCGGATTCGTAGACGAGAATGGTGCATTACTGAACAACGAAGATGACGCTGTACTTAACTGCACATACTATTTCGGAACCAACGATGACGGAGCACGTCACTCAGGCTGGTTAAGGTATGAGGATGGTTTCGATACCACCGACTATGATGATCTTGATTATGAGTACTTTTGGTTCAATTTCGGATCTAATGGTGTAAAGAGAACAGCAAACAATGTTACAAATCCAAAGAAGATTAACGGCAATAGCTACTACTTCGATGAGAACGGCGTTATGATCACTGAGTGGGCAGGTTCCACATGGTCAACAACCTCAAAGTTCTATAATTCCAACCTTGAGAATGGTTCTCTCCAGAAGAATTCTTGGATTTGGACCGCAGCTAATGAGGATTGGGGCCTTGATGATGAGGATGATCACTGGTTCAGAACGGACAACAAGGGCCAGATCCTTACAAAGCAGACAAAGAAGATCAACTCTAAGTGGTATGTATTCGATGAGAATGGTATCATGCAGTATGGTCTTGTACAGTTGTCTACTCCTAAGGTAAACGGCAGCAATGCTTATATGATTCAGGCATTTGATGAAGATGAAGTTGATGCAGAGGATATATATGCACTTGATAACGCTAACGTTTACTACTTCTCTGATGATGAGGAGAATGACGGCGCAATGAAGACAGGTTCTTCAATCAAGATCTCTCTTGCTGATGATGACTATACATTCGGATTTGATAAATCAACTGGTAGGGCATACAGCGGAATTGAAAACAACAAGGTATACTTCAATGGTATTCGTCAGGAAGCTGATGATGATAAGTATGAAATAGTTGTCATAGACATTTATGATAATGGTGGAAACCTTGTTGAATCAGATGCCGAGTTCCTTGTTAATTCAACAGGTACACGCATGAAGGCTGACAGGTACTACAAGGATGACAATGATGAATATTATGTAGTTCTCAGCGGTGACGATGATACGGGATACGATATCATCCATGTAGATGACTTAGATGCTGCTAAGGATGCGCTGGAGGAGAAGGAAAGCGTTTCTATCGCTAAGTAATTTCAGTCATATTATAATCTAATAATCAAAAGCGACTCGGTCTCCCGAGTCGCTTTTACAATAATTATTAATAGACGCCTTAGAGTGTTTTTGCCACAAATAAAATATCGCCAAGCTGCTGAAATAGAAAAAATTTTACACACTTTATCAATACATACTTGTAGCTCTAAAATTTATTCATTATTTGGCGTCTTTCTCTTGAGCAAGTTTAATTATTTCACTTAATGGAAGATCCGTACAAGTTGCGATATCCTCGTATGTTAATTTCCCAAGCTTAAGCATTCTTTTAGCTGCTTGAATGCTGCTCTCTAACCTTCCTTCTTCCCTAATCTCATCAACAACGCTGTTCATATTTCTTACTCCTTACATATCTTTCTTAAAATGCTCTGTTCTATCCGCGAGTATCTTATAATTATTCTTCGATAAAAAATATTATATAGGTTCTGTCAGCTTTTCTGTACCATTTCCCTTCTTAAGTAAGCTTGCATATATAAGGATTGAATGATACCTTGCCCTTTTTACACATGCCATAATGCCTTCTGTATTTCTTTATTATGCCGAGTATTATCTGCATACACAGCATAAATATCCAGAGTTACTGCCATTATGATTTTTAACTACTATAGTTAGCCTCTATCATTTAATTATACTATATTTACCATTTTTAAGGTTTTTGTAAAAATGGTAAATATCGAAATGCTTGACTGAAATGATATGGAGAATATTTTTAATTGGATAATACACGATTTACTGTTACTTTATTTAATTGAAATTATCATTCATTATAAAAAATATTGATATTTAATAAAAAGAACGATATTCTATACATGAAAGTTACGACGTAAACGTCTTAAGTATAAGGTAAGCGGTATGATTAAACGGGATTATTACTTAAATAGAATTATCCATAATATGTGGAATGATGAGGTTAAGGTAATCACTGGCATCCGCCGTTGTGGGAAGTCAGTACTGCTTTTTGATTTATTTTATGACTATCTTCTTTCACAGGGTGTTCAGGCAGATCACGTAATTAAAATTGAGCTGGATCAGAGACGTTATTATAAATTTCGAGATCCTATTAAGCTTTGTGAATATGTTGAGTCTATCGTTTCAAAGAATCATAGTGACAGATTTTATCTATTTATCGATGAAGTTCAACTTACCACAAAAGTCATTGATAATGAAAATGGCAATATTGAAGTTACCATTTACGATATGCTGAATGAACTTAAGGCATATAAAAATCTGGATGTGTATGTTACCGGCAGCAATTCAAAAGGACTGTCAAAAGATATTGCTACAGAATTTCGCGGCCGCGCTACTCAGATCCATGTATATCCATTATCTTTTATGGAATTTTATTCCTATGTCGGAGGAGATGAACAAAAAGCTCTTGATACATATATGCTGTATGGTGGCATGCCTCGTATATTGGCATTAACAGATGTAAAGGATAAAAAAGATTATCTTTCGTCATTATTCAGTGAATTGTATATAAAGGATATAGTGGAGCGTAATGGGATAGAACGTGAGGATATTTTAAATGAAATTCTGGATTTCCTTGCCTCGCAAATCAGTTCGCTGACTAATCCTACTAATATCTCCAATGCATTGACCGGCATGAGAAAGGAAAAGATAAACTCCACGTTGGTGTCCAATTATGTGCAGTATGCTATTGATTCATTTCTCATATCCATGGCAAAACGTTACGATGTAAAAGGAAAGACATATTTCAAATATCCAAACAAATATTATTACACAGATATTGGACTTCGTAACGCAAGGCTTAATTATCGTCAATATGATCCTGGACACATAATGGAAAATATCATTTATAACGAATTGATAATTAGAGGATATTCTGTTGATGTTGGGGTTGTAACTGATCGTACCGGTGGAGCAAATTTGCAAAAAGAGATCGATTTTGTTGTAAATGATGCAGACAGAAAAATTTATATCCAGTCAGCTTTCAAAATGGATACTGATAAAAAGGAATCTTCCGAGCTTGCATCATTAATGCTTACAAAAGATTTTTTCAAAAAAATAGTTATCCGTATGGATATCCCACATAATTTTTTCGATGATAACGGAATCCTACATTGTAATCTGATAGATATGCTGCTTGGACGTGTGGAACTGTTTTGAAAAACTATTATTGAGCATATGATAATTTAGCTGTATATACATTCACAAATAAAAAACACTAACCGCCCGTGCTAAAGTAGGTTAGTGTTTTTACACTGAATATACTAAGGCTAACCGTCATCGGTGATGCCTTTTCTTGTCTTTATTATAGGGTTTATAAGGGCGATTTTCAAGTAATCTCCATTTTTTGGGCTCAAAGTATCAAACGTATTTTGTATATCTCCATTGTTTTGATTATCATTAAACATTGGGGAGCATTTTTATATAATTTTGGCATAAAATATTCCCCAGTGGAAAGATACCAATGTTGCAGAGGTATATCCCTATATTCAGAGTTTATAAGATTCGGAATAATTAAAAGCGACCCGGTTTCCCGAGTCGCTTTTGGTTAGAACATTCTTTATGAATATTTATGCTACTAATCAGTCAGCATCCTTAGCTTCAGCAACGAATGCCTTAGCCTTTTCAAGAGTATCAACGTGTCTGATGTCGTATCCTTCTTTGTCAGAACCGCTCATTACTACATAGTACTCATCGTTGTCGTCCTTGTAGTACTTCTGAGCCTTCATACGTGTACCTGTTGAGTTAACAAGATACTCGTTAACCTCTGTACCCTTACCACCGAGAACTACAGCGTATTTGTCATCCTCAGCTTCCTGACGGATACCATTTCTGTATACCTTGTTGTTCTCAACGCCGCAGAATGCCTCACCGGTTGTCTTTGTGAATCCGAATGTGTAGTCATCGTCAGCAAGAGAGATCTTGATTGAAGAACCTGTCTTCATAGCTCCATCTGTCTCCTCGTTGTCTGAGAAGTAGAAGAAGTTACCGCTTAATGCATAAAGATCCTCAGCCTCAACATTATCCTCATTGAATGCCTGAACGAGGTGTGCTCCGCTTACCTTAGCCTGGTCAAGCTCTACAAGACCATACTGCATGATTCCCCACTCATCGAATACATACCACTTAGAGTTGATCTTCTTTGTCTGATCTGTAAGGATGTAACCCTTGTTATCAGTTCTGAACCAGTGCTCATCTGAGTCATCCTCATAGATTGCCCAGTCCTCTGAAGCCTCTGACCAGATCCAAGCGTTCTTCTCAAGTGAACCATTCTCAAGGTTGTCATTGAAGTACCTTGACTCTGAAGCTGTTGCAGCTCCGTCAGCCCACTCTGTGATCATAACGCCGTTCTCGTCGAAGTTGTACCACTCACCGTTGATCTTCTTTGTTATGCTTGTTCTCTTCTTTCCGTTTGAATCGAAGTTGAACCAGTAGTATGCATAATCAAGCTCGTCATAGTCAGTTGTATCGAAACCATCCTCATACCTTAACCAGCCTGAGTGACGTGCTCCGTCATCATTGGTCCCATAGTAGTATGTGCAGTTAAGGATTGCGTCGTCCTCGGTATTGATTGAAGCACCGTTAGCATCTACGAATCCGAAGAGCATCTTACCCTCTTCATCGAAGCCATACTTCTTACCGTTGATGGTCTTTCCTGTTGAGTCCTTGTAAGCCTTACCTGATGATCCGAAGTAGTACCATCTGTAATCTACATCCTCTTCCTCGTCCTCGTCAGCTGCGATAGCTACCCATGTGTTTCTAACCATAGCACCGTTAGCATCTACATAGTAGTAGTTGTCGCCATCCTCTACGAGCTGGTTTGTGAGCATGTAACCCTCATCGCCAAGGTAGAAGTAGTTACCATTGTAGCTCTTCCATCTGTCTGTTACATAGTCTCCGCTGTTATCGTAGTAGTACCAAGCATCACCCTCGTTAACCCATCCACGAGTCTCTGCGAATGATGTCATTGATGCACCGATAGCTAACAGAGCAGCTGCTGAAACTCCAACAGCTAATTTTGTCTGCTTTCTCATTTGAATGCACTCTCCTTTTTCTTTACCCGTGTAACTATACATTACGCGAGTATGATAATAATTACGTTGCATAGTTTACTACTCTGTGAGCTATAAATCAATACTTTTTTGTATACTGTATCGATTTCACATACAAGATGTGGCTAAGAGGCTATGCTTTATCCTACTGTCGCCTATTATATTTGCTGTCTCCTATTTTAGCTATTACTTTTACTTTTCAAATTCTTACGAAAATATTACGATGCATTTTTAAGAAATAATTAATAAATAACCGTTTATAATATAGAAATATAATCTTATTTCATTTTCTATACTCTTATTTCTATTATTTTTCTCTTTTCCTGAAACACCCTATATATAATTCTAACTTATTCATTTCTTGTAATTGACACCATATATGACACCATTTATAATTAAGGAGTAAATAATGTCAAAATTTGATAAATTAATTTCAAAATTCAATTCCCTCTCAAATGATATCAGATTCGAGGAAATAACCAAAATAATGAATCATTATGGTTATAAACTTACCAGGCCCGGCAGCGGAAACAGTCATTATACATTCCGTAAAGACGGACACTTTCCCGTAACCATACCGAAACACAGACCAATAAAGAGAGTATACATAGAGCTTATTAAACAAATTATTGAAGAGGAGGAGCAAAATGATAAAAGATCTTAAATACTATATGAACCTCCCGTACAAAATGGAAATAATTGAGGATCTTTCTGAGGGCGGGTTTACTGCTTCATTTCCGGAACTTCCAGGCTGCATTACCTGCGGAGAGAATATTGCTGACACTGCACAAAATGCTCTTGATGCAAAAAAAGAATGGCTCATGGCAGCCATTGAAGAAGGCATTGAGATACCGGAACCTAAGCGGATCAATGATTACTCCGGGCAATTTAAGCTGCGCATGCCAAAGAGTCTGCACTTAAGCCTTGCAGAACATTCCAGACAGGAAAATATAAGTATGAATCAATACTGCATATATCTTTTGTCAAAAGCTGACGCCGAATATGCATTAAAAAAGCCGGATCCCGACAGATAACTGTCAAGACCCGGCTTTTATCATGCACCAGAGAAGGCTCGAACTCCCAACCTTTCGGTCCGTAGCCGAACGCTCTATCCAATTGAGCTACTAGTGCACGGCCAGTTACGGCGCATTTGATATTATAGATAAATCATGATGCCATGTCAAGAATACAATTTATTTTCTTTTATATAGCGGCTGACTGTTTCCGGCAGATATTTCTCATAGGGCCTGCCATCGGTTATCAGCCTTCTTATCTCAGTCGAGGAGATATCCGGAAGCTCACAATCGACTAAAACAACTTTTGCCCCGCGTCTTTCAAGATATCTTACTGCCGGCTCAATATTCAAGTTTAAAGGCCCCTTTCTTTTAAATGCGAGTATGGAAGCCTTCTCAAATATCCTCTCCGCCTTATACCAGGAAGCCATACTGGAAATGGCGTCGCCTCCCGCAATAAAATACAGCTCGTCCTCCGGATAAAGCCGGCTTATCTCCTCAATGGAATCAGCCAGGAAGCTCGGGCCGGTTTTTACGATCTCAAGGTCGCTTACGAGTATCTCCGTTTTCTTACCTGCGGCGGGCTCATTTTTGCCGCAGCCGCAGTCGTTTGCCTTTCCGATATCTTCATTTTCATTAATAAAGCCGTTTACATCCCCGGCAGCCGCTTTGCCTGCCTTATTGAGCAGCTTAAGTATCTCTTCTGCCGCAAGCCTTGTCATTTTCAGCCTGCATGAAGCGGAGACCCGCGCTTTTTTGTGCGGCGGGTCTCCGTTAGGCATAAGTATGACTCTGTCAAGGCCCGCCTCCTCAATGGCAGCGACAGCCATCATTATATGAGCATTGTGTGGCGGATCGAAGGTGCCTCCCAATATGCCTGTCTTAAGCATAGTTTGCTCCTGTTTGTTTTTATGCGCGGGCTGTCGTAAGCAGCTCTCCGCTCTCACTGAATTCAAGCTCAAACGGCTCGCCTGTTATGGAAAGCTCCTTTATGCCGCGGGCTTCCTCTATCATAGCCTCAGAGATAAGGATCTCCTCTATCTCAAGGGAATTATCTATCACTATGATCCTCGGATCATCATAGTTGATATTTAATGAGCTTACTACAGCGGCCTGGATGGATTCCTTATCATTATCCATGATCATAGGTATCCTGTAGGCCGATATGCTGTAGCTGGTGATGCCGTTAGGATAGGTATCATCCATGCTTATCTTGTCAAAGAACCTCTTTGGCGCAAAGTCGGCCCTGCCCATGCCGGTAGCGTTGCCGTGTGATTCATCGCTTAAGTCCAGTATACACAGACGCTGTGACTCTATGCCCATCTTAAGCTTTGGATTGACGCAGCGTCCGACCACATTCGGGTCCATGCCCGCTCCCGTGTAGTTTTTGCCTATGGCCCTTACCACAAGGATATCGCAGTCGTCGAAATACAGCCTGCCCATGGCAGCCTTTGCTTCCTTTAACAGCTCCGGCTCTCTCTTTTCTATGTCCTCGGAGGTTATGACCTCTAATTTAAATGTCCTGTCAAAGGCGTTTTCAAGGAGAGCCGTGCCGAACAAAACATTTGCATTCCTTATGACAGACTTTCCTATAGCCTCTATCCTCTCGGACATATGATCGTCGCCCATGGCGTGGCAGGTATAGGCTCCGTGCTGCTTGCCAAGCCCTATGGCTATGATCTTCATAAGGCCTGATTCAAAAGGCCCGTTAAAGCTCGTGTGAGCCTTTATGCGGTTGCACAGGATTATGCCGTCGGCTTCATAGGCATTCTTATCTATATGCACCTCAAGGCCGTCCACGGTATCGATATGCACCGTCTCCATGGATGACAGTATAGGGCAGCCTATGGTCTCTTCCGTGATACCAAGGCTTGCTAAAAGCGCCTTTTGCCCTTCTGCCACCGCGCCTCCATGAGAACCCATGGCAGGAACAATAAACGGCGATCCGCCCTTGGACTTCACCCAGTCGGATATTGCCTTTAAAATCATCGGCATATGATCTATGCCGCGGCTTCCAGCCGTTATACAGATCCTCTGGCCGGGCTTTACCCTGCCCTCCATGGCCTTTATCTGCTCGTTAAAAATCTTTAATACTTCCTCATCCGTAAGCTCGGAGTGGGGAAATTCCTGTCTTACCCTTACAAACCTGGGCAGTTTTACGTTCTCTACTAATTTTGTGGAAGTCGACATGCTGTTACCTCAAAACAAATAATTTTAAGGCAATGCAGCTCATAAAAGCTTATGCTTCCAGCAGCTTTTCCAAAAGGATCTGCTTCATGACCATGCTGTGATCCTTTAAAACTTCATTTATAAGCTTTTTATCACCGGTTCCGAATTTTTCTATGATGCGGTTATGGTCATAGGAGGCTCTCTTTTCCACGGTATTATTGACGATAAAGAAAATATATCTGTGCAAAAGTACCTGAAGCGGGCCTATGATGCGGTGCCATGAATCCATCATTATGCTGTTGTCGGCATACTTGATTATGCATGTATGGAAATCCATGTCCGCCTCAACAAAGGCAAGCCCGTCAAAAGGCTCCGTAAGGGCTATGGCTTTAGCCTTTTCATTTATGGCCTTAAGCTCATCGACTATAAGCCTCGGATCCTCCATGAGTTCCAGCGCTCCGGACTCGAGGCAGGCCCTCATATCATAGATCTCGCTTATGTCCTTTGCCGAATAGCTCGCCACTCTTGTACAGTGGCTGGATTCCTTTTCAAGAAATCCATCCTTATTAAGGACGGCTATAGCCTCCCTTATGACCGTGCGGCTGACCCCGAGGGTTGTACTCAGCTCACTCTCAGTCAGTCTTGTCCCTGCCTTCAGCCTGTTTTCGATTATGGATTTTCTCAGTTCGTTGGTCACCTGCTGGCTTAAAGATGTAAACCCGACCGATGAAAGCCTGCTAAGCCCCCCTGTCATAGATAAATCAGCTCCTTATATTTTACTTGCCGCTTTCCTCAAAGGATGCGGCTCCCTTTGGATATTTCTCAAATACTGCCTGAGCCATTGCCTTACTTATATCCTCTACCCCGGCTCCCTCATGCATCTTTGCTACACATGCCTCCATGGCGGCCTTGGCCTCCTGGAACGGCCCGGGTACATTTATGAACAATGCGTTATGCTTCTTCCCGCATACTAACTTGCTCCACATGTGTCCGTTCTTGCCGTATATCTCCCTTGCCGAATACTCGTCAAGGTATCTTACAAGGGCGGTGTGCGTAAAATCACGTCCGAGGGAATTTGAAAACCTGTGTCCTCCTCCGCTGCCGCCTATTAGTACGATAAGATCAGCCCCGGTCTCTGCAGCATCACAGATCTTTTTGAATATGGCGTCTTCCTCATCTATTATCGGCGATACCCTGGTCACCTCCGCAGCAGGCCACTCGGCTACTATCTGTCTCATGATCTCAGGAGCGTCAAGATCCCTTACTATCCCCTCAAGTATCTCATTTCCGGTAGGAAGTATATATGCCTTCATCCTCTCTTGATCCACCTTTCCATAGGGCAGTCCGATATAGGCTCGTCAGGTATGTTGTTGAAATCCACCGGAACGATCCTGTCGCTGCAGCTTAAGCTTGTGACATCGCTTACAGAGATGCCCTCCGCAAGAGCGATGGTATCTATGACTCCATCGGCGTTCTTTCTTACCTGCTCCGGGTCGATGTCATACACGTCCATCTCTATCGAGCTTCCTGTAACGCCTATGACTCTTACAAACGCCTTGAGCTTATCCGATAACAGATCCTCGACCTCGGTAGTGCTCATACCTTTGATATTAAGTCCTGATATCTTAAGTACGGATTTGTCGGCATACGCTATAATAAATTCCTCTGACATAATGTCTCCTTTGATTTCCCGTGTAATTACGGCAATTCTCTTTGCAGTACATTTAATATTACCAAATTATACGGGATTTTGCACTACACATTTTACCAACGCCCTGTGAGATATTCTGAAAATTCATACGGGCGGCATTTTTGAGCACAAAAAAACACTATCCTTTATCCAGTGTTTTTTGATAGTTTTATCTTTATCGTTTCCCCGCTTCAGCGGGGAAACGGTATTGATTATACGGACTGGTTTGATCGACCCATCAAGGTTTTGTGATCAGACCTCAAGCTCCTTCTTTGTAACGATCTCGCTTGCCTTATACAGCTTAGCCGTAGGGATTCCAGGAAGTATCTCATCAGCCTTTGCTATGATCTCTTCCCTTGACATCTTAGGTGAAGGCTTGCTTAACTCATCCTTTGAGCAGCCTACAGACTCGAGCTCGATCCATGCTCTCTCAGTGATGTTATCAAGATCTATCTCATATCCGCCAGCATGAGCGATGGCAAGGTTTACAGGTGAGCAGCCAAGATCTCTTCCTACTACAAGACCTGCATCCAGAGCCTTTAATACATGCTCAGCGTGTACCGGCTTAGGAGCTACGATAGCAGGATAGTCTGACTTAACGGTCTTAGCATACTTAGCTGAGTTATGGGCCGTCTGGCCTGCGCCGTAGGACCAGTTGAATATACGTCCGAGCTTCTCTCTTACGACCATTCCGATTCCGACTGAGATCTCTGCGCCTGCGATTCCCACAAGCACGTCTCCGTCCTTCATGATCTGGTTCATTCCGAAGCACGGAACAAGGATCTCCGTCATCTCCACAAGGTTCATCATCTCAGAACCTGTGTTGTTGTTTGCGATGCGTCCGGTCATTGTCATGTTCTCGTTATGAACGTTCCTGAAGCCTCTGTCTTCCATATTAGGGCCTCTGTAGAGCCTCTTTCCTACGAATCCGTCCAGCTCCCACTGCTTCATGTGAGGCTCATCCTTGACGATCTCCGGATAGTAAGGGATCTCGCTGACATTGATGAAACCAAAGTCCTTGTTGATCTTACCGTGATCAAGGGATGCAAATGCAACTACTGCTGCATCGCCCATGATGCCGTCGGAGCTTACGGTCACGGCGTTCATATCAATAATATCGGCTGCCATGCAGTCGTCCTTGTACTCATCTGCTATCTTCTGGAAAGCCTCAAGATATGTAAGACCGCAGGCCTCAACGTCCTTCTTGTCGATAAATACGAGAGGGAACGGTACAAGTCCGTCAGCTACGCCTCTTTCGATGATCCTGTATTTTAATTTCATGTCTTTATACCTCTCTTCTATATCAATCAAGCGGAGCGCGTCTGTCGCTTACTTCGCCGACGCCTTCAAGATACACCTCTTCGCCAGGCACCGTAAGGAACATGGTATCCATGATAGCCTTAGGGCAGCTTCCGTCTTCCTCTATACCCTTGATGATGACCGTATTGATGGTCTCTGCAACTCTCGGTATCATCTGGATCTCGATCCTCTTGATCTTAGGGTTCTGGCTTGTGAGCTCCACTATCTCATCTTCGATCCTTCCGACTCTTAAGGATGCCAGCTTAGCCGACTTCATGCTCTCGAAGCCTTCGATCGTTACCTGGGTGTCCGGGTTGATCTTCTTGCCCGCTGCTACTGCCTTCTTAAGGAAATCAGGCAATTTTGTGTGCATCAGTTTCATTGCTTTTTGCTCCTTTCATGATAAGAAATAAGCTTAATGTCCCGGCGTCTTGGCCTAAAAGACTATACTTTTTATTATTTGTCGACAGTATTTTGTCGACATTTATATTTAATCCTGTTTTACTACTATTTCGATTCGAATGCAAGCCAATTTGTCCAGAAAATTATCCAAAATGTGTCCTGCATTACTGTTAATGATTTTCTCTCCCATCCCCGCCCGCAGGCATTTCCGGAACGATCCGGTCAATATGCTGCCTGCGGACAGTGGGGAAGAAAAACGGATGGGAAACAATATTTATTATACAAGCACGCACTTAACGAAATGGTTAGGCGCTACTTCCTTAAGGTCAAGGTCATGTCCGGTACATTCCGGCTTTGCATAAGGGCATCTTGTGGCGAAACGGCAGCCCGGCTTAGGATCGATCGGGCTCGATATCTCGCCCTTTATGGTGCTTTCTATCGTCCTGTTCTTTAGGTTCGGTACAGGTATGGCCTGCAGCAGGGCCTGGGTATACGGATGCAGCGGTTTTTCAAACAGCTCATCCGTAGGAGCCTTTTCTATACACTGTCCAAGGTACATGACCGCTATGTCAGTAGATATATGCTTAACCACTGAGAGGTCATGGGTAATGAACATGTATGTAAGACCCATCCTATCCTGCAGATCCATAAGCAGGTTTAATATCTGCGCCTGTATAGATACGTCCAGTGCGGATACCGGCTCATCACAGACGATAAATTCCGGTTCAAGGGCAAGGGCTCTTGCCACTCCTATCCTCTGGCGGCGGCCGCCGTCCAGCTCATGAGGATAAGATACGTAGAACCTGTCGTCAAGTCCGACTATGTTCATCAGCTCATAGACTCTTTCCTCAAGGGCCTTTTTACCCGTTATGGTCTTCATGACCTTCATCGGCTCAGCGATCAGATCACCGACGGACATACGCGGATTTAAGGATGAGGACGGATCCTGGAAAATGATCTGGGCGTTCTTCCTGAATTCGTGCATCTCTTTACCCGCGGCATGTGTTACATCCTTACCGCCAAACATTATGCGGCCCTCCGTTGGCTCAGTGAGCCTTAAGATGGTCCTTCCAAGGGTCGTCTTGCCGCATCCGGACTCTCCTACTACTCCGAGGGTCTGTCCCTTTTCTATGGTAAAATTGACATCGTCCACGGCGTGGAGCACGCCCTTGCTGGTCTTAAAATATTTCTTTAATCCTATTGTCTGTAAAAGAGGAGTTGGCATTACTCATTACCTCCTTCTTTGATATCCTTGAACAGATGGCATTTAATCATATGAGAAGGCGAAAGCTGATAAACCTTAGGCTCAACGTTCACGCACTCCTCGTAGCACTTAGGGCAGCGAGGGTGGAACTTGCAGCCGGTAGGAAGATCCGCCGGATCAGGCATAAGTCCCTGTATAGGGTTAAGCCTGTCTGTCTTTACCGTAAGATCCGGTATTGAACCGAACAGTCCAACTGTATATGGATGGTGGTATTTGCTCTCAAATATATCCTCTATATCTCCATCCTCTATGATCTCACCTGCGTACATGATACCGGCCCTGTCACATATCTTGGCAACTATGCCGAGGTCGTGGGTGACCATGATCATGGCGGTGTTCATCTGTTCCTTAAGGTCCTTCATAAGCTTAAGGATCTGAAGCTGTATGGTAACGTCAAGGGCCGTTGTAGGCTCATCGGCAAGCAGCAGGTCCGGCTGGCAGGCAAGTCCCATGGCGATGACTATACGCTGCTTCATGCCTCCGGAAAACTGATGCGGGAATTCTCCCTTTCTCTCAGGAAGGAGTCCTACGAGCTTGAACATGTCGTCCACTCTCTTATCTATGTCCTCCTTTGACATTCCCGGGTTATGCAGCTCTATCTCCTCAGCTACCTGGTCGCCTACCGTAAGCACCGGGTTTAAGGATGTCATCGGGTCTTGGAAGATCATGGCGCATTTTGAGCCTCTGAAATCCTCCAGCTCCTTTTCTGTAAAATCAGGTATGTTTTTGCCCTCAAACAGTATCTCGCCGTTGGTTATCTTTCCTACCCTCTCAGGCAGAAGCTGCAGTATGGATTTACATGTGGTGGTCTTGCCGGCGCCGGTCTCTCCTACAAGACCGTAGGCTTCTCCCTTATTGACCGTAAGGTTTACTCCGTTAAGGGCGTGGACCAGGGCGTCGTCAGTCTTGAATTCCACCCACAGATCCTTTATCTCAAGTAATTTTTCAGCCATTTAAGAAATCCTCCCTCATCAGTTCTTCATCTTAGGGTCAAGCGCATCTCTGAGGCCGTCGCCTATAAGGGTTATGGACAAAGCCGTAAGCACTATGGCGATACCTGGAGCATACATGAGATACGGATAGTTGAGCATGTAGTTCTTTGCCTCTGAAAGCATTGCTCCCCACTCAGGTGCAGGAGGCTGTATGCCCATTCCTATAAAGCTCAAGCCTGCGATAAGGATTATGGACTTACCCATTGTAAGGGTTCCCTCGACTATAAGCGTACCCATGGCGTTAGGAAGTATGTGCTTGAATATGATACGTGATTTCTTTGTATCACAGGCCCTTGCCGCCTCTATGAAATCCTGATCCTTAAGTGTTATGACAGAGGATCTGATTATCCTGGTCATCTTAGGTATCTGGCCTAAGGAGATCGCAACTATAAGGTTAGGTATGGAATTACCGAAGGCTGCAACTATGGAGATGGCCATAAGGGTCATAGGTATAGCAAAGAATACATCGAGGATACGCATTATGATCTGGTCATAGGCTCCTCCGAAATATCCGGCCGAGGCTCCGAGCACCGCGCCCACTGAAAGGGACAGTGCCATAACGCCGAGTCCGCAGAGTATTGAGTATCTCGCTCCCCATAACAGCCTGCAGAGTACGTCTCGTCCGAACTGGTCTGTTCCGAATGGATGGGCGGCGCTCGCCGTCTGAAACTTATCCATTATGTTCTGCTTTATTACCTGCTCCTTATAATCTATAAACAGCGGCGTAGATATGGAAACTATTACTATGATAAGGAATACTACCAGCCCGAACAGTGCGAGCTTATTTTTGCGGTAGCGTATCCACACCATCTCCAGCTGGCTCTTTCTCTTAAACTTTCTCGGAGCGGCCGCCGATACATTAACTGTATTTTTTTCTGACATGTGTAACCTCCCCTTATCCCTTTATCTGAGCTTTTACTCTCGGGTCGATGGCTGCGTATATAAGATCGGTAGCCAGGTTGATAAGACATGAGAGCACTGCTATGAACATTACGGTCGCCATGACCACAGGCGTATCCTTGTTACGTATGGACGTGATCATAAGGGAGCCTATTCCAGGTATATTGAATACCTGCTCTATAACTATCGTTCCGCCGAGCATCCAGCTGATGTTTACGCCTGCAAGGGTAACGACCGGAAGCAGTGCGTTCTTTAAGGCATGCTTGAAGATTATCTTTTTCTTAGGCACGCCCTTAGCCTTGGCGGTGTCTATGTAATCCATCCTCATGACGTCCAGCATCGTGGACCTCGTAAGTCGTATCAGGTTTGCCATATACGGAAGGGCTACTGCCACTGCAGGAAGTATGTATCCGGTCCAGTTCTCGATTCCTGAAAGCGGAAGGAGACCTAATTTTACGGAGAACAGCAGAAGGAGCATAAGTCCTATCCAGAAATCCGGAACGCTGGCAAGCACCATGGTTATGGCCTGGGAAACAGTATCAAGAAGGCTGTACTGCTTAACCGCTGCGACAATGCCTACGATAACTCCCACAACGACCTGTATTATTATTGAAAGAAATGTTATGGCTACCGTATGAGGGAATCTTGAGAATACCTCATCGAAAACCGGGTTCCTTGTTCTGTATGAAATGCCGAAATCTCCATGAAGCGCATTCCATATATAATCGATATACTGCTGGAAGAACGGTTTATCGAGCCCCAGTTCAGCTCTCAGCTGATCCAGAGCTTCCTCTGTATATGTATCACCGATGAGCATCTGCGCCGGATCTCCCGGTGTAAGGTTCATTATCGTAAACAATATGATGGAGATTCCGAAAATGATCGGTATTATGAGGATCAGTCTTTTGACTATATATTTGACCATATTTTTACCCTTTCATTTCGTTTTTTTAGAGAACGATATCCCAGGCATAAGCCCGGGATATCGTCATTACCTCAAAAGCAATATGCTGATCAAAGTTTTATAGGCTGTAATTTATAAGCTGTTTATCATTCCCATGTCCACTCAGCTATATTGTTGTAAATAGCGTAGTTATTGCACTCATAGAATCCGTTCTTTATGTGCGTATTATATGCAGCGCCGTTATATCCTGTATGAGTATAGATGTACCAGTTGTTCTCCTTATTGAGCTCTCCGATCTGGCTGTAGAGTTCTTCACGCTCAGCATCGTCAAGGGACTGTCTTGCCTGCTCAAGAATAGCGTCTACTTCAGGATCATTTACGCCTGCAAGGTTATAGTCGCCTGTCGTATGGTAGTTGCCCCAGAGAACAGGGTCAGCATCTGATATAGGTGCGCCTGAGTTATAGAAGCTCAGGTCGAAGTCCTTCTGGGTAAGTACCTGCTGCTTGAAGGCTGCCGGCTCAAGGATCTCTATCTCACAGTTGATACCGATCTCCTGAAGGTTTGCCTGTACTACCTGGGCAGGGTTCTGATACCAGGTCTCGGAAGATGTTACCATGGTGCAGGTGATATCTCCCTCGTTATAGCCTGCTGCTGAAAGGAGCTCAACGGCCTTATCAGGATCATAAGGATTTGCCTCATAATCCTCATCATATCCGAAGAATCCCGGTGCAACGCAGAATGGAGTAACCTGTCCAACACCTGCAACACCTCCCTGAAGAACTGCTTCTCTGTCAATAGCGTAAGATATAGCCTCTCTTACTGCAGGGTCATCAAATGGAGCCCTTGTAGTATTGAAGATCATGTAATAAATGAAGGATGACGGAGCATAATTGTAATTAACATTATCCAGCTCATCCAGCATCTGTGTATCAGCTGCAGCAGGGCAGAAATATGCATCCGCCTGATCATTCTGCATCATAAGTGCTGCTGTCGTTGAGTCCTGAGCAACCTCGAAGGTTACATTCTTGATCTCAGGCTCTCCGCCCCACCATTCATCATTTGCGTGCAGTGTAAGTGAAGAACCGGATACCCACTCGTCAAGGATGTATGGGCCTGTACCGCACTCAACTCTTAAGAAGTTAGTGCCGTCAGCCTCGCACTGCTCATAGAATGCCTTTGAGAATATTCCGAAGCCAGGTGTTGCAAACAGGTTGATAAGAGGCTTATATGCATAGTTACATGTAACCTTTACCTGATTGTCGCCAACTGCCTCGATGGACTTGATAACAGGCTGTGCCGCTGCATTAGGTGCCTGCTCAAGGTCCCACTGAAGTGAGAAGACTACGTCTTCTACCGTAAGATCCGAGCCGTCATGGAACTTAACGCCGTCACGGATGGTAAATAAAAGTTCGGTACCGTCCTCGCTCAATGTCCACTCCGTAGCAAGGCCCTCTCTGAACTCCGAACGGTTATCCGGCATCTCTCTTATAAGAGTGTCATAGATATTTCCGCTTATGGTGAAGTCCACGCCCTTGCTGGCTGCTCCCGGGCTCACGCCCTGAGGCTCGTAAGAGATAAGGAATTTTATTGAATCTTTGCCCTCTGAACCGCTGTCAGATGAGGAATCTCCAGTACCCCCCCCGGCAGCTTCAGTAGAGGCTGTATCTCCTGTCGAAGATGAGCTTCCGCAGCCTGCGAGCGCTGCAGTCAGTGAGAGTGCCAGCGTCACTGCCAGGATGCGTGAAAGTTTCTTTTTCATAACCTAATGTCCCTCCTTGGTTTTTAAATGTTGTGTACTGTATACAATCGACATCTTGGTTATGATTATATATTAATAAAGTTTAGTATACAATCGACAATAAATACAGCAATTTTTTGTTTTTTTTATAAATAATGCACTATTTCCAATTTGTTATGTCCTGGTCTCCCTGTAGCCCTTTATATTTATCTGTATGGTCTCCGTACCCCTGAAGCTGTTGATCTCAGGAGAATAAAGTATGTCCACGGCCCTGTAATGGGATAGCTCCTCTCTCATGCCGTCAGCCTCGCCAAACATTATACCCTCCAGTATGGCGCCAGAGCTGCTCTTAAGCCGTACTTTAAGCGCATTCCTTGCACTGCCGAGGACCCTCATGTCCGATATCATAAGTCCCCTGTCAGCAAAAAGCGGCCGTTCAAATCCATTGCCAAAGGGCTTCAGGTTCTCGATCTCATTGATAAGCCTTCCGCTCATATAGGATATGGGGGCAGGCACGTCTATCCATATCTTTTTTATAAGATCCTCCTCCTTAAGCCCGGAATGCTCATTAAGAAATATCCTGAAATTGTCCAGCATCTCCTCTTTAAGGCTGAGGCCCGCAGCCATCCTGTGTCCGCCGTATTTTAGCAGATATTCATCCGCCTCACAAAGGGCGCTGAACATGTCATAGGCCTCTATGGAGCGTCCGCTGCCTTTAAGTCCCTCCCTGGCCCTGGTTATGACAAAGCAGGGCTTATTAAAATGCTCCTTTATCCTCCCCGCCACTATGCCAGCGAGGGATTCATGGAGCTCCGGTATATATACTACCAGCACCCTGTCGTCCTGCATATGGTCTGAAACCATGGCTATGCCTTCCTTCGCGCCTTTTTCCGTCATGGCCTTCCGTTCCTCATTAAGGTACTTAAGGTGTCCTGCAAGTATCTCAGCTTCCCCCTCATCTTCGGTCATGAAGAGCTTAAGAGCACTCTCCGCGGTCTCGAGCCTGCCGCCGGCGTTGATGCATGGGCCAATGACAAATCCCACGTGATAGGTATTTATATCCTTTCCCGTAAGGCCGAGCTCGTCTATAAGCACCTTAAGGCCGATATTACGGCTGCCTGAGCTCATGCGCTTAAGCCCTTCCTTAACTATGACCCGGTTCTCGCCCTTAAGCTCCATGATGTCCCCCACGGTAGCAAGAGCGGCAAATTCAATATATTTAAGCCACTCCTCCTTACCTGTCCCTGCAAGCTCATATATAAGCTTTATAAGCTTCCATGCCGTAACGGCCCCGCATATCTCTTCCGTAGGATAGCGGCTGTCGGATCTTTTTACATCCGCCACTGCAAGAGCCTGCGGCAGTATATCATTTCCCGCATCATCCTTTCTCACATTATGATGATCCGTTACTACTATATCTATACCAAGCTCTCTTCCGGCCCGTATCTCATCCACAGCGGCTATCCCGTTATCGCAGGTCACTATCAGGTCGATACCATCCTTAGCGGCTTCCCTGATCAGATTGATATTGATGCCGTAGCCGTCGTTTATCCTGTCCGGAATGCGGTGATCGACTCTCGCTCCTGCGGCTGAGAGCCCTGACATAAGTATATAGGTAGCGCAGACACCGTCTATATCATAGTCTCCTATGATGCGTATGCTTTTTTCAGAGACTATTGCTTCATATATAATAGCCGCGGCTTTTTCAAGGTCAGGAATGAGCCTTTCATCATACAGGTCGTCAAGACCGGCGTTAAGAAAATAGTCTATCTCCTCATCCGTGACTATATCCCTGTTCCTCAATATCCTTGCCGTCACCTGATCGATGCCGAATCTTTCCGATATACCCTTAAAATCCGCCTTTTTAGCGTAAACATACCATTTATCCATTTTGTTTTCCTTTATACCATACACAGGAGCTTATTTAAAATTCTAAAATCCCATAACGGCTGCCCTGATCTCCACCAACTGTTTTTACATATCATATACCTGTCTTATTAATATATTATTTTATACATGCCCGATATACCCCACAAGGTACATTGACTTTTTCTTAACAAATTGATAGAATGCTTTACAGCGATTTATGAATTATTTATGTTCAAGGAGGCTTAAGTTTGCATAACGAACATAATGAATCCAGAGAGGATTACCTCGAGTCGATACTTATATTAAAGAAGAAATACGGCGCAGTCCGCAGTATCGACATTGCCGACTATTTTAATTATTCCCGTCCAAGCATCAGCCGTGCCATGAGTATCTTAAGGACCGACGGCCTCATCACCATGAACCGTAACGGATACATAGAGCTTACGGACGACGGAAGGAAGATAGCCGAATCCGTATACACAAGACATAAGATCCTCATAGCCTTCCTTAAGCAGCTCGGAGTAGGCGAGGAATCCGCTGCCGATGACGCCTGCAGGATAGAGCACGTATTAAGTGATGAGAGCATACAGAGGATAACGGAGTTTGTCAAGACTAACGAATCCAACAGTTAAACTGCCAGTGAGTAATACCCACCGGCAGTTTTAAATTTACAAGTATGCATGCGGTATGTTCAGCATACTGTTTGTTTACTGCACCTCTTAAAAAGGGGCTTAGGCTCTGCCCTTCACCAGGCAGATGCTTAAGCCCCTTACTTATCTGTTCATTTTTCTTTTATCAGTTTATGATCTAAAATAGATCTCATCCTTTATCAGATCACGTTTTATCTATAATGTACTTCATGATCTGCACCGCGTTGCTGGCAGCCCCCTTACGCACCTGATCTCCGCAGCACCAGAGAGTGAGCCCGTGGCTGTCCGTAAGGTCCTCCCTTACCCTGCCGACCCAGACTATGTCCTGATCCGAGGTGTCAAGAGGCGTAGGATAGCAGCGTCCCTGATAATCGTCTATGAGCCTTACTCCAGGATAATTCCTTATGGCCTCGTTAGCCTCCTCCACGCTTATCCTTTTCTCCGTACGTACTGTTACGGCTATGGAGTGGGAACGCATAACCGGCACCCTGACACAGGTGCAGGTAGCTTTAAGCTCAGGGCTGTGCAGTATGCGCCTTCCCTCGTTCTGCATCTTCATTTCCTCATCGGTATAGAGATTATCCGTAAGGCTGCCTATGAACGGTATAACGTTCATGGCTATCTGCGTAGGGAATATCTTAGGCTCTATCCCGCCGCCGTTCACTATGGCCCTCGTCTGCTCCTCAAGCTCGTCAAAGCCTTCCTTTCCGGCTCCTGAGACCGCCTGATATGTAGCTGCCACCATTGTCCTTATAGGAGATATCCTGGCAATACCTGCGACCGCCATCATGGTTATGATGGTGGAGCAGTTAGGATTTGCGATGATGCCGTTATTACTTAAAGCGTCGTCTCCGTTGATCTCCGGCACAACTAAAGGCACCTCAGGATCCATCCTGAAGGCTGAGCTGTTGTCTATATATACTGCTCCGGCAGCCTTGATGAATGGGGCAAATTTCTTTGACATTGGATTTTTGACCGCTCCGAGGACAAAATCCATACCCTTAAAGCTGTCCTCAGCAGCCTCTTCCACTGTTATCTCCCTGCCGTCAAATGTGATCTTCTGTCCGGCGCTCCTTTTGGAGGCCAGCAGCTTAAGCTCTCCCACCGGTATCTCATACTCTTTAAGGACCTTGATCATCTCACGGCCTACCGCGCCTGTAGCGCCAAGGATAGCAACATTATACTTTTTCATACTGCCCCTTCCTCCTTATATCTGTCCGGGCCTTCAGCACCCGAAAATCAAGTCTGTCTTATAATTCGAACCTATGACCCAATATCACCGATCAGTTTTATCAATCGTAACGATCAGTTTTATTTCTTGCACGTTTATCCCAAAGTCTACCACAATAGAAGACCCTGTTCAATAACAAAAAAGAGCCGGCTTATAAAGCGGAAGCTCTTCCGCTCTATAGGCCAGCCCCATTGCTGTTCTTATTGTTAAGATCATCTCCTGTTTTTCAGGAAATCAGGGATATCTATGGTCATGTCCTTATTCATCTGAGACCTGAACGGAAATTCCTTTTTAGGCTCCTCATGCTGCTCCTCAGGCTGAGCAGCAAACTGCTGCTGTCTTGGCTGAGGCGCCGTGAACTGCGGAGCTGCCGGTCTCTCCTGATCCCAGCCTATCTGTATGCCGCGGTCCCTCTTGATGGTAGGGTTCTCGGACGGAGTGAACTGGCTCCTTGTCTGAGCCGTGTATCTCTGTCCTCCGAAAAGATTGCCCGCCCTCTGAGGCTTTTTGTCTGCGGATGCAGCGTTAGGATTCTCGTTTATGCCGGTGGCAATGACGGTTATGGTACACTCATCGGTAGCCTTTTCGTCATAGATGGCGCCGAATATGATGTTGGCGTTCTCTCCTGCCAGTTCCTCGACATAGCTTGCCGCCTCGTTGGCCTCGATCAGGCTTATATCTCCGCTGACGCTGATTATGACATCGGAAGCTCCCTCGATGGATGTATCAAGAAGAGGTGATGAAACCGCCTGCTTTACTGCCTCAAGAGCCTTGTCGTCCCCCTTGGCCTTGCCTATGCCTATATGAGCTATGCCCTTGTCCTTCATGACTGTCTGTACATCGGCAAAGTCAAGGTTTATGAGTCCCGGAACATTTATAAGATCCGTTATACCGGTAACTGACTGTAACAGTACCTCATCTGCCTTCTTCAACGCCTCAGGCATGGTGGTGCGCCTGTCTACAAGCTCCAGAAGCTTATCGTTAGGTATCACTATGAGAGCGTCCACATGCTCTCTCAGGTTCTCTATACCCTGGATGGCGTTCTGCATACGCTGCTTTGCCTCGAACCTGAAAGGCTTTGTAACTATGCCCACGGTAAGGATGCCCATATCCTTGGCTATGCCCGCTATGACAGGAGCAGCTCCGGTACCGGTACCGCCTCCCATACCGCAGGTAACGAATACCATGTCCGCACCCTTTAACGCGTTCTGTATCTCATCAGCGCTCTCTTCCGCTGCCTTTTCACCGATCTCAGGCTTAGCTCCGGCTCCAAGTCCCTTAGTGAGCTTCTCGCCTATCTGCATAGGATTAGGCGCCTTGCATAAGGTAAGGGCCTGCTTATCCGTATTGACTCCAATGAATTCCACACCGGCCACATCTTCGTCTATCATGCGGTTTACCGCATTATTGCCGGCTCCGCCGACTCCGACTACTATTATCCTTGCTGCCGATTCATTCTCCGGAACTACTATTTCTAACATTATATTTGTCCCCTTTAAAGTATTCTTATTAAATATAAGCTGTTCCCCTTATTTTTTCAAGTAATTTTGTCTTACTTGAACAAGTTTTACGCAGTTTTAAATGAGTTGACAGACTCTCTTAATTATTTGCCGCGCTTTCACTCTGTATCAGTGTCATCTTCAAGCTTAAAGCTGCTTGATGAACCGCTCTGGCCGTCCTTATAATTCTTGAGGTCAAGTGTCCCCCTAAGACCCCTTTCGGTTATTCCCGGCAGCATATCCTTAAGCACTGAGATCTTGGCGGAGATGTCTTCGTTTGTCCCAAATTCCACCGTTATCTCAGGCTCCGTAAGTCTCACCGTTATGTTCATAAGCTCATCAAAGCTTATACAGTCGCAGCCGATCTCATAGAGCTCCATCTGCTGGGTAACGTTCAGTATGTCTGAAAATATCAGACTGTTATTAACGGGAAGCTTTTCCCCGAGCACTATGTGGCCGTACTCCACTCCCTCTATCACCGGCACTCCGGCAAGCCTTTCATTGGAGCTTTCCACCACTATCCCGTCCCCGTCAAAATACATGTAACTGCTCATATACTTTATACAGCCCACCGGGTCCTTTTCGTATATTATGAGGTCGCAGCTCACAGGGCTTTTAAGCCTGATCCTGTAATCCGCCACAAAGGGCAGGCTCTTTTTTTTGTTTCTTATGTTATTCACAAGGCAGAGAAGCGTATTTCTGTCCCATCTGCCGTTAAAGACCATGGACTCGGCCTGCTCCGCAGTATAGCGGTCATTGCCTATGACATTGACGGTCCTTATCTCAGTCTTGACCGCAGCGAGCACCAGGACAAGAAAAATAAGCACTATTATCCAGTGCTTAATTTTCCTTTTTCTGATATAGATTATGTCGTCCTGTTTTTTTATCATCCGTGTTTCCGCCTGTATCACACCTTTATCTTGTGGGCGACGTTCAGGACAAGCCCCATCTCGCACATGGTGAAAAACACTGCCGATCCGCCGTAGCTTATGAAAGGAAGCGTAACTCCCGTGTTAGGTATGATCCCCGTCACCACGGCTATATTTAGGGCCACCTGCATGCCTATATGGGCCATGACACCGGTACAGAGCATGCTGCCTAAAAGGTCCTCGGCATTTACCGCGATCTTATATATCCTGTACAGAAGATACATGTAAATAATGATTATGGCCATAGCCCCTATAAATCCAAATTCTTCACAGACTATGGAAAAAATCATATCGTTCTGGACCTCTGGAATGGCCCCGTATTTCTGGAGGCTGTCCCCAAGTCCGTGGCCGAATATCCCTCCTGAGCCTATGGCGTATATGGCCTGCTGGGTCTGGTAGGCGTCCGTCGTAAATATCTCCGGCGCGGCCCAGCCGAATACTCTCCTTAATGCATAATGCTCAGGTCTTTCCGTTATCCCAGCCGTAAGTATGATCTGGTGCAGCAGCGGCTTTAAGCCCAGCACAGCTCCAAGAAACAGTGCCAAAAGCCCCATGAATACCTTGTAGTTATCCATGGCCACAAACAGCATTATGGCCGCTATCATTATAACAATGAAGCCGGAGCTTATGTTCTGTGAGCCTATCAGCACCGCTATCGGCAGCGTCCACAGAACCACCTGCTTCCAGTTTTTCCACTTATTGATCTCAGGTCCGTATTTTGATATTACATAGGCTATGATACATATGAGACCGATCTTTGCGGGCTCCGTAGGCTGGAAGGTAACTCCTCCGATCTCGATCCATCTGGTCTTTCCGTGGGAGGCTATACCCATCACCTGAGTGAGCAGCAAAAGGCCAAGAACACCCGCATAGACGATCTTGGCAACAAATCCGTTTCCTGTTTTAAGCCATTTATAATTAAACGGAAGTACCGACACAGCTATCGCGACCACTATCCCAAGACCGCCTATCAAAAGCTGGCGGCTGAAGTAATAGGACGCGCTGCCATGCTCCTGCGCTGCCAGGTACTGGGAGCTCGAATAGATCACTAAGAGGCCTATGGCAAATATAAATATAAGCGTACTGAGGAGGCTGAAGTCATAGTAATTCCTCTGCCTTTTAACCGCTCCGGCATGGGGCGCTTCCACGACTCCGGCGCCCTTTACCACGGTCTTGCCGTTCCTTAAGCGCACAGCTGTAGTTCCTTTTGCCCCTGCGCCCGCTCTTACGTCAGTATTTACATTTCCCGTTCTTATACCTGGCAAATCCTGTCTCTCCGCTGTATAAACATATCCTTAAACTGCATGAATGCTCAAGCTTTCCAAGCCGCTGCATACTTTTTTCCTCAGTGTCTCTTGGAAAACCACTCTACCCTGATCACAGGGCCATAACACATTCCTTAAATATCCTGCCGCGCTCCTCATAGTCCTTGAACATGCCCCAGCTTGCGCAGGCCGGGCTTAAAAGCACATAGTCTCCCTCGTCCGCATAGGAGGCGCAGGTCTTGACTGCCTCGTTCATGTCCTCGGCATAGGAGACCTCATCAAAGCCGTATTTCTTGCAGCATTCATTTATCTTGTCCCTGGTCTGCCCTATGAGCACCAGCTTTTTGACCTTTCCCTTAAAGAGCTTTACCCATTCGTCGTATTCGCTGTGCTTGTCGTAACCTCCGGCTATGAGCAGCGTAGGTCCCGGCATGGCGTTTAAGGCCTGGATCGCCGCGTCCGGATTAGTTCCCTTGGAGTCGTTGTAATACTTTACCTTACAGCGCTCCCTTACGAACTCTATCCTGTGCTCCACCGCCTTAAAGGCCTTAAGGGCCTTCCTGATATTATCCACCGGTACGCCCATCTTAAGTCCTACCGCAGCTGCGGCCATGACATTTTCATAATTGTGGGTGCCAAGGAGATTAAGCTCGCTCACATTTATGAGCTTTGTGACGCTGTCATTTTCCTTTATAAAAATGTCTCCGTCCAAAAGATATAATCCGTTTCCCTTAGGCTCCTCCTTTGACGAGAACCAGATGACCTCAGGCTTAAGCTCCTTACTCTCCCCAAATTCCCTTAATATGGTATCCGAATAATTAAGTACTATATAGTCGCTCTCCGTCTGGTTCATGGCTATGGCCTTTTTGCACCTGACATAGTTCGACATGCTTAAGTGTCTGTCCAGATGATCCGGAGTTATATTGAGGATAGCGCTCACATGAGGTCTGAAATCGTTAATTGTTTCTAACATAAACGAACTAACCTCGACTACCGTTACAGATTCGTCAGTAGTCGATAAAGCCTCGGCTGAAAACGGGTTTCCAATATTGCCCACCACATGAACGTCGTCAAAAAACGTCTTAAATATCTCTCCCACTATTGCCGTGGTAGTGGTCTTGCCGTTAGTCCCGGTTATAGCCGCAAGGCTTCCCTTGGAGGCCTGATATGCAAGCTCCAGCTCTCCTATTACAGGTATCTTCGCCCTGTCCAGCACATTTATAAAATCAGCACTTAAAGGTATTCCCGGGCTTAAAACTGCAAGATGGACTCCCCTCAAATGCACAGGTCTTAGCTCTCCCGTAACCAGCTCAACCTTATCGGTCTCCTTAAATGAGGATAGGACGTTTCCCGCATCGGTATTTTCATCACTGTTATAAAGGAGCGCTTCGCCTCCCATCTCCAAAATCATTTTTGCTGCGGCTATGCCGCTTTTTCCCGTTCCTCCGATAAATACCTTTCTGCTTTCTTTCATTGCCATCGCCCTTTTCCCCGTATATGATCAGCCTCTTACGGCCTTATATCAACGCACATAGGTCACGCCTATGAGCGAGATCATGCTTAATAATAATGTAACTATGGTAAACGCAGCCACTATCCTTGTCTCCGAATTTCCGCAGAGCTCAAAGTGATGGTGTATCGGCGCCATCCTGAAAAACCTCTTTCCGTGGGTCTTTTTAAAATACAGCACCTGTATTATTACCGAAACGACCTCTACGAGATAAATAAAGCCGAATACGATAATATACAGCTCCATGCCGCTGACCACTGCAGAGGCGGCCACAAAACCGCCGAGAGCAAGTGAACCCGTATCTCCCATAAATGTTTTTGCCGGATAAACGTTAAATATAAGGAATCCCAAAAGGCCTCCTAATATGCCCGCCGCCATCCAGGAGATGTCCGGCTCGCCGTTTATTATGCCCACAAATACGAACAGCGCCGAAGTCACGGCCGTAACGGATCCGCAGAGACCGTCCAGCCCGTCGGTGAAATTAACGCCGTTATCTGCTCCCAGTATCACAAAGAGGGCAAAGGGTATGAATAGCCATATCGGAAGATCCAGATAGACCGCCGTATCAAAGTTTCCTGTAAATGGTATGTACACCCTTCCAGACGCACCTTCGCCCGTGCCGCTCATATACACCCATATGACAAATATCAGCGCAAATATAAGCTGCATCATGAGCTTCTGCTTAGGGCTCAGTCCGTCCGTATTGTGTCTTGTGATCTTAAGATAGTCGTCCATAAAGCCGACTATGCCAAAGCCAAGGGTCAGGAACATAATCTGCAGAGTCCCGGTATACATGGCTCCCGATCTCAGCATCCCGGCAAGGCAGGCAATAACGGCTGCGCTCACATATACCACTCCCGCCATAGTCGGCGTCCCCTGTTTTTTGAGATGCGCCTCAGGCCCGTCCTCTCTTACCTCCTGGCCGAACTTGATGCGTTTTACCGTCTTTATGAACCAGGGCATCAGGGCCACTGTGATCAGGAAGGAAAGGCCTGCAATAAGCGCCGCCGATATCATATTATTTAGATCAAAGGATATAACCATGTATATTTGCTCCGAAAACCGTATTTGTGTTTATTTATTTTAGCCCGTTTTACTGCCTGATGCTTTCAGGCTCATTTTTCCGAGCCTTTATACTGTTTAAGCTTTACTCAGGCTGAGGCGCCACTCCCGCCTCGATGTCATCAGGTAACAGATCCGGAAGCTCGCCGCCTTCCTCATCCGTTCCCTGTATATATTCCTCCGTCGCCGGCGGGGACGCTGCCGCGGCCTCCTCAGGCGTAATGGTCTCGCTTACCGGTTCTCCGTTATTATTGGTAAGTATCTGCACGCCTTCAGTTTCTGCCTCGGTGCCTTCCTCTCCCGCAGCTGCTGCTGACCCCATGGCTACCATACCGTCTCCTTCATCCTCCGGAAGCAGTGTGTCCGGAGTCATGGCTTCTATCTCTGAACCGTCCTCAGGGTAGATATTCATGGCAGGCAGCACCTCAGACATTATCTTTGAAAATATTTCCGATGCAAATGAGCTGTGGGCTGCCTCCTCACCTGGAAGCGCAGGCTCGTCTATTACCACGTAGCAGAGTATGGTCGGATCGTCTGCCGGAGCGTAGCCGCAAAAACTTACCACATAGGTCTTATCAGACCTCGGCTGTTTCTGGGCTGTCCCGGTCTTTCCGCCCACGGTATAGCCCGGCACCTTGGCTGCAGATCCTGTTCCGCTTTCCACAGTCTCCACGAGGGCGTCCTTTATAAAGTCGCAGGTTGAGGAAGATACCGTCTCTCTTACTAACAGCGGCTGAACGTCCTCTTTCAGAGCGCCGTCAGCAGAAAGTATCTGCTTAACCACATGCGGCTTATAGTAATATCCGCCATTGAGGACCGAAGCATAGGCAGCTGCCATCTGTATCATCGTGCAGTTATAGTTCTGTCCGAAGGTATTGGTGGCGAGCTGAGTACGCCCTATTGAATCTGTCGTAAATCCAAGCTCAAGGGTATTGGCTTCTGCCGGAAGGTCTATGCCGGTATAGCCTCCAAATCCGAATATCCTTTCATATTTCATAAATGTCTCGGAACCTTCGGCGAAACCTATATTCATCATGACGACGTTGCAGGACTGTGTAATGCCGCCCTTTACGTCAAGTATGCCGTGTCCGTTGCGGTTTACGCAGTTTATCCTCCATGAATTGACACCATCTGAAAGCCTGACGTTTCCAGTACAGTCAAAGGAGGTGTTTTCCGATATGATATTTTCCTCGAGGGCTCCGGCTACCGTAAATATCTTCTGAGTTGAGCCTGGCTCAAAGGTATCGCTTATGGTGAGGTTACGCCAGTTCTGGTACATGGCTATGGTCTCACCGAGCTCCATTATCTCATCGTGGCTGTAGTATTCCGGTACCTGGGCCGAAGTTATGGGTTCAAGATCAGGATGCTTCAGCCTGTAATCAGAGACCGCCTCATCTATGCCGTATTCGTATATCTCCTCCTCGGTAAAATCTCCAGGCGTATACGGATCGTTGAGGTCAAAGGTCCTTGTGCTTGCCATGCCCAAGATCTCGCCGTTTTTGACGTTCATCACTATGCAGGCCGCGGATTTGGAGCCTATATCTCCGTTTTTCCATTCATCCAGATATTTCTCGACGATATTCTGGACCGTGGAGTCTATGGTGAGCACAAGATTATCCCCGTCCGTTGCCGGCCTTATGACCTTTTCAAGATCGGCCTCATCGTCCAGATATCCGTACTCCCTGCCGTTGGTGCCTATGAGGGTGCTGTTATAATACTGCTCCACTCCGCCGGTGCCGACGGTACCGTCTGAGGATGAAAAGCCTATGACGTTGCAGGCAAGGGAGCCATAAGGGTAAACCCTCTTATAGGTCTCCTCAAACCAGACTCCGTCAACTCTGTTCATCCTTACGGTAGCGTCATCACTGGCCGCGTACTGGGAATTAAGCTCCGCCGCATAGGCCTCAAAATCCTGCTTATCCGTATAGCTTATGTCTCTCTTATATCTGATATAGGCAGAATCCGGATGCTCCGTTATCTGCTTTCTCAGATCCTCCGGATCAAAGCCGAAGAACTCGCTTAAGGCCTGTATGGTAGGCTCTATGACATTCCTTACCTTCTCGCCGCCCTCTGTGGGGTACTCGGCCTGATTCATCTGGCTCGGGTCAAGGATCATGATATATACCTTTTCACTGGAGGCAAGCCTTGTGCCGTTCCTGTCGTATATATCGCCTCTCCTGTAAGCTAAGGTCCTGGATTCATACCTGGACTGCCTCTGGCTCATTATCCTTTTGTTGTATTCGTCGGAGTTGTTGTTCTGTATGAAAAAGATATGTGCGGCTAAAGCAAATAATGCCAGTGCTATAATTCCATAAGCGACTGACAATTTGTTTTTCATATATGATTTTATCCGGCCTTTCTTTTTGCCGTTCTTACCGTTCTGCGGCCGGGATGCTCTCATACTGCCTTACATACTCACTTTCAGTTTTATCGTAGGTTATGACGTTATTCTGCCCGGCGCGTACCATGCCGAGTTCATTTACCGCCACATCATAAACATGATTAAGATCCACGGAGGTATCTATGCTCCTTTCTAAAGCATCGTTCTCCGTTTTCATATTTTCAAGCTCAGTCTCAAGGCTGTTGACCTTATCCATGTGCATGTCTATGGAGGACCTTAAGCACAGATAATTATATCCTACAAACAGGACTGCAGCCACCATGAGGGCAAGTATAAGCGTAAGGGGAAGACTCATGGAAACGCTCTCAGTTTTTTCCGCGTCCTGCCACAGCTTAACACGCCTCTCGTACTCCTTACGGGAGATCCTGCGCCTTGCCGGCACTCTGACTGGTTCCGGACGTCTTACCCTGACCGTATTGCCGTCAGTATAATATTCAGTTGACACGGCCTGGGCATTTCTGCCTCCGTAGGCCGTACGGCCTGTCCTTACTCCCATTTTTTGCTCCCGCTCATAAGCTCTTTAGCTTATGTCTTTTCAAATATCCTCAGCTTTGCGCTGTGAGCCCTGTTATTTGTATCAAGTTCGTTATCGGCTGCCGTAATGGCTTTCTTACTTACGCATCTTCCCTTTGGTTTCCTGCCGCAGACGCATACAGGGAAATCCTTCGGGCATATGCAGGGATCCTCGGCAGTGCGCATGGCCTGCTTGACTATCCTGTCCTCCAGCGAGTGGAAGCTGATGACACACAGCCTTCCTCCGGGCTTAAGGATGTCTATCATCCCATTTAGTGAATCCCTCAAAATGTCCAGCTCGTGGTTTACCTCTATGCGTATCGCCTGGAAGGAACGCTTGGCCGGGTGTCCCTTTTTGTCCCGGTACTTCGCAGGTATGGACGCCTTTATGATGTCTGAAAGCTCAAAGGTGGTACTGACAGGTCTTTCCGCTCTGGCCCTTACGATGTGCCTTGCGATGCTTCCGGCAAATCTCTCCTCGCCGTAATCTTTTAGGATCCTTGTAAGCTCAGCCTCGGTGTAGGTATTTACAACGTCATAAGCCGTAAGCTCATCCCTCCGGTCCATCCTCATATCGAGTGGAGCGTCCTCCCTGTAGGAAAAGCCTCTCTCCGCCTCATCGAGCTGATGAGATGATACCCCGAGATCCAGCAGTATGCCGTCCACCTCCGATATCCCGATATCTCCAAGGATATCAGCCATGTCCCCGTAGTTGCCTCTTACGATCGTGACCCTGTCGGAAAACGGCTCAAGCCTCTCTGACGCCGCGGCTATGGCGTCCTCATCCCTGTCTATGCCTATGAGCCTGCCGCCCTCCTTAAGCCTTTTTGCTATCTCATATGAGTGTCCGGCCCCGCCTAAGGTCCCGTCCACATATATCCCATCTGGATCTATGTTCAGTCCCTCTATGACCTCGTTAAGTAATACCGGTATGTGTTCAAATCCCATCAGAGCTCCAGCCCTTCCAGCTTCTCAAGCTCTTCATCGGTCATGTTGTCAAATGCGTCAGGAGCGTTGACCTGTTCCCATTTATCCTTGTCCCAGATCTCTATCCTGTCTCCGAGCCCCACGACTACCACGTCCTTGATAAGTCCGGCCTTGGATCTTAAGGCCTGAGTGATAAGTATGCGGCCCATCCTGTCCACCTCGCACTCAATGGCGTTACCCATGATAAGCCTCGTCAGCTTCATCCCGGCCTTGTTGGTAAGGGAAATGGACTTAAGGTTATTTTCTATCCTCTGCCACCTTTCAAATGAATAGGCCGACAGACAGTCCTCAAGTCCCCTCGTGACAACGAAACGGTCGCCGAGCTCGCTGCGGAATTTGGCAGGTATCGTAACCCTGCCCTTCGCATCCACTGTATGGTTGTACTCGCCGATCAACATAATTCGTTTCCCTGTTCTGACACTTTCTGACACTAAGTTCCACTTTTTGACACTTTTGTATTAATTTTACCGTTTATTCCATGATTGTCAATGCAGATAGCCGCTGTTTTATGGATAAAAAACAAAAAAAGACAAACAAAAAAAGCCCGCCACAACATATAGTGTAGTCGGGCCTGACAGGCACAATTCGTTATAAATTATTTATGTTATCATCCCTATCCTGCTGTTATAGCTCTTATTTTACAGCAGGCCTTTTATGTTTCAGGATGATTATGACGAGCATGGCTATGGCTAACAGCAGGGATAAAAGCTGCGAAACCGCTATGGAGGTCCCAGGAAGCCTCAGCTGATCCGTCCTAAGTCCCTCTATAAGGAACCTGCCTATTCCGTACAGAAGGAAATATCTTACGGTCACGTCCCCGGTGCCTATGTCGTGCTTTACGGCATATCTGTATAAAAATATAAATGACAGGAGATTCCAACAGGATTCATAGAGGAATGTCGGGTGTACCTGTATATATGGTATGCCGTTATCCGTAATGATATGCTCAAGGAGATCCCGGTTTATCATGGACGGATTTACTATGGACTGCCTTATGCGCATGGCAAACAGGGAATCCGTGTATCCGCCGAAGGCCTCGCAGTTAAAGAAATTGCCCCATCTGCCTACGGCCTGGGCAAATATCACTCCCGGCATGCAGCAGTCGGCAAGCTTTAAGAACGGATATTTCCTTATCCTGGAAAATACGAGCCCCGCCAGCACTCCGCCTATGATCCCTCCGTATATTGCAAGGCCTCCCTGCCTGATATTAAGTATCTTTAAAATATCTCCCCGGTACTGGTCCCACTCAAATATGACATAGTAGAGCCTCGCCCCTATCACGCCGAATATGACAGCGGCGATAAAAAAATCATAAATTACGCCGGTGTCTTCCCCATGGCGGGCAAGTATACGCTCCGCGATCAGCAGGGCCATCAGCATGCCAATCCCTATTATGATGCCGTAAAAGGCTATGTCCACCCCAAAGACCGTGATATGGTCCTTCATAGTCTCTATGACTATATTTAAATGCGGAAATATAAGATCCGCTCCGTTATAGCTCATCCATATACCCCTGTGTCAGTTCTTTCACGGTCAGTGCTTTCGAGGCCGGTTCTCTCACCGCTGTATTGCGAAAGCTTCCTGACATGAAAATGCGAAATCACAAAAAGCTACAATAGATATCTTATCACCGGGCATATTACTTGTCAAAAAAAGACGCCCTGCAGCTGTTCAGGACAGTATGCTGCGTTCTTCAAACTGACCGTTCATGCTTTATTGCAGGCAGCAGGAAATAAGTGAAGCGCAAAGAGTTTGAACAGTACATCAGTCAGGTATTCATGATCTGACATTGCATTTGAAAAATTCGCGGAGAAGCCTTGAGGAAAAGAGCACCATGCGCTACACTATATAGTGTATTAGTATGCTCTTTTCTTCTCTGTGGGGAAGGAATTCGTCCATGGGAAAGAATCTCAAGGGATGAGATACGTAAATGACGTAAAAATGGCGCAGCAGCCAAAATACAAAAGCGTGAAAAGCCTTGTAAATACAGCATTTTTAAGGAGATGTAGAGATATATGAAATTAGGAATCGTAGGGCTTCCGAACGTAGGGAAGTCCACACTGTTTAACTCCATTACAAAGGCAGGGGCTGAGTCAGCCAATTATCCATTCTGCACCATCGACCCCAACGTCGGCGTTGTCGCCGTTCCCGATGAGAGGCTTGATAAGCTTGCTGCCCTCTATAATTCAGAAAAGATAACTCCGGCAGTCATCGAATTCGTGGATATAGCCGGACTCGTAAAGGGCGCCTCCAAGGGCGAGGGTCTCGGCAACCAGTTTCTTGCAAATATCCGTGAATGCGACGCCATAGTCCATGTAGTAAGATGCTTTGAGGATCCAAATGTAATACATGTAGAGGGAAGCGTGGATCCCGTAAGGGATATAGAGACCATTGATCTGGAGCTCATTTTCGCGGATATGGATACCCTGGATAAGAGGATCTCCCGCACGGCAAAGCTTGCCAATAACTCCAAGGACGCCAAAAAGGAACTTGAGACCTTAAAGAAGCTCAAGGCTGTACTCGAGGAAGGCAAAATGGCTTCCTCCTATGAGCCCGAGGATGAGGACGAGGCAAAATTTATAGACTCCCTCTATCTTCTCACTGAAAAGCCTGTAATATTTGCCGCAAACGTAGCTGAGGACGATCTGGCTGACGACGGCGCCTCCAATAAATATGTACAGGAGGTAAGAGAGCATGCCGAATCCACACATAACGGCGTATTCGTCATCTCTGCCCGCATAGAGGAGGAGATCGCCGATCTCGACGACGATGAAAAAGCCGAATATCTTGAGACCCTTGGCCTTAAGGAATCAGGACTTGATAAACTTATCAAAGCCAGCTATGATCTTCTCGGTCTTATGAGCTTCCTTACTGCCGGTGAAAAGGAGACCCGCGCATGGACCATCAAAAAGGGTACCAAGGCTCCTCAGGCAGCCGGCAAGATACATTCCGACTTTGAGAGAGGCTTTATCCGCGCCGAGGTCATTAACTATCAGAATCTTTTGGACTGCGGCTCCCTTTCAGCCGCCAGGGAAAAGGGGCTTGTGCGCTCTGAGGGTAAGGACTACGTAGTGCAGGACGGGGATACCATACTGTTCAGGTTTAATGTATAAGCAATAGTGTCTAAATAATACTGAAACTATCAAAATCCCACCGTATAAGAAATATTTTTATACGATGGGATTTTCAATTATACTTAAAATCTTGCAAGTAATTGACCCTGAAAACTGCATGTCAAAAAGTGACATCGACCACAGTTTCCCGGTTTAAGGCTTATCCGGATCCACGCCGCAGAGCTTGGAGAACTTCTTTAAGGCCTCCTTCTGCTCTCCGTTAAGGGTCGTAGGTACATTTACCATAAGGGTCACATACTGATCTCCCCGGATGTTTTTGTTATTGACATAAGGGACTCCCTTGCCCTTGAACCTTACCTTGGTATCGGTAGGAGTACCCGGCTTTATCTGATATTCTATCATGCCGTCGACGGTATTGATATGTATCGGACCGCCGAGCACCATCTTGGAGAACGGTACCGATACGGTCGTAAATATGGTATTTCCCTGACGCTTGAATTTTGGGTCCTCGGAAACTGCGACCTCCACAAGGAGATCTCCCCTCGGTCCTCCGTTAGAGCCCGGTTCGCCCACTCCCGACAGCCTGATGGCCTGTCCGTCGTCTATGCCGGCAGGTATGGAGACCTTGAGCTTTTTCTTGGTCTGTATGTAACCCGTGCCGCGGCAGTCAGGACATTTTTCCTTGATGATGGTACCCTTGCCCTGACAGTCAGGACATATGGTCACCGTCTGCATCTGTCCGAAGAACGGATTGTTCTGCGTAACCGTTACCTTACCGCGGCCTCCGCACCTTGGACAGGTCTCAGGAGATGTCCCCTTCTTTGCTCCGCTTCCGCCGCAGGAGCTGCAGGTCTCCTTATAGTTTATCTCAACCTCTTTTTCACAGCCCTTCACGGCCTCCATGAAGCTTATGCGGACAAGAGCCCTTACGTCAGCGCCGCGCCTTGCCGCCGTAGCGCTGCCGCCGTAGCTCGAAAAGCCGCCGCGTGAAAATCCGCCTCCAAAACCGAACAGATCCGAGAATATATCGGTAAAGTCCATTCCTCCGAAATCGAAGCCGCCGAATCCCGAAGCCCTTCCGGCGGCGGAATTAGGATCGAAAGCCGCATGGCCGTACTTATCATAGGCTGCGCGCTTTTCAGGATCAGACAGTACCGCATAGGCCTCCCCGGCTTCCTTGAACTTGGCTTCGGCGTCCTTGTTGCCTGGATTTGCGTCCGGATGGTATTTCTTGGCCAGCTGCCTGTATGCTTTTTTGATAGCGGCATCATCGGCGTTTTTATCTACGCCGAGCACCTCATAATAATCTCTTTTTTCAGCCATATCTTCTCTTTCCTGAATACATTCCTAAACACACTTAACGGCGAAGTATACGCTTCGCCATTAAAGTGTTTTTTATTTATCTGGTCGTGAAGCCATCAGACTTCCTTGTAATCTCCATCGACTACATTGTCGTCGTGTCCGCCCTGCTGTGAGGAAGCATCGGCACCTGCATCAGCTCCTGTGCCTGCTGCGCCCTGAGCTCCCTGTGCCTGAGCCTGCTCATACATCTTTGTAAATACTCCCTGTGCGGAATTCATAAGCTTTTCCTTTAAGGATTTGATGTTGGCAACCTGCTCGTCAGTCATGGCCGTTCCATCCTGAGGAAGGGCTGCAAGAGCTGACTTAAGGGCGTCAAGGTCTGCCTGTACTGCAGCCTTATCGCTGTCGGAAACCTTGTCTCCAACCTCCTTAAGAGCCTTTTCCGTCTGGAATACGAAGGAGTCAGCCTCGTTCCTTGCATCTATGGCTTCCTTCTTTTTCTTGTCCTCAGCCTCGAACTGCTGCGCTTCCCTTACGGCCTTATCAATGTCTTCCTGGGACATGTTGGAGCCGGAGGTGATGGTTATGTGCGCATCCTTTCCTGTTCCAAGATCCTTAGCCGAAACATTTACTATACCGTTAGCATCGATGTCGAACTTGACCTCGATCTGAGGTACTCCTCTTGGAGCCGGAGCGATGCCGTCCAGTCTGAACTGTCCGAGGGTCTTATTGTCCCTTGCAAACTCACGCTCACCCTGTACTATATGTATATCAACGGCAGTCTGGTTATCTGCAGCCGTTGAGAATATCTGCTGTGCAGAGGTAGGGATCGTGGTGTTCCTCTTGATAAGCGGAGTAGCCACTCCTCCAAGAGTCTCGATTCCAAGTGTAAGCGGCGTTACATCAAGAAGGAGCACGTCGCCTGCGCCTGCGTCTCCGGCAAGTTTTCCGCCCTGGATGGCAGCTCCGATGGCTACGCACTCATCAGGGTTGAGGGTCTTTGAAGGCTCCTTGCCTGTAAGTCTCTTTACCTCCTCCTGAGCGCAGAGCATCCTTGTGGAGCCTCCGACAAGAAGTACCTTTCCAAGGTCGGCGTTGGTGATGCCGGCATCCTTCATGGCGTTCTGAACCGGAACATCCGTACGGGATGTAAGCGAAGCCGTAAGCTCATCGAACTTAGCTCTTGTAAGAGTCATGTCAAGATGCTTAGGTCCGTCCTGGGTAGCCGTTATGAACGGCAGGTTGATGTTCGTTGTAGTTGCTGACGAAAGCTCTTTCTTGGCCTTTTCCGCAGCTTCCTTAAGCCTCTGGAGAGCCATCTTATCATTTGAAAGATCAACTCCCTCAGCCTTCTTGAACTCACTTACCATCCAGTCCATTATGACCTTATCGTAATCATCTCCGCCGAGATGGGTATCGCCGTTTGTAGCCATGACCTCTACGACGCCGTCTCCGATATCTATTATGGATACATCGAAGGTACCGCCTCCAAGGTCGTATACCATTATCTTCTGTTCCTTTTCATCCTCAAGTCCATAAGCAAGGGCTGCTGCCGTAGGCTCGTTTATGATACGCTTTACATCAAGTCCAGCTATCTTGCCCGCATCCTTTGTAGCCTGACGCTGAGCGTCGTTGAAGTATGCAGGTACAGTTATGACTGCCTCGCTTACCTTCTCTCCAAGATAGCTCTCGGCGTCAGCCTTAAGCTTCTGGAGTATCATTGCCGATATCTCCTGAGGAGTGTATGACTTTCCGTCTATAGTTACTTTATAGTCAGTACCCATGTGCCTCTTGATGGAGGAAATGGTCCTCTCCGGGTTAGTGATGGCCTGACGCTTTGCCGGATCGCCTATAAGCCTTTCTCCGGTCTTTGTAAATGCTACCACTGAAGGCGTGGTCCTCTGTCCCTCTGCGTTAGGTATAACGGTCGGCTTTCCGCCTTCCATTACAGCCACACAGCTGTTTGTAGTACCAAGGTCAATACCTATTATCCTGCTCATCGTTTTATACCTCCCTGAAATCAGATCTCAGTTAAATCCTTATTACCTTTTATAATGAACCGCCCGCAGGCGGATGCATTCTAATTTGCTACCTTTACCATGGAATACCTTAAGACCTTGTCTCCGAACATATAGCCTTTCTGGAATTCCTCTACTATTACATTTTCCTTTTCATTCTCGTCATCCACATGCATGACGGCGTTATGGAAATTGGCGTCGAACTCTTTGCCAACCGCCTCTATGTGGGTTACCCCAAGCTCCTTAAGCTGATCGGTAAAGGCCTTATATACCTTCCTGATTCCTTCCGCAAACGGAGAATCCTTATCCTCCTCAGGAATGGAATCAAGGGCTCTCTCAAAGTTATCTATGAGGGGCAGTACCGTCAGCAGTACTGTTTTCTCTCCCTCGGCAAACATGGCCGCCTTTTCGTTTTCCGAACGTTTCCTGAAGTTATCGAACTCCGCGAACAGCCTTAAGTATTTATCATTAAGCTCTGCGATCTTCTGATCCTTTTTATCCAGCTTAGACTCTGCGCTGTCCTTATCGCTGCCGCTTCCTTCAGCTGTTTCAGTTTGCTTTCCGCCTGCAGCATCGCCGGCATCAGGAGTTTCAGCCTGAGCCGCCTTGGCAGAGCCGCCGGCCTTTTCCGTTTCCGGCTCATTTATATTTCCGGAATCCTTTGCCGTATCGGCTGTATGTTCCTTCTTCAGGCCTTCCTCACGGCCTTTTTCACTGTGAATGTCAGGCTTCTTTTCAGTCTGCCCTGCTTCGGGATCTCCCGCGCACTGTTTTTTTTCTTTTAATTCCTCTGACATATCCTTACGCTTCCTTATCAATTAATCCTGTTTATCGACGCTTCCGGACTGTTGTTTTTTCTTTTTCCCGGCCTCCGGCTGCTTATCCGCAAGCTCGTTGTTCATCTGGTCTCCAAGGTTCTTAAGGGTATTCATGACCTTTTCATAATCCATCCGTTTAGGTCCTATGACTCCTATGACGCCCTTCATACCCTCGCCGAGATCGTAGTTTACGGTCACCAGCGAGCAGTCCTCCATGTTCTTTACCGGCCCGTCGCCGATAAATACCTGAACGTTGCCGCTGCCGCCATCCACGGCCGTAAGGCTTGTTACCTCGTTGACCATCTCATTTAGGGCTTCCTTTTCCTCAAATGCAGTGATCAGCTTTGAGGCCTTGTCCACATCTGCAAGTTCCGGGTACTTAAACAGGTTCTTTGCTCCTGATGTAAATATGTCCCTCTTGTTCTCGCCGTTTTCCAGCATCTCCACCACAGCGTCCAGCACCAGCTTGACATTGCCCTGCTGGGCTCCTGCCTGTACCATTATATCTGTTATAGTCTTAGGGGATATGTCCTTAAGGCTCAGCCCGCTCAGGTAATTGTTGAGCAGTACCGTGATATTCATGACGGTCTGGTAATCGATCTCCTCCACTGTCTCCAGCACTTCGTTCTTTATCACGTTGCCGTCCAGCACGAGTATGAGCAGCATCTGGCGTTCCGCCGGAATGCTCAGTTGCAGATATTTGATCTTGGTGGTGGATGTATTCGGGCCGCTTATGAGCGCCGCATAGTTGGTATCCACGGCTATCATCCTGACCATGTCCTTTAACAGCAGCTCCAGCTTGTCTATGCGCTTCGTCATCTGCGCGGTGACAGACGTCATGCTGTCGCTGTACTCCTGCATTATACAGTCAACATAGAACTTATAGCCCTTGTCGCTCGGTATGCGTCCCGCCGAGGTATGAGGCTGTATTATATAGCCCATATCCACAAGATCGCTCATCTCATTCCTTATGGTAGCCGAGCTCAAGTTAAGACCGCTGAGCTTGGATATCGTCCTTGATCCAACCGGCTCACCAGTCTCAAGATAGTTCTTGATGATAGCTTTAAGTATTATTATTTTTCTCTCATCCAACTCGCCCAATGTTAATCTCCGGCCAGGACCTTAAAGGTCCGGCATTGCATCAGTATGGCCTCTGCCAGTTTTGTTAGCACTCAACTCGTCTGATTGCTAACGCATTTATAATATAATACCACCTGACAAAAGTCAAGTGGTCTCATTAATTAAATGTGTTAAAAATCTGTGATTTTAAAGCCCGCCTAATGCAGCAGAAAATCACTCAACACAATATTGCTTAAGTCTATCCCGCGGTCCGAAAGCCTGTATCTTTCCCCATCCTTTATAATGAATCCTGAGGCTGCGTGTTTTTTTAACGGCTCCCCGAATATCTCCTCTATCCCGGCGCCAAACTCCCTTCTGAAATCCTCTGCGGATACTCCCTCGGTAAGGCGCATGCCAAGGTACATGTACTCCTCCATCCTGTCGGTACGGCTGAGCTTCTGTATATCCGTCCTGAGCACACTATCGGCTTCATCCACCGGTTCCGCCACTGATTTAAGGTCCGGATCAGGCCCATCGGTATTTTTCAGATTTAGGGCAAGATATTTCTGTATGTCCCTGATATTATTCCATCTCACTCCCGCAAATGAAGAAGCCGCCCCTATTCCAAAGCCTATATAGGGAACGCCGGTCCAGTAGCCCTTATTATGCCTGCACTCCCGCCCCGGCCTTGAATAATTGCTGAACTCATACCTCTTATAGCCGTATTTATCCATGCACTCCTTTGTAAATAAGTCTATGGCCGACTGCTCCTCCTCAGAGGGCATTAAAAGAAGCCCCTTCTGCTGCATCTCATAAAACGGCGTGCCTTCCTCAACGATAAGGTTATAGACCGATACATGCTCCGGCTTGAGCATGAGCACGTTCCTCAGGGTCTTTTTCCAGGTCTTAAGACTCTGCATCGGAATACAATCTATAAGATCCACGTTGATGTTATCAAAGCCCTCCATCCTCGCCGACTGATAGGCCTTTAAAAATTCCTCAAAGGAGTGTATCCTGCCGAGCATCTTAAGCTCCGCATTATCCGCCGACTGCAGCCCTATGCTCAAACGGTTCACCCCGGCCTTTTTATATGTTGAGAATTTATGGCGCATGACAGAAGCCGGATTGCATTCGATGGTTATCTCCATATCCGGCCTCGTGTAATAGTATTTATTTAATGTTTCAAGGATGTCTGCGATGTATCTTTCGTGGATCGATGAGGGAGTCCCTCCTCCGATAAATACGGAGCTTACTGAGTACTCCCTGCACCAGACTGATCTGTAGATAAGCTCCTCCATGAGCTTTTTGACATAAACGTCATGTACTTCACTGCTGCATGGAAAGGATAAAAAGTCGCAATAATTGCATTTTTTAACGCAAAAAGGTATGTGAATGTATATTTCTAATTCCTGCTTCATTCCACCGGTTCCGCGATCCACACCTCCGCATAGTTCCAGCCTGCGTCGGTGGTACGCGCTGCTTCCGCATATGTATCGAAGAATATGTCTATCATCTTATCCTGCTCTATCATGGCTCCGCCTCTGTCCTCTACCACATAGAGCCCGTCATAATCAGAACTGTACGGTCCGGAGACTCCCTTAAGGATGATCACCGTCCCTATAGGAAGATCCGATGCAGCCGCCACCGTATGCTTTGCCCTGGCCTGTCTGCCGGAATACGTCATGGCGCTGCCGTTTTCTACCGGGCTGTAGCCCGTAAGCCTGTGCACTCCGTATGAAGCGCCGGCCTTATACTGTTTTCCCTCAAATGTATATATGGTGTTTCCGTCAATGATCTCCTCAGTATATGAAGCCGCTTCAGGCACATCGGATATGGCGCCTGTCCCGCTGCCGCTGAGGTCATATGAAACCGCTGCTTCCAAAGCTGTCTCAGACGCTTCCTTCTTAGCGGCGCCGCTTTCAGCCGTGATCTCTGAGCCCGGTCCCGGCTTTGTGACTCCGATAAGGTCAGGGTCTATTGCCACTGCCGCCTTTGCAAAGGAGCTGAAATTTAAGGCGAGTATGCACGCCGCTGCCACAGCCGCCCATATCAATATAGATCTTATAGTCTTAATCATTTGAATAATCTCCGTATATTGAATGCATATCCCACTTTATCTGCCTTTATCACACAATACAGGCCATTATATGGGATTTTTCTGCAATTATGATATTTACAGTATACGGTTTAGTCAAGTTAAAGGCTCTTATTGTAAATTATTCTTACCAAAATCGTAAGGTTATCCGTCACATGCGCATTATGAAATTCTGCCTGCGCTCTATACCTATGGAGGTGTTAGGCCCGTGTCCCGGAAGCACCATGGTCTTATCCGGAAGCTTCATGAGCACGTTCCTGATGCTGTTTATCATGTCCTTCATATTGCCTGTGGCAAGATCCGTCCTTCCGCAGCTGTCGGCAAAAAGCGTATCGCCGGAAAAAAGCACCGGGGCGCTCTCCACATAATAACAGCAGCTGCCTATGGTATGTCCCGGAGTATATATGAGCTTCCAGGTTTCTCCCACAAGCTTTAATTCAGCCCCGTCCTCAAGATATGTAACGCCTTCAAGCACTATGCCCTCCGGCCCCATCGATGAGCTTTCGTTAAGCTCAGGGCTCTTAAGTAAAAGCTCCTCCTTGGTATAGGCGTATACCGGAGCCTCCGGGAATTTTTCCTGAAGCTCCCTTACTGCTCCTATGTGATCGAAATGTCCATGGGTCAGCAGTATGGCCTCAGGAGTGACCTTCAGGGAGTCAAGCTTTGAAAGTATCTTTGCCGGCTCGTCGCCCGGATCTATCACCACGCATTTTCCCGGACCGTTATGGACTATATAGCAGTTAGTCTGGACCGGTCCGACGACTAATATCGAAACATTCAACATAATATCCTCTCCGTTTTATCTTATGATCACGTCTCTTCCGAGAGTGACATAATTGCTTTTGACATTCAGCTTTGAAATGCACAGCTTGGTCCTGTTGGTGCCAAGGCCGCTGTTTTCAACGCCGGTGGTATTATATATATACTCATTTGTAGGCCAGATACAGTACTTTGGATCAAGGGCCGCGTAGAAATTATTGCTCACCCCCGTCTGGCCGTGGTGGGATATCTGCACATAGTCGCAGACTATGTCATCAAGCACGCCCTCCGCCATATGTATGTCGCCGGCAGTTCTGGACATATCTCCAAGGATTATAAAGTGCTTACCGTCCATGCTTATGTCATACATAAGGCCCGAACCGTTTCCGGCAAATATGCCCTCCGTCTTAATGGGATCGTTCAATACCTTAAAGCTCAGTTTATCTGAGAGTATGACCTCGTCCCCTCTTCCGGCGTCAGAGACCGTTCTGATATTATCGAGCTCAGACAGTATGTTCCTTATGTTATAGACCATGCCGCTCTCATCAGCGTCATGCTCATCATACCATTCCTGCTCAAAGAAATTATAATATATCGAACCTATGGAAATGTCTTTCCTCCCGGAGGAAAGTATGCCGTACAGCGCTCCCACATGATCCGTCTGAGGATGGGTAATGAGCCAGGCGTCCACGTGTCCGCCGGCTCCCTTAATGACATTTACCAGATGCTCCGTATCAGCCTCCTGGCCCCCGTCCACTACTACCACGCTGCCGTCGCTGCTCTTAAACACCGCGGAAAGCTGCTGAGCGCTGCTGCCGAGATTGGCAAGGAATCTTACCTCTCCTCCTGAAAGCACCGGCTCCTCGTCGAGATTGTCATATTTTTCAGCCTGAAGTATGCTGAAGGAGCTGGTAAGGGCTATGAAGGATCCAGTGCCCGAGGTATCGGTTATGACCTCCGCCACAGGGCTCTCCACCGCGCCCGAAGCTTCGCTTAAGTCCTTTACGCCGTCTTCATCACTGTACAGGATATCCGGAGCCTCCTCGGCCCTTGCGCTCACGCCGTTAAGCGGCAGCGCCATAAGGAGTGCTGCCGCAGCTATTATACTTAATGGTCTGATCTTCATTGCATGGTATTTCATATTATGAAACTTTATCATATGGCCATTTAGTGTTCAATCCGGTTAAACTTATTGTCAGCAAATTTTAAGCTTGCTTAAACATCATATCACGGCTTTAGCCACCGCGCCGTCAGGGATAGGACAGTTGTAGCCGTCCCTGGTCCTCTTAATAAATTCCTCTCTGGCCTTTTTAAGCTCGCTGTCATCGAGCATCAGCTCCACCGCCGAAGCTGCAAGGACCTTGCCGGCGTGGAGAGCAGCCTTCCTTCCTATGGATGTCCCTGCGGAAGAAGTACTCTGCCAGGAATGGCCGGCGCAGCCGTCAGGCCATGCCGCCACATGTATCTGGGCGGTAGGCGTGTTCCAGCTGACGTCTCCCACGTCCGTAGAGCCCGGCTCAAAGGTCTCCCTGTCATAAAGCGGCAGAAGGAATTCATTTAAGCTTCCCTGCATCATCGCCTTTACATTTTCCGAATAATCATCGCTGTATGGACTTGCAAGGCCGGGAACATGACCTGCGTGGTCATAGGTAGCTATAAGCCCGTCGGCGAACTTCCTTTCCTCATCCGTATAGTGAGGGACTCCGAGGCTCTCAAAATTCCTGTACAGCAGTTTTTCCAGAGCATGGTTCGGCACCAGCTCCGAAAGCCCGTCCACAAAGGTCTGAGAAACTTCAGTCTCAGTCATGAGGGCCGCGCCCTCCGCTATCTTATCCACCCTGAGCTTTAATTCCAGCGCTTCCTTTACCTTGTCGCATCTTATCATATACAGAAGCGATGCGTTCGCCTGCACCACATTAGGACTCTTGCCGCCGGCGTCGATGATGGAATAATGTATGCGCGCTCTTGTGCTCATATGCTCTCTTAAGAACTGTACCCCGACGTTCATAAGCTCCGCGGCGTCAAGGGCGCTCCTTCCCATATCCGGGTTGCCGCTGGCATGGGCAGCCTTGCCCTTAAAATCATATCTTATCTGAATGCAGGCGTTGGAGCTTCCCGTGACCACCTCATTGCAGTCCTCAGGATGCCAGGTAAGGGCCGCATCCACCGACTGCCACAGGCCGTCCCTTGCAAAAAACGCCTTGGAGGCAACGCCCTCCTCTCCAGGACAGCCATAGAGCTCAACAGTTCCCTCCGCCCCTGTCTGTTCAAGAAACGCCTTTACTCCAATAGCAGCTGCAAGGGCTCCCGAGCCCAGGAGATTGTGGCCGCAGCCGTGTCCGCAGTCAGACTCCGTATCTCCGTTATCCCTTGGCTCTCTTATCACGGAGCCGGCCTTCTGGGACAATCCGGTGAGCGCGTCATACTCCGCAAGCATAGCTATGACCGGACGTCCGCTGCCATAGCTTGCCTTAAAGGAGGTCTCTATCCCCAGTATGCCCTTTTCGACCTCGAAGCCCTCTTCCTTTAATAAATTCACATATGTCTCGCAGGAACCGTATTCCTTTAAAGAAAGCTCGGGATGAGACCAAATCTCATCCGCGAGCCCGTATATCTTATCCTTCTTTGCCTCCACGGCATCGACCGCGATCTTTTTTGCTTCCTTCATGTCCATATGGACATACCCTCCATTAATAATGAATTTACTTTTAAATCAAAGTACCTTGCTTAAGAAATCCTGCAGCCTCGGATTGTGAGGATGTTCAAATACCTCCTCCGGCGTCCCCTGCTCCAGGAGCTTTCCGTCCGCCATAAACAGCACTCGGTTTCCTACTTCCCTCGCAAAGCCCATCTCGTGAGTGACGACGACCATCGTCATCCCATCCTTGGCAAGCTCCTTTATAACGTCCAGGACCTCTCCTACCATTTCCGGATCCAGAGCCGAGGTAGGCTCATCAAACAGCATGACCTCCGGCTCCATGGCAAGAGCCCTTACTATTGCGACACGCTGCTTCTGTCCTCCGGAAAGCTGTATTGGATAATCATTGGCCCTTCCCTTTAAGCCGACCCTGTCAAGAAGTTTTAAGGCAAGTTCCTCCGCCTCCTCCTTCTTTATACCCTTGACCTTTATCGGTGCAAGAGTGATATTGTCAAGTATCGTCATATGAGGAAAAAGATTGAAATGCTGAAAGACCATGCCCATCTTCTGCCTGTGAAGGTCTATGTCCAGCTTCTTCCAGTTGCCGAAGGCGTCCTTTATCTTTTTCTTTGTTATATCAACTCCGTCGAAAATTATATTCCCGCCGGTCGGATGCTCAAGGAGGTTGAGGCTCCTTAAAAACGTGGATTTTCCCGAACCTGACGGCCCGATCACCACCATTACATCCCCGCGGTTTATATCTACGGATATACCGTCCAGAGCCCTGATGGCTCCCTTGTTATAGTATTTCTGCAGGTCTCTTACAGAGATCAGCACATCACCTCTTGTCTCCACGTCTCATCCTCCTCTCACAATATGCAATGATCTTAGATGTAGGGAACGTGAGGCAGAAGTAAACTACCGTCGCGACTACCAGAGGCTCCGCTATCCTGTATGTAGCTCCCTTTGTAGCCGATACCGCGTACATTATCTCCTGAACGCCTATGGTATAGCATATGGAAGATTCCTTTATGATGGTAACGAACTCGTTCGCTATAGGAGGCAGTATGTTCTTGATGGCCTGGGGAAGGATTATGTACCTCATGGTCTCAAACTGCGACAGGCCTAAAGATCTCGCCGCCTCTGTCTGTCCGCCGTCTATCGACTGTATGCCCGCCCTTATTATCTCCGAGAGATAGGCGGCTGAATTCATAGACAGTGCAACCACTCCCGGTATGAATCTGTCGGCCCTTATAAATCCTAATATCTTGATCTCAGGAAACTGCACGTCAGCCAGCACTACATAATACATTATGAATAACTGAACGAGCATAGGCGTCGCCCTGAATACCTCGACATAAACGGTGGCGATAAAGCTTATAGGATTGAATCTGCCGAGCATGGCAGGGAATCCGTCCTCAAGCTCCCTGCCCTCCTTATCTATGGCGAGGAACCTGAAAGGCCTGATATCCGAAAGCCTCATGGTGCTTAATACCAGAGCGAATATAAATCCGAATATGACCGTGAAAAGTGACAGGGCCACTGTACATATAAGGCCTTCCTTAAAAAGCTGAATGTACTCAAATGTTTTTTCAAATCCCGCAGCGGTGAACACTGTCTGACTACCTCCGTAGACATATTGCCGCATTTTCATAAAATATAATATCCTCTCCCGGATCAGACCGGGAGAGGAATCGTTTATAATGCAGCTGTATATGCAGAATTATACTTGTTACTGCAATATTATGCAAGAACCTGCTTTAAAATAATCACTCAGCCTCTGCTGCCTCGGTCTCCTCAGCTGCAGCCTCGGTCTCAGCTTCCTCAGCGGCTTCTGTCTCAGCAGCCTCTGGTTCCTCTGCTGCGTCTGCAGCTTCAGTCTCTGCCTCTGCTGCTGCGTCTGCAGTATCATCTACAAGACCCTCGATGATGTCTCCGCCTGCAAGCTCATTTGCCTCAAGAACGTAATCATCGAACTCACCTGACTCTATGCACTCAGCGATGGCTGCATTTACCGCACTCTTAAGACCCTCATTGCCCTTGTTGATACCGATAACTGATCCGGCTGCATCGTAAGGCACCTCGAGCACAAGGCAGAGCTCAGGATAATTCTTTGCGTAGCTCTCTGCTACCATGGTCTCGATGTAAGCTCCATCCATCTTGCCTGAAACGAGCTCGGCGATGATGTCCGTTACCTTTGCCATCTCGATGATATCAGCCTCAGGAGAATTCTCATGGGCAAGATCTGCCTGGATGGAACCTACCTGTGCTCCGATGGTGTAGTCAGGGTTATTTGTATCCTCTAAGGATGCAAACATATCCTTGTTCTCCTCAAGGCATACAAAAGACTGTCCGCCGGTGATATAGATATCGGAGAAGTCCATTACCTCCTCACGGTCAGGATCAGGTGAATAGCCTGCCATACCGAGGTCTACATTACCCTGTGAAAGCTCCATGATGGTTCCGTCGAAATCCATAGGGATGACCTCGAGCTCAAGTCCCATATAATCAGCTATGTACTGAGCGAGGGACATATCGAAGCCTGCAAGATGAGGCTCACCGTTCTCGTCGATGGCATAGAACTCGTAAGGAGCAAAGTCAGGGCTGGTAGCTACCGTAAGCTTGCCCGGAGTTACTGTCTCCACTGCGGAAAGATCTGCCTCTCCTGCCTCAGACTCAGTGTCCGCAGCCTCAGTCTCTTCGCTCTCCTCTGCTGCAGTTGTCTCTGCTGCTGCGGTTGTCTCCTCCGTACTTGATCCGCATGCGGCAAGTGACGCTATCATGGCTGCCGATAAAGCAGCTGCAAAAAACTTTTTCATAATTATCCGTTCTCCCTTTAATTCTTGATCTTAAGGCATATCGGATATCTATCCGTTATGTCTAAACATGTATGCATTATACTATTATGGAATGTTTTGTCAAGATATTTTTATATTTATTCATAAATTTAGTATAAATATACGTTTATATCTTCATTCCTTTATTCGTCGTCCAGCTTCAAAACGCTCATGAACGCCTGCTGCGGTATCTCCACCGAGCCGAAGGTCCTCATGCGCTTCTTTCCTTCCTTCTGTTTTTCAAGAAGCTTTTTCTTTCTGGATACGTCTCCTCCATAGCACTTGGCAAGGACGTCCTTCCTTAAGGCCTTTACCGTTTCCCGCGCTATGATCTTTCCGCCTATGGCAGCCTGGATAGGTATCTCAAAAAGCTGTCTCGGGATCTCGTCCTTAAGCTTTTCACACATCCTGCGTCCCCGGTCATAGGCGCTGTCCGCAAATACTATAAATGAAAGCGCGTCCACCGTCTCCCTGTTAACAAGTATATCCAGCTTTACCAGCTTTGATCTTACATAGCCCTTGAACTCATAGTCAAAGGATGCGTAACCGCGGCTCCTGGACTTAAGAGCGTCGAAAAAGTCATATATGATCTCATTTAATGGAAGATCATATTTCAGCAGGGCCCTTGTCTCCTCCATGTACTCCATGCCGAGATATACGCCGCGTCTCTCCTGACAGAGCTTCATTATGGAGCCCACATATTCCGTGGTCACCATTATCTCAGCCGTCACCACCGGCTCCTCCATGTACTCTATCTGGGACGGGTCCGGAAGATTGGTCGGGTTGGTAAGATCGATGACCGTGCCGTCCGTCTTATGGACCTTATATATAACGGAAGGGGCCGTCGTCACAAGATCCAGGTTATACTCTCTCTCCAGCCTCTCCTGTATTATGTCAAGATGCAGGAGCCCAAGGAAGCCGCATCTGAATCCAAAGCCCAGTGCCACAGAGGTCTCAGGCTCGTAAAACAGTGAGGCGTCGTTCAGCTTTAGCTTTTCCAGGGCGTCCCTTAAGTCAGGGTATTTTGCGTTATCCGCAGGATAAAGCCCGCAGTATACCATAGGGGTGACCGCCTTGTAGCCAGGAAGCGGCTCGTCCGCAGGCCTCAAGGCTTCCGTAACTGTATCTCCGACCCTCGTGGTCTGGATATTTTTGATGCTTGCCGTGATGTAGCCTACCTCTCCTGCCCTCAGCTCATCGCAGGGAACGAAGGTACCGGCTCCCATATAGCCTACCTCCACAACATCGTATTCGGCTCCGGTGGCCATCATGCGTATCTTCATGCCGCGGCTCACCGAGCCCTCCTTTATGCGGCAGAATACAACGACTCCCCTGTACTGATCGTATACGGAGTCAAATATCAGGGCTTTTAAAGGCGCGTTGACGTCCCCCTTCGGCGCCGGCATCTTATTTACTATTAATTCCAGCACCTCGTGTATGTTTATTCCCTTTTTGGCGGAGATCCTCGGAGCGTCCATGGCTTCAAGTCCGATTATGTCCTCTATCTCATGGGCCACCCTGTCCGGATCCGCACTTGGCAGGTCTATTTTATTTATAACAGGAAATACCTCAAGATCATTATCCAGCGCAAGATATACATTCGCAAGCGTCTGGGCCTCTATACCCTGGGCAGCATCCACCACGAGTATCGCCCCGTCGCAGGCATGAAGGGCTCTCGACACCTCATAGTTAAAATCCACATGGCCCGGGGTATCGATAAGATTGAATACGTATTCATTTCCATCGTCGGCCTTATATATGGTCCTGACGGTCTGCGCCTTGATGGTTATGCCTCTTTCACGTTCAAGATCCATGTTGTCGAGGACCTGATCCTGCATTTCCCTCTCGCTTAAAAGTCCGGTCATCTCTATGATACGGTCCGCAAGAGTGGACTTGCCGTGATCTATATGCGCTATTATGCTGAAATTCCTTATCTTATCCTGATCAAAATGTAAATCTCTCTCCATATCCGCCTGTTCATTTAGCTAATAAAAGCCCTCGGGTGGGTTATTCCCGGGGGCTCCATAATATTAAAGATCAAATTCAAGATCACTGCATTGAAGAAACAGCCTTTGAAAGTCTTGAAACCTTTCTGGATGCTGTATTTGCGTGATATACTCCCTTGGTCTGGGCCTTATCGATCTCTGAGATCGCTACCTTAAGTGCGGCCTCGGCTGCTGCCTTGTCATTAGCGTCGATAGCAGCAAGTACCTTCTTCACATAAGTCTTAACCTTTGATCTGATAGCTTTATTGCGATCTGCTCTTGTCTGAGCTACAAGCACTCTTTTCTTAGCTGATTTAATGTTTGCCAATGTGTTACACCTCCTTCTTCCAATTTTAGATGTTTCCACTAATCCCGGACACGGACAGTTTTGTGCAAACATAGACATTCTATATATAAACTCTCTCCGTGTCAAGGCATGAAATCGCCTTTAAAGTGATTTTATTTTGTATTTTTAGCGGTCCCCTTTAAATCGCCGGAAACCTTAGCTCACTGTATCACCATCAGCTCCACCGCGAGCCTGTCCGGGAGATCTCCGCGCTTTACCCTGTACTCCGTCTCCGCCGCGTTTTCAAGCCTTGCCTTAAGCTCATCCGCACCGACGCCTCTTATCTGCTCCTTTATCTGCTTAAGCTGCCAGTCCCTGAGCTCCATCCTGGATAATACCGCGGCATCGCTCATGCCCGCGGACAGGCACTCCCTTACGCATAAGGCCTGCTCATACTGCCTTACAAGGAGGTAAAGCACCTTCATTGGAGGCGTCTTTACCGCAAACAGCTCCTCCAATACCTTAAGGGCTTCGGCGGTCCTTCCTTTCAGCTTAAGATCTATCATGGAAAAAACCCTGTCCGACAGCGTGCGGGAGGTTATCCCGTCGATGTCCGCCGACGTGATCCTGTAGCCCGCCGGCTTTGCCATGGTATAGCATACGAGCTTTTCCAGCTCCGTGGAAAGATTCATCATATCGTAGCCCGTTATCTGTAAAAGCCGGTTAAGCTCAATACCTCCGATATCCCTTTTTTCTCTCTTAAGGTATTCAAGGGCCCATCTGCGTATGTCGGATTCGTTTTTCTTCCTGTCGGCTCCCCGCTTTTCTCCTGAGCTGTCAAACCTGAATACCTCTCCCTGCTTCTGCAGGAATTTGTACATTGGACTTGAGGCGTCTACGCTGCGCTCACAGAATATGACCACGGTGCTGTCCGGTATGTCCGAAAATGTTTCTCTCGGATCTCCCTCCTGAATACTGCCGCGCCATGCATCCGCCGCTTCCGCTGCAGCGGTTTCCGTTATAGCTGCATCCTCTTCCTCATCCGCTGCATCATCATTTTTTGCCGCGGCTTTTCCCGATCTCTTAAAGAGCCCTGAGTCCGTAATAAGTATCTTTCTCTTATCCTCAAACATTGGCACGGTATCGATAAGCCGTCTTATCTCCAAAAGATCTATGGAGCTTCCGGAAAAGGCATTGAAATTCATGCTGCCGTAAGCCTTGTACAGCTTTAGCAGCTCGTCCCTTTTGTTTTCTCTTAACAGATCCTCTCTGCCGCAGATAAGTATAAGATTTTTATGCTTTGAAGGCTCAGGCATAATGCCTTTCTCCGAATATTCCCGTGCCTACCCTTACAAGAGTGGCGCCTTCCTCTATGGCGACCTCATAGTCTCCCGTCATGCCCATGGATAGAGTATCCATATCCACTCCCGGGATATGCTCCGCGTTTATCCTGTCCTTAAGCTCCCTGAGCCCCTTAAAATACACTCTGTTGGACTCCGGGTCCTCAGTATAAGGCGCAATGGTCATAAGTCCCCTGACCTTAAGATGAGGGAGCTCAGATATCCTTTTTACAAAATCCATGGTCTCCTCCGGCTTAAGTCCGAATTTTGTCTCCTCGCCGGCCATATTGACCTCGCAAAGCACGTCCATGACTACATCATGCTTTGCCGCCTGCTTTTCTATCTCTGCCGCAAGCTTGTCGTTATCCACGGAATGTATCAGATCCACGACCCCAATGAGGTACTTCACCTTATTGGCCTGAAGGTGGCCTATCATATGCCAGTGGATACCTTCAGTGCCCATGGCCTCCACCTTATCCCTGATCTCCTGGACCTTATTCTCTCCAAAAACATTATGTCCATAGTTCAGCGCCTCCATAAGATCCGGCACCGGCTTGGTCTTGCTGACTGCTATGAGCTGCACGCTCTCCCTTGGCCTGCCTGCCCTCTCACAGGCTTCCGCTATCTTTTTTTCAACATGATCGATATTGTCAGTGATCCTGCTCATCTAATCATCTCCCCGTAAAAGCAAAATCTCGTATATGTAAATCTTAAATGTTCGAGCCTGCCCTGCATATGAGCCTGGAAGGCACATGGATAATTATATCATCATGCCGTCCTTATGTCAGCCCGTGCCTTAATGATCTGAGATAATATCAGAATATAAATGTCACTTAGTCATCGCAGGCCTTATCCCGTCTTCTGTAATGATAAGAGTCCCGTTTTTGCAGGTGGATATTGCCGGTATTCCTCTTTTTTCGATGCGTGAAAGTGTTTCTGCCGCAGGATGCCCGTATCTGTTGTTTTTGCCATAGGATAAAAGGACCACTGAGGGGTTCACCGTATCCAGCAGCAGCTCTGAGGTGGAGGTAGCGCTTCCGTGATGGCCCGCCTTTAATACCGTTATCCCTGTTTCCTTTTCATTCCCGATAAATTTCCCTTCTGAAGGCTTTTCTCCTGAAATTTTCTCCCCTGAAAGCTGCTCATTTGAAAGCTCCTCATACTCCTTATACAGCCCTGCGATGACGGCCTCATCCTCCACTCCGGCGTCCCCGGTAAAAAGCATCGAAAACCCGTCTCCCTTTTCCAACAGCAGTATGGAAGAATGTCTGTTGGCGTCATTCGCATCAGCACTCCCTCCATAGATGCATGTAAGCTTCACGTCCCTGTACTCAAATATCCGTTCAAGGCCGGTAAGATAAGCTATGCCGCCTCCCGCTTTTGCCATGGACTGTTTCAGCCCGTCGTATTTCTCATTATCCGCGGCAGCCTCCGGCAGCGCCAGCAGGCTTACATCGATATACTCGCTTTCATTTAATAAATAGCTTATCCCGCTGATATGGTCCTGATCCGCATGGCTCACCACAGCAAGGTCTATAGCCGTTATGCGTTTTGACAATAGATACGGTTCTATCACCCTTTCCCCGAGGCTTAAGTTGGAGGAGGAGCCCATATCCACGGTCAGATACCTGTCGTATGCCTTTATGACAAATCCGTCACCCTGTCCCACATCTATCGCCGCTACATAAAACCTTTCAGTGTCATATGCCTTAAGCAAAGCCGCATTAATGAGCATGACGATGGCCGCCGTAACGGCAGCCGTCTTTTTATGAGCTTTCTTTATCATGAGTATCATCAGGATCAGCAGCAGATAATAAAGTATGATCTGTTTTATAGACGGCCTTCCTGTAACCATTACAGCCCCGGGAAGCCTGAGGCTCCATTCACATAAAAGCTTATAAAACAGCAGCAGATAGTGTCCCGTAGCGGAGGCCAATGAGGCAATGGTCCCCGGGAGACCCGCAATGTCCAAAAGCAGGGCAAAAAACAGCATCGCCATTCCTGACATCACAATCAGGCCCATAAGCGGAATGACTATAAAATTAATGAGTATGCCGTATACAGGAAATGTGAAAAAATTCCAGGCAAGTATCGGGAGCATGACAAGCTGTATGGAAAGGCTTATTAGTACGGTCTTAACGTATCCCTTAAGCCTGTATCTTCCTGAGATATATTTATGTCTTCCGGAATTTTTCCCCTTTGCCTTAAGCCTTTCTATCCCCCGTATAAGTTCATTTCCCGCAAATGTTATGGCGGCTACGGCCGCAAAGGACAGCTGAAAGCCGCTGAACAATATCTGATAGGGCCTCCAGAAAAGTATGATGAGGAATGAAAAGGACAGGGCGGTCCGCATATCATAGCTCCTGAAGCCCACGGCCGCCGCAAAGCTTAAAATGAGCATTACCGCCGCCCGCATCACTGAGCTCTGCATGCCGCACATATTCATGTAAAATAAGAGGAGCATCGATGAAATGATCCCAGCCGGGCGCTTTCCAAGCCCGAGTCTTACGGACATTTTGTAAAAGCCCATGCCTATTATCCCTGTGTGCAGGCCGCTTACCGCCAGTATATGCGCTATCCCGGCCTTCTGATACAGCTCTTCCGTTTCCTCATCAAGGCCTTCCTTATCTCCAAGCAGTATGGCCCTGTACAGTCCGGCGTCCCCTGCCGGCACCGCCTCGTCTATTTCCCGCGAAAGCTTATCCCTGACCCTGCCGGCAAATGAATCCGAACCGTTTTCTTTTTCATCCATAAATGCTTCATATTCAGCTTCAGTACCTACTCCCATGGACTTAAGGTAGGTCCCGTAATCAAACTGTCCTGGAACTGTCGGCTCAAAGCCTGAAAAAAACTCAAGGCTCCCGCTGTCATTTAACCCCTGACATACCACGGCTCCCCTTATAAGAAATATAAAAAACACAAGGCCGAGGCTTATCGACCTTATGTATCTTACCGGCCTCTTTCTTAAGTCCCGCATGTCCTTATCAATATAGAAGGCTGTAAATAAAAGCGCCGAAATAAAAGCCATAAGCCTTATCAGGCCCGGAGCTTCGCTGATCCCGCACAGTACTCCTGCCGCTGCCATTACCGCAGCCATAAATACCGGTCTTTTCATTTTTAAATTTTAAAGATTCTGATAAACGCCTGAACAGGCTTGAGAAAAGCAGCATCCGCCTTATAAAGACGGAAAATCAAAACATTCTGAAAAATGAGTAATTGATAGCCTCAAAGTAACGACCCGGGCCCATAAAAACAGATGCCTTAAGATATAGAATGATAAGGCGGTCTGTTTTTACAGGCTCCTGCTGAAATTATTTTCTGATTATAAGCGATCCCGCCGTCATTTCCGCCGGCTTATCAAGCCCCATAAGCTCGAGCATGGTAGGAGCTATATCCGACAGCACTCCGCCTTCCCTTAAGCTGAGCTCTTTATCGGCGTTATAGAGGATAAAAGGCACCGGGCTTGTGGTATGGGAGGTGTGAGGCCTGTCTGTGCCAGGATAGACCATGGTATCCACATTACCGTGATCGGCGCATATAAACATGACGCCTCCTGCTCTCTTTACTGAGCTGCATATCCTTCCAAGGCATTCGTCCACCACCTCTACGGCCTTTATTGCCGCTTCCATAACGCCGGTATGTCCAACCATGTCAGGGTTGGCCAAATTGCAGATCACCGCGTCATAACCGCCGTGCTCTATGGCGTCGCAGAGCTTGTCGCACACCTGATAGGCGCTCATTTCCGGAAGCAGATCATAGGTGGCCACATCCTTCCTTGAAGGTATCAGTATCCTGTCCTCAAACTCGTAAGGCTCCTCCCTGCCTCCATTAAAGAAAAATGTAACATGGGCGTATTTCTCCGTTTCCGCTATGCGGAGCTGCCTTTTTCCAAGGGACGATATATACTCGCCGAAGGTATTGGCCGGACAGGTCTTTTTGAATGCCACCCCTTTATCCGTTATTGTCTCGTCATAATCTGTAAAGCAGACATAATCCACCCTTGGCCCTCTTTTTTCATTTCCCCTGTCAAAATACGGGAAATCCTCGTCACAGAAGGCCCTCGTTATCTGTCTTGCCCTGTCGGGCCTGAAATTAAAGAATATTACTGAATCATGTTCCTTTATCACGGCCGTCGGCCTGTCCCCGTCCATGATCACTGTAGGAAGTATGAACTCATCCGTAACGCCGTTTCTGTAGGAATCAAGAACGGCCTCCTCGGCTGAACCGGCCTTTACGCCCTCTCCCATGACAAGAGCCCTGTAGGCTTTCTCTGTCCTGTCATAGTTTTTGTCCCTGTCCATGGCGTAGTATCTGCCGATAACAGAGGCTATCCTGCCGACTCCTATCCTGTCCATTTCTGACTCGAGGGCTCTTATATAGTTTATCCCGCTTTCCGGAGGAGTATCCCTTCCATCCATAAAGCAGTGTACGAATACATTTTTTATGTTGTTTTTACGCGCGAGCTCAAGCAGGCCGTACAGATGCCCGATGTGGCTGTGTACGCCTCCATCCGAAAGCAGGCCGAACAGATGCAGATCAGAACCGTATTTTCTGCAGTTTTCGATACATTCCTTAAATTCAGGTATCTCAAAAAAACTGCCGTCCTTTATACAGTTAGTGATATGCGTAAGCTCCTGATATATGATCCTTCCCGCGCCCATATTAAGATGGCCGACCTCGGAATTACCCATCTGTCCCCCGGGAAGCCCGACGCTTTCACCCGATGCATATCCCTTTACAAACGGACAGTCAGCCATCAGTCTGTCAAGGACAGGAGTCCTTGCCGCCGCTACGGCGTTTCCTTCCTTTTCCTCTCTGAGTCCGAGTCCATCCAATATAAGCAGTACCGCCGGTTTTTTATTCATGGCCCACCTCCATATGCTCTGATTATATCAGACAGCAGAATTTACAAAAGCATATATTTTAAAGCAATCCGTTATGTTATACTTATTTTTATGGCAGATTTTATTTTACATTCCGAATATGAGCCTACGGGCGATCAGCCCCAGGCGATAAAACAGCTTGTGGACGGGTTCAGGGCCGGCAACCAGTTTGAGACGCTCCTTGGCGCCACCGGCTCCGGTAAGACATTTACCATGGCGAACGTCATAAAGGAGCTTGGACGTCCTACCCTCGTCATCGCCCATAACAAAACTCTTGCAGCACAGCTCTACGGTGAATTCAAGGAGTTTTTTCCTGAAAACGCGGTGGAGTATTTTGTGTCCTATTATGATTATTACCAGCCTGAGGCTTATGTCCCGTCTACCGATACCTATATAGAAAAGGATTCGGCCATCAATGATGAGATAGATAAGCTCAGGCATTCCGCGACCGCCGCGCTGTCAGAACGCGACGACGTCATAATCGTTGCCTCCGTATCCTGCATATACGGCCTCGGCTCCCCCATAGACTATAAGAACATGACCGTGTCCCTAAGGCCCGGCCAGGTCAGGGATATGCGGGATATCATGCGCAGGTTAGTGGATATGCAGTACTCCCGTAACGAGATGGATTTTAAGAGAGGCTCCTTCAGGGTGCACGGGGACGTACTGGAGATATATCCCTCCTATTCCGGCGGCGAGGCCTACCGCATAGAGTTTTTCGGAGATGAGGTGGACCGCATCACCTCCATAGATTCCGTCACAGGACATGTCCGCGCCGAATTAAGCCACTGCATAGTTTTCCCGGCATCCCATTATGTCGTTCCCAAGGACCAGATGGAACGGGCCTGCAATGAGATCTTAAAGGAAATGGAGGAACGCGTCAGGTTTTTCAAGTCGGAGGATAAACTTATCGAAGCCCAGCGCATTGAGGAACGCACAAACTTCGATGTAGAGATGCTTAGGGAGACCGGTATCTGCTCAGGCATTGAAAATTACTCCAGACATCTTTCCGGTTCGCCCGCAGGGGCGCCGCCTTACACACTGATAGATTATTTTCCAAAGGATTTCCTGATCATAGTGGATGAGTCCCATATAACCCTGCCTCAGGTCAGGGGCATGTACGCCGGCGACCATTCACGGAAATCCGTACTGGTGGAATACGGCTTCAGGCTTCCTTCAGCCCTTGACAACAGGCCTCTTAATTTTGAGGAATTCGAGCAGAAGATCGACCAGATGCTGTTTGTTTCGGCAACGCCTAATGTCTATGAGGCAGAGCATGAGCTTTTAAGGGCGGAGCAGATCATCCGTCCTACCGGGCTTTTAGACCCTGTGGTGGAGATACACCCTGTAAAGGGCCAGATAGACGACCTTGTAAGCGAGATATCCCAGGTGACAAAACGCGGGGACAAGGTACTTGTAACCACCCTCACCAAAAAGATGGCGGAGGATCTCACGAAATACATGCAGGATATAGGCATAAGGGTGAGATATCTCCACTCGGATATAGATACCCTCGAACGAAGCCAGATAATCCGCGATATGCGTCTCGACGTGTTCGACGTCCTCGTGGGCATCAACCTGTTAAGGGAAGGCCTCGACATTCCGGAGGTATCGCTTATAGCCATACTCGACGCTGACAAGGAAGGCTTTTTAAGAAGCGAGACCTCCCTCATCCAGACCATAGGCCGCGCGGCAAGAAATGAAAACGGCCGGGTCATCATGTACGCCGATACCGTAACCGATTCCATGAAAAGGGCCATTGATGAGACCAACCGCCGCCGCAGCATTCAGAACGCCTACAACATTGAACACGGCATAACTCCTAAAACCATAAAGAAGGCCGTACGCGAGCTCATGGCCATATCGAAGGCCGTAGAAACCGGCACCAGTGAATCCCTCGAAAAGGATATCGAATCCATGAGCTTAAAGGAGCTCAAGGCTCTTGAGACCACGCTCAATAAACGTATGAGGGCAGCCGCTGCGGAGCTCAATTTCGAGGAGGCGATAGCTCTGCGTGACAAGCTCACCGAGGTAAGAAAGGCCATCTACGATACGCCCTCCACTCTGTAAGCCGTATGTTCATAGCCTTTAGGTTCTTTAACCGGAAGCTGAAAGCTCTCGTCATATTTTATACTGTAGGTATACTCTCCGTCAGTCAGCGTATACACTATCGGTACCATTACTATATCGATGGTCTTATCTGACTGCGGAGCCGTAATGCCTGCCGGTTTGCGGTATCCCGTAAATGACTTTGGCTGGTATGAAGCTCCCGGCGCTATCTGTATGGTCTCTGTTTCTGTCCTTCCGGTCATGACATATCTTATTGTGAGGCTGATATTGCTCACATATCCGCATTTCGAGCATTTCCCGCCGGACATGCTGTGACTTTCGTTTTTCTGATAGCCGCAGGAACTGCACACAGCCTTATGTCCTCCCGCCCCGTTTGAGGTATAGCTCCAAGATACATGCCCGCACTGGGCCTGCTTTGAGGCCGTCTCAAAATTAGAAACCGTTATGTTGGAAGCGTCATAGGCCATCCAGTCATCGCCCCAGCCTCCTCCTACGGATCTGAACCTGCCTCCGGTAAAATTATCCACATAATCCGGATCCACCGTTATGGTACCCACCATTTTAAGGTAACGCTCTCCGCTTAAGCCCCTGTTCCTCACATATTCGGAAAAGCTGATGGTCCCGCAGGAGGATCTTACCTTTGACGCGTCATTAGAGGTCGAGGTACAGTCGAGGATATTGCTCGGCATATTGCTGGATTCGCTGTACCCAAAGGTGTATCTCGGATAATAGCTCACATTGGAATTGCCGTTGGCGTAAAACTCCACGTTAAAGGAAAAAATAAGATTGCTTCCGTTATAGGATGCCGACCAACTGTTACTCCTCCAACTGCAGTAGCCTCCCGCTAAAAGAGATATCTGTCCGTTATCCAAACCTCCGGCTGCATTCATGGAGGGAACCTTTTCTATCGCGGCATGCTCCGTCATGTCATCACCGTCATTTACCGCATCCTCAACATTATCTGCATTATCTGCCTCAGTAAAGCAGCTGTCCGTCGCCTTTTTTATCTCGTCCACATAGCAGTCCATGGTAGCCGTGCATGAAGATCCGCTTCCGTTACGGGTCTCCAAATCAGACAGGCCGCTTTCCGGTACCGCTCCGGCTATTCCTGTGATGCCCGCCGCGGTAAATAAAACTGTCGCTATTATCGCGGCAAGATTTAAAAGTCTGCCTGATCTCATAGCCTTACCTCTTCATCATTCATCCTTACCCTCACCCCTGTTATCTCGGGAAGATGGTAAACTGTTATATCGGTCTCGTAGGTAAGACGGCCTGTACCGCCGCCTCCGTCTCCTATATCTACCTCGCATTTTACTTTAGCCCCGTTATACTCTCTCGTAAGCCCCTCAAGCTTAAGCTCCGGTCCTGACTCATCGATAGGACTGAAACTGTCATCGCCTGCTTTTTTGATATACCATACATAATTTTCAGCAAGGCTTGTTTCCGCACAGAGCCTTACCTGCCCGTACCTGTATTTTGTCCTTCCAAACTTAAGGGCGTAGCTCTCCTTATCCGGATAGTCATTCAGATATTCTATGGCATGATTTTTAGCGTTATCAGGATCCCAGGAACCAAGCCCCGCCGTATTGTCCTCCGCGGCCGTGTCGTCGGCCTCGGTCCCGTCAGTTTCCTCAGATGGTTTTTTAAGCCACAGGGCCCTTATCCGTACATTACCTGATCCGTCTATATCCGCGTTTCTCCTGTCCTCCTCATCATCCGGCGCTATAAGGAACAGGTCGCCCTCTCCAATAACTTCTTTTCCTATATCTCCGGCATGGATGGCCCCGTATGTGTCCGTTGTACCGTACTCATGGTTGCCCTTAATGTACCAGCCGGCAAACTCTGCATTTTCCGCTTCCGGTATAGTGTTTCCTGCTTCTTCAAATGCCTTGAGCATGTCGCTGCCATAGCTTAATTTAAGCTTCTTTTGCAGTGCGCCGTCCGGAAATCCTCCTCCTGAAGCCTCAAGCAGGACCCCATATTCCTTCGGCTTATATTCTCTCTTAAGGCTGATCCTCCCTCCGTCCTTAGTCGTCAGATTTTTAATATATGCCCCTGCTTTAAGCACATCCCCTGCCGCCGCGCTCCCGGTATAGGGATCCGATGCGCTTCCGCTCCCTGAAGGCGCGGCCATGACGTCAAAAGCTGATACAGCTGCTGCAAAAAACGCCAAGCTTCCCAAAAGTGCCGGCATCCAAAAGGCTTTCTTCAGTTGTCTCCCTTTCTTCATGATTTCTCCTCACTTTCCGCTGTCTCACCGGCCTCTTCTACCGATATCCCATCTTCAGTAAACAGGATGCGGTAGACCTTAGAGCTGACAGCTCCCGCTTCATTTTCCACCTCGAATCTAAGAAATAATCCATCTCTGATATTGGATTTATTTAGTATAAGATCTAAATTTTCTCCATTCGATATCTCTTTTTCACTTGTATCATCATAAAACGCGTACCATCTGAAGATATTTTTGTCCGTAAAGCCATCCGTTATCTCAGGTATGAACTTAACTGCCGTTCTTTTGACTGTGCCAGTCTCTCCCTCCGGGTCTCTGTTACCCTCAGGATCTGATACCTCTCCAAAGCCCTCGGTCTCCCCCTTTTCTATATCTTCGTATATCTCATCCGGATCCTTTTCACCCGGGATAAGCTCCTCATTTCCGGAATACTGCGTACTTGCTACGGTGAATTCATGATCGAAGATAAGGGGTTCTTCAGATGCATGACTTTCAACCGTAACAGTGTATGTCTTTTCAAGGATATCTCCAGGGCTGAGCTTTATGGGGGCAGAGAATATCTCTCCCTCCGAGGCCTCCAATACGGCTTCTGTTTCCCCATCAGATACTTTTATCCTGTCTCCCTCCATGAAATTTCCTATGAAAAGCTTAAGTCTTGCCACTGCTAAAGCTTCCACATCTCCTCCATAGACCGCGGAACACTTTATGATAAAGCTTTCGTTTTCCCCTATCGGAACGAACCTGTCATCCTGATCCGAGGAATCCACCGTTATGCCTCCGCCGCCACCTGAAAATCCCGTATACGCCGCCTTTACCGTCACGGAGCTTTCCTTTATGTCCGTGTAATACGCGGAGGCTGCCGTTACAAAAAGAGCGGTTATAAGCAGGACCGGGACGGCTATCCATGATATTTTTTTCATCTTTCCTCCACTATGCTTATCCATTCTCCGGAAGCTTCCCTGTTCCTGTGCTGTATGGCGTAGGTGCTTATATCAATGACTGCTTCCGCTCCGGCAAATGAATTATCCGTGTCCTCAAGCAGCTTAAGACCGTAGGAGTAATCCCGTCTTGTTTCCAGCTCCCCTATGCTTTCGTCTCTCTGGCTGCTTCCGGCAAGCACTTCTTCATCAGCTTTCGTATATATCAGCGTCCTGTAAGCTTTACCTTCCTCTATATCCTCCTTGCTGAGCTCCTCACCGTTTTCATCGATATATTTTTTCTCATATCCCGATATCTCCTCTCCCCCAGCGTCAGTTATGATAAAGCCTGAGCATCCCGGTATCATATCCTTTGAGGCCGTAATGCTGATCACCGGTTTTATATCCACCGAAATGTCTCCTGAATTAATTACCGCAAATGAGAATCCCTTTATGTCTCCCGGGATATAGGGACTCTCTGAAATACCGTTCAGGCTTTCATCCTCATAATCTATACCTATGTCATATGCCTTTATTTCCTGCTCCATTTCTATCCTGTCCGTCCAGAAAGCCGATGAAACCGTTGCCGCAGCCATGACTGCTGCAATGCAGAGCATGGTTATTTTAATTTTTAACCTTATATTTCCTGTCATCTGTGCTGATCTCCTGTCATTTCAGTCCGCCGTTTCCCTGATGATTGCCTTTCCCCTTATATTTAATGGGTCAAGCAGCTCCGGATCCGAAATACTGTTGGCGTCTCCCTTTGTTACGATATAGCTTTCGCTTCCGCTGTTAAGAGCCTCCTCATCTATGCCGATGTATCTGTGGGTAACATATCCGCCATCCGTTTCAAACACTATAACGTCCCCTTCCTTTACATCATCAAAAGAGGCCTTCTTTACAATGATAAAGGACCCCGACGGTATGGCCGGCTCCATGGAACCGCTTTCTATGTATACAGGCTTATATCCGAATAAAAAGCCCATCTCACCCGTGAGCCTCTCCCTGATATTTATAAAAATGCATCCTGCTGCAATAAGCAAAGAGGCCGTCACTATCAGCCCCGTAAGCGCATCCACCGCCGCATTTATAAATCCCGGCTTATCTTTTCTCATTTCTCCCCCGTCCACCTTCCGGAAGCATCGACACGGAAACCGTCCGGAGTTACTTCATCTGAGTACATGGATCCATAGGACCTTTTTCCAAGCCTGTCATATATCCAGCGGCCAATGGAGGTATTGAAAAACCAGTTCTGTCCGTAGGTGTCGCTGAGTTTGGCAAAATAGTAATATTCCGTATCCCGGCTCATATCCTTTGCAAAGCCTACCCAGCCTGTGAGCATTTTGGCGTCTGTTTCATCGGCGTAATAAAGCTTTCCGTCCTCTGACTCCGTTATCCAGCCCGTTTCAATAACGCCAAGATCGCCGTCGGAGGTCTCGTGGGAGTGATACCAGATATCGCCCTTTGTCCTTATCCATCCGATCATGAGCTTTCCGTCTCCGTCAAAATAAAACCATCCGAATCTGTCATCACGTTCCGTGAAAGGATTATAAAGAAAGGCAAAGCCGTCGGCGGCATAGCTCCCGTTTTTGAATCTGTACTTCCAGATGCCGCCCTCCTTAAGCCACTCTCCGGAATCCACTCCCTTTTTAAGCGAAGGATCCGGAGCATCATAAACCCGTTCCTCTCCACCGCCTTCAGCAGACAGGATATAGGTCAGGCCTGCCGTTTTATCAGTGCTTCCGCCTATTATCACATTTCCGTCCTTATAAACGCCGCTGCCTCCAAAGCTGCCATGAGCCTCACCTCCCGGAACATACGCTGAAAGACCTGTTCCGCCGCTGCCTCCTGATGAACCGGAGCCGCCGTTTGAACCTCCAGCCGATGATCCGCCGCCTGAAGAGCCTCCATGTGAGCCTCCGCCGGATGCCCCGCCGTCAGACGATCCGCTGCCGGATGAGCCGCCCTGTGCGCCGCCATTTAGGCTATCCCCGCCGGGCTCTCCGCCTCCCATGGAGCCGTTTCCGCTTCCCGGATCCGTATTATCACCGACGTCACCTGTTCCTCCATCGCCGTCATCCTTTCCGCCGTCACCTTCTCCGCCGTCTTCACCATCTTCCCCGGCATCGTCATTATCATCAAACGCCTCCTTATTATCCGCAAAATCCATGACAATATTAAAGGCTGCTGTTTTGCCGGCGGTCTCATTTCCCGCAGTCACCGGAAGCGACAGCCTTAAGTCAAATTCCACGCTTTTTCCAGGCTCTATGGGGCCTCCCTTAAACCATAGGCTTTGAAGCTCTCCCTCATAGACGAGGCCATCCTTTCCGGATACCTCCATGTCAAGGGATCTGTATAAGGCGTTGGAGCCGTTGCTGTCCAAACTGCACCTGTAATAGACGTTGCTCTTTTTCAGATTTACCACCTTGATACCGGCCGTTTCAGTGTATCCAGGCATTGGACGTTCAATAAACAGCTCCGTCCCGTCCAGCGCGATCTTATCCGTGCCCTCGTCAGTGTATACGACAATAAGACCGTCGCCGGCCAAAGATGATATCGCGAGCTTCAGCCCTGAAACAGTAAAAATAACGACCGCAAGGAAAATACGCAGCACAAAAAAACGCGCATATCCTCTCATATTTAATTAACCTTTCTGTTGGAAAATTATGATCCGGTCAGAAATGAATAAAAGAAAAAAGAATTTTGAGGTATTGTCATTATAGTTTGGGCCGCAGCATCAGTCAATACCAAAATAAACGGATGCATTTTGAATAAAATGCACCCGTTCATCAAAAAGTTTCCAGGAAGATCAGTCCTCCGGCAGTGCCTCCTGATCCTTCTCTTTGTCAGTGTCCTCCTGATCCTCTCCTTCCTGTTTAAATGCCGGCAGCGCAACTATAAACGTGGTGCTGCTGCCGAAATGGGATCTTACGGATATGGAGCCTCCCAGAGTATCTATGATATTTTTGGCTATGGCAAGACCAAGTCCCGTGCCCTGCTCCCTTGTGGTAAAAAACGGCTCAAAGATATGCTCAAGATTTTCCTTCGGTATGCCCGGCCCGGTATCGCTTATGGTTATCACAACTTCATTTTTCGAGCTGAAATGTCCCGTGCGTATCCTTAAGATATCCCCTTCCTTATCCATCAGACTGAAGGCGTTTATGATTATATTCATAAATACCTGCGATATCTGGGTCTCATTTGCGTAAATACAGTACCCCTTGGCGTCATACTCCCTTATAATGCTCACATTATCCGGCTTTGACACCCTTGTAAGGGACAGCATCTTATCCATAAAGCTGTCCACCTCTATATAGGTCATGGTGTCCGGAGCCGTTTTCTTGGAAAGCTCCGAGATACGCTTCACTATGTCCTTGGCCTTTTTCGAGGCGTTGTATATCTCAATGATATTATCGGAAAGCTCAGTATTGTCCTTTGGCACTATCTCAAGGGACATAAGGCTGTAGGCCATGATGGGCGTCAGCAGATTATTGAACTCATGGGAGATACCTGAGGTCATGGAGCCCAAAAGCTCCAGCCGCTGTGAATGCTCCAGCTCCCTCATCTCATCCATCTGTCCCTGCATGAGTATGTTTTTATCCTTCAGCTCCTCTATCTCCGTCGTCTGCCTCTCATGTACGCTTTCGGCTTCGACAAGTCCGTTCATCAAACTGAATACTCCAAGGAAAAATATACCTATGCCAATGATTATGAGCATATTCATATGCATCATATCCCCAAGGACACTGTCGTAGTCCGATATAAAAGCCACGGAAAATACTCCGTTATCGCTTATTGACGCCGGGTATATGGTGACAAATTCCGCCACTCCTGAGCCGCTGCTGCGGTCCACGATGTCCGTCCCGGGCTCATTCATGCTGTAGCTTTCTAATTCCTTTATTATCGTCGCTATTCCGCGCTCTTCTATGTACTCAAGGTCACTTACATGCCTTACTATGGTCGAATCCTCTCCTCTTGTTATGAGAAAATCCAGCTCGTCACTGTAGAGGACCACGTTATCGGTTCCTTTTTCCACCGGAGACACCACGACCTGATCATAGAGCACCTCTGAGTCCATCAGTGCGTAATACTGCATCCCGTCCAGATATCCGTTAAACTTAAAGGCCAGATAATACCTGCCGTTCTGGAGCCTGCAGAAAGAAAGGCCGTAATTTCCCAGATCGTCATAGAAAAATATATCCCCGTAAAAATCATTGTCCGAGGCTATCTGCACCTTTCCGCGGGTCATCCCGATCATCGCGCTTATCAGCTCTGAATCACACAGGGAATTATTTCTTAATATACGCCAGAGGGGAAAGCTGTTTCCTCCTGAAAAAAACTCCTGTTCCGCCTCTTTAAATTCATCGTCCGCCGTTATGTAGTACAGCTGGTCATGTATGTTGGAGGCAGTATTTGCGATATTTTTATCTATGGATGCCGCATAATCGATCAGCGCCTTTTCCTTTTCCTCCAGCACAATCCTGCGGCTCATGGTTATGGCCCCTATGGAGCATATGACTCCGGCAGCCACAAATACAAGTCCGAATATCGTGGAGGAATGTCTGGCATGCCTGATCCTGCCCGCGGCCTGCATAAAATACTCTTTAAAATTCATACCACAAATTTATATCCAAGTCCCCTGACGTTCTGTATATAGCTCGGATGGGCAGGGTCGTCCTCTATCTTCTGCCTCAGCCTGTTTATGTATACCATTACGACATTTTCATCTATCTGATTCTCTCCCCATATCATCTCGTAGATTATGTCCTTTGGAAATATCCTGCCCACGTTATCTATAAACATCTTCATCATGGCGTTTTCCTTGGAGGTCAGGTTGAGCTCAGTGCCGTTTTTGAACAGCTTTAAGGTGCTTGTATTATACACAAAGGGTCCGGCCTCTATGGTGCCCTCCCGCCCGTGGGCGTTTCCCTTGCTGCGCCTTATGATGGCCTTGACCTTGGCCCCTAAGGTCACCGGATTAAAGGGCTTTGTCACATAGTCGTCAGCTCCTATATCGAGACCGAAGATCTGATCATAATCCTCTTTCCTGCCGCTCACCACTATTATCGGCGTCATGATCTTCTTTTCCCTTAGTATCTTTATAACGTCAAAGCCGTCTATGCCGTGCATGTTTATGTCCAGAAGGATGCAGTCATATTTTGTGGTCTCAGCCCTGGCTATCGCTTCCTCTCCGCTCGACGCCAGATCCGAGGCTATGCCGTTGCTCCTTATCACCTTATAAAGGATCTCTATGACCGCCTTATCGTCGTCAACTATAAGAACTCTGTCGTCCATAACCTACACCTTCCGCAAGATAAATTTAATAAAATTTAGTTACTTTATTCTAATATTAGATATTACCACAGATATCTTTATTAAATTATACCAAATTATTTTTTTTTATTTTTACATGTGCTATAAATTAGTTATCGTTAACAAACGCTCATTTAATAAACAGCAGGAAAGGAGCCTCTTTCCGGCTCTGTCCGGAAGGTCTTCACCATGAAAAAGCATTTTCACTATTCTTTTTTCATCTGCCTTGCGTGCACCCTCACGCTTTTTGTCTGCACTGGCCTGGCATGCAACCTTTTTTCCATCTATATGCCTTTCATCCTTAAGGATTACGGCATAACTAACACCCAGTCCTCGTCGATACTCCTGATACGCAGCTTTTCCTCATTTTTAGCCATATCCGTATCGGGGTTTTACTATAAGCTTTTCAATTTAAGGAAGGGCATGCTCACGGCCGCCCTGATATCCGCTCTTGGCTTTGTGACCTACAGCCGCGCAAACGGATACCCGCTGATGATAGCGGGCTCTGCCCTTACGGGCATAGGCTTTGGCATAGGCGCCACCCTTCCGGTATCCATGCTGCTTAACCGCTGGTTTTTCAAATACCGCAATCTGGCCATGTCCATAAGCGCCGTCGGCACCACCCTGGCCACCATCGGAGTCCCGTCCCTTGTTACTGCTTCGGTAAATACATTAGGCTTAAGGTCCACCTTCCTTATGCAGTCGGCAGTGATGGTTGCCATTGCCTTGCTTTGCTTTATGATAATAAGGGATGATCCCTCCTCCATGTCCCTCAGGCGCTTCGGTGAAGCTGAAACCTCCGGTGACCAGGACGCCCCGGCAGACGGAAATGAGACAGAGGGAAATGATAAAAAGGATCCGCCTGAGAACACATCAAGAACAAAAGGATTTTCCTTAAACTTTCACGGCTATGTCAGAAAGTCCGACTGGCTCATACTCATACCGACTCTGTTTTTTATAGGCGTACTGGCCAATCCCGCCTACAATCATATGTCCGTGCTGTTCAGCGGGCAGGGCTTCGACCCTTCGGCAATAGCCCTTGCCCTCTCGGCCTCAGGCCTTGCAGGGACGGCCGGAAAGCTGCTGTTTGGCTGGCTTTCGGATAAGATATCCGTTTTTGTCTGCAATTTCATCTACGGCATGCTTATGACGGCAGGACTCATACTTATGTGCACCGCTTCTTCAATGTCCATAATGTACTTAAGCGTCGCGGTATTTTCCTTCGGAGTGGGCATTACTGTGATCGGTCCTACGGCCTGGGCGGGAGACTTAAGCTCCGAAGACCAGTTCGACTCAGTAATAAGACGCTTCCAGCAGCTTTATAATCTCGGCTCCATCGTATTTACCCTGTTCCCGGGAATGGTGGCCGACAGATGCGGCGGTTCATATGTGCCGGCCTATGTGGTATTTATAATATTCAGCTTCTTTGCAGTAGCTGCAATACAGTATATGTATGTCTTAAATATCAAAAGAGACCGCAGGGATTAAGTTTTCCCTGCGGCCTTTTTAATCATGCAGCTTTTTACGAGGTCCTTGACCTCCATGAGCGTCATATCATTTTCTGCGGCTATCTTTACCATATCGTCATGCTCAGGCTTTTCCCTCCTGACGCCGTAGCCTTCAGAACGCTTTAAACTGACAGCTCCGAGGGGAGTCTCCACATGATCCATCTCTCTTTTTAACACATATCTTTGCATGAGCTTTTCCCTCACGCCTATGGTATTTGTATTCTTAAAAACAGCCCTTATGACCGCTTCCCTTTTATCCTCCCTTGTAAGGACGTTAAGTATGGTCCCCGGCCTGTTTTTTTTCATTATGGCGGGCAGCATGTATACGTCCACTGCCCCTGCCTTTAATATCTCCTCAAGGGCACGTCCCAGCTCTTCTCCCGTCATGTCGTCGATATTTGCGGTAAGCTCTATTATCTCGTCGTTTGGTCTTATTTCCCCGTGTACGTTCATATGTAAGCCTTTCTTATGCTAAGGTACTGCGGATCCAATACGGACTTCCTCCGCCTTAAACTTATACTGACTCTCCCAGCATTGCCACCACGCAGTTTGCGGCCTCAAAATCCTTTTTGCCCATGCCATAGCCAATCTTTGATACCTTCATCTCCGGCAGGTTTCCGAAGCTGTCAGCGAAATGCCTGATTAGGGCCGCTCCCGTAGGCGTGCAGAGCTCCCCGGATATCCCGTTGCTGTATATCGGAACCCCCTTAAGTATATTCGCCGTGGCCGGAGCCGGCACCGGCACGATTCCGTGCATGCACCTCACCTGACCTGAGCCCACGTTTATCGGTGAAGCGACCACAAGATCCGGCTTTATCATCTCCATAAGGAAGCATGCTGCCGAGATATCCGCCACGGCGTCGGCTTCCGCCACCTCATGAAAATGTACCTGCTTTACCGGTACGCCGTGGGCCTTGCTCTCAGCCTTTCCAATGAGCTTATATACCTCCCTGAAATGGGCTCTTACATTGTCCGGAAGACTCAGGCTTTTCTGAGGTGAGCTATTGTCCGCCGCGGTCTCTGCTTCCTCACCGGCTTTACCCGCGTGCTTTTCCTCTGTCTTACCGGCGCTTCCTCCCGCTGAAGCATTTTCCGTAAATATGCTCTCATCCTCCTCAGTTCCGTTTATGATTACGTTCATGTGCGTACCTACGATACCGCATTTTTCGCTTCTTTCCGGCACAAAGCTTACTCCGGGTATATTGAAGGCTTTAAATGCCTCCAGTGCTTTTTGCTTATCCGCGTCGCTCAACAGCTCATAAAGCGCTGCCGTGAGCATGTCCCCGGCAGCTCCCATTTCTAAGTTAAAATATAATATCTTCATTTTCTTTTTGCCTCATGATTTATCATACTTGCAAGATAACCCGCTCCAAAGCCGTTATCTATGTTTACTACTGAGATACCGCTGGCGCAGGAATTCAGCATGGATAACAGGGCGGCTACACCATGGAAGGAAGCGCCGTATCCCACGCTGGTAGGCACGGCTATGACAGGGCAATCCGCAAGGCCTCCCACAACGCTGGCCAGGGCTCCCTCCATACCGGCTATGGCTATTATGACGCTGGCGCTCATAAGCTCCTCAGAATGTGCCAGCAGCCTGTGTATGCCTGCCACTCCCACGTCGTAAAGCCTTGTTACGTCATTTCCGTATATCTCCGCGGTAAGGGCGGCTTCCTCTGCCACAGGTATATCGCTGGTGCCTCCCGTAGCTATGACGATTTTCCCTATGCCGTCAGGCTCCGGTATGTCTCCGACTATGCCTATGCGGCAGAGTTCATGGTAATCGAAAACTATTTCCTCAGCTATCCTGTCAGCCTTTTCCCTGCTCAGCCTTGTGATAAGTATGGCGTCGTGCCCGTGCTCCCTGAGATTTTTAACTATACCTATGATATGCTCAGGGGTCTTTCCTTCTCCGTATATGACCTCTGCAGCCCCCTGGCGTATCTTTCTGTGGTGGTCTATCTTGGCGTATCCAAGATCCGAAAAAGGCTCCATCTTGATCTTTAATTCCGCATCGTCGACAGTGAGCCTGCCGTCCCTTACATCTTCAAGTATCCTTTTTATCTCCGTGTTCATGTTCTTTCCTCCAGATCCAGCATTACGCATGGAAAATATTTCTTAAGCTCCTTAACTATGTCTTCCCTCATATCCATGAGTTTTTCCATGTCCGGCTTTTTAAGCTGAAGCTTCGCATTGCCGTCCACCGTAGTCCTTACCCTGAGATCCTTAAACCCGAGGGACATAAGATAGTCCTCAGCCTTTTCTACCCGTATAAGGGCTTCCTTTCCTATCTCTATCCCCACAGGTATCCTTGTGGCAAGACATGCGTAGGATGGCTTATCGTGGGTAAAAAGCCCTGCCTCCTTCGACAGTCTCCTGATCTCATCCTTTGTAAGTCCGCATTCCCTTAAGGGGGACCTTACATAAAGCTCCTTAAGGGCCCTCATGCCCGGCCTGTCCGAAGCATCATCCGAAGCGTTGGTACCGTCCATGATGAGTTTGAAGCCGTCTGCAGCGGCTGCCTCAATGATCTTATTAAATATCAGCTTCTTGCAGTGATAGCACCTGTCCGGCATGTTGACGGCTATACGGTCATCCTTTAACACATCGGCCTTTATGACCTCCATGTCAGCCTTAAGCTCTTTTGCAAGTCTCACCGCGTCTTCAAATTCAAATTCCGGCTGGAAATCCGATCTGACATAGTACGCCTTGAATTCCTTTGCATACTTTGAAGCGGCATACATAAGATAGGCCGAATCCACGCCTCCGGAAAACGCCAGGGCGGCCCTTGGATTTTCCTTAAAAAAGTCTTTTAACTCCATATCCCTCCGAAAAATAAAAGGCACACTCTCCCCTTCCGGGAAAAATGTACCTTCCTGATACTGATCCGTAATATTATCTATACCATAACAGCTGAACAGCTCCTGCTTAAAGCCATCGGGCCGGCGTCCCGCTTCCTGCGGGTCATTTACATATCGAAGCCTCTTCATGCCTTAAGCCTTTCAGCTTTTGACATTATACCCCATGGGTCACGGCATGTAAATAAAAATTTACTCCTTATCGAGGCAGGCTCCGCTCTCATCAAAGGTATAGTTTCTGCCGTCTATCACTCTCGTTCCCGTATACATGACTCCGGTGTCCTCTCCCACTTTGCTTTCGAGGTAATACCATTTTCCGTTATCCATGAGCCAGCCCGTATGCATGAAGCCGTCCTCATCAAAATAATACCATGATTTTCCAAGCTTAAGCCATCCGCTGCTGTAAGGCGTCCCGCTTACCACATACTGCCACTTATAGGTCACCCTCTTCCAGGTTCCGGAGGTTCCTCCAGGGCCTGCGGCGGCATTTCCATCATTCGTGCCATAGGCCCTTAAAGGTTCGTTATAGGAAGCGAAATTTCCGTCCGTGACCGCCTCATAATCACCAAGCAGCGCCCATACGTCATCTGTTTCACAGTCTGATGTGTCTGCCTTAAGCGTACTGTTTTCCGCATCTCCAAAATCTGACAAGGCAATATTATAATACTTCGCCTCGCTGGTAAGCCTGATCTTCTGTCCGTCCATATCCACATACGGACCCTCAGCTTCTATCCTGCTGTCCTTTTTTGTCGGCAGGGCCCTTACCGCTGCCCCGATTCCGCCTTTTCCCTTTTTTACATAATCGGATATATCGCTTTCACAGTCAGAGGTCTTAAAATGTGCCGTCCTTTCATTTCCGTTTTCCGAAATATATGTGACCACCACCTCATAGCTGCCGGCATACGGCACTTCATCCCAGTATATTTTTCCACTTGAAATATCAAGCACCGGTGCCGGAGATCTCAGCTGATAAAAAGGATATACCAAAAGCCTTCCCGAGGCGCTCATATTGTCCGATGATACGGAGTCTACATATGAAGCCCTGATACCCCTGCCCCTGATCTTAAGATCGTCGCTGAGTATCTCATCCTCTGCCTCTATGGAAAACCTCAGTACACAGCCCCTTGTCGGATCCGCATTCCTTAAGTCTTCGTCATAGGCCCTGAAGCTGAGCATGTCCGAATCCTCGTCCTCCACCTCAAGCTCCGGGAAAAACGGGACTCCCGGCTCCCAGTCCGAAATATTATCCACATCCGCATTTATCTCAAGGTTTTTTATGGCGGCGCAGACCGGAAATGCATTTGCTGCAGCAAGTGCCATGCTGCATAAGGCTATACTTATATATTTCTTTTTCTTCATAAGTTCTCTCCCTATCCTGTCGTTTAGTATCATTTACTGTCACCGCCTGTCATTCGTCTCTTGTAAATATTCCCTTAATTGTATTCCATATCTTCCTGAAAACGTCTGCTATCCTTTCCAGGACCGTACTTTGGGCAGCCTCCTCTTCCGCATCCAGTATGGCCTCCTCGCTGCTGTCCCCGTCGTTTATCTCCTCTGTCCTTAAAATGATGGAAACGGATGCGGGCTCCGCGTTTTTATCACTTGTAAGGGAGACCTTTGCCGCGTCTGGATCCATGTTAAGGAAGTTATTTTCTGCTTCATTCTCATCCAGCTCATCATTTATGGCTTTCCTTAGGTCAGCTCCCGACGCCTTAAGATCCTTAACGTTTTCCACTATCTCTCCGGTATTTTCCACTGCCTTTTTTCCTGCGTCCACCCCAAGATCCGCAGCCCTGTTCATGTTTTCCTCTGCCGATCTTAAGGTATCGTTTACGGTCTTAAGGGTATCAGCAAGATCCGCCGTGGTCTTTTGTGTCTGCAGCAGTACCTTATCCGTATTTTCCACCGCGGCCTGGGTGTCTTCGTAGTAGGCGTTCATGACCGATGTAAGCTCGTCCATGTCTCCTGCAAGGTTTCTTAAGCTCTCCAGCACTCTTGCGGTCTGAAATGAAACGGAGCCCGCATATAAGGATATCTCCTCTATGTCCTTTGAAACTGCCGTTATTCCCTTTAACAGCTCTTCGGTATCCGCGCTGCCGTACGCTTCATTCACGCCCTCCGCCATGTCCTTTAGGGACTCCGTAAGATCCTGCAGGTTATCGGCGGTGCTGCTGCCCACGGCAGCTTCCGAATCCTTACGGATGCTTTCTGCCGCGTCCTTCAGTTCCTTCATGGCGGCAAGCCTCTCGGTAAACCTTGAGGCGTTGTCCTTTTGCTCCTGAGAAGCCATAAGGTTAAAAGCCGCTACCGCGTCTCCTCCCGCCTGGGAAAGCGCTGCCGCAAGCTCCTTTGTCACCGCATCAAGACTGTCAGCAGGAACTCCGGCATCCGAAAGGGCAATGAGCAGTGCGGAAGGATCATTGGGATCGGTATTTATTATATTGAGCATGGCGCTGCTATCAAGAGAGTCTGCCCCTGCGGCCTTAAGCTCGTCATAGAGGCAGAGCATGGCTGTCACACTGTCCTTAAGACCCCTTATGTCCTCCGGAGCCATGACATTTATATCCGCGCCCTCAGAGCTTATACAGGCATTTATACAGCCTATGACTGCCTGCGGCAGATACTGTTCTCCGTATTCAGCGTTTATCAGGCCTGCTTTTGTTATAAGCCCGTCAGCTCCACTGCTTCCAAGACCGGCTATCGCATTAAGGTTTCCTGCCGCAGCCGCTCCCGTACTGAGACCCGAATTTATTTTATCAAGGCTCAGCTTCAGATCCTCAAGCTCTGATTTTAATTCCGCTTCCGATATCCCGTCTGTTCCGTTTAAGGAGGATCCGAGACCTTTGAGCCTGCTGCTTAAGGTCTTCATTTTTGAACCGGCGCTCAAGATATCCTGATCCGTGTCATTCAGCGTCTTATTGATGTCATATATGAACCACTCCATCGTCTTAAGGGAGGTATCAAGGGGTGTCATCAGCTCCGACAGCTCCTTAAGATCACTGATGGCGGCATCATTTCCCTCAAATATGCCGCCTGAGGCAGCATGCAGCTTATCCTTGCCTTCCTTAAGCTCACCAAGCATCTGATTTGTGAGCTCAAGCTGATCTGATATATCCGTGACATTATCCATGACCGCGTCTATATCGTCAAACATGGCGTTGGTATTGTCACGGAATTTGTCATTCAGCTCCTTAAGGTTCTTAACCTTATCAAGATCTCCCACGGTCATCGGAGACATGGTCATTATAACGCCCGGAGTCTCAAAGGATTCCGTACCGAGGCGCACTTCAAAATGCCCTTCCTTTCCAGGAAGCGCCTCAAATATCACGCAGTTATATTCGCCGAGCACTGCCCTCTGGGAATCCGGCGCGTCCACTGAATAATATTTATTTGTATCCACCGGCACCGCGATCATTAATACGAAGTTGTTTTTCATATATTCTGAGGCGGCTTCATTTGGATAAGCGTCTATGTCTATCTCCACAAGTCCTGAGGCCCCGGCTATATCCTCCGCCTCGGAAACCTTTCCATTAAGCTTATAGGTCACGTCAAAGGTCCAGGGCATGATCACGCTTTCAGGGGCAAGACCGCCTTCAAAATACATCCTGCTTCCGTCTACAGGGGCTTTCAGCGTCACAGAGCCATTCTCGAGCTTAAGCTCCTGAGGCGTGGACATATTTGTAAGAGATATATAATCCCCGTAATCCGTATAATCCTCAAGAGAATTAAAATCCACGCTCTTTACTATATTGGCCTCAGTAACTGAACCGTAGTGGTCAAGATTTATGTACAGTGTTTCGTCAACGCTCGCATAGGGTTCAGCAGCCCAGGCTGCAAATGTCCCGGTACCCTCCGCCGCCATGCTTACGGCAAGCATTGCCGCAGCCTGCCTTATGGGAAATCTTTTTTTAGTTATTTTCATATTCTGGCACCGCTTTCATTAAGCTTATCTTTAACTTTTTGTTTTCCTGCCGCCCTTTTGCTCCTTAAGTCCGCGAGCCTTTCCTTAAATGTTTTTGTAATGAAGGGATCTATGAGCGTAAGCAGCCTTGGCATAAGTATGGTTACAAAAAACATGGACAGCAGCGCTCCCCTGCCCACAAGATGTCCCACTTCGCTTATTGCCGGTATTGAGGACAGGATGGTTATCGTATAACCGCAGACCACCAGTATGAGCCCTGAGGTAAGTATGGAAGGAATGGACGCCTCGCACATGAGCTCCGCTGCCCTTTTCCTGTCCGTTACTGTCTTCCTTATCTGCAGGTAGTTGGAGGTCTCTGATATGGCGTAATCTATTGTAGCTCCGAGCTGCACGCAGGAAACTACGGCGTAGGCGATAAATATCAGCTCCTTTCCCGCCAGATACGGAAAGACCATATTGGAGTAAATGGCCATCATTATCGGTATCATCGCCGTAAGGGCCATGACCGGAGACTTAAAGGATAAGGTCACTACAATAAATATCGCTATCATGGCAAGAGCGTTCACCATAGTGTAATCAGGTATGAGCACCTTCTCCATATCCATGGTCACCGGCGTATTTCCGGTTATATACGCCCCTTCAGGATAATAGCTTTCTATAATGTCGGATATCTCATCAGTGTATCTGTAGGAGGCTTCCGATTCCGGCCTGGTGGCGGTATATATCAGCAGCCTCGCATATCCGTCCTTATGAAAAAGCTCCGTCAGTGACTTTGGGATTATCTCTTCAGGTATGCCTTCCGGAAGCTCATCAGCAAGGCTCATTACCCTTTTTACATAATCCTTTTCCTCTATTTCCTCAGACATGGCCTTTTCCATACGCATATCCGTGTCCGGCACCAGCGCCACCATCAGATTGGAACGGCCGAACTTTGAGTTGATCTCCTCCGTAGCCTCATATATCGAAGTTCCGGGCCCGACTCCCGTGGCGTCAGTGCCGTATTTGAAATCATTCATCCCCTGGGCCACGTATATCGGACCTGCAAGCAGCAGGCTTATGATAAGGGCTGCCGATCCCATCCTTACTATTTTCCCTGACAGAGCCTTAAGGTCCGGTATAAAGGACCTGTGCTTACATCTGTCTATCCTGTCCGACCAGGATAAAATAAGGGACGGCATAAGGAATATGACCATGAACAGCGAGCATATGATACTCTTCGCCATGACTATGCCCATATCGAAGCCTATTGTGAATTTCATAAATATCAGCACTATGAATCCGAAAAACGTAGTCATGGAGGAGGCTATTATCGTGGTTATGGTACTATTGAGCCCCCTTTTAAGAGCAGTCACGTTATCGAAGCCCTCTTCCCTCTCCTTTTCATAGCTGTGCAGAAGGAATATGGAATAATCCATGGAGGTCGCCAGCTGCAGCACGATGCAGATATTGTTGGTTATGTAGGAGATGGTCCCAAGGAATATATTCGAGCCCTTATTGATCAATACCGCACAGCCTATGACCGTAAGGAACAGTACCGGATCCAGCCAGGAGGTAGTCGTAAGCACAAGTATCAGGGAAATGAATACGACAGCTATCACAAGTATCATATTCATTTCGCTTTTGACATTTTCCTCAATGAACTTATTGGTTGGGGCCATGCCGTCCATCATGCATTTATCCCCGAGGAGATCTTCGATCTCATCTATGGCCCTGTGGGTCAGCTTTGAGGTATCGCCTCCGGTAAAGGTTATATCCATGCAGGCGTCCCCGTCCCTGTAATAATCCTTTATGCTTTCTGCGTCTATAAAGGCCGAGCTCCCGTATATATCGGTCCCCATATCGCACCAGACCACCTGGTCCACGCCCTCTATCTTTTCTATCCTGTCCTTATACTGCTTGGCCTCATAAATGGAAACATCCTTTATCATGAGCCTTGCGGTCCCCGGATAGCCAAATATATCCTCCATCTTATCTATTGCCGTCTTGGAGGGCTCACTGGAGGGAAGATACGAGGTCAGGTCATAGTTTATCCCTACAAAAGGTATGCAGAAGGAAAAAAATACCACTGCCGCTATGACGATATTCCTTATTATTTTGTTGTGTTCTACTATAAATCCGGCTATTCCGTCGTTTTTATCACTTACTTTTTTTATTTTGTCCCTTATCATATCCATACTGCCGCCCGGCCTGTGTAAAGTTAAATTTATTGACACATGTTCATTAATCGTATAATGTATTATAAAAGCGGCAGCGGCAATTAACAATAATCAATTAATAGTCATATGTCTATTAACATACTTTATGATCAATATTGTTGTTTTGATCCAAAAATAATAATGCGGAGGCAAATTTCATGAACGAAAGACCTGAAATAGCAGAAAAAAAACGTCCTGACGACCGCAGGGTACGCAAAACCAGGGCCGCTCTTAAAAAGGCTTTGACTACCCTGCTTCTTGAAAAAAGCATCAATGCCATATCCGTTAAGGAACTTACTGATATGGCTGACATCAACCGCGGGACCTTCTATCTGCACTATAAGGATGTTTATGATCTGCTGGGACAGTCCGAAGAGGAACTGATGGAGGGCCTTAAGGCGATGGTCAATTCCTTTTCTGCCGAAAGCGTCAACACTGATCCGCGCAGGCTTTTTAAGGAGCTGTATACCCTCTGCAAAAAGGACGCCGACATAGTCAGGATACTGATCTCCGAAAACGGAGATCTCAAATTCTTAAACAGTATGAAGGAGCTGCTTAAGGAAAAATGCCTGCATGACTGGAGCATCAATTTAAGAGAACTTAATTCAGAACATTTCGACGCACACTACGCATTTATAGTAGGCGGCTGTCTCAATCTGCTGCAGTACTGGTTCGCCTCCGGCATGAAGGAATCCCCGGAGGAGCTGGCGGATATCACCGGAACCTTTATAAACCATGCCGGCAAAGCGTGACGGCAACGGCTGCGGATATTCATATGGCGTCAATAAGCGCTCCCGATGGCAAATGATGGCTGTGATGGCCATGATCCTTAATAAGATATACAAGGTCGTCCGTTTCTGATATATTTATGCTATCTGCATCAGGTCAAAACGGAGGTATTATGTTTAAGGACATTATCTGTTCCGCCGGCGTATTCCTGCTTGATTCAGCGGTCAAACACCAGGCGGAGGAAAGGCTTAAAGGCGGCAGTGAAAAATATCTGTTTAAAAGGCGGATAAAACTGAAACTCCATCATAACCACGGAGCCATGCTGAATTTTAACGACCGGGATCCGAAAGCCGTTAAAATAATGTCCTGCGGGCTTACGGGAGCTCTGATCTCTGCCTATATATTAAGTTTCATATGCGGAAAGGATAGCAGACGGCTGAGGGCTCTTGCCCTGATCATCGGCGGCGCCGCTTCCAATACCCTCGACCGCATAAATAAAGGCTTTGTGACGGATTATGTTTCATTTTCATTTATCGGTGACCGGCTCTCACGGCTTTTTGGAAAAAAGGCCGGTAAATATATCGGCGGCATAGTTTTTAATATCTCGGATTTCTTTATTATAGGCGGTACCTTATACCTGATGATCCGCGAAATATCAGAGGGGGAATCATGAAGCTCTACGGAACAAACAGTGACAAAGCCTGTCTCGAGGCATTTAAGAGACTTGGCGAAGCAGGGGTATCCTACGAATTCATAGACATAACGGCCTCAGAGGAAAATCTTAAGGAATTTCTGAACTTAAGAGATAAGGAGGAACGGTTTTTAGACGTAAAAAAATGTGGGGAGATTGGGATCCCCTGCTACCTTTTGGACGATGACGATATGACCGTCACCTTTGATACCGACCGTGTAATAGGCATCAAAAAGACCAGCTGGAACCAGTCCGTCACCGGCGTTCTTATCAAAGACGGCAGAGTCCTGCTTGGAAGGCATACCTACGGATCCGGAAAGGGTAAGCTCATCGTCCCCGGAGGGTATCTCTCCATCGGAGAGACTCCGGAGGAAACAGTCGTAAGGGAGTATCTGGAGGAGACCGGAGTGACCGTCCGGCCGGTAAGCATTATCGGCATACGTTTTAACTCCAAGGACTGGTATGTCGCCTTCCTGCTCGAATATGTGAGCGGCGAAGCATGCTGCGGCGATGAAGAAAACAGTGAAATGATCTGGCTCGATACCGATGAGGCCCTGGCAAGAGACGACGTGCCTGAGCTTACAAAGTATCTCATACGGGCAGCCTTGAGCGGCCACGACGCCCTGCCTCTTACTGACTTTAAGAATTCCTACGGTATCTACGGCGAGCCTACTCTGTATGCAAGGATCTGAATCGTTTTACTGAACCTGTCTCCCAGTCACAGTTCACAGTCAGTTCCGCTATTAATAAAGTGCTTGACATTGCATATGAAATTAGGTATATTAGTTCACGCGTGATGCATTTGGAAAGGTATCGAAGTGGTCATAACGAGGCGGTCTTGAAAACCGTTTGGGGGCAACTCCACATGGGTTCGAATCCCATCCTTTCCGTAGGGAGCACATAGTGCTCTCATTTTTTTTAAGAATAGTGTTACACATTATCTTAGACTGCAGAAATACCCAAGTGGTCGAAGGGGCTCGCCTGGAAAGTGAGTAGGCTGTTAATAGCGGCGCGAGGGTTCAAATCCCTCTTTCTGCGTAACATGATAAGACCGCACAGGATAAGGAAAACCACTTATACGCCTTATTCTGTGCGGTCTTTCTGTGTTCTGACTGTTAAGAAAATCTAACGCATCTAAATTACTGATAAAGCATTTCTTACATTAAATTTGGCACGGATTTGGCATGAAATCTTAGCTATTCTTTCCGCACTTAATAATATAACAGCTTCGCCAGCCTTATATAGAGGCTGTCCCTCATCCTTATGGCCTCGTCCTTTTTATCTCCGGAATAATCATAAAAGTCTTCTCCGCTCTTTACTCCAAGCTTTCCGGAAAGCACCATGTCATGAAGCCTCTTATTGCCTTCCTTGCTGTCGCTTAGGTCAGCGTTAAGATAACTGTTGATCCTGTCAAAGGTGTCAAGCCCTCCGAAATCAGCTACCCCGAAGGCTCCAAGCGCTGCATATCTTAATCCCAGTCCGGCTTTCAGCACCGTATCCACGTCCTCGTATGAAGCAGCTCCCATATCTACTATATTGAGGGCTTCTCTCAGCACGGCAAACTGTATCCTGTTTACTATAAAACCGCTGATATCCTTGACCACTACCGGCCGCTTTCCCATGCCCTCTATCAGCTTTCTCATCGCCGCAGCGTTTTCCTCAGAGGTTTTTTCACCTTTTATTATCTCACAGAGAGGGAGCAGGTGCGGCGGGTTGAGCCAATGCTGTCCCATAAATCTCTCCGGTCCGCGGCAGGCCTCCGCGATCTTTGTTATGCTTAATCCGGAGGTATTTGTCGCAAGTAAGGCGTCTTCCGGCACTATTTCGGATATCTCCTTCCAGAAAGTCTTTTTGATCTCAAGATCCTCCACTATATTTTCAACCACTAAAAAGCAGTCCTTAAAACAATCCCTTTCAAGGGTAAAGCTTATGCGTCCCATAGCGGCTTCGGATCCCTCAGCCGTAACGAGGCCTTCCTTTATCATTGTCTCCTGATTAAGGCTGATGAGTTTTTTTCCTCTTTCGATGCCGGCTTCAGAATTTCCATACACTATAGTTTCATATCCGACAAGGGCGTAGACCTGGGCAAGGGATGCTCCCATAACGCCGGAACCTGCTATGACTACACGATCCTGTTTCATAATTGACCTCCTGATATTCTCATGCCTCTTATATACCACAGGCTCTCCGAAGCCCGCTATAAAAAAATATGTATAAAAACAGGACATAAAAATTGCCGGCCGATCCCCTGTGCTCCCTTTAAGCACTGATCCGTATCTGCCGGCTTTTAATTATATTACTTCGCTTATCCTGCTGTATTTTTCAAATTTATCCCGGGTCATCAGGCTCATCTCATCAAGCAGGTGTATGTGAAAGCTTCCGAGCCCCTGGCTGTCGTCCGCCAGCTCTCCCGCTATGCCGAAAACAGAGGAGGAAAAAAGTACGGCTTCAAGAGGCCCGCCTCCATATAGCATCGCTGCAATAAGACAGCTCATCATGCATCCGGTACCCGTTACATAGGACATGGCAGGACTTCCGTTATCTATCCTCCACATGGTTTTTCCGTCTGCCGCCATGTCGACCTCGCCCGTTGCGAGCAGTACTGAACCTGTTTTTTCAGAAAAATCCCTCATTGCAAGCAGCAGCTTCCTTACCCCCGGATCGTCCCCTGCGGTTATCTTATCCATAGGTCCGGTATCCACTCCGGACGAGTCATGGGACAGCCCTAATAACGCCCTTATCTCAGAGACATTTCCCTTTATCACCTCAGGACGGCATTCCTTTATAAATCTGTCCGCTATATCCATTCGGAGCTTTGAACAGGTTATGCCCACAAGATCTATGACCTTTGGCACTCCTTTAAAAAAAGCCGCGTTACCGGATATAAGCACGGATCTTGCCCTTGCGTCAGTGATATTGGCGAGACTTACCGAAAGTCCCCCCGCCATGGCGGTTATGCCGGATACCTCCTCCGGGTGCTCGGCCATGATAGGCCTCGCCCCTGCTATAAGCACAAGATTCGCGCAGTCATTAATGGCAATCGGACTTGTTATGCAGTGAATGAGAGGTTTATCGGCCCTTACTTTTTCGATTATGTTAAACAGATCCATTTCCATAGATTACATTATCAAAGCTGACACAGCCTGTTTATTATTTTGCTGCGGTTTTCGGCCTCTTTACAAAATAGTATATTACCGCAGCGGCAAAAAAAGCAATCAGCACTATATATTTGAGGCTTGATGCAAATGCTCCGGGCTCTGCAACAAAATTCTTCACAATGACAAGCGTTGCAAGATATCCTATAAATCCCATAACTCCTATGCCTATGGAATCGTTCAATACCACGTCGGCGCCTGAGAACACCTTAGAGCCGAGGCTCGACTGTATCTTTACGAGCATGCCGTTCTTCTGGAGCTGCTTTAAGAATATAAAAGCTATGCTTCCTCCTATCAAAGTTCCCGCGATAAAGGACGGCACATAGAAAAACCATGTGAGATTAGTGTATCCCCAAAGCAGGGTCATGACCGGATAGGATATGATGGCTCCTATTATGCCCGTACCGAATACCTCTCCGGCAAAAGCCATCAGGAGATTCCCCTTTGAGAGCCTGTAGAACATTCCTGAAAGGAAGGCTCCGAATATCGCTCCCGTAAGGGCCAGCGGCGGTATCCCCATCAGTATCATCCTGAGTATGCCTATGCACAGGGCGCATATAAACGCATATGCCGGCCCTAAGAATACAGCGCAGGTTATATTGATAAAGTGTGCCATCGGGCACATGCCCTCGACTCTTAGGATAGGAGATATGACTACCCCCAAGGCTATCATCATGCTTAAGAAAACCATCTTCCTTACTTTTACAGTATTCATCACTTTACTTCCTTTCCTTAAAACATACTTGCGTCATAATGCATAACGCAGTAAACAGAAAAGAGGCAAATAAAAAAGCGCTCATACATGAGGCGCTTAAATCCGTTATCTGTCTAAAACAGCGCTGTTTTAGGGGATAGCGATCTGCCTCGGCAAATGCGGTCGATGCTTACGGCATCCTCTCAACCCGGAAACACGGGCTCCCTCGCTACACTCCCATACATCACGTTAGGGCGCTCCCCCTCCCATGACATCTGCACTGAATCCATTATCAGAACACATATGAAAGATCACAGTCTGATATTAATATTTGGCGGCTTCCTTGTCAATCATAAGTATCTGTTTTTTTATGAATACATATTAAAAGGTGCCGGCTTTTAAAACTGCCGGCACCTGGTGTTTCATGTATCACTATTTCCGTCCCTTGCCGCCATGAGCGCTCTTGCAACCGCCATGTCTCCCGGGTTGGTGATCTTTATGTTGCTGTAGTCTCCCCTTATTATCCTTACTCTCGTATCCGTCATATTTTCCACTATAACGGCGTCGTCGGTTATCTTTCCGGTATCGGCACCGTATTCCTCTATGGTCTTATACAGTGAATCATAGGCCTTTTTTATAAGGGTAAATGAAAACGCCTGAGGAGTCTGGATGCTCCAAAGCTGGGATCTGTCCAGAGTTTCTCTTGCAAACCCTGAAGGATCCGCCCTTTTTATCGTGTCCGTGACCGGTACTGCCGCCACGCAGGCCATGGTGATAGGCACATATTTGCAGCACCTGTCGATGACCTCCCTGGTAATAAGCGGCCTTACTCCGTCATGTATGAGGATATATTCGGTATCCTCAGGAACTGATCTCAGCCCGTTATATACAGACCTAAATCGCTCATCCCCGCCCTCTGTTATGCTCCTTACCTTTCTGAAGCCTGAGGAAACGCACAGCTTAAGCATTTCCTCTGCACCTCCCTTAGGCACGGTTATCACTATGTTATCTATATATCCGTTTTCCTCAAAGGCCCTGATGGTATGCCATATCACCGGCTTTCCGTTCAGGTCCATGAACTGTTTTTTTTCCGCAGCATGCATCCTTGTGCCGAGGCCGGCCGCCATTATCAGCGCCGTATATTTAGGTTTATCCGCCAGCATATATCCCTCCGCTCAAAAATCAATCTGCCGAAAGCTTCAGATCGGGCACGGCGTTAAGGCTTTCATCATCCCACCTTCCCGACAGGAAATCATAGTATCCGGCAGACGCTATCATCGCCGCATTATCAGTACAGTACACCGGCTCTGGATAGAGACATCTGAGCCCGGCCTTATCACATTCATCCTGCATCGCCTTCCTTAAGGCTGAGTTAGCGCTGACTCCTCCGGCCATGGCGACCGTGTTAAGACCGTTTTCCCTTGCGCATCTTAAGGTCCTCGACACGAGGGAATCCGTAACTGAAGCCTCAAAGGAGGCCGCAAGATCCTCCACCCGTATCGTTTCTCCTTTCATCTTCATCTGGTTGATATGGTTCAGCACGGCGGATTTCAGCCCTGAAAAAGTAAAGTCATAAGGATGGTCCTTCACCTCGCCCCTTGGAAACTCCATAGCCTTAGGATCTCCCCCTGCAGCAGCCTTATCTATCTTAGGCCCTCCCGGATATCCGAGCCCCACGGCTCTTGCTACCTTATCGAAGGTCTCGCCCGCCGCATCATCATGGGTCCTTCCTATAAGCTCAAAGCTTCCATAATCCCTGACTACGATAAGATGAGTGTGGCCTCCGCTTACCACAAGACATACATAAGGCGGCTCAAGATCCTTATGGGTTATATAATTGGCAGCTATATGCCCTCTTATATGGTTCACGCCCACCAGAGGCTTATTTAAGGCGTAGGCTATTGCCTTGGCCTCCGAAACTCCCACAAGGAGAGCTCCCACAAGCCCGGGTCCCTTAGTGACGGCTATCACGTCCACATCCTCAAACCCCATACCGGCATTCTCAAGAGCCAGCCTTATGACCCCGTTTATGTTTTCACAGTGCAGCCTTGAGGCTATCTCCGGCACTACTCCTCCATATACCGTATGTATGTCTATCTGGGAAGATATGACATTGGAGAGCACCTCCCTGCCGTTTTTAACCACCGCTGCGGCAGTCTCATCGCAGGAGCTCTCTATGCCAAGGACATATATATCTTTTTTATCCGTTAAATTCTCTGCCATAATTTTACTCTTCGTCGTAATTAAGCTCCAGTGTCATTCCGTCCTTTCCGCACCTGACGGCCGGAAATGTCTTTTTCAGCTCCTCTAAATATATCTTTGGATTTGTCATTGACGGACTGTAATGGGTCAGCCACATCCTCCTTGGAGGTATCTTGGCCTTTGCAGCCATTTCCACTGCCTCCTGCATGGTGCAGTGCTTATAGGCTCTGGCCTTATCGGCGCAGTCGGGATCACCGTACATACCCTCGCAGATAAACAAATCTGAATCCGCTAAGGATTCAACTATGTTTTCACAGGGTCTGGTATCCGTCGTATAGGTGACCTTAAGCCCTCTTCTCTCAGGCCCCATCACCATCTCAGGCCTTAAAATGCGTCCTGTCGCGGCGTCCTTTATGATCTCGCCCTTCTGCAGCCTGTTCCAGAATTCCACCGGTATATCGGCGCTTTTGGCCGCCTCCGGATCGAATTTTCCCTTCCTCGGTACCGTGACGCTGTAACCGTAGCATGGTATGGCGTGCCTTACCTTAAAGGCCTTTACTATATACGGCCCGAGCCTGTACTCCTCCGTATTCTGGTCAAGCTCTATGAACCTTAACTCAAATGAAAGCTCAGGAGCTATGCACCTTAATGACTTCACCACGTTAAACAGACCCTTGGGTCCGATCATAACGACGGGCTCCGTCCTTTCCGCATTTGTCATATTGAGCAGCATTCCCGGAAGTCCGGCTATATGATCAGCGTGATAGTGGGTGAAACACATTATGTCTATCGATTTCGGAGACCAGCCCACCTCCTTTAAGGCTATCTGTGTCCCCTCTCCGCAGTCTATGAGTATATTGGAGCCCTCGCTCCTCAGCATCAGGCTCGTGAGCCATCTGTAAGGCATAGGCGTCATGCCGCCTGTGCCCAGCAAACAAACATCTAACATATATACCTCATGATCAAGGCGTCTTCCCTTGGGCTGTTATAATAGCCCTTACGCCTTCCAAATACCGTAAATCCAAGCTCTTCGTACATGCCTATGGCAGGGATGTTGCTTTCCCTTACTTCAAGGAATATGCTCTCCGCCCCGTCTGAGGCCGCAAGCTCGATAAGCCTTTTTGCAAGCTTCCTTCCTGTCCCCTGTCTCCTCATGCCGCTTTTGACAGCTATCATTATGACCTCGGCGTCCTGAAGCACTCTTAAAAGAGCATACCCTGACACTTCAGTCACGTCCTCAGATGCTTCGACCGCCGCTATAAGATGATCGTAGGGATTATGGATATTTTCATAAAAGGCTTCTCTTCCCCAGCGGCTTTCTCCAAATACAGCCGTATCTATTTTGGCGATCTCCTCAAGCAGGACTCTGAGCTTACCTGCTTCAGTTTCTCCGGTTATCTCTATCAGTTCCATATCGAAATCAGTGTGCCCTGAGCTTTTTGAGACTGTGTTCCCCGGCGTCCTCCAAAAGTCCCATTTCGTTTTCTCTTTCCGCCTGGGACTTTCTCATATATTCCGGCACCAGCTCATCAGAATTCATCACCCCGCCGCCGTAGCATTTAATGCCGTCGGCTCCAAGAGCCCTTAAACTGTCCGTCGTAAGCTCATTTGCCAAAAGCCAGTCCTTAAACATTAAAGCTCCAAGCTCAGCGACCTGCGCAGCCCTCTGCCTGTTATACTCCGGCCCTGCAAAACAGATCTTTCCTTCAAGCTTTTCCCTGATCATGCCGGAAAATACCGGAACTCCGTCTCCGACAAATATAAACTCTTTTGTTCCGTCTTCCATAAGCCCGTTCAGGATGCCGATATAATCATATATGTCGTAGGCTCCCCTTTTGACCACGCTGCCCCCGTCAAGATATGCCGCAGCGTAGGTCTGTCCTCTCCTTGCGTCCATAATCGGACAAACAATGGAGTGTGTTATGCGGCTTAAAGGCACTCCCATGGCATCCAGTGTCGATACCCTTATTGCCGGTATGTTATATGCAAGGGCAAGGCCCTTTGCAGTTGCAACGCCTATCCTTAATCCTGTAAATGAACCCGGTCCGCAGGATACGGCCACGGCGTCGCAGTCCGCCGCATCCATGCCTGATATCCGGCACATTTCCCTTATCATGGGAAGCAGAGTCTCAGAATGGGTAAGCTTATTGTTAACGGTAAACTCGCATTTAAGTATCCCGTCCTCCACTATTGCTGCCGAGGCCGTGAGCCCGGAGGATTCTATTCCAAGTATTTTCATATTTCAGCTCCCTCTATCTCAAGCAGCCTGAAGTCGTCACCCTTTAAGTTTTCCCTGCTTATATTTATGCGCACCGCCTCATCCGGGATCAGCTCCTCTATCAGCTCAGACCACTCCACAAGGCAGACGCCGTCTCCGTAAAAATACTCCTCGTACCCTATCATTTCCATCTCGTCAGGATCCGCTATCCTGTAAACATCAAAATGATAAAGCTTAAGCCTGCCGCCTGAATATTCCTGAACTATGGTAAATGTAGGCGACGTGACGGGCTCATCTATGCCGAGTCCCCTGGCGAATCCCTTGGCAAAAACGGTCTTCCCCGCTCCAAGGTCTCCGTCAAGACAATATATGCTTCCCGGCAGGGCTTTTTTTCCAAGCCTCTCCCCTATGTCAAAGGTCTCCTTTTCGGAGCTTGTTTCAATAATCATATCCTCTTTATCCAAAATCCAAACTGCATGTCCTTACGCGTGCTTCCATATTATATCACAGTAAAGCCTGTTGAAACAAAGCTCTTTTGATGATATAGTATCCGCATAATGAACGATAATGCTTCAAAAATCTATCTCAAATTTGGAAAATACAGTACCTGGCTTGCCATCATAGGTATGATCTTTTATCTTACCTTTTTCCCTTCAGGTATTTACTACGGTTTCTTCTGCGGCGTCATGGCCATAGCCTTTGCAGTGACCGCCAGGATGAACAATCCCGAGGCCCGTATCGGAGCCGGGCTTGCCATAGGCATAATAGATGTTATTTTATCAGCGATAGCCTATTACGGTCTGTATCTCATCTACTCCATGCTGTTGGATCCCGTTGCGGGTCCGAGGCTTACCTCATTGATCTCCGACATGCTCAGCCAGTACGGAATGTCGCTGGAGATGTTCTCGCAGCTGATGGCGTACTGATCCTGCGATCTCAATAAGATCCGCTGACAGATCATACAGTTACATTATACGGCATAACAGCCTGCATCTGATGCAGGCCTATCACATAACAGACGGCTGGACCTTTTTTTAAGTCCAGCCGTCTGTTTTCACATATTTAAGAAGGGGTAATACTTTAATTATTCTGAAATTTACGCTGCAACGGCCTGTCCAAGAGCCCTGCATTTTTCAAGAGTTTCCTCATCTGGTGCTTCATGTCCTAAAACGCACTCTGTGCAGAGTCCTATGCCTTCGCTTTCGGCATCCGCATGCCAGACCCTCATCCACTCTCCGTCTCCCCAGCCGTAGGATCCGAAAAGCCCTATCCTTTTTCCGATAAGATTTCCTTTCACGGCCTGCCACATAGGCTCGAATTCACTTTCCTCAAGCTGTTCGGCTCCCATGGCCGGGCAGCCGAAGGCAATGCCGGTATAGCCGGATACCTTTTCCGGTCCGAAATCTCCCGCCTGGATCAGCTCTGCCTCTGCTCCCGAGCTTTTTGCTCCTTCAAGCACGGCCTCCGCCATAGCCAGAGTATTGCCTGAGCCGCTCCAATAAACAACTGCTACCTTACTCATAAGGTTCTTCCTTTCTGTTAAAAATATATTATCGCCATTTTTTTGGCAGTTACAAACTTTTCCACGGCCGGTATCATATATCCTGTCCCGGCCTCAGCCACAAGTCCCGGACCATCATACTGCTACGACAAGCTCCCTTAAGCTCATACCCTTTTTGATCAGCCTGCAGTATGTCTTTTTACATCTGTCATATAAGGCAAAGGTCCTTTTGGCAGCATTTACATCACCGTAAACCTTCCAGTCTCCCACACATTTATAATTTTCTGCCGAATTATCCATAAAGCCTTTTACATCCTCCGGCGGATAGCTGAGAAACAGCCCTATCTCATGTGGGAAATCCCCGCCTTTTCTGACACGTTCCAAAAGCTCTGAAAGAAATCCCATGCAGGTGCTGCTGCCATAGCCCGCATTTTTAAGTATCTTTCTTGCCATGGGCGCATTCAGATCATTTTCAAGTCTCTTTGGCCTGAATACATATATAAGTACGCTGTCAGCGTTGAATTTTACCGGTACCATGCATAAGCCCTTATCCAGGAGCAGCTGGTTATACCGGGATATTTCCTGTATGACGTTCTCCCTGCTATCCATTGGACACATAAACAGGCTTCCGGTCTTTATGCCGGCAAGCGTCGGCGAACTGTATCTGACTAAATATTCCTCCGACATGTCACTTCCTCTTTCTTACAGTGATCCAATACATTCCTTATGGATACTGAACTTTAGTAATCCTTATTTTGTGCTTTTAACGCCTCATGAGGCGTATTTATCCAGTATCCCTCTGAGGGCCGAAAGAGAGCTTGAATGAGATCTTTCTATTACAGTCTCGCTCCGGCCGTCCGTGACCGCCGCATGGACCATTTTGTGAGACATGGTGCCGGTAAAGAGCACCATCAGGTCCGGGTTTCCTATCTTGCTTTTAAGATTTCCTGAAGGCTTGGTAAATACCTTTGCGCTGCATTTATATTCGCTGCACAGATCCTTGTATCTCCTTTCCATACATTCATTTCCGCCTAAAATAACTATGCTCATTACGGCTTATGCCTCCTTTCATAAATCATATTTATTTTATATGTTATATTAGTTTAAGCTAACATAGCCTTAAATGTCAGGCGCCCGTATTTCAGGGCGCCCGAAGGGGTTATTTATGATCAGACAGTTTTTATCTGCCCTCACAGCTTACTTTTGGCCGCGCTTTGCATTAACTTTCTGTGAACAGCCTGATTCCTGTCCGCCGCAGCTGCATGACGTGCAGCCGCTGCAGTAGGCGCATCCATACGCACAGGTGCCGTTTCTTTTTGCTTTTATTTTTTTTCTTACCTCTGAAACTGTGATCGCTATACACAGCGCGGCTATTATTGCGCATACGGCTATATCCGTTATACCTGAATTAAGCAGCTGGCTCATTTCCCGTGCCTCCTTTTCCGTGCACTTTGCTTCCGGCATTTTGCCCTTTGCATCTGCCTTAGGGGTTTTTGCCATCCCATGGTTTACTTTTCAGGCATTTTCTTTGCCGGAAGGCTCGTGTCAGTCCTCTTCATCGTCATCGCCGGGATTCGGTTTAAAAAATCCTATTATGCTCTTTACGGCGACGGCGCACAGGAGGAGGACTAACACTATTACTATGGCATCAGTAAGATTCACCGTCAGGTTTGTGCTCATTTTTTATGCTGTTACTCCTGCCGTCTGCCTTTTTTTATTCGGATCAGGCCTGAACAGCAGATACAGGACTATTGCAAGTACTATAAATGCCGCGATCGTGCCAATTCCAAAGGCCACCTGTCCCAGGATAAGTCCGCCGATCTGATAGATCATAAGAGCAATGCAGTATGAGAGCACATTCTGGAAAAGTATCGTATACCAGAAATACTTTCTGTTGCCCATTTCCTTAGCTAATGTCGATATTGCTGCCAGGCATGGCGAATCGAACAGGTTAAAGAACAGGAAGGATACCGCAGCTATATTTGACGGGAAGAATGCAGCAAACTGATTGTGCATATCTACCGCGTATTCCTCTACTTCTCCAAGGCCTGCCAGGACTCCCATGGTTGAAAGGATTCCCTCCTTTGCCACAAATCCTGATATGGAGGATGCAACGGCCTGCCAGGTTCCGAATCCAAGCGGTGCAAATATCCATGCTATTGCATCGCCTATGTATCTTAAGAAGCAGTACTCCGTATCAACAAGGCCGAAGGTACCGTCCTGGATGCCGAAGCTTCCAAGGAACCACATTACGGCACAGCATACGAAGAGTATCGTTCCGGCTTTCTTAAGGAATGCCCATACCCTCTCCCATACATGAAGCAGTACGTTCTTAGGTGAAGGCATGTGGTACTGTGGCAGCTCCATTACAAACGGTGCCGGATCCCCGGCAAAGGCTGCCGTTTTCTTAAGGATTATGCATGAAATAATTATTATCGCTATAGCCGAGAAATATATCACCGGGGCAAACCACCATACATCGCCGCCAAGTATAAATCCAGAAACAAGGGCTATAACCGGAAGCTTCGCGCCGCACGGCATGAAGGTCGTGGTCATCATGGTCATTCGACGGTCCTTTTCCTCCTCGATGGTCCTCGTTGCCATGATGCCCGGTATGCCGCAGCCGGAGCCTATCATAAAGGATATGAATGACTTTCCGGAAAGTCCGAATTTCCTGAATATCCTGTCCATGATGAAGGCAACTCTTGCCATGTATCCGCAGTCCTCAAGTATTGAAAGGAAGAGGAACATTATGGCCATCTGAGGAGCAAAGCCCACCGGAGCTCCTATACCGCCTAATATACCGTCCACCACAAGGGAAATTACCCAGTCTGACGCACCGGCATTCGTAAGCAGCGTCTCAGCTCCTCCCATCAGCCATTCTCCAAAGAGCACGTCATTTGTCCAGTCCGTAACGACCGTACCTATGGTAGATACAGTTATGTAGTAGATCACGAACATTATGAGGGCAAATATCGGAAGAGCAAGTATCCTGTTGGTGACGACTCTGTCTATCTTATCGGACAGCGTAAGCTTCCTTACGGTTTTTCTGTTTATGCAGTCTGATATAATAGAGGTTATGTATTCATAACGTTCATTTGTTATGATGCTTTCCGGATCGTCGTCCCGGGCCTCCTCTACAGCTCTGATTATCGGATCGGCATCTCTCACGGACAGCTTCTCAAGTATCTTTTCATCCCTCTCGAATACCTTTACCGCATACCATCTTTTCATGTCGGCAGGTACCTTTGGGGCTATGATATCTTCGATCTTTGATACCGCCTCTTCCACATCCGCCGCAAATCTGTGAGGCGCCGGCTTTATCCTGTCTCCGGCTGCCTTGATGGCGGCGTCCGCGGCTTCTGAAATACCTTCCCCTTTGAGCGCCGATATGCCTACGACCCTGCAGCCCAGCTCCTGTTCAAGTCCTGCCTTATCTATACGGTCTCCGTTTTTATTGATGATATCCATCATGTTGACCGCAACCACCATAGGTATCCCCAGCTCTAAAAGCTGTGTGGTCAGATAGAGGTTTCTCTCAAGATTGGTACCGTCGATTATGTTAAGTATGACGTCTGGTTTCTCATTCGTAAGATAATCTCTTGCCACCACCTCTTCGAGGGTATATGGCGAAAGAGAATAAATACCCGGAAGGTCGGTGACCGTCACATCATTATGTTTCTTAAGCTTGCCTTCCTTTTTTTCAACAGTTACGCCCGGCCAGTTTCCCACATACTGATTGGATCCGGTGAGCGCATTGAACAAAGTTGTTTTTCCGCAGTTAGGATTTCCCGCTAAAGCTATGGTAATATTCATCTTTATCGTATAACCGTCCTTATCCTTATCATTTCAGTTACTCAACCGCTATCATCTCTGCATCTGCTTTACGCAGAGTAAGTTCATATCCTCTTATGGTAACCTCTATGGGATCTCCCAGCGGAGCCACCTTCATGATATTGATCACCGCTCCCTTGGTTATGCCCATATCCATGATCCTTCTCCTGACAGCCCCTTCGCCGTTTACCTTTACTACTTTAACGGTCGATCCGACTTCGGCATCCTTTAATGTTTTCACCTTATCCTCCTTATATCTTATCCGGATGAACAGCCTTAAGGCCATTCCGGACATTATCCCTTAAATGCAGCCTTTTTCTCCGGTCAGATGATGATTTTATTAGCCATTGAATTATTTAAGGCTATGCGGGCTCCCTTAACGCTGACTATCAGGTTCCCGTCTATGGACGTTATAACGGTGACTCCGCCTCCAACGACAAAGCCCATATCCGCAAGGTGCTGCCTTACCTCAGGCGTGCCGTTTATCTTCTTTATAATGGCTTCCTTGTCTTTTTCAGCAAATGTTAAAGGCATCATGTCCCTCCTTAAGCACATCATTATACATATCTATCTAATATGTATTAATAGTATATGCTAACATTTAATGTAAAAATTTGTTAGCCTCAGCTAACAACGATACTTTACTACTAAATATCAGATTTGTAAATAGCTGATTCAAAATTTTTTCTGCATAAATTTCCCTCTTCAGCTGTCATTTTCCATACAAAAACCGGGCGGTCCCGTCAGTCCTGATGGGCTGGGCGGTCCGTCCGGCAATTTTTGATTTTATTTAGTTCCGAACTCAATCGGTATCTGCGACTCTCCTGTCCGGTTTTCCAAGCTGGAGCCATTTGAGATATGCGCTTATAAACTGATCTATGTCTCCGTCAAGCACTGCCTGTGCATTACCGGTCTCTTCGCCTGTCCGCACGTCCTTTACCATGGTGTACGGCTGCAGCACATAGTTCCTGATCTGGCTGCCCCAGGCTATATCCTTTACCTCTCCCCTGATGTCCGACAGCTTTTCAGCATGAGCCTGCTGCTTTAACATGAACAGCTTGGCCTTCAGCATTGCCATGGCCTTGTCCTTGTTCTGGAACTGTGAACGCTCCTCCTGGCAGGCGCATACTATTCCTGTAGGGATATGTGTTATCCTGACGGCAGATGAGGTCTTATTGATGTGCTGTCCGCCTGCTCCTGAAGAACGGTACGTATCGATCCTCAAGTCCGAAGGATCGATATCTATCTCTATGGATTCATCCAGTTCAGGCATAACATCCACTGAACAGAAGGAGGTCTGTCTCTTGCCCTGAGCGTTGAACGGTGAGATGCGTACAAGCCTGTGTACGCCCATCTCCGACTTCAGAAGCCCGTAAGCGTTTTCACCTTCCACAGTAAAGGTAACGCCCTTTATGCCGGCTTCGTCGCCCTCCTGATAATCCATGAGCTTGACCGTCATTCCATGGCGCTCGCACCATCTCATATACATACGGTAGAGCATCTCGTTAAAGTCCATGGCCTCAGTCCCGCCGGTTCCTGCCGAAAGTGCAAGGATGGCATTATTATGGTCGTACTCCCCGGATAAGAGCAGTGAAGTACGCATATCCTCCAGATCCTTTTTGAAGCCTGCAAGCTCCTCTCCGGCCTCGGACGCAAGATCCGGATCGTCCTCCTCCCGGCCCATCTCTATAAGTGTCTCTATATCCTCGTACTGCCTCGCAAGCTTTTCATATCTTGTGACTGCGCTCTTTAGGGAGTTGGCCTCCTTTACTATCTTAGTGGATTTCTCAGGATCGTCCCAGAATCCCGGCTCCTCCATTTGTCTTTCCATCTCAGCTATACGCTGTTTTTTATTATCCAGATCCAGGGATCCTTTTATCTCATCCAGCGTAGGCCTGTAGGATCCCAGTTCGGATTTGTAATTATCAAATTCTATTAATGCCATCTGTTCTCCCGATACCTTAAAAACTTCCAACTGAGCCGGCTCTTATAAAAAGCCGGCTCAGTTTATACTTAATAATACCAATTTAACGTCCGGTCGTCATTTTCATGTGCCTGAAATATTACTGAAGTCCAGCTGCTCCCCGTCTTTCATAAATCTTCCATGGCACTGTTTGAATTTCTTGCCGCTTCCGCAAGGGCAAGGGTCATTAGGATATATCTTCCTTATCGCACGTTTTACCGGGGCCTTGGCAGCACTGTCGTCACGGTTCGTTCCGGTGATCTTTGCAGCCGGCTCTCTCTCCACCTTCTGCTCTACCTGAAGATGATAAAGTACCCTTACCGTATCCTCCTTTATGGAGGCTATCATGCCCTCGAACATTTCGTAGCCTTCGGTCTTATACTCAACGAGCGGATCCTTATTTCCATAGGACACAAGTCCGATACCCTCACGGAGCTGCGTCATGTCGTCTATATGATTCATCCACTTGTTGTCGATAACCTTTAGGAGCACTACTCTCTCTGCTTCCCTCAGCTGCTCAGGATCAGGGAACAGGGCCTCCTTTTCCTCATACAGCCTGATGGCCTTTTCCTTTAAGAGCTGCTTTAAGGATTCCTTATTGAGCTTTTTGAATTCCTCCTCGCTCATCTTGATCGGAGCTATAGGGATGACAGGAAGCAGCATGTTGTTAAGCTCTCTTACATCCCAGTCCTCAGGCTTCTTATCCTCGGCTATGGTCATGTCAACGGCATTATCCACGATATCCTGGGCATATCCGATGATGACATCTCTCATGCTTATGCCGTCCAGGACCTTTCTCCTCTCGGCATAAACTATATCCCTCTGCTCGTTATTGACCTCATCGTACTTTAAAAGCTGCTCACGTACTCCGAAGTTATTGCCCTCTATCTTTTTCTGGGCGTTCTCTATGGCCTTGGAAAGCATCTTATGATGTATCTCCTCGCCTTCCTCTACTCCGAGGGCGTTGAACATATTCATCAGGTTATCCGCTCCGAAAAGCCTTAAGAGCTTATCCTCAAGGGAAAGGTAGAACTTGGATTCACCCGGGTCTCCCTGACGTCCGGAACGTCCTCTAAGCTGATTATCGATACGTCTGGACTCATGTCTCTCTGTGCCGATTATCTTTAATCCGCCGAGGGCCTTGGCTTCATCGTCCAGCTTGATATCGGTTCCTCGTCCGGCCATGTTCGTGGCTATGGTCACGGCTCCATGCTGTCCTGCCCCTGCGACTATCTCCGCTTCCTTTTCGTGGAACTTGGCGTTCAGCACGCTGTGAGGTACTCCCCTGCGCTTTAACATCTCCGAAAGCATTTCCGAGGTATCTATGTTCACAGTTCCCACAAGTACCGGCTGTCCCTTGGAATGAGCCTCCACCACGGCGTCGCATACGGCGCGGAATTTTTCCTTTTCCGTCTTATATACGGCGTCGTCATAGTCCTTTCTGATGACCGGCTTGTTGGTCGGTATGACGATAACGTCCATCCCGTAGATATTCCTGAATTCCTTTTCCTCGGTCTGGGCCGTACCGGTCATGCCGGATTTCTTATTGAATTTATTAAAGAAGTTCTGGAAGGTGATGGTGGCAAGCGTACGGCTCTCCCTTTTGACCTCCACGTGTTCCTTCGCCTCTATGGCCTGATGGAGACCGTCGGAATAACGGCGTCCCGGCATTATACGTCCGGTAAACTCGTCTACGATCACCACCTGACCATCCTTTATTACATAATCCTTATCCCTGTGCATCGCATTGTGGGCGCGAAGGGCCAGGATGATGCAGTGCTGTATCTCAAGGTTTTCCGGATCGGCAAGGTTATCTATATGGAAGAACTTCTCGACCTTCTTTACGCCTTCCTCCGTAAGAGATACGTTTTTCTCTTTTTCATCATATATATAGTCGCCGGTCTCCTCGATCTCCTCTCCAAGTATGGCGTTGATCTTGGAAAATTCCGCCGAAGCCTCTCCCCGCTCCATCTGCCTTGCAAGCACATCGCAGGCCTCATAAAGCTTGGTGCTCTTTCCGGACTGTCCGGAAATGATAAGAGGCGTCCTGGCTTCATCTATGAGTACTGAATCGACCTCGTCTATGATGGCATAGTCAAGGCCTCTTAAGACCAGCTGTTCCTTATAGATCGCCATATTGTCTCTCAGATAATCGAATCCGAGCTCATTATTTGTAACATAGGTGATGTCACATGCATAAGCCCGCTTCCTTGCAGGATTATCCATGGAATTAAGTATCACGCCGACGGTAAGTCCAAGGAATTCATGTACCTGTCCCATCCACTCAGCGTCACGCTTTGCAAGGTAATCATTGACCGTAACTATATGCACGCCTTTTCCCGCAAGAGCGTTAAGATATGCCGGACAGGTGGATACGAGGGTCTTTCCTTCACCGGTCTTCATCTCGGCTATACGTCCCTGATGAAGAACGATGCCTCCTATGAGCTGTACCCTGAAATGCTTCATTCCAAGGACTCTCTTCGACGCCTCCCTGACAGTGGCAAAGGCCTCCGGCAGTATATCGTCCAGGGTCTCTCCTTTAGCCAGTCTCTCCTTGAATTTTGGAGTCTGTGCCTTAAGATCTTCATCGGTCATGGCCGACATGACCGGATCCAGGGCTTCGATCTTATCCACTATGGGCATGATCCTTTTCAGCTCTCTGTCACTGTGCGTGCCGAATAACTTTTCTGCAATGCTTGCCATCTAAACTCCGTTCCTGAAATCTCAAATTAATTGGTTTCCGTAAGAAAAAATAATATATCAAAAAAGTATGTCCATATCGTGTTCAGACGCCCTTTATCAGCTCTGCTGCCGCATCCGTTATGCTAAACGGCGTAGGAAATACATTTTCTTCCAGTTTTTTTGCGCTCGGTACAGGGCAGAACGCCGCTCCGAGCCTTCTTACAGGACTCTTAAGCTTATAAAAAGCCCTGCTTTCCATGATGGTTGAAAGTATCTCAGCTCCAAAGCCCGCAAATTTGACTGCCTCATGAACTATAAGCGCCCTGCCGGTCTCCGCCACGGAGGCTATTATCGCATCCCTGTCCAAAGGAAGGAGAGACCTTAAGTCCAGCACGGCGGCTTCGATCCCTTCTTTTACCTTTAACATCTCCGCTGCCTCAAGACACATTCCCGTCATGCGTCCATAGGTTATAAGGGTTATGTCTCTTCCCTTTTTCTTAAGGTCCGCCACTCCCAGCGGAATGGTATATTCTGCTTCAGGCACTTCGCCTTCCGTATCATAAAGGAGCTTATCCTCTAAAAATATAACCGGATCATTATCCCTTATGGCGGTCTTCATAAGACCTTTGGCGTCATAGGGGGTGGAGGGCATTACCACCTTCAGCCCCGGAACATGACAATACATATTTTCGAGGGACTGGGAATGCTGCGCCGCTGCGCCGGTGCCGGCTCCCGAAGCTGACCTTATGACCATCGGTACGCTGTAATTACCATTATATATATAATGTACCTTTGCCGCCTCATTCATGATCTGGTCGAAACACACACCCATAAAATCTGAAAACATGTACTCCACCACCGGTCTCATTCCCGTAATGGCCGCTCCCGTGGCCATTCCCGTAAAGGCGGTCTCCGATATAGGGGTTTCAAGTATCCTGCCGCTTCCGAACTCGTCGATCATTCCTTCCGTGACCCTGAAGCCTCCGCCGTACTCACCTATATCCTCTCCTAACATTATGACGTTTTCATCCCGCCTCATTTCTTCCGATAAGGCTTCCCTGAGGGCTTCCCTGAAGGTTATCCTTCGTACATTATTCATAACGCCCTCCGATCATGATCATCCGAGTACACGAGCCGTTCAAGCTCCTCCGCTCCCATATCCGCATCCGGCCTTGAAAGGGCATAGCTTACGGCAGCCTTGACCTCTTCTTCAGCCGATCTTTTGACGGCTTCAAGCTCCTCGGCCCCGAAGAACCCGTTGGATATCAGATAATCCGTATATCTCTTTATAGGGTCATTCTTGATATGGGTCTCTATCTCCTCCGTGGATCTGTAGGAATTGACATCCGACCTTGAATGTCCGGATATCCTGTAGGTATGCTCCACTATAAGACAGGGACCTGCTCCGCTTAAGACCATCTCCCTTGCCTTTGCCACGGTATAGAGCACCTTTAATACATCGTCCCCGTCAACGTCAAAAGGATTGAGTTTAAAAGGCATCGCTCTCTTTACGAAATCAGGGTCTGCCGACGCCTCCTCCGGACGGGTGGATACGGCGTATCCATTTTCTATAAGTACGAAAATAACGGGCAGCTTCCATGCGCCCGCAAGATTCATGGATTCGAGCACAGCCCCCTGATTGGCGGCTCCGTCACCAAAAAAGCATACCGATACGCGGTCCGGGATCTTTTTTAACTTGATGGTAAGGGCGGCTCCCAGCGATATAGGTACCGATGCGCCCACCACTCCGTTGGATCCGACCACTCCCACTTCAGGAGCGGTAACGTGCATGGATCCGCCTATGCCGCGGTTAGAGCTTCCGGTCTTGCCGAGTATCTCGGCCATAATCAGTCTGATGTCCGCTCCCTTTCCTATGCTCTCTCCATGGCCGCGATGCGTGGTAAAAATATAATCGTCCTTTTTAAGCGCTGCCGTACTGCCTACCACAGAGGCTTCCTCCCCGACGCATAAGTGAAGCGTCCCGTGGACCTTCCCCTCGTTCTGCAGACGTAAAAGTTCCGTTTCAAAGCGGTTCACCTTTATCATCCTGTAGAGCAGCTCTTTATAAAAGTCATTCGATATTTCACGTGTTAAAACATCGTAGGACATTACTCTCCAAATGCCTTAAAGGCACAAAATCTCCAAATTCGCCAATCAACCCTACCACCAAATATATAGGTTGTCAAGGCGGGCTGTCCGGCCTTGTTCATTATTAAAAGTATTGAAAGATTATCTTTATGAATCCCTCCGCGATACCTTATAATCAAAAGGCGGATGGGATATATGAACGCCATCCTGAAAGGAACGGATCCATGTCAGAAAAAATCAAAATTTCATTTTCAGCAAACGCAGGCTTTTCCGCTGTACTTCCTTACGGGACAGTCTGGATAGACGCCCTTCACGATAAGAACTCCGCTTCCTTTTCATCGGTAAGTCCCGAGCTCTGGAAGGTGCTGAGATCCGATCCGGACTTTACGGGCGGGACCGGAAAGGGTCCTGATATTATCGCCTTCACCCACTGCCATACAGATCATTTCTCAAGCCGTATGTGCAGGGAAGCTAAATCCATCTGGCCTGAAGCCAGGCTGATACTTCCGGAAAACTATTTTCCCGGACAGTTATTATTAAAGGAAGAAAGGCACGAAGTCACAGCCGGCAGCCTGCGCCTTGAATTTGTAAAGGCCAGACACAGCGGCCGTGAATCCGGGCACAATAATTACTTTATCAATATCTCATATCCCAGCTGCAGCATGCTTGTTTCAGGCGATACCTCGATCTCAGATGAAACATTTTCCGGATATGCCGGGTGTCATGACACCGATGTGGCTTTTATGACATTTTCCTGGCTCCTCTTCAAAAAGGGCCGTGATGTCATCGGGGATATTATCCGTCCAAAGCATCTTATGATCACCCATCTTCCCTTTGCATCCGAAGATATTTCCGGATACGGACGCGCAGCTGCTGAAGGCGCCTCAAAGCTTAAGGGCATTGATGACATAAGGTTCCTCGACACTCCCTTTCAAAAGGAAACCATCGATATCTGAAATCTTCCATGCCCTTAAAAGGCTGAACACTTCAGGGCTTCAATAGCCCTTCATGCCGCTTAGGGATTCGTCATCCTCGACCCAGTCTCTGACGTCCACAACACGGTAATTATCGTCATCATCCCTGATGACCACCTTTTCTATTCCCGCATTTATCACCATGCGCTTGCACATGGAACAGCAGGAAGCGTTTTTTACATATTCGCCGGTGTCCGCTTCCCTTCCGGAAAGGTAAAGGGTGGAGCCGATCATTTTATCCCTTGAGGCACTGATTATGGCGTTTGCTTCGGCATGCACGCTCCTGCAAAGCTCATATCTTTCCCCTCTCGGTATATTGAGCTCCTGTCTTACGCAATAGCCAAGATCCGTACAGTTTTTCCTGCCTCTCGGAGCTCCAACGTAACCGGTAGATATCACCTCGTCATTTTTAACTATTACAGCGCCGAAACGTCTCCTTAGACACGTACCTCTTTTTGAAACGATATCGGCAAGGTCCAGATAGTAGTTGGTCTTATCCCGTCTCTCCATAATTCTCCTTAAATGAAGCTTACCGGCTTCAGCACATAATCTTTTATATTATACTAAAATATGCTGTTCCGGGCAAGTTTAGCCATTTGTGTATTTTGTACATATTTATGTTAAAATAAGTTGAATTTTTATAATAGATAATCGAAATATACGGCGACTTATGCTATAATGCCCATATAAGGAGCGTGAATTTATCCATTATGCTCCCTAAGAAAGGATGTGTTTATATGAAGTTTAACATTACCGGCAGAAATATCAACGTGAGCGACAGAACAAAAGACCAGGTCGAAAAAAAGCTCGGCAAGATCTCCAAGCTCTTTGCCGAAGATACAACAGCCAATGTTACCTTGTCCAGACAGAAGGATGATTATACAGTAGAAGTAACTATCCCTATCAAGAATTCCATCATACGTGCTGAGGAGACCTCCACTGATCTCTATGTTTCAATAGATCTCGTGGAAGAGATACTTGAGCGTCAGGTAAAACGCCATCGTACAAAGCTTATAGACAGGACCCAGGGCGCTGAATCCTTCTCCTCACTTTTTATCGAGAACGAGGAGGAGCCTGTACCTGAGGATGACGACATCCGCATAGAGAAGGTCAAGAGATTTGATTTTAAGCCTATGTCCGCTGAGGAGGCATGCCTCCAGATGGATCTTTTAGGACATAATTTCTTCGTATTCAAAGACGCTGAAACTGATGAGACCTGCGTAGTATATAAGAGAAAGAATAACGGCTACGGCCTCATAGTTCCGGAGGGCTGACGGATCCTTTTATAAGGTCCACGGCCTTAAGATCTCACAGATCAAACATTATGGTGCGTTTTTTCAGATATACGATATGCTGAAACGGACGGGATTACTCCCGTCCGTTTTTTGTGATGAGATCTTATGAGATCTTAAGGGATCTTCAGACATCTTCAGGCGTCTTCGTCGCAGCAGTGATGCTCTTTTTTATGGCTTTATGCTGCTCTCCATGGTTTAGCAGCGGGTCTCAGGCCTCGCTCAGGAAATCGACTATCGGGTAGTTGATTATCCCTCCCTTGTTGATTATGGTCCCTGAATCCATGGACAACACCATCTTGAAATAATTATCCCTGATCCTTGTAAGCGGACCAAAATTATTCTTTGCCTCAGTTCTGTCGCTGACCGTTTCACAGCAGTTTAAGTAGGTCCTGTCCTGTCCTCTCATTGCCATGAAATCTATGATATTCTGGCCCTGCTTGCCCACATACAGGTTGAAGCCTCTCTGGAGCATTTCCAGACAGAGGGCGTTTTCCAGCATCGCCTCTATTCCCGGTCCCTCGTCCTTCATGACTGAATCCCTCATTGCAGGATCGCAGATATAGTATTTTTCCTGGGTCTCCAATACCCTGTCGTTTTTGATATCGAATCTCGGCACTTTATATATAAGGTAGGCGCCTGTAAGGGCGTCAAGACAGGAATATACCGTATCCACGGATATGACTGCCCCGCTTTTTTTAACATGGTCCTTGACTGCCTTGGGCGAAAATACCTCTCCCATGTGGCTTAAGATGAACTCCATGATCTTATCTATATGGTTTATGTCCCTTAAATTATTGCACTGGACAACATCCTTAAGTATTATCGCATTATAGAGGTCCGACAGGTAATCCGTCCTGTCAGCATCGTCCTTTAAGGAATATGTCCCCGGCATGCTGCCTCTCCTGAGATAGTCCATAAACAGTTCTTCCTTTGAAGGAGCCTGTGCTTCGGATCCCTCAGGTATTATCCTCTCCTCAGCCGTTATAGCCAGATATTCGCTGAAGGTGAGCGGAAAAACATCTATCCTTACATATCTGTAGCCCAGGACCTTTGCGAAATCGTTTTTAAATACTGAGGAATTCGAGGATGAAACATAGAGATCACAGTCAAACAGATTCAAAAGCTCAGAGGCGACATTAGCCCAGCCCTCTATATTCTGTACCTCATCCAGGAAAATGTAGGTATGTCCCTTTGACTGCTCCATGAATTCGAACAGCATATCCCTCAGATCCGAGGCTCTGTTGAAATAAGCGTATATCATGGCCTCGAAATTAAGATAAATTATATTTTCCTCAGGTATGCCGTTTTCCTTAAGTTCTTCGATAAACTGTCTGATCAGCGTGGTCTTTCCGCATCTCCTTACCCCGGTTATGATCTTGACCACATCGCGGTTTAAATACATTTCAAGTTTTTCAAGATACATAGTCCTTTTGATCATGCTGATTTCCCCCTGATACCGCTAAACGCCTCTGTCAAAAGCTGTAATATATCTGTCCCGGATTGAGCCCCACTCCCTTTATCGCAGCCAGTTCCGAAACTGTTACCAGCTGAAAGCCTCTTGCCGTAAGCTCAGGCACTATCCTTTCCGTCGCATCCGCCGTGGAATTATAGAGCTCATGCATAAGCACTACATCCCCGTCCTTGATATTATTAAGCACCTCCGCCGTGACCTGATCGGAATTTCTTGTCTTCCAGTCCCTTGTATCTATATTCCAGAGTATCACCGGCATTCCGATATTCGACATTACCGTATCGTTCTTAAGACCTCCGGGAAGTCTCATGAGTCCCGGCCTTACGCCTGCCGCCGCGGCTATCGCATCATTGCAGGCAGCCACCTCCTGCCTTACCGCTTCAGCGCTCACCTTATTGAGATATGCGTGGCTGTGGGAATGATTGGCAAGCTCATGTCCCTCCGCCGCCATCCGCTTTACTTCATCTGCCCTTGCTGAAACTCTGTTCCCCACCATGAAAAAGGTGCATTTCTGTCCATACTGGGCCATTACGTCCATTATCCTGTTCCCCACCGGAGGATGAGGCCCGTCGTCATATGTAAGAGCCGCCACAGGTCTGGTTTTATCTATCTGCCTTCCATTTATGTAAAAGATATCAGGATCCGAAGTTGCTACGAGCGTATTCCTGTTGGCGATGCTTTCCGCCGCCGGATCGGATGCAGCTGTACCTAAATCCCCGGCCTCAGCGGCCCCAGCGCCAGTCGTGCCTGCATCCATCACGCCCGCACCCGAGGCTCCTTCCGTAACAGCCTGACCGGCGTTATCTCCACTGCTTCCTTCCTGGGCACTGGCGCCCTGACCTTCAGGAGTCTCCCCGGCCGCGTCCTCGCCGCTTTTTATCACTTCTCCATCTCCGGTTATTATCATCACTGCCTGTCCGCTTTCAGCTTCACCTTCTCCTGCCAGTGAATACTGAGGTCCTTCTGCAGTGTTATTTCCGCCTCCTATGACTACCCCCGGCTGAACGATCACCGCGGCCTCCGCAGCAAATGCCACAGTATTAAGCGACAGGACGATCGCCGCAGCCCATGTCAAAAATCTTTTTGCCCTCATTTTTTTGCCCTCATTTCTCAATTTATTTCTCGGCTTATTTCTTAAAGTTTTTTATGCTTATTTTTTAATGCCTATTTTTTTAGCTTATTTCTTGATCTGTTTTTATTAATATGATTTATTAATCTGATAATCTAATTTCCCTTTAAATCAGTCCGTGAGCTTTAAGCTCCCTGTTGAGCCTTCCCACCGGAAAACCCACTACGGAATAATAGTCGCCGTCTATTTTCCTGACAAGCAGGGCTCCCCTTCCCTGAATGCCGTATGCCCCGGCCTTATCAAGGGGTTCTCCCGTACTGATATACTCCTCTATCTCCTGATCCGTAAGCTCGTAAAACTCTACTTTCGCATGATCCGTAAAGCTGAGCCTTCCTTCTTCCCCGGACTCCGTCCTGTATATGACGGTCACTCCTGTCCTGACCTCATGGGTCCTGCCGCTTAATGTCTTAAGCATGTCATACGCGTCCTGCCTGGAGCGGGGCTTTCCGAGGACCCTGTCCCCATAAATGACTACGGTGTCTGAGCCTGTAACCACCACCGCCTCATTATCATGCCCATCAAATACGGCTCCGGCTTTTATGCCTGACAGGTACTCGGCTATATCCTCTGTTTCCACATTATCCGGTACCGATTCATCCACTCCCGGTATCTCGACCGTAAAATCCTCCCTTATCAGGCTCATAAGCTCCCTTCTTCTTGGCGAGCCCGAAGCAAGGATATATTTTAAAGAACTTTCTTTATGCATCCATATCTCCTGACCTCTTAGGCCATATTATCTAACTATATTATTTGCTAATATTATTTGGCCATATCATTATCGTATTTTCATCGCCTGTCATTATACTCTGCGGTCATGCAGACAGCATGACTGATACTTAGTATATTATCAAAATATATTTTATACAATAATTTTCAAATGGTTTATAACAAAAAAGAGGTTATAACCTAAAAACGCTCAGGTTTAAACCTCCTCAAACACTAATACATTTATTATTTTAACCAGTATTCACTCTCTCATATTATTTTTCCTTATAAGATACATTGGGCTATTTTTTTTGAACTGAACCCTGTTTTAAGGATTCAAGGAAATCATTTCACCCTGATTTTAGATTTTCAGATTTTTATCTGTATATATTGAGTAAAAAAGTCACCTTCTTCTGGCAGTATACCATTCCTATCCGTTTTTCATGCGGCTGCATTCATCTTTTTTATAAATAAATGAAAAATCATCCGTATTTTCCGAAGGATTTGTACGGATATATTTTGAGTTTTTCACTAAAGAGATGAAAAACCGGTGCTCCCGAAAATTTACATTTTTCGTAACGGAAGCACCGGACATTTTATATTTATATATCGGCCTCAATATATCAATATATTATTTTTTTTCAGATCTCAGCTAAGATCGCTTCTCCCATGGCCTTTGTTCCAACCCTTACGGAATCGGCGTCCGCGATATCCCCTGTCCTGATGTTTTTATCGAGGACTCTCTCAACAGCGTCCTCTATAGCCTTTGCCTCATCCGTGAGGCCGAAGGAGTACCTCAGCATCATGGCTCCGCTTAAAATGGTGGCGATAGGGTTTGCCATATCCATACCGGCTATATCAGGAGCAGAGCCGTGTATAGGCTCATAAAGGCCAAAGGCTCCGTCCGCAAGGCTTGCCGAAGGCAGCATTCCTATGGAGCCGGTGATCTGGCTTGCTTCATCCGAGAGGATGTCTCCGAAAATATTTGAAGTAAGTATGACGTCGAACTGCTTAGGATTCCTTACTAACTGCATGGCGGCGTTATCCACATACATATGGTTAAGCTCCACTTCCGGATAATCCTTTGCCATCTCAATTACCGTGCGCCTCCAGAGCTTGGAGCTCTCAAGCACGTTGGACTTATCAACGCTCGTTATCTTCTTTCCGCGCTTCATGGCGGAATCAAAGGCAACCTTCGCTATCCTCTTTATCTCAAACTCACTGTAATTTTCGATATCATAGGCTTCCTCGCCGTACTTGCCTGAGCGGTACCCGTGCTCTCCAAAATATATTCCGCCGGTAAGCTCCCTTACCACGAGTATATCGAGGCTGTCGCCTATGATCTCAGGCTTTATCGGGCTTGCTGACGCCAGGGCCTTATGTATTATTGCAGGTCTGAGATTTGCGTAAAGTCCAAGCTCGGATCTTATGCCAAGCAGACCCCTTTCAGGCCTCAGCTCTCCCGGAAGATCATCCCACTTTGGACCCCCGACAGCTCCAAGCAGCACCGAATCACTGGCCTTGCAGGTCTCGACCGTTTCCTTTGGTATCGGCGTGCCGCAGGCGTCTATCGCCGCTCCGCCAAGCAATACCTCCTTATATTCAAACTTATGTCCGAATTTCTCCCCGATCTTATTTAAGACCCTTATCTCTTCATTTACAACATCAGGTCCTATGCCGTCGCCCTTTATGACGGCTATATTATAGACTCCCATCGAAAGCAGTTCCTCCGTTTATTAATCAATGCCCGGCTTCACGCCGTACTTTTATGACTCAGCCGGCTCAGTCCTCAAACTGGCTGGAAACATATTTTACCAGACCGCCCTTATCAATGATCTTCTGCATGAATTCAGGGAAAGGCTCAGCCTGATAGGTCTTTCCCGTAGTGATATTCGTTATCACGCCCGTTGAAAAGTCCACGCTCACCCTGTCCCCGGCTTTGATGTCCTCAGCAGCCTCAGGGCATTCCATGATAGGCATCCCTATATTGATGGAATTCCTGTAAAATATTCTGGCAAATGAAGGAGCTATAACGCAGCCTACTCCTGCGCATTTGATGGCCAGCGGCGCATGCTCCCTTGAGGATCCGCAGCCGAAGTTTTTGCCGGCGACTATTATGTCTCCGGGCTGCACCTCCTTTGCGAAGTCCTCATCTATATCTATCATGCAGTATTTCGCGAGCTCTTCTCCGCTCGATACGTTCAGATATCTTGCCGGTATGATAACATCGGTATCCACATTATCGCCGTACTTGAACACTCTTCCTTCTGTCGTCATTTTCTGCCTCCCATACTCAAAAGATCATATGCTTTCAGGGCCTGCTATACGTCCGGCTATGGCTGAAGCTGCAGCAACCGCAGGGCTTGCAAGATAGACCTCTGAATCCTTTGCTCCCATCCTTCCTACGAAGTTGCGGTTTGTCGTTGAAACGCATCTTTCTCCTGATGCAAGTATGCCCATATATCCTCCAAGACATGGGCCGCAGGTCGGTACGCTGAATACAGCTCCCGCCTTTATGAAATCCTCAACGTAGCCGCGCTTTACGCATTCAAGATATATTTCCTGAGTGGCCGGGATTATGATGGTCCTGACATTCTTATGCACATGTCTGCCCCTTAAAATGCCGGCTGCCACCTCCATGTCGGAGATCCTTCCATTTGTACAGGATCCGATGACCACCTGATCTATGGCTACGGCTTCCTTTTCCGCCTCGTCTATCGGCTTGGTATTTTCCGGAAGATGAGGGAAGGCCACTGTCGGCTTAAGCTCGGAAAGGTCTATCGTTATGACCTCATCATAAACGGCATCCTCATCAGCTTCGTATATAACAGGCTCCTTCGCTCCATGCTCACGACAATACTCCACGGCCTTATCATCGGCAGGGAATATACCGTTCTTCGCGCCGGCCTCGATGGCCATATTGGCCATGGAGAACCTGTCGTCCATGCTGAGATACTGTATGCCGTTGCCGACAAATTCCATGGACTTATATAATGCTCCGTCCACTCCTATAAGGCCTATGATATGAAGGATAACGTCTTTTCCGCTCACCCATTTCGCCGGCTTTCCGGTAAGGATGAATTTTATGGCGGAAGGCACCTTGAACCAGGCTTTGCCCGTAGCCATTCCAATGGCCATATCCGTTGAGCCCACGCCTGTTGAAAATGCTCCAAGGGCTCCGTAGGTACAGGTATGGGAATCCGCTCCTATGATGATCTGACCCGCTGAAACGATGCCCTTTTCCGGAAGCAGCGCATGCTCTATGCCTACCTCTCCCACATCATAGAAATGCTTTACATCCATGTCCATCGCAAAGCCGCGGCAGGCCTTGCACTGCTCAGCAGCCTTGATGTCCTTATTCGGCGTGAAATGATCAAGTACGATCACGACCTTTTCCTTATCAAACACTCCCTTGGCGCCGGTCTTTTTAAACTCCTTTAATGCGACCGCAGTGGTGATGTCATTTCCCATTACTATATCGAGATCCGCTTCCACAAGCTGGCCTGCTCTTACACTGTCAAGTCCGGCATGCTCAGCGATGATCTTCTGAGTCATCGTCATTCCCATATCGTTTTCCTCCTTAGCTTGAAATTGTGTTATCCGGCAAAATCCGCTTTTATTCCCTGTGATCCTTATAATATTTGTTAAGGGCGCTGACTATGCCTCTGTAAGAGGATTTTGCTATATCGCTGCTGGTTCCAGCTCCGAAGTATTCCTCGCCGTTTATAAGTATCTGTATGTAGGAAATTGCTCTTGCCTTGGTGCCGTATTCCATGGAATGCTCGCTGTAGTTTACCACCTCAAGCTTGACCCCAAGCTCTGTTTCAAGAGCATGGCAGAAGGCGTCTATGACTCCGGTACCCTCGCCGTTTATGGTCACGTCCCTGCCGTTTATCTTCATGTCCGTGCTGTTTCTGAATACATTGTCCACCGTTGTCTGCCTGTAGTATACCAGCTGTACCGGCTCCGTAAGATTGACGTACTCAGCTTCAAATATGCCCCTTATGTCCTCAGGAGTAAGATCCCTGTGCTTCCTGTCGGAAATGCCGGTTATAACATAGCTTAAGTTCTGCTGCATTGCCTTAGGCAGATAAAGTCCGAAATTCTGCTCTAATACAAATGCAACTCCGCCCTTTCCGGACTGGCTGTTGATCCTTACGATAGGATCGTAGCTCCTTCCCACATCCTTTGGATCGATAGGAAGATAAGGCACCTCCCATCTGTCGGGATGTGACTTCATAGCCTCCATTCCCTTCCTTATGGCGTCCTGATGCGAACCGGAGAAAGCCGTGTATACGAGGGAACCGGCATACGGATGCCTTGGAGGCACCTCCATGCGGGTGGACTTTTCAAACATTTCCACCACATCGTCAATGCGGCTGAAGTCAAGCATCGGATCCATTCCCTGGGAGAATATATTGAGAGCCACACAGGCTATATCCGTGTTGCCTGTCCTCTCGCCGTTTCCGAATATGGTACCCTCCACTCTGTCGGCTCCTGCCATAAGCGCAAGCTCGGTGGCAGCCACCGCGCATCCTCTGTCATTATGGGCATGAAGGCTCACATAGATGGAGTCCCTGTATTTAAGGTTTTCACAACAGTACTCTATCTGGTCGGCGTAAACATTTGCCGTAGCCATCTCCACCGTGGAAGGAAGGTTTATGATGACCTTTTTATCAGGCGTAGGCTTCCATATATCCAGCACGGCGTTGCATATATCCACTGCAAAAGGCATCTCAGTGCCTGTAAAGCTCTCCGGTGAATACTCAAATATGAAGTTTGTTTCAGGCTGCTCGGCAGCATATTCCTGAAGAAGCTTTGCTCCGGATACCGCAAGATCAATGGTAGCCTCCATGGAATTATGAAACACCACCTCTCTCTGAAGCGTGGAGGTCGAGTTATACAGATGCACAATGGCATTTTTTGCTCCCCTAAGGGCCTCAAAGGTCTTTTTTATGATATGCGGTCTCGACTGGGTGAGCACCTGTATGACAACATCATCCGGGATCAGGTCATTTTCAATAAGATATCGTGTGAACTCAAATTCCGTATCGCTTGCCGCCGGGAATCCGATCTCGATCTGCTTAAAGCCGATCTTTAACAGGAACTTGAAGAATTCTATCTTTTCCTCGAGGTTCATCGGGATCTCCAGGGCCTGGTTTCCATCCCTTAAGTCAACGCTGCACCAGATAGGCGCGCTCTTTATCACGTTATTCGGCCATTTTCTGTTCGGCATGTCCATAGGCGGATAAGGCCTGTACTTTGTGTAATTCATCATGATGATCTGCTCCTTTTCGATTCTTTTTAAACTGCCCGGCAGCTTCAAAAACAAAAACCTTTCATCTCTGCTGCCTTAAGACAGAAGAGACGAAAGGTATATATCCCTCCGCGGTACCACTCTTCTTTGCTCCCTGTTAAAGGAACACTCTCATTAGGATACTAACATATCCCCGCCCTGTAACGGGAGCACCCGTATGCACCTACTGATATAAGTTAAGCTATTGGTTCAGCGCATCCGCTCCGCAGTGAGTTCAGCGTTCCTGTCTTGATGCCTCGCACCGCCCGGCACTTCTCTTAAAGCCCATTTCCGCCTACTGGTCTGTTTCATCGCGTTATCTTAAATATTTACAGCGACATTATACATAAATCATTTTTAAACTGTCAAGGAAAGTTTGCAAATGTGCCCACTGCATGGTGTTACCGGCCATATTTATAACCATGTGTAATATGATGCATAACTTATCATTATCATTTATGGCCCGTATGCAAAAAATAGTTTACATAATCCTGATAATATAGTAAAATTTAATTGGAATAATTCTAACATAGATATATTGCAGGTGATGTGTTTATGACAAAAAATGCAGAATTGATCTACAACATAATATGTAATTCCACGAGCCACCCTACGGCGGAGGAGATCTACCTGAGGCTGAAATCAGAGCACGGCAGGGTCGTGCTTGCTACAGTTTATAACAATCTCAATTATCTCTGCGAGGGAGGATATATCCGCAAGATCGTTATGGAGAATGCTCCTGACCGCTATGATAAGACCATAAGGCATGATCATCTTATCTGCAGGGAATGCGGGGCGATAGCAGATTTCTACATGGATGATATCACTGACATCCTTGAAGCCAAGCTTGGAAGCCATATATTATCCTATGATCTTAAATGCAGCTATATCTGCCCTGAATGCAGAAAAAAGCTCGGCATGTGATCAGCTGCCATTAAACTGGACAAAAAAGGAAGCGCGCTATGGAAAGATACGATATAGCAGTGATCGGCACCGGCCCTGCCGGCATTTCTGCCGCCATTACTGCAAAAATAAGAAATAAAAACGTGATACTGTTTGGAAGCAGCTCCGTAAGTAATAAGGTCAGCACAGCCCACGGTATCCTGAATTATCCAGGGCTTCCTTCAGTATCCGGAACCGAACTGGCCGAGAGGCTGACCGGGCATCTTGCCTCTCTTCAAATATCCGTCACCAAAGCCCAGGTAAGCACTGTCTATTCCATGGGCAGTTATTTCGGGATCCAGACCGGCAGCGGCATGTTCGAAGCTTCCGCAGTAATTCTTGCCTGCGGAGTTGCTCCGTCCCAGCTTTTATCCGGTGAAGAGGATTTTCTCGGACGCGGCGTAAGCTACTGCGCCACCTGCGACGGGCAGTTTTACCGCGGTAAGGAAGTCATCGTCGCAGGCTATAACGAGGAAGCCATAAATGACACCATCTATCTTTCCGAGCTTGCCGACAAGGTAACGTTTCTGCCCGCCGGCAAAGACCGCGCCCGGATAGCAGATGAAGCCTCAGAAAAATTCAAAGATCATTCAAACATAATGATCATAGCCGACGAGATCCCTTCTTCCATCTCTGGATCCCTGAAGGCAGAGGCTCTTAATACTGATAAGAACGAATACAGGGCTGACGGCATTTTTATCATAAGGGACGCCGTAGCTCCTGACAGGCTGGTACCGGGACTCAAGACCGATAACAGACACGCGGCCGTAGACCGTCTGATGAGGACCAATATACCCGGGCTTTTTGCCGCAGGGGACATGACCGGGGCTCCTTACCAGTATATAAAGGCCGCAGGAGAGGGAAATGTTGCCGCAATCTCCGCAGTTAATTATCTTGCAGGGATCTGATATACGCCTCACGATATAATATATTTATCTGAATTTACGATCAAACCATGATCACAACATTAAAAAGCTGCTCTTAAGTCCGCAAAGCAAAAGGGCTTAAAAGCAGCTTTTATATATTTTCAATTATTTTTTATGCCCGCCAAACCTGCCTGAATATCACAGCACAGTACCTCAGTTCTCCGGTATGTCTCCCACGCTGTCAAGCACAATAGTAGGCCTGTAAGGATACATCTCCGTATCCACTCTCCTTGTGACTCCTGAAAGCACCAGCACCGTATCAAGGCCGGTTTCTATTCCGGCTATTATGTCGGTGTCCATCCTGTCGCCTACCATTACTGCATCTTCAGAATGAACTCCAAGCAGTCTCAGTCCCGTCCTCATCATCAGAGGATTAGGCTTTCCTACGAAATACGCCGTCCTTCCTGTCGCAAGCTCTATCGGAGAGATCAGAGCCCTGCAGGCAGGCGCTATGCCGTTTTCAGTAGGCCCGGTAAGATCCGAATTGGTCCCTATGAGCCTCGCGCCGGCGTTTACCAGCCTGACGGCCTTGGTTATCTGTTCAAGATTATAGCTTGACGCCTCACCTACCACCACGTAATCCGGATCCACGTCGTTATAGGTTATACCCCTGTCGTAGAGGGCGTTCAGTACTCCGTGCTCCCCTATCACATACGCGCTGCAGCCCGGCGCCTGATTGTCAAGAAAGTGTGCCGTTGCAAGGGCGCTTGTATAAAAATGGCTCTGGTCCACATTTATACCCATCCTTGCAAGCTTATGCTGCAGTTCTCTCGGAGTGTACTGGGATGAATTGGTAAGGAACAGGAAGTTCTTATCATTTTCAATCAGCCAGTTTACAAATTCCGCCGCACCGGGAAGCAGCCTGTTGCCATGATAAAGGACTCCGTCCATATCGCATATGAAGCCCTGCTTTTCAGATATTTTCATCATATCATTTCCCCTTAAATCTCATCATTCACATCTTTCGTCCTTTTTACATTATCACATGCGAATGTCCCTAAGCAACCCGGTAAAATTAAGGATAATGAAAAATTTATGCAAAATTTTACAGCGTCTTATCTTGCCTTGTTGATCCAGTCCTTTACCGCTTCCTTAGGCATGAACCCTACCATGGTATCCTTGACCTTTCCGTCCTCTAAAAGGAACAGCGCGGGTATGCTGGATATGCCGTTTTTAATGGCAAGCTGCATGTTCTGGTCCGTATCCGCGTTATAAAACTCCACCTCCGGCATTTCCTCAGAAAGCTCGTTAAGTACCGGGCCAAGCATCTTGCATGGTCCGCACCACTCTGCTGAAAAATCCACCACAGCCTTCTTAGCCTTAAGAGCCTCGTCCCAGTTATCATTTTTTATAATATGGATCATATATTTAATCCTCCTTATCTTTGCATTTACAAAATTAGAATTAAAATCCTTCTAAAAATATTATGGCATATACCTCGTAATATTACAAGATGATATTACAGGGATTTCAAAGAATTAAAATACAAATTTAATATCACAAGAGTACATTTTCTGATATGATTATATCCGGAGGATCAAGATGACGATAAAAGATGCATTCAACCGATTACAGAACGAAGATCATGTTTATATGATCTTTAACACCAACTCAATAGTACCTTATGTCAGGTGTGACACCGACGACACCATGCTTGACTATGCTTCATTGTATTTTTCCGAGGAGATGGCACTGGCCGACGCCAAGGCGCTGACGGCGGAGGGCCTTGGTCCCAAGACCGCAATGAAGATCAATAAGGATCAGATAGTTTCCGTCCTCATCGATACCCTTTACCTTGGAATAGACGCCATCAAGTTCAATCTTGAAGAGGAAAGCATGATAATCGAGACGGAGCAGATGGTCCGCATAGATCCTAATGTCAAGAGTCCCGACGGTAAGCCTTATCTTATCAATAGGCCTGCCCAGATCAGCATGGTCTATCTTGTACAGGAGCTCATGAAAAGGCCTGACAGTCCCAAGAGAGACCCTCAGCTTTTAAATGAATATCAGACAGAGGCTTTAAGGGATATAGCAAATTCCAGCTTTTATTTAGCGTTTACCGAGCTTAAGGATAAGACTGCTGCAGCCGAAGGCGCCGCTGAAAATGCAGACAGCCCTGATAATGCGGCATCCGGTACAGATACTGGAGCAGCTACAGATAACAATGCCGCCACTGCCGATGCGGATGGAAAGAGCGGCGAAAGCGGCTCAGAGCATGTTAAGAAATTCGTTCCGGCAGTCCTTAAGGATAAAGAAGGCCGCCTGATGCTTCCTATATTTACGGATATAAACGAGCTCAAAAAGGCATTTCGCGGACAGCCTGAGCAGAAGGTCCCTTACAGGGCCATGCCGTACAGGGAGATAGTTGCTGCATTCATCAACGATAAGGCAAAGCTTGACGGCATTATCGTCAACCCTGCCGGCGTAAAACTGCCTATGCTGAAAAAATCAGTGCAGAAACTTGCGGCAGATAAGAGATTTATTCCAGAAGAAAAATAAATTTAAAATCAGACCAGATAAAGTGATCATTCCTGTCTTTAGGCTTTACTTTAATCTTTAGAGAGAACAGCTTAAAGTCAGAGATGATCACTTTTTGTCATAAGCAGTATTAAAAAACCCGGAAGATCTGAGACCTTCCGGGATATATAGATCCTGTTTTTGTGGATTCTGTTGTAAGAAATGATTATCTCTTTGGTAAGTGAGATTAGCGCTTGCTGAACTTCAAGGACTTGGTGCTGTCCCTGCCAAACATCCGGTAATCCCTTCTCTTTCCACCTGATTTTTGGCTTAATACTGCGGTTTTTCTGCACACCAGATTCTAATTTTCGTCCTCGTGCATGACGCACGAAAAGCAGGTTTTGCTCCTTATGTGTGCCTTGCGTATCGCTGCCCAGGGCGACGCAGGACAACAGTAAGGAAAAAAACTTGGTTGCTGTTCTTGGAGTCACCTCAATTTTTCAAAACAGCAAAGGAGAAAACAAAATGGATATATTGCTTTCCTGTAAGTTTAACATAGACACTGCTTGTGTCGAGCTACGATATGCAGATGGAGAAATCCTAAGCATTGACTGTATCGCTGTTGAGGATGAATTTGGCTACTCTCCCCACGCCCGGGTAGAACTGGACTGGCTGATCTATAACGATCCATTGTCCTATACACAGATGGTGTTGGGTGGCACATTAATCAATTATCTTAAAGATATAGTCAGCCCCCATAGCTTAGAGTTGGACAACTACAGTTAATTTTTAGTGAGCCAAGCAACAATATTGCTCGGCTCACTTTTTGTTAGAATAAAATTTGCTTTTTCCTACCAATTTCTTGGGTCAAAATAGGTTGATTGGGTGAAGGAGAGGTTGTTTTAGTTTGTTTTCTTATCATCGCCTTCCATTTCCAAAACCATCATCCTAATGATACGTGCAACTCGTTGGCTTGAAAAAATCGACCGAAGAAGATCAATAAGTTCCTGATCATTTTCCACGGAAACTTCTTGCTTTTCATCAATTTCTTTCGCAATATTTTCGTCAAGTAACATCTTATTTGGATATATTGGGGTGTAGGTATAAGTAAACAACCTAAATCGATACTTTTCATTATAAATTTCAAATTTATAATACTGTTCTTTCAACACATCAGAAATATTAGTTTTTCCTGTTAAATCCTCTTCTAATACCTCTTCTCTTTTCACTTGAGTTGCAGCACTTAACGTTGCCACTACGCTTAAAGCTGATGTCAGACCACTTAGAGTTTCCGTGTACTGTATCTTACTAAAGGTTGCTTTTACTTTATTGCCCATTTTTTTTGCTAAAGCACGTGATTGTTCACGCAGGATTTTTAGAGCATTATTGGCTTCAGACTGTTCTGTCATATCAAAATCAGGCCATAAATCATTCATCATTAACACTCCTTTCGAATTTAGCCACTAACGGTAAATGGTCACTGATAGCTTTATTGGGAGAAATCTTTTTTAACAATGATTTCCCATTTATCGATTGACAATACTCCATGCCTTGAAATTTATCCACCAAATCCCGTGTCATAAGAATTTGATCATAGCAGTACCAATACAAACTCTTTGAATCTCCTGTATAGTAAAAAGATCCATACTGATGATTTGTTTCCGATATATGATTTAATGTAGGATTATACAACAATCTGAATTTTCTGTGTTGATATACTATCTCGCTCTTATTTTGAATTACTTCTTTATATAAAACTGCATTAAATGCGTCCTTCTGGATAAGTTCTTCATCAAATGGACTTGCATTTAGATCACCAATAATTATCGAATAAGAATGTTTATGTATTTTCTCTTGTTCTTTTAAATCGGCAATCAGTTCTCGGATAACCATTTTTCTTCCATCCGCATCGGTATGCGGGTTTGATGGTAGATGGGTCCCCGCAACTATATACTTAGATGAATCAGAGATAACAGAGTATAATACATACCTACTATGCTCACGATTGATTTCTACCTGTACAGTCTTCTTGGCGAGCATCACCACTTTTTCACAGCCACCATATCCTTGATAAAACCGATAAGTGTCTGATAACAATGTATGCGTAATAGTACGGAAGTCAGTGCCAGAGTATTCTGAAAAAATTGCAATATCAATGGAGTGCTCTTTAAGCAGGAGGGCAATATATTCTTCGTTTTTGTTGGACTTTAAATTCCAGTATAACAAATTCATCTTATCACCCCCCTGCACATTAAATTGTTCTGCTGACTTTTAAGTAATAACTCTTTTGCATTTTGCCATAGAGACCGTAGCATCTTGCTTATTATCATAGTGCCAACAGCTCCCCTTGTCGGGTATTACTCCCACAAATTCCTATACACATGCTCCAGGAACAATTAATTGCTTTCAATTACACTTTTTAATTTATCAAATTCTATCTTACGATCTGCTTGTTCCAACCGTAAAAAAGCGAGGAGACACATTTGATATGTTTCATCATACCAGTGTTCTAATTTTTCTGGAGGCATGTCTGCAACCGCTTGTTTGAACTTTCCGTTTATGGAAGGATCAACATTATTATGACGAATGTTCAAATTATTGAACAAATAAAAGATATCACTGCAAAATCTGCTATCAACTTTAGCTAATTCAGTCCGCTTGGCTTCCAATAGTTCTGCAAGCTTCAAAATCGTATTTTTCTTTTCTTGTAAATTTCCCCTCATGCTATGATGGTTATAGGAAATCATCTTATACGATATTTCTTTTGGAATCTGCTCACTTTCCGCAACAGAAATTGCCGCAGGCGATTTCTCAACATATATTACAAAACCATCTTGATTTAAAGGCATATACCCTATTTTTTCGATAATCTGAGCAATTTGCATTAAGTAAAACTGAACGTTAATTGCTGGTTGTGGCATTGGTAAATATCCAACTCCAGAAGCACACTGTGCGCTTTGGTACCCCATAAGCATATTTTCAATATACTCACATAACAGAATCAAGTTATCAATACTAAAAGGTTCTGGCTCTTTCTCAAAGTGAAACCCGTTTACATTATTAAACTCCTCTATAGACAAACAGGTCCCACGAAAATAGAATCCCAGAAAATAATCGCTCAATTCGTCGTACGCAGAGATCCGTTTGGTGTTTGACACTTGAATACTGCGATCATAAAGCATACCATATAACTTCTGATATTCTGATTTTATATCAATTTTAGCTTCTTTTAGAATTTGGGCAAAATTCCGTCTCATCTTTTCACCTCATTCCACCCGTGCCAGTCCATTCATCAGCATGGGCAGGAGCCCAGTCACGGAGTTCTATCAACCCACGCTTTTCTTCTTCACATTTCTCAGGTTATAGCTCAAGCCGTTCGTGACAACTTCATGCTGAACAGACAACTTATTCCTGCGCACCCTTTTTCAGATTACAATCCCGGCAGAGCATCTGACAGTTATCAGGCGTCGTCTTGCCGCCTTTGCTCCACGGCGTTATATGATCGGCGTGCATCTGCTCAAACTCAAATTCTTCACCACAAATAGCACACTTGTGTCCTTGCTTCTCGTAAGCAGCCAGAGCATCCCGACGGTCAAAGGAACGGATTGACAGTTTCTTTTCTTCGCCAGTCAACAGGTACTCATAAATACCGGATTTTTTGGTCACATCTTCATCACCCATGAGTCGCTGAATTTCTGTTTCCAGCTTCTTGGGGTCAAGGTCTGTCCGCTTGCCATGCTGATTGTAGAAAAGGCCCCACGGCAGTCCTTTCATTTCTTTGCGCTTTTTCGGGAAAATCGCTTGTACCCAGTCGATCACAGAGCGGAAATAGTTCCACAGCTGCACCGCACTTGGGTCGTTCTGATGTTCAGCCATATACGCTTCAATGGTTTTTCCTTCAGCACTGGCTGCCCAGAAAATAGCCGTTTCAAGGTATTCCTGACGGATAGAAGCGCCTTTCAAATAATCACCAGCCAGCGTACCTGCTGCGCAGCCGGTCTTAGAGAAATACCGCTTTGCGTCAGAAGTCCAGCTACCGGCATAGACGGCGTTCCGCAGCTCCTGATCGGTCAATTCTTCGCCTGCAATGTTGATAATACGGAACCATTCCAGCTTTTCGCTGTCCGTACCATCACAGACATACACAAACAGGGGATAGTCAAGAATCTGCTGTTTCTTGTCGGCTGGCAGATTATAAAAATACTTGTCATCCACAGAGAAAGAGCCGTCCACGTATTCGCACAGAGAAATCGTGCGTTGCTGGCCGTCCAGTACCTCGAACCCGTTGGAGCCGTCCTCTTTCTTCACCTTGCACCAGTACATCACGTTGAGCGGTAAGCCCTTCATGACAGTGCGAATGACTTCATCACGCTGCGCGTCCTTGTAGACGAACTCGCGCTGATACTTCGGTCTTATATCGAGGCGCTCATCGTAACCGACAACACCTTCTTCTGCGTCGTTGAAGTATCCCTCACAAACTTCACCGACAGTCACTTTTAGTTCATTGATCTGCATATCATTTCACCTCTTTCCGCGGTTCAGGGTGTTTATTGCGAATTAGCACTCTCGCATATGGCACAACAGGGTTACCATTCTCATCTAGCATATATAGATCCCCATCCACAGCTCCGCGCTTTTGTACTTCTTTGCGATATGCCTTATGCTCTGGTTTATACGGCTGTACCCCAATACTCAACCCCAAATTTGCAATTCCCAGTCCGATAATATCAAACTGATCTGGACTATATTTATCCATAAATGTAATTGGGACTCCCATCACTCCGTCAAAATCGCATGGAATATCCACAGTTTTGTCCACATTTATTGCATCATAATTTTCAAAATGCGGATACTCATTTGATGTGTATTTTTTTACTAATATCAATTCCTCGTGCCTTTGTTTAATATCCAGATTGGTATACCATCTGACACCTTTTACTCGGATAAAACGACGTCCCTCTTCATCAATACCACACCCGGCTGCACTCAATGGATAATCATCTGGAACATAGAATTTACGGTCACCTGAATGAATGCTCGCACCGATCCATACTTTGTTTTCTTTAAGTAATGGGAAAAATTCTTTATATGTAATTGCATTCACATTGCCTATGATGATAAAACTCTTTCTGTGTTCCATCAAGGTGGAGATATATTCTCGAAATAAAGAAAATGGAGGATTGGTTACGACAATATCGGCTTCATCTAATAAACTCAAGCATTCTGGACTTCTGAAATCTCCATCTCCAGAAAGTTCTGATAACTCATTCTCGCCAGACTTAAACAGTTCGACAACATCCAGCATATCGACACCGCCGTCTCCAGTCTTATCATAAACTTGTTTAACGACGGCCTTATATGGATGCTTTACACCGTCATCTCTGGATGTATCTCCAAAAGAAAAAGACATTTGACCGTGTTCATCAAAATGATAGTGTAACTGGCTTCCCATAATAGGCGATGTGGAATAGCATGTTGCAATTAGTTTGGTCAAACCAAGGCGATTGAAATTCAATACAAAGTATTTGAAAAAGTTGCTTTCAAACGGATCATCGCAATTACACAGAATTGTTTTTCCACGAAAATGTTTACGATAGTATCGCATTTCTTTTTCAATGTCCGTCAACTGTGTGTAAAACTCATCCTTCTTCGCTTTTGCAGCTGCATTCAAATTTCGTTGCTTTTTCTCCATTATTTTTCAACCTCTTCCTCTTCGAGGTGTTCCCTCAGCCAGTCTCTCAGCAGGGCAGAAACAGTCATATCCCTATCCAGGGCAATCTGTTTGAGTGCCTTGCGCTCTTCCTTCGTCATTGTAATTGTCAGGTTCACCATGTTTCTTTCCGCCATAGTCATTTACCTCTCACACACATTTAATTGTGTACTTGTGTAATAGTGTACCACAAAATGGCACATAAATCAACAAACTTAGACTGGCTCCATCTTTGTTTTATAGCTGTAGATAAGATATTTCTCCGCCTTGTTTGACAAACAGGAGGCCAGGTGAAAACCCAACCTCCTGTTTGTTAATTATCGCGACTCTCCTCTATCAATTTCGCTTCTTCTATGCTGTGAAAAATACGACCACAAATTATGCCGAGAAATTACATCTTCATATTTGCGGAGTTTACCACGAAGCTCACTACTTTCTCTCTCCAAGTCCGCTGTGTGAAGCTGACCACGAATAGACTTGTACTCTGCCAGCTCTGCGGTCAGTGCGGCGACCTTTGCTTTCAACTCACTTATCATTTTCAACGCTGCATCCAAAGCTTTTTGCAGCTTGGATTCCTTGCGCTCCTGGACATAGAACTTCTTTGCCGCAGCTGCCAGGTTTTCATATTCGGAACGATCCAGCATGACTTTTGAGGAAAACGGAACGGCATGAGGTTCTATTTGCTCCACTTCCTGAACCGCAATCTGCTGTTTTTGAATCTTCTCAATCTTCTTTTCCAGAGAAGCTGCCTGCTGCTCTTTCTGCTGCGTTTGTGCGGTGAGTTGTTCCAATCGCTCCTGTTCCCGTTCCACCTTGAACTGGGTTACGGTCAAATGTTCCTCAGAACTTCCTCGTTCTCCACGCTCCACATCAGAATATCCGGCATTGCGCATGGCTTGGAAGAAATCATCCTGGAGGACGCTGTAAGACTTCCGCAGCACCGGCTTGCCATTCTTCTGGAGAATAGGCGCTCCCTGTTCGTCCAATGCCGGTTTGGACAACCATTTTTTGCT
>CALWLS010000005.1 GCA_944381575.1 uncultured Lachnospiraceae bacterium | reverse complement strand
TGTCTTACTGGCTTTCCGCCTCAGCGACAGCTCATTTAATCTATCACATCCGCTTTGCCATGTCAACTGGTTTTTTTATTTTTTGAAAATCTTTTGGGTTTACCCCTCGATCTCCTTTTTATCATGTGTTTTAGCTGAATCTGATTTTTTCAGCCATTCTTACGAATTCGCTGTTATCCGAGGTACGGGCAAAAAGATCCAGCACTTTTTCCGCCGCTTCCTCCGGCTTAAGGGAACCGAAGGCGTTTCTCACTCTGTTCACCGCCATCATTTCATCGTGGTCCAGCAGCAGATCATCTCTCCTTGTTCCGCTCTTTAATATATCTATCGCCGGGAATATACGCTTTTCCGACAGCTTTCTGTCAAGGACCAGCTCCATGTTTCCCGTTCCCTTAAATTCCTCGTATATAACATCGTCCATTCGGCTTCCGGTATCTATAAGGGCCGTAGCCAGTATGGTAAGGGACCCTCCCTCACGCATATTTCTTGCCGCGCCGAAAAATCTCTTCGGCATATGGAGAGCAGCCGGATCAAGTCCTCCTGAAAGCGTCCTTCCCGATGGCGGCACTACAAGGTTGTAGGCTCTTGCAAGTCTTGTTATGGAATCCAGCAGTATGGTGACGTCCTTGCCGTATTCCACAAGTCTCTTTGCCCTCTCTATGACCATTTCAGAAACTCTCTTATGTCTCTCAGGAAGCTCATCAAAGGTTGAGTAGATGACCTCGACATTTTCACCGGTCACATCTTCCTTTATATCTGTTACTTCCTCCGGTCTTTCATCTATAAGAAGTATGATCAGGTGCATGTTCCTGTCCCTGATTATGGACTTTGCCACCTGTTTAAGCAGCGTCGTCTTTCCGGCCTTTGGCGGCGACACTATCATTCCTCTCTGACCTTTTCCTATAGGCGCCAAAAGATCCATGACCCTCAAGGGAAGCGGTGATTTTCTGCCGTTTTCAAGCCTGATCTTTTCATTTGGAAATATCGGAGTCAGATTCTCGAAGGACGGGCGTCTTTCAGCCTCATAAGCAGGATATCCGTTAATATTTGATATATATAACAGAGCCGCAAATTTTTCAGTAGGCGCCTTTATCCTGCAGTTTCCCCTGATTATGTCTCCGGTCTTGAGATTGAATCTCCTGATCTGGCTCGGAGCAACGTAAACATCATTTTCACCTGGAAGATAATTCTCGCATCGTATAAAGCCGAAGCCCTCAGGCATTACCTCAAGTATGCCGTTTGCCTCAAGCCCCGAGTCCAATGCGTTTATCTCCGGAGGCTGCGGTGACAGATATCCGTTATAGGTCTTTACTGTCCTTTCCTGATGTGAGGTCTGTTCAGCAGGCTGATCATTGCTCTCTGAGGCTGCCGGCTTTGTTTCCGCCGCTTTCTCATCCTCCTGCTTTGGCTGACTTGCCCTCCTTAATGATGACCTTTGGCCCTTGTCATTTCTCCCGGCCCCGTTAAGCATGTTTTTTCCGGTTTTTGTCATTTCTATTGGTACCGCAGCGCGGCTGTGGACCTCCTGCGGCTTGTTTTCCGGATTTTTCTCAGCATTTTCAACAAGCTTATCGATTATCTCGGCCTTTCTAAGGCCTGTTATCTTGATATCCTGCGCCTTGGCAAATTCCTTTAACTGCGCAAGGGACAGTGTCTCTAATTTTTTCCTCATTTAATTAACTACCTCAAAATTCTATGGAAAAATCCGACGAACAGACTAAAGATAATTAGATTTGCTTTTCCATGCAATGAGTTTACAACTAATAGCATTTATTGTCAAATTTTTTAATTTGCATATGGGTTCCTTGCCACTTAAGTCATTTTTTGCTAAACTTAAGTGTAATTTTCCCAGGAGGTTATATGAAGACCAGCAATCCAAAAAAACACAATTACAGGGCTTCGGGCCAGAGCGGCCAGCGTCTTTTGTATGACGCCCGCGGTGAACGCGTGAAAAACAGTCCTTTGTCCAATAAATATCTCAGGACATTATTGTTCTGGATACTTCCATATTTTGTGATAAACGGCATAATTTTCCTGCTCGTCTGCTCTTCGCCGCGCATCGAGGTGACCGTCGGCGACACTGACGATTATGTATCCGCCGATGTTACGTTTACAGTCAAATCTCTGCTGCCTGTCAAGGATCTTGAGGTCAGTCTCGAGTCCTCACCAGTCGAATTTACCAAAGACGGAAACACCTATACCTGCACGGTAAACAACAACGGTACTTTCCAGGTAAGGGCAACAGCCATTAACGGCATGATCAAAACCAGCTTTTCCGATATCGGAGTTCTTGATGATACGGCACCTTCCGTAGACGAGTCATCGGCCTCCATTTCACATGGGCTGCTTACTTTCACCATCAATGATACCCAGTCAGGTGTGGATTTTGATTCCATTTACGGAATAATAAATGACGATGAAGAAGACATCGTTTATCCTGAAGACATCGACAGGGAATTAGGCCTGATTACAATGCGGATCCCTTATGATACGGAGTCCATCAATCTGCATTTCGCTGATATGGTTGGAAATGCCAGAGCCGGCCGCATAACGGTTACGGTCAGCGGAGTTGAAACCGATCAGGAGGATGATTCCGAGGCCTATACCGAAACAGAGGCTGAAGAAACTGAATCCGGATCAGAGGGCTGACAGCACACATATCACATATGATCTTTCCAGTAAAAAAGCCGCGGCGCTGATCAGCACCGCGGTTTTTCATTTACCACTAACAGATTGGTTAATAGTAGCATATTACCGGCATATCCTTATAGCACAGGTCATATATTTTCTGTGCGGCCTCTCTCGGAAGATTTATGCATCCGTGAGAGCCTCCGTTCACATAAAGTTCTCCTCCGAACTCGCTTCTCCATGACGCGTCATGCAGACCGATACCTCCGTTAAACGGCATCCAGAATTTTACCGGGCTCCTGTAATCTATTGAGCCGTCAGGCTTGTAACCCACAAGCACCCTGTTCCTCTGCTTTGCCCTTATGGAATAAAGTCCCTCCGGGGTCATTCTGTCTGCAGTCATCTTACCTGTCACGCATGGGGTTTCAAGGACACAGACGCCGTCGACATAGGCGTATACCTTCTGTTCTCCCATATCTATCTCGATATACGAATATCCATAGTCTCTGTCTCCATGCATGGCTGCCTTTTTATCCCAGACAGCTTCCATGTCAACGGTCTCGAATATCTCTGATATATCCTCATCCAAAACCTCTGTTTTAGATGACGCTGCTTCAGAACCTGCATTATTTCCGGCAAGATGCTGATTCAGTCCCTCTATAATGGCGTTTACGGTTTCTTCCTGGTCAAGCTTCCAGCCGTAGTCCGACTTAAAGGTCTTATTTACACCCGCATGGTTTATTATGGTCCTTTCACCTTCAGGCGAGCAGGTATCATAGGCTTTTGCCAGTTCAGATACAAAGGTCCTGACGCCGTTCTCATTCACCGTACCGTCACGGTTTATCATACCCGACAGCTCCTCGCCTGTAAGCCTGTTATTCATTCCTGCCCCAAGGTCAAGATAAACATTGGCTTCGTTAAGCTCATTCATGAATGCCGCCTTAGCTTTAAGCTCCTCATCCTCCGCGGTGACCGACGGCCTGTGGTAAACATCGCTGTTTTCTATATTGAGACTTACGATCCCGTTATCAAGGGCATTCCTTATCTCCCTCTTAAGCTTGGAAACATCTATGTCGAAGCCGGTATTTTCCGGTACTATTTCATATACTCCGGTCTCAAGATCCGCCGAAATATAAGCGTCCCTTGCGATATCCTCAGGCTGCGTATCTATAAGCTTCAGTCCGTCTACCGCATCGCTGAGCTTCCATACATCATACGAAGCCGAAAAGCCTATCTCCGCCTCTCTGTTTCCAAAAAACGCCGCAGGCCACATAAACGCATTCTGGGCCTTTATGCCTTCCAGCGAAGGATTAAAATGCTTTACCGCATTCACTCCTGAAAGATCAAGGACCTCGCTTCCTCTTACAGATACTACCTCCATGGAATCAAGAACCGTTCCCTTAAGGCTTGCATCTGCAGCCGCTGCGGTCATGCCTCCAAGATTTATCCCGCTTTCAAATGTATTCGGAAGGAAGTGGCTTTGATAATAAAATACTCCGCCTCCATATGCTATTGCAGCGGCCGCCGCAACTCCTCCAATAACTGCTCTGGTCTTTTTTCCATCCTTTGTGCGGCCTTCAGCTGACTCTGCCGCATCCGCGGCATCATTCTCTCCTATGTTATCAGGCTCAGGGTTAGCCGGAGTGTCATTATCGGCATTTTCCTCCTTTGCAGCCTCAGGCGTTTCAGTCTGAGTTTCCTCCTCATCTATGCCTTCCGGTTCCTTATTTATACCGTTCTCAGAATGATCCTCATTCCCGGTCTCGTCTTTTTTATCAACAGAAGCATCGCTGGTCTGAGCATCAGGTTCATTTTTATCAGCTTCATTTTCACTGTCAGCGGTCCCGATATCCTCTGAGCTTTCCAAAGCCTCCTGTCCGGCAGCTTCTTTTTTGATGTCGTCCTGTGCCGGGCAGTCCTCTTCCTTTATCTCCTGCTCAGGACTTTCCTGTTTCTTTAACTCCTCGTCGAGACGTTCCTGTTCAAGACGCTCTTTCTCTTTGAGTTCCATCTCAAGACGTTCCTGCTCAAGACGATTCTGTTCTTCAAGCTCTCTCTTAAGGCGTTCCTGCTCGAATCGTTCTTTTTCTTTAAGCTCACGCTCGATACGTTCCTGTTCAAGGCGCTCTTTCTCTTTTAGTTCTCTCTCAATACGCTCCTGCTCAAGACGATTCCTCTCAAGACGTTCTCTTAATTCGCGCTCCTTTCGCCTTTTTTCCTGAAGCTCACGGCGCTTCTGTTCCCTTTTTAAACGTACCTCTTCTATAGCAGCTTTTTTTGTCTCTATAGCTGCAAGTTCGGACTGCTGTGCCTTATCCCTGCGCTCCGCACGATCCTTAAGCGTATACCTCCGGTACTTTGAGATATATCTGATCCTTGGTTTCCTGCTCTTATCGGCCCTCTGCCTTTCCGACTGCCTGATGGCCCTTTGAATTTTCTGCCTTTGGGAATATTCCCTCAGGTCGTCTATAGGAAGTATGTCGCTTTCCGGTATATCCCGATGCGTCCATGCTCTTTCCTCTTCGGATATTTTTACTGCGGCGTTCCCTGACATCAGGACGGACTGTTCCTCCGCCTCCATACGTCTTGTAGGGATCCTGCTGTATGTTCGCCTTCTAATGCTCATGGCGCCGTCACCTTACATATCCATGATGACGCCCACAGGGGCATGATCCGACCCCATAACGTCTCCGTAAATGAGCGCGTCACTGATCCTGTCCCTTATGCGGTCTGATACGACAAAATAATCTATGCGCCATCCTACATTCTTTGCTCTGGCGTTCATTCTATAGGACCACCAGCTGTACTCCTCTCGCTCCGGATACAGATACCTGAACGAATCCGTAAATCCGTTGGCTAAAAACTGTGAAAATTTTGCCCTCTCCTCGTCCGTAAAGCCCGCGTTATGGTGGTTAGTTTTATCATTTTTAATATCTATAACCTCGTGAGCAACGTTCAGGTCCCCGCAGTATATTACAGGTTTTTCCCTGTCAAGCCCGCAGAGGTATTCCCTTAAGGCATCTTCCCATTCCATTCTGTATGGAAGCCTCTGAAGCTCATTTTGTGAGTTAGGAACATAGCAGGTGATGAGGAAATGATCATCAAATTCGAGGCATACTGATCTTCCTTCATGATTATGCTCATCATATGGAAGCCCCGTCCTGACGGACAGGGGCTTTTCTTTTGTAAATATGGCAGTACCTGAATATCCCTTTTTCTCGGCATAATCCCAATACTGATAATAACCTGGGAGTTCTAAATCGATCTGACCTTCCTGTAACTTGGTCTCCTGAAGGCAAAACGCATCTGCGGACTCACGATCAAAGAAGTCCATAAAGCCTTTATTCATTACGGCTCTGAGTCCGTTCACGTTCCACGAGATATACTTTTTCATAAATGCAGTCTCCCTGTAAAAGCATTCCATTTTGTATATGCCTAAACAATATACCACAATATAGTGTATAAAGACAGGGAAACTCGTGTTTTTTTTAAGAGCAATCCTTTTTATTTCATTCCATACAGGTTTTCGGCAAGCGCCTTATCATAAAAAAGCTTATGGCGTTCCGTAACAGCAAGCTTTCCGTCTGGAGAGCTGTCTATTATAGTCACTTCACAGTTATAAGGCACAGACCCTTTTGCAAAATAATCCGGATCGTCGGAAAACCTCCTGAGCATGCATTTTAATGCGCATCCATGGGTCACCACAAGGATCGTCTTATCCTTATGTTCTGGTTTACTGTTTAAATCATCAAGAAAATCTGCAGTTCGCCTTATTACGCTTTCAAGAGTCTCCGCGCCCTCCGGTATGAATTCCGGATCCTTTTCCTTAAAATACATGTGAAATTCGTTTTTGTCTATTTCCCCGGCAGCCGGATTGCTTAAACGGCCCTCCCAGATACCGAAATCGATCTCCTCTATCCTCTTATCCAGCTTTGTTATGGCTCCATGCTCGATGAAGTACTTATTTCTTGAGAGTACGAGCGCGGCAGTTTCCTGAGCTCTCGCCAGAGGACTTGTATAGCACAGGTCTATCGGTATATCTGCCATACCGTCTCCCGTAAGCGCGGCTATTTTCATGCCGTTTGCATTTAAATGCACATCTGCATGGCCCTGCGTACGCCCGGCGCGGTTCCAGTCCGTCTCAGAATGTCTCATTACATACAGTCTCATATTTCAAACTCCCGCAAGCTTTCCCAAAAACGCCCTTGTTCTTTCATTATCGGAATTCATCACCTTGTCAGGCTCGCCTTCATCCACGATAACTCCGCCGTCCATGAAAATGATACGGTCCGACACGTCCCTTGCAAATGCCATCTCATGGGTCACTATGACCATGGCTATGTTAAGATCCTTGAGGGACTTTATCACCTTCAGCACTTCCTGTGTCAGCTCAGGATCCAAAGCTGAAGTAGGCTCATCGAAGAACAGTATCCTCGGATTTAATGCGAGGGCTCTGGCTATGGCGACTCTCTGCTGCTGTCCTCCCGACAGCTGATATGGATAATAGTCAGCCCTGTCCTTTAATCCCATCTTTTCAAGGAGCTCCATGGCGTGTTTTTTTGCCTCCTCCCTGTCCTGCTTTTGGACATTGACCGGAGCGTCCGTAATATTTTTTAAAACTGACCAGTGTGGAAAAAGATTGAACTGCTGGAATACCATACCAAAGGAGCCTGCAAATTTTATCTCCCCTCTGTCAGGTTTTTCAAGCCCGCAGGCGCATCTCAGCAGTGTGGTCTTTCCGCTTCCGGAAGGGCCTATGATCGATATGACCTCGCCGTCCTCTACGCTTATGGAGATATTGTTGATGACCTCCATTCCGTCAAAAGTCTTGGCAAGATTTTTTATCTCAAGAGCTTTCATAATATTTATCCTTCCGTATCAGAACCTGTAATAATTGAGTTTATTCTCAAATATATCGAATATTTTTGCAACGATAAAATTAAATATATAATAAAAGACTCCGGCTGCAAACAGAGGCACTACCGAGGTCTGCCCCGCTGCCAGGGCCTTGGCCATCGTAAACATATCCATCACCGAAAGCGTGAATGCAAAGGAGGTATCCTTTACAAGAGTTATGACCTCATTGGATACAGACGGAAGTATGCGCTTTATGACCTGCGGAAGGATGATCCTCATAAATGTCTGAAGCTTTGTATACCCAAGTATCTGCGCCGCCTCATACTGCCCTCTTGGCATCGACTGTATGCCGGAACGGAATATCTCGCCGAAATATGCAGCATAGTTGATCGCAAAGGCAATATATATGGCCATCATCCTGTAATTTGTTCCCGGACTTATCCTGAATAAATAATAAGGTCCGAAATAAACGCAGATGAGCTGCAGCATCAGCGGCGTTCCCCTCATTATCGATATGTAAATGCTTACAGGGATGCTGATGAATTTATTTTTACTCATCCTTCCGACCGCAACTATAAGTCCAAGCGGAAGTGAAAAAATTAAAGTAACTATAAATATATTGAATGTCACGCCAAAGCTTGTGAGAAGCTCCAGCAGCATATCCGTAAATGCCATATTGCCTACCTTGCCCTAAAAATTCCTTATTCCTGCCGGCCGTGATTTAAGGCCCCTTAACAGTATAACGCCCGGTATGTTTCAACCGGGCGGTAAAAATATTTATTTTATAGTAGTAACGTCAGTTCCGAACCACTTATTGGATATCTCGGCAAGCGTTCCGTCTGCCGCCATCTCCTTTAATGTGTCGTTGACCTTGTCCCTCAGCTCCGTGTTGCCTTTCTTAAAGCCTATGCCGTAGGACTCTGATGCAACCTCGTCTTCGAGTATGGTCATGTCCGCTTCCCTTTCCTGTATCTGGTAGCCGGCCACAATAACATCCATGCAGATAGCGTCTACCGTTCCCTGCTCAAGATCCATGAATGCCGTATTATAGTCCGGAGTAGTGATCAGCTGAGCGAAGGTATCCGTAAGCTCCTCATTTGCCTCTAAGGCTTTCTGGCCTGAGGAATCGATCTGGACCTCCACTACCTTGCCTGCAAGATCCGCAGCCGATGTGATGCCCGAATCATTCCTTACTACAAATACCTGACTGTTATCCATGTAAGGATCTGACCATGTGTAATCATCCTCTCTGCCCTCCATGGTAAAACCGTTCCAGATACAGTCTATGCTTCCGCTCTCAAGCTCCATATCCTTTGCGTCCCAGGCGATAGGCTGCGGCTTATACTCTAATCCGAGCCTTGATGCTACTTCCTGAGCAAGCTCAAGGTCAAAACCTGTGTACTCTCCATCGTCTCCTATGAATCCCATTGGAGGGAAATCCTGGTCAAATCCCACAATGAGGGTTCCTCCTGCTTCCCCGTCTTCCCCGGCCTCTGCTGCAGCCTCGGTATCCTCCGCTGCCTCGGTCTCCTCTGCTTCAGTTTCTTCAGCCTCAGCTTCAGTTTCAGTTTCGGCTTTCGTCTCAGCTGCTTCCGTCTCAGCTGCAGTCGTTTCCTCAGCGGATGATCCGCAGCCTGCAAGCAGCGACGCTGCCATGGCCATTCCTAAAGATATTGCAAGAATGTTCTTTTTCATGATGCTCTCCCTTATCTTAAATCTATATTTGACTCACTAAATAACTCTTTCGTAAGGCAAACAGATAATATACTTGCTGCCACTGTATATATAAATGTTATGAGCACAAGTATGGACATTATGAATAATGGCTTCTTCACTTTTATCCTCCATCTGCGTTACGAAAATACCGCGGAGCATTTCGCCTCCGCGGTAGTATGTTATCATGCTAAAGTGTTATTTGTCAACATCAAGTGCGTATTATAGTTTCAAAATCCGAAAAAACTGTTTATTCCGTTTAAAAGACCTTCAGCCTCGGCGTTAAGAGTTTCATCGGAATGATCCGAGCACTGGTTGCCCAGCTCGATGTCCACAGACGGTATGGTGCTGTAGGAAGTCTGGGTCAGATCCATATCCAGAGGGTTTGAACCCCATACCTTCATCCCCTGGCCTTTAAGCCCCTCTATAAGCGCATCTCCAAGGGCCTCATGCTGCTGCCAGTATGCAGCCACCGGCTCCATGCTTTTCAGGCCGTCGGGCACCGACATGTAAAACACTCCCTTTATGGTATCAAGCCCGTCTCCATCCCAGTGAAGTGCTATATGTATGTCAGCAGTATTATTCGCTATGACAGTCCTTGCCACGTTGTCAAGCTGTACGTCTTCCCCGTCTCTCAGCATGAGAACGTCATAACCTGCATCCAAAAGCTTGTCTTTAAGTATATGGGCCATCTTAAGCGTGACCTCAGCCTCAGGAGTCCCATCCTTAAATGTCATGCCGTTGGATACAGCCACGGCCTCTGTCGCCCCTGCGGCGGTAGTTCCTCCTGTGACCTTCGGTGTGCCGTCAGGATGGCAGAGAGTCTTTACGCTCGTACCTCCCTTCGTACCGTGTCCTGCATTTACGGCAACGATCTTATCCTTTCTATTACTGTCTGCCGTATACATTATCGCCCTGCCTGAATCTATTGCAGCATACTCGGCGTATTTCCACTCATCAGAAAGCCCTATTTCAGCTTTGTCTGAATATCCGTTTTTAGTCCTTATTTCACCTGATGAGGACCCATCTGTTTCTTCGGGATCCGCTCCGGATTCGCTTCCGGCCGGCGTTTCTTCCTGTAATGCAGCAGTTTCAGCAGGAGTTTCAGCAGACGTTTCTCCTATAGTTTCTGTGACAGCCTCAGTCTCAGGACTTTCCATATTGTCAGGAGCCCCAGTTAAAGCCGCTCCATCGGTGCTGCTTATTTCAGCTATCACGTCAGATGTTTTTTCTTCAGTATCAGACATTAAAGGCCCCGTCTGCTCCCTTGTTTCAACATTATATATGACATTTGTCGTGGCGCCGCTCTCCATGCAGCCGCAAAGCACCAGCCCTAAGCATACCGCCAGGACCGCCTTATATTTCCTTAAAAATCTCCTCATCATAAAATCATCCCCTTTTAATGTCCGAGCACCGTAAACCATATAAGCACTATGATTCCAAGCACTATCCTGTACCAGCCGAATACCTTGAAGTCGTGTTTCCTTATATACTTCATGAGAAAGCTTATGGCAAATACGGCCACAAGGAAGGATACCAGCATTCCAAATATGAGTATGAATACCTGTTCTCCCGTAAACCCGAGCCCATGCTTCACTATCTTAAGGAGACTTGCCCCAAACATTACCGGTATGCCTAAAAAGAATGAAAACTCAGCCGCTACTGGTCTTGAACAGCCAAGTATCATGGCTCCAAGTATGGTAGACCCTGAACGTGAGGTTCCGGGTATCAGTGACAGGCACTGAAAGGCGCCGATAAGCACGGCCGTTTTAAAGCTCAGTCTTGACATCCTGTTTATCGGAAAATCCCTTCCAGCATTGTACCTCTCAAGCACTATAAACAGGATTCCGTAGATGATAAGCGTTGCGGCAATCACGGTAGGCGTGCTTAAATATTTATCCAGAATGTCATCCAGCGGCAGGCCCACCACAGCGGCAGGTATGCAGGCTATAACTACCTTGAACCACATTATCCATGTATCAACCTTTTCCTGACTGCTTTTTTTAACTGAAAACGGCCAGAGCTTGTCCCAGTAAAGTACCACTACCGCAAGTATGGCTCCAAGCTGTATCACTACCTTGAAAACATTCCAGAACTCCTCCGGCTGGTCAAGATGTATTATATTTTCGAGCAGTATCAGATGACCCGTCGAGGATATGGGCAGCCATTCCGTATAACCTTCGACTATTCCAAAAAGTATGACTTTCAGTAATTCTATAAGATCCATAATCTCCCCTGTATTAAATCATGGCAGAGCTCAACGCACCGCCTGTTTTTCTTCACGTGTTTTGTCATATATGTCCGGTATCTGCCAGTCTATCGGACTGACTCCGTTTGCAGTAAGGAATTCATTGCATTTTGAAAAATGCCTGCAGCCGAAAAATCCCCTCGAAGCCGAAAGAGGGCTTGGATGCGCCGCCTTAAGCACAAGATGCACCGGATTATCGAGCATTGCGGACTTTTCTCCGGCAGGCCTTCCCCAGAGCATAAATACTATAGGTCTGTCCGAAGCGTTAAGCGCCCTTATGGCCGCATCCGTAAACTGCTCCCAGCCTATCCCCCTGTGGGAAAACGCCTGGTGTGCCCTTACGGTCAGCACTGTATTCAACAGTAACACTCCCTGCTTTGCCCATGGAACGAGACAGCCGTTATCCGGTATCTTAAGTCCAAGATCATTTTTTAGCTCCTTATATATATTCATGAGAGACGGCGGTATGTCTGTTCCTGGTTTTACAGAAAAGCATAATCCCTCAGCCTGCCCTTCTCCATGATATGGATCCTGCCCCAGTATGACAGCCTTTACTTCATTATACGGCGTTAGTTCAAACGCCTTGAACAGCTCCTCCGGCCTTGGAAATACCCTGTGATGTCTGTATTCGTCCAGTACCCTGTCATAGAGAGCCCTGTAATATGGTTTTTTAAATTCCGGAGAAAGCGGCTTAAGCCAGTCATTATTTATCATGTCAAACCATCCTTTAAGCTGATTTACACTATACTACTATCTCTTTTTTTAGAAAAGTACTGTAAATGATAGATTGTCTTACGGTTTTCTTAGTAAGCTGATTAAGGGCTCTGGCGTAAAGTTTTAACTGCATGGTGTATCTTTCCCTGAATCCCGACTCTTCTCTCAGCCTGTCCGTCTTATAGTCCACTAAAATGATATCTCCGTCCTCTTCGAAATATGCGTCTATGATGCCCTGGAGTATCTGCAGTTCATCCGAGCTCTGGCCTTTAATAAGCTCTGACGCAGGTATGCCTGCCATAAAATGCTGCTCCCTGTACAGCTGTCCTCTTTCCTTAGCAGCCGCCATCCTTTTAGCAATGCCGCTTTCAAGGAAATTTAGTATGGCCTGTTTGTCCACTGCCTTTTTTTCCTCCTCGGAAAATCTATCATCATCAAAAAGCCTTGACAGCTGTTCTTCAGGACTGCCTTTAAGTTCTATGAGCTGCATGGCCCTGTGGTATGCCGTGCCTTTAAGCGAAGCTGAAGCTTTTATTTTATCAGTCCGTTTAAATGTTCTTTCCTCATCAGACATTTCAAAAGCCATATCGTCATAATCTATTTCGGCTTTTCCTATCTCAGATACGGACACCTTCGGGCTTAATCCGGTCTCTTCGGCATACTCATAGCTCTTTTTAAATAATCCGCTGAAATCCTCCGCTTCCTCTGTTTCAAACAGGCTTCCGTTAATGAGTTCTGAGAAACGGGACAGCCCCTCCGCTGCCTTTAAAGCCTCTGCCTTTGACATATCCTGTCTTGTTTTTAAACTCATGCTGAATACTCCGGGCTCTGAGACCGCCGCAAGGATTATCCAGTCAAAATATGTTCTTTGTGAGAGCACCAGCTCCGACGGGAGCTTCTCCCTTACAAGCCCCTCCTCATACATGAGCTCCGACGTATTTTTCAGCTCGTCCATATGATCCTTTATATTTTTACCTGCAGCCGTTATCACAAGCTTTTCCATGGCGCGGGTCATGGCAACGTACAGAAGCCTCTCCTCCTCGGCTATATCCGCCTCTTTCTGTTTCAGCTTTATAAGAGCCTTTTTAAGCCCCGGATACTTTATACCTGTTTCAGTATCAACATAGTCAGACCCTATTCCCGTTTCATCAATAACTATGTACTTATCGCTGTTTTTACCGGAAAGAGAGGCTCCTGACCTTGCCAGTATCACTATCGGATACTCAAGCCCCTTGGACTTATGTATCGTAGTTATCTTTACCGTATCATCATTTTCTGAAAATGCCGAAGCCTCTCCCGTATCAGATGAATATTTCCTTATGGATTCTATATACCTTATAAAATTAAACAGTCCGGCATAACTCGTATTACCATAGCTTTCCGCCTTTTCAAGGAGCATGTCAAGATTTCCTGCCTTAAGCCTTCCCTCCGGCATTGCAAGAACATAGCTGTAGAAGCCCGTTTTAAGATGTATTTCATTTATAAGAACATGCACCGGGACTATTTCAGACATATCCCTGTAAAACTCAAGCATTGCCAAAAAACCTGCGGCTTTTTCCCTGAGCTTTCCCTCGCCTGAAACGGCCGCATGCTTTAAGGCTCTGTAAAAATCCCCGGCTTCCGTCCGGTAATCTTCATCCTCCTCTTTTCTTTTCCCGGCATAAGATGCTCTTATTACCGCAAGCTCATCATCATTGAAATCCCCCATAGGCCCGCGCATTACGGCGGCAAGGGGGATATCCTGCATGGGATTATCTATAAGGCTCAAAAGGTTTAAGACCTGCTCCACCTCCCACGCTTCAAAATATCCTTCCGAGCTGTCACGGCGGGCGGGTATCCCGTTTTCCTTTAAAACTTCTTCTATTTTTATTGCCGGTTTTTTCTTTCTCGTAAGTATGGTTATGTCCCTGTATGAGGCAGGTCTCATCTCTCCGGTTATGCCGTCCCTTACCTTTAAGCTTCCCGGGCCTCCCTCCTCATCCACAAACTCCTTTATCCTGTCGGCTATAAGCTTATATTCGAGTTCCTCTGCGGTAAGGTCATCAGAAAGCTCCGCCGGCATATTTCCATCATCCTCCGGCTCCTCCTCTCTGGCACTATCGTCAAAGATGAGCATTTCGGTTTTATAGCCCTCTCCCGCTTCATATCCCGCGCCGCATTTAAGCCTTGCGCCTTCGCCGTAGTCTATTCCTCCAAGGCTTACGGACATGATCCTGTCGAACACAAGATTAACGGATGAGAGCACTTCTTCCCTGCTTCTGAAATTCATATTGAGCTCTATTTTTCTTTGTCCGGCTCCTTCATCGCTCGAATAATGGTCATATTTTTCTATAAACAGATCCGGCTCGGCATTTCTGAAACGGTAAATGCTCTGCTTTACGTCACCTACCATAAACACGTTATTCCTGCCGAAGCGCTCTCCTGAAAGGGCGTAGATCATGGCCTCCTGCACCCGGCTCGAATCCTGGTACTCATCTATCATTATTTCCTTAAGGCTGTTTGAAATTTCATTCGCAAGCTCGGACGGAACACGTTTCCCATCTTCATTTTTGTAAAGCAGCTTTAATGAAAGATGCTCAAGGTCATCAAAATCAAGTATGTTCTTCTTATGTTTTATCCAAGAGTATTTCTTCATATACTCCCTTACAAGCATAAGGAGCTCTCTGTTGATCGCCGCTGAACCTTTTATCGAAATAAGGAGAGTTTCAGGATCCATTATAAAAAAGCTTTTTTTCAGATCCTCGATATACTTTTTAAATCTGTCCCTTATCTTTTTTACAAAGCCGGTCTTATCCTCATCATAGCCGTCCTTTTTAGACTTTGCCGGAAGGCGCGAAAAGCTTATGCCGTTTATATATCTCCACATACTGTCATAGCTGCTGATGCCGCGCATATCCTCAGCCATATGTATGCATTCCGACAGTGCTTCCCTGTATTTTAACGGCCCGTTCAGGGTCTCACATATCCTTAAGGCAGCCTCAAGCATTTCCATATGACGACCGGCACTGTCATGGATATATCTGAACAGCTCCCTGTACCACCTGCTTTTTTCAGGATGTCCCTCAGCTTCCTGCCTGCATTCTTCTATCTGTTCCTCTATCCTGTCCTCAGGCCATGGATCGCCCATAAGGTGATCATATACTATGCCGCATAAAGCCTCTATTTTTTCGTCATTTGCCCTGGTGCTTACGGCTTCCATCAGTTCCATGAAGGCTGCATCCTCTCTGCCGCAGGCGGCTTCCGATGTGAGTCTTTCCTCCAGCACCTGATTTAACGCATCGGCCTTCAGCATCGCCGACTCACCCTCGTCAGCCAGCCTGAAATTAGGATCGATGTCAAGCCGCTGATAATTCTGCCTGATAAAATGTTCACAGAAGGAGTGTATAGTAGATATCCTTGCCCTCGGGAGCATTGCTCTCTGAAGCTTGAGCCTCCTGTTATCCGGCTCCATGGATATTTTATTCTTAAGAGCTTCGCTTATCTTAAGCCTCATGCCCTGGGCAGCGGCTCTGGTAAATGTCATTATCAGCAGTTTATCAAGATCGGCTCCGTTTTCTTCATCAGAAATGATCTCAATAATCCTTTCCACCATCACCGCAGTTTTTCCGCTTCCGGCAGCGGCGGATACCAGGACGCTCGAATCCCTCTCATTTATTACTTTTTTCTGATCCTCGCTCCAATTCATCCGTAACTTCTCCTTCAAGCAGATCGATGGTTTTTTCGGCGTCAGCCTTTTTAACGAGCCTGTAGCCGTAGCCTTCAGTATTTACTGTAAATCCGCATATGCCTTTAAATCTGCAGTGATCGCAGCCCGTATCCTGCCCGTATCTGTAGGGCCTAATATCTATATTACCGTTAAGTATCTCCGCTGCGTCCTGCCTCATCCTTTCCCTTGTACGGGAGATAAGGTTTTTAAAGCCCTTTTCCGACAGCAGTACCGACTGTGTAAACACCTCCGACTGCCGTACGGACCTGTTTTCCTCAGCCAATTTTAAGTCTATGCTTTCAAGGGCTTCCGGATCATTCAGCACCGCCCCGTTCATCCTGAGGGCCTTAAGAGACAGCTTTTCAATAGTATTTCCATCATTTCTGCCCTTTTCGATCTCAGCATAATCCAGAACCGGATCATTTATGTTATAGTAAAACATCCCTGCCGGGAGTATTTCCCCCGAATTTCCGGTAAGCTTTGCCGCCTCCTTAAGAGCACAGTCCATATAAGCCGTGAGCTGTATCTGCAGCCCGTTTAAGGCCATGGAGATATCAAATTTGGTATTTCCCGTTTTGTAATCAATGACCTTGACAAGTGTTTTATCTCCGATCCTTGTATAGTCTAATCTGTCTATCTTTCCGCTTAAGTTCAGCTGCCCGTCCCTGTACTTAAATCCTGTCTCGGTACCAAAGGTCCTGAAGCTTCCCTTTGACAGCTGATTTTTAAGCGCCCAGGCCGTCTTTTTTGTTATCTTTTTTACCCTGTCCGCAATAAATCGGTTCCTTGCTGTCATAAACAGCTTTTTATCCTTATATGCCGCGGTATTGTCCTCAACTGCCCTGTCGCATATCTCATAAAGCATGTCATCCGGAACATCCCCAATCTCCATGCCCCTCTGCCTGATAAGCCTGAACACCTCATCCAGTGAGCCATGGAACAGATTCCCTATATCCAGGGCCTCTATATCAAACTCTTCTCTTTCCTTAAGCCTGAGTCCATATTTCATAAAATGACCAAAAGGACAATTTTCATATTCCTCAATCCTGGATACTGAACCGTTCAGCACGTCGCTGTACAGCATTTTTGCCGCCGGCTCCGAAAGCATGTCCTTTCCATGCCTGAAAAATGCCGCTTTGAGCATCATATCTGTCCGCTTTGACGTTTCCGGATCCGATTTAAGGGCAGAGTACAGCCCTGCCTCTCTTTTACCCGGCTTTCTGCCTGATCTTATGTACTCCGCTAACTCTCGCAGTCCGTCCTCCGGTGAAGCCACGGAACCATCTTTTTCAAGGATGTGTATGTCCTCATCCTGAAGCCCTGCGATCACAGGTGACGGCCTCTGGCTTTTTCCATCCCTGCCCGTCCTGGCATAGGAAATGACAAGCCTTTTTCCCGGCTTATTCATCATCAGGTACAGGTAGAAATTCTGAATACAGCTGTCCGTCCTGTCGTCCGGAGCCAGCTCAACGCTCCTGCCGTCCGGAAGCAAACCGCTGACTGCCTCTATCTCCATCCTCTCGTGGTCAGTAAATATACCTCCCCCGGAAACCTCTGAAGGAAGCAGTCCATCACTGGCGCCTATTATATACAGTACGTCTATATCCTCTATACGTGTCCTCTTTAAGTCTCCCGCTATCACCATATCCATGGTCTCAGGGATCATGCTGCCCTTCATGCTGATGAAGCAGGCGTCTATAAGGCTGAAAAACTCTTCCAGTGTAAAGTCCGTATCCTCAAACAGCCCTCTGACTCTTTTAAACAGCTCACCGGTAAGATCCGTAAATCTCTTTGTTTCTGCGGCTTCATTTACATATCCTATAGTCTTAAGCCTCTCGATAAACTCCAAAAGCCTTTCATCAAGCCTGACCGCCCTGAAGTAAGCAGCGACCGCCTCTACCCTGTCCGACATAAGTCCTGAAGCCTTGAGATCCTCTTCAAGCCTGAATACGCTTTCCATGGCCTCCATCAAAGGCGTGTCCTCACAAAACTCCGAAAGAGCCTTTTTGCCCCTTATTCCTTTTTTTCTCAGAGCATTATCAAATTCAAATACGGCGTCTCTGTCGGAAAGTTCTTCGGTTATCAACGGATTCTTCAGGTACCTCATGACATCATCGTACCTGTATCCTCCGCTGATCATTGCAAAGGCAGACCTTAACAGCTCTACCGGCGGGCTTCCGGCCGCAGAGGCCTTATCATCCATAAAAAACGGTATGCCTTCCGCCGCCATTTCCCTTTTTATTATTTCCCTGTAGGTCCCGAGATCCGAAACTACTATGGCAGTTTTACGGTACCTTGTACCTTCCTTAAGAGCCCCGAGCTTGATATCCCTTACGACGTATCTCACCTCATCCGTAGGGTCGCCGGCCTCATATATGTATATGCCGTTTACATGGCGTTTCTTTTCGTTTATGTATAAATGCTTCTCCTTCGACTGCAGGACGCCTGCGGAGGATGCGGTATCTATTATCCCGGATATGTTTTTTCTGCTGAGCCACCACATATCGGTTATATCCTGCCTTGAAAACCTGTAGGGATCCTCTCCCTCAGCCATGGTTATTGAAAACCTGACCCTCTCGGCCTTTGGAAGGATATTTTTTATTATATTAAACTGGACAGGCGTAAAGCCCGTATATCCGTCAAAAACTATCACGGCGTCATTTAAGAGCTCGGATCTGTTTATATTTTTTAACAGCAGCGCCGGTATTTCCTCCGGTATCGTACTCCTGTCCGTAAGGCTGCTTTTAAATCTTGTAAATATCTTTTCCATGTCGGAAAGCTTATCCTTAAGCAGCCTGCTTCCGACAGCCTCCGATATGGCTTTTATATCCACAAGGCTTATATCATACTGCCAAAACTCTGATATGAGTTTTGTCAGCTGTCCTATAAAGCCCGGAGAGTCCATTTTTCCGGAATACACCTTCAATTCTCCATTTTTAGCCGCGTCCAGCGCAGCCTTCCTTATAAGCAGCGATTTGCTTATATCGTCAATTATATCCGGCTTCCTTATGCCGAGCTCATCTATCAAACGATAAAATAAAAGCTGGAATGAGAGCACATCAAGATTGAGCATCCCGTGACATTCACTGAGCTCCACTATCCTCCTCTGTGCCTTTAAGGTATTCTGTTCCGGCACAAAAAGAAAATATTTTTTATCCGGATGCTCAATGGCCTCCTTTGAAAGCCATTTATATATGTATGTTGATTTTCCCGAGGCCGCAGGGCCAAATATAAAATCGTATGAAGCCATGTTCAAATTTCTCCCTATGGGGTATTTTATTATGAGCGGATAAAAAAATAAAGGGGGACGCCTTGGGCATCTCCCTTAAAAATCTCTGTGAACGATACGCTGCATTACTCCATCATATATCCGTAAAAATCATCCTCAGGGCATACATAAAGATATATGTCCTCCCTGTGTGTTTCCCTGCCGTCGCACTTCAGAGACATGACGAGTCCTTTGAACTGGTCGCTGTACAGCTTTCCTCTCTCATCGAGACTCGCTATGATGTTTCCGCTAAGTACAGGAAATCTCTCCGACTCCGTAAGCGATCCCTTTTTGTACTTCTTGACCGTCTCCCTGTGTGAACCGTCGTTGTTATCATTTTCATATATGAGGGATATCTCCACCGAAAGGTTTGAAACATCCGCGTCAGGCACACTGCCGTTGGAATTAACTATAAACGACGTTTCAGGAAGTATGGCAGTACCGTCGGCATAATCCACTGTATTGCCGTCATGTCCGGCATAGCACAGCCTGTCTATCTCATCGGTATCAAACTCCACGTCAAAAGGAAACTGGGTTCCCGGAGCCGCAAGGGCGCTCATCGAAAACATCAGCGCAAATGCTGCTGACAATATAATTGTTTTTACGTACTTACTAATCATGGGCAGAGTATAACATCCCATCCTTACAAAGATATTGTAGATTTTCTTACAAAAAGCTTACTTTGACATGCAGACCCTGCAGAAGTTCTTTTTTCCTCTCTTTACCACAAAGCCTGCCTCTATCTCGCTTTCAGTATATATCTTCCTGCTGTCGGTGATCTTTTCCTCAGAAACCGTTACTCCGCCCTGCTCAATATTGCGCCTTGCGTCGCCCCTTGATGCGCATAGACCTGATCCAACAAGTATGCTCACAAGGTCAAGACCTCCGTCCTGAAGCTCTGATGCGCTGACCTCATATGTCGGCATATCCTCGCTCAGGGCTCCGCTGAAAGCCGCCTTGGCAGCCGCCTCAGCCTTATCAGCCTCTTCCTTTCCATGTACGAGCTCAGTAAGCTCATGGGCAAGTATCTCCTTGGCCTGATTAAGCTCAGCCCCCTCGAACTTTTCCATCTTCCTTATCTCATCAAGCGGAAGGAAGGTGAGCATCTTGAGACACTTTATGACGTCAGCATCCCCTACATTTCTCCAATACTGATAGAATTCGTATGGAGTCGTTTTTTCCGGATCGAGCCATACTGCTCCAGACGCCGTCTTTCCCATCTTCTTTCCTTCGGAATTAAGTAAGAGGGTTATGGTCATGGCATGGGCGTCCTTGCCCGTCTTTTTACGTATAAGCTCCGTTCCGGCAAGCATATTTGACCACTGATCATCGCCTCCGAACTGCATATTACAGCCGTAATCACAGAACAGCCTGTAGAAATCATAGCCCTGCATGAGCATGTAGTTGAACTCTAAGAATGTAAGTCCCTGCTCCATACGGTTTACATAGCAGCGGGCTGCAAGCATTTTATTGACGCTGAAATGTACTCCGACGTCACGCAGGAATTCAATATAATTTAATCCCATCAGCCAGTCAGCATTATTGACCATGATGGCATCAGAGCTGCCCTCTCCGAAATGAATAAATCTGCTCATCTGCTTTTTGAAGCAGTCACAGTTGTGCTGGATCGTCTCCACTGTCATCATTTTCCTGAGATCCGTGCGTCCTGACGGATCTCCGATCATGCCGGTACCTCCTCCAACGAGGGCTATCGGCTTATTGCCCGCCATCTGAAGCCTCTTCATAAGACATAAGGCCATAAAATGTCCTACATGCAGGCTGTCCGCCGTAGGATCGAAGCCGATATAAAAGGTCGCCTTGCCGTTATTGACAAGGTTCTTTATCTCTTCCTCATCCGTTACCTGCGCAATAAGTCCTCTTTCTACCAGTTCCTCATAAATGCCCATCGATGTCTCCTGTTTTATAAATCAAAAAATCCTGAAATAAAAAAATTACTGCCCTCTTATCCTTAAGGCAATAATCCATATCTTACATGATTTATGTATGAAAATAAAGCTTTTAAATCACTTTTATCAATGAAAACCGAATGTTGGATAAAAATATATCCGTGCGGTTTATCTTATCCGCACGGATACGCTTCTTTTGTCACCTCGTATTACGGCTCTGAGGTCATCCGCCTTATAGAGCTCCCTGTGCACGCAAAAAGCTCTGCATGGCTCAGCTTACCATTACTCCGTTTAAGTCGAACAGATGCCCGTCAGGATTATATGCAGATTCGACCCTCGCTCCGCTTCCGTCTGTGTAATAGGTCTTGCCGTCTATGGTGATATATCCCGTCTGCATTATGCCGCTCTCGTTAAAGTAATACCATTTCTCATTTATATTGTTCCAGCTTGAGGCTGCCATCTGTCCTGAAGGCAGGCAGTAATACCAGTTATTATTAAGATACAGCCAGCCTGTCTGCATTATGCCGTAAGCATCAAAATAATACCAGTATCCGTCAATGTAGTCCCAGCCGTTACTCTTGTATGTACCGTTGCCGTAGACATACATATAGCCGTTATTTGTCAGTCTCCAGCCGGAAGCCCCTGCCGGATTGGTCGTATTGTATGATGTGCCGTTGTAGCTTCCGTTTCTGTAGATCACCTGGCCGGTAATGGTATTTATCGTTGTGGTATTGGTATATGAACCGCTTCCCGGACCTGCCGGGCCGTTATATGCATAGTATGTACCGGTACCAGGTCCCGGTCCGTAGACCGCATAACTGTTAACAAAATATCCATGGCCGGCATTTCCGCTGTCAGGGCCGTCGTCTATATCGTCAGATGTGACATTTACCGTATTTGAGTCATGCGACCAGTCGCTGTATTCCCCGCCTATAAACTTTATCCTGACTTTGTAACGATATTTGCCCTTGGAGGAAAAACTGAAATCATATCCCTCGTCTGAAGTCTTATATGTCCTGTAATCCTCATCCCATTCGCCGTCTTTCTGCCTTGCAAGCTGGATCTCATATGTATCCACCGCCTCTGAGGCAGGGAAGGAAACCTTCCAATCTGCAGTGCCGTCTGAGGAAAGTGAAACGTCAGACCAGACCACGTCGGAAACGGCAGCCTCGGCAGCTATCGTATCCGCAGCTAAAGTAAATGTGCAGCAGACCGCTGCAGCGGCAAGCCCAAACATTCTAAAATATGCACCTGAAAAAATCTTATATAAAAACGATCTCTTCATATGTAAATGTCTCCTTATTTAACCTGTATTAGTTTTATCATGAGGACACAGCATTATACAATTAAGAATTTATTACAAATTGAAGAAAAGCAGGTCTTTAAGACCTGCTCTCCTTACTCTGATAAGATTATTGGATTGTAATTACTTTGCAGCCTTAACTGCCTTGATGGAATCTATGAGCATAGGAACTACCTTGAAGAGGTCTCCTACGATACCATAGTCAGCTATCTCAAAGATAGGTGCTGAAGGGTTAGTATTGACTGCGATGATGCACTCAGAATCCTGCATACCAGCCTTGTGCTGGATAGCTCCTGAGATTCCAAGGGCGATGTATACCTTAGGATGAACAGTCTTACCTGTCTGTCCTACCTGATGATCAGCTGAAAGCCAGCCTGAGTCAACGGTAACACGTGATCCTCCGAGTACTCCGCCGAGCTCATCTGCAAGCTGCTGTCCAAGCTTGATTCCGCCTTCAACATCCTTTGCGATACCACGTCCTACTGATACCACATAGTCTGCTCCGATAAGGTCAACAAGCTTCTTAGCTGCCTTCTCGACTGCAAGGATCTCTGTCTCGAAATCAGCTTCTGTAAGGTTGATAACAGGTCTGATGATCTCAGCTGCATCAGCTCTTGCCTGATCGAAAGGAGCCTTCTTCATAACGCCAGGACGAACCGTAGCCATAGCAGGACGGAAACGAGGGCAGATGATCGTAGCCATAAGGTGTCCGCCGAATGCAGGACGGGTCATCTTAAGGTCATGTGAAACGTCATGCTGCTGTCCCATAACGATTGCAGAGCTTGTTCCCTCGATCCTCTCAGGAGTAAGTGTTGATGCTCCCTTAAGGAACTCCTGATATACAGGAACGCTTACGTCAAGGTGTGTGCAGTCTGCGCAGAGACCAGTGTGAAGCCTTGCAGCGCAGCGAGGACCTAAGTCACGTCCGATATATGTAGCTCCGAAGAGAACGACCTCAGGCTTTCTCTCCTTAACAGTATCTACGATAACCTTGGTATATCCGTCTGTTGTATATGTCTTAAGGAGCGGGCTCTCGCAAAGAACAACGCCGTCTGCGCCGTATCCTGCAGCTTCCTTTGCCTGCTTCTCGATATTATCACCAAGTACAAGCGCATAGAGCTTGCATCCGAGCTCGTCAGCGAGCCTGCGGCCCTCTGAGATAAGCTCAAAACTTGTCTGCTGGATCACACCCTCACGCTGCTCACAGAACACCCAGACATCCTTGAAAGCAGAAATATCCGCACTATTGTAATTGTCCATTATTCAATCTCCTTTCATCAGATGATGTGCTTCTTCTCAAGAATATCAGCAAGCTCATTGGCTGTGTTCTTGTCAGCACCTTCAAGAATAACACCTGCACCCTTAAGAGGAGGTGTGAACGATACTAAGATGTTGGTAGGTGAGCCCTGAAGTCCGATGGTATCCTTATCGATGAGAGGCTCGTCCTTAAGTGTCTCGTAGTCATAAACGTCTACCGGCTTCTGGTATGAACCGAAGATGCCGAATGTGCTCATGTAACGAGGCTCGTTAAGCTCCTTGATGCATGTGATGAGGCAAGGGGTCTTCATCTTGATGTTCATGAAGCCATCCTCAAGCATACGCTTAACGATAACGTCCTTACCCTCTACCTTGATGTCACCTGCATAGGTGATCTGAGGGATTCCAAGCTTTTCAGCGATCTGAGGTCCGACCTGAGCCGTATCTCCATCGATAGCCTGACGTCCGCACATGATGATATCATCATCGTTAAGTCCCATATGGTGGATACCTGCTGCGATGATCTGTGATGTAGCGAATGTATCTGATCCTCCGAACTCACGTCCTGAGATAAGTACAGCACGGTCAGCTCCCATAGCGATGATCTCACGGAGCATCTTCTCTGCTGGAGGCGGTCCCATTGTAACTGCAACTACTTCGCAGCCTGTCTGATCCTTTATCTTAAGAGCTGCCTCTACTGCATTAAGGTCATCAGGGTTGATGATCGTAAGCATGGATGCACGGTCAAGAGTTCCGTCAGGCTTAACCGCAACCTTTCCTGAAGTATCAGGTACCTGTTTTACGCAAACTATAATTTTCATTATAAACTATTCCTCCCAATTACTTCTTCTTAAGATTCATTCCGCCTGAGATGACCATCTTCATAACTTCTGATGTTCCCTCATAGATCTCAGTGATCTTGGCATCACGCATCATACGCTCTACCGGATACTCACGGCAGTAACCGTAACCACCCATGAGCTGTACGCACATACGTGTTACCTCGTTTGCAACGTCGGAAGCAAAAAGCTTTGCCATTGCTGCAAGTGAAGAGTAATCCTCATGATTATCCTTAGCAGTAGCTGCTCTCCATGTAAGAAGACGTGCAGCGTCGATCTTTGTCTGCATCTCAGCAAGCTTGAACTGTGTGTTCTGGAATGCTGCGATAGGCTTTCCGAACTGCTCACGTACCTTAACATACTCTATTGTCTCGTTGATAGCGCCCTGAGCGATACCTACTGACTGAGCTGCGATACCGATACGTCCGCCGTCAAGAGCCTTCATGGCGATCTTGAATCCCTTGTTGACCTCGCCAAGTACTCTGTCCTTTGAAACACGTACATCATCGTAAGTAACGATGCAGTTCTGAGCTGCACGGATACCCATACGCTTGATGTTATCCTGAACTGCTACGCCCGGAGTGTTCTTAAGGTCTACGATGAATGCCGTAAGACCACGGGATACAGGGCCTGACTTGTCAGTAACTGCGAATACTACGCAGGTATCTGCAAATGCAGAGTTTGTTGTGAATATCTTTGATCCGTTGATGATCCAGTCGTCTCCATCCTGAACCGCTACTGTCTGAGCTCCCTGAACGTCTGAACCTGCGTTAGGCTCTGTAAGTCCGAAGCATCCGAAAGCAGTACCGTCAACCAGCGGACGAAGGTACTTCTGCTTCTGCTCCTCTGTTCCTGCCATATCTATGCATGCGCAGCAAAGAGAAGTGTGAACAGAGATAGTGATTCCGCAGGAAGCGTCCTGCTTTGAAACTTCCTCCATGCAAAGAGTGTATGTAAGGTTGTCTCCGCCTGCTCCGCCGTACTCCTTGGAGTAAGGGATACCGAAGAAACCATACCTCTGCATCTTTCCGAGAAGCTCCATATCAAGCTGCTCTGCCTCGTCCATATCGTGGGCAAGAGGCTTAATTTCGTTCTCAGCGAAGGAACGGAACAGCTCCTGAGCAAGCTGTTGTTCTTTGGTAAGTTTAAAATCCATAATTACCTCCATAATCTTACTTTTAATCTGAAGCTACACTTCAAAATTATTACCTGATTACAATCTAAAAGTAATTCTATATATTCGATAATAAATTGTCAATCTATTTTGCGCGCTAAATATTTGCTATATTGTATTTTAAAAATAATAATATATTGTATGCCAAATATCCTTTGATAATTTATTGACAACCCTTAAGTTTAAAAATTATAATAGGTTTCTGTGAGGTGAACGACTATGAAATTACAGGACTGCATCAACTTTATACTTACACACGCGCAGAACGCGGTTTTTACATATTTCAAAAGAGAGCTGCATCATCTTGACGTAACTCCCATACAGTATGCATCATTAAAATGCCTGTGGGAGGAGGACGGCCAGATGCCTTCACAGCTTGCGGAAACGCTGCATCTTGATTCTTCCACGGTTACTGGTATTTTAAGCCGTCTTCAGGACAAGGGGCTTATAATCAGATCATTTAATACCGGAGACAGAAGAAAGGTCATCGTCCACCTGACCGATGAGGGCAGAGCTCTTGAAAAGCCGGTAAGCGAGATAATCGAGAGGCTTAACCACGAGCTCACTGACGGGATATCCGAAACAGACATGGATGTGTTCCATAAGGTGATAAGTACGATCACTGAAAATGCTGAAAGGCTGAACAAGTCCGGCAACGAGTAAGATAATTACATATCGATATCAGCCTGAACCATTTATAATTCAGGTTCCAGAAGACGCTTAACAGCGTCTTTTTTATTCTGCCTTATCCCCCAGAGCCAGAGTTGAGTTATATGGTTTACAAAAGTTTTTAGGATAAAATAACAAAATATCAAACTGTGTCCTAAGATTTTCCCAGTTTTTTACAGATAATGTTTAAGAATTGAAGAAAAAAGATGTAAAAATTTATCCGGATACGAATATATTTTCAAAAATATAGATTTTATCGGTAAAAATCTAACTAAAAAGACAGATAAAAATCCAACTATATCCATAATAGATTAAACGAGCTATATTTTTACAATTATAGTTTTGTAGTGGTATATGGCGGGTTTTTACCAACACATTTTGTCCTATATCTCTATATGGCAATAAAAATTTAGATAAGAGGTATGCAAAAGCCGCAGCACTGATAAATCAATGCTGCGGCAGTTTTTATTACTTAAGACGATCAGACCCGTCTTAAACTATCTGGTAGAACAGATTATGAAAGAACCTCTGTAACTCTTCCTGAACCTACTGTTCTTCCACCCTCACGGATAGCGAAACGAAGTCCCTTCTCCATAGCGATAGGGTGAATAAGCTCTACGGTCATCTCAACGTTATCACCAGGCATGCACATCTCTACTCCCTCTGGAAGATCGCACTGACCTGTAACGTCTGTTGTTCTGAAGTAGAACTGAGGTCTGTAGTGGTTGAAGAAAGGTGTATGACGTCCACCCTCGTCCTTGGTAAGAACGTAAACCTGACCCTTGAAGTTCTTGTGGCATGTTACTGTGCCAGGCTTGCAGAGAACCTGTCCTCTCTCGATCTGGTCACGGTTAATACCACGGAGAAGAGCTCCGATGTTGTCACCAGCCTGAGCCTCATCAAGAAGCTTACGGAACATCTCGATACCTGTAACAACAGTCTTCTGAACCTCTTCTTTGATACCAACGATCTCGAGCGGATCATTGAGGTGAAGAGTACCACGCTCTACACGGCCTGTAGCAACTGTTCCACGTCCTGTGATGGTGAATACGTCCTCGACAGGCATAAGGAAAGGCTTATCTGTCTCACGCTCAGGATCAGGGATGTACTCATCAACTGTATCCATAAGCTCGATGATCTTCTTCTGCCACTCAGGGTCTCCCTCAAGAGCCTTAAGAGCTGATCCACGGATGATAGGAGTATCATCTCCAGGGAAGTCATACTCGTTAAGAAGATCTCTGATCTCCATCTCTACGAGATCAAGAAGCTCCTCATCGTCAACCATGTCGCACTTGTTCATGAATACTACGATATAAGGAACGCCGACCTGACGAGCAAGAAGGATGTGCTCTCTTGTCTGAGCCATAGGTCCGTCTGTTGCAGCAACAACGAGGATAGCTCCGTCCATCTGAGCAGCACCTGTGATCATGTTCTTAACGTAGTCAGCGTGGCCTGGGCAGTCAACGTGTGCATAGTGACGCTTTGCAGTCTCGTACTCAACGTGAGCGGTTGAGATGGTGATTCCTCTCTCCCTCTCCTCCGGAGCCTTATCGATCATATCGAAAGCAACAGCCTCACCTGTTCCGTTTACATCGTGAAGTGTCTTTGTTATAGCTGCTGTAAGAGTCGTCTTACCATGGTCAACGTGTCCAATGGTACCGATGTTACAATGCGGCTTTGTTCTGTTGAATTTTTCCTTTGCCATTGCAGTATTACCTCCAAAACGAATAATAAAAAGCAATCTTTATAAAATAAAGTCCTGATAATTATAAGATATAATCACATGTTTTTCAACAAGGATTATTTACCCTTTTTCTCGCTTAAGACCTTCTCCTGAACGTTCTTAGGAACCTGCTCATAGTGATCGAAGAACATTGAGTAGTTTCCACGTCCCTGAGTCTTTGAACGAAGGTCTGTGGAATATCCGAACATCTCTGCGAGCGGAACGAAGCTTCTTACGATCTTTCCGCCTCCGACATCGTCCATTCCCTCGATACGGCCTCTCCTTGAGTTGATGTCGCCGATAACGTCGCCCATGTACTCCTCAGGCATTGTGACCTCGACCTTCATGATAGGCTCTAAGAGAACAGGGTTGCCCTTCTGCATGGCATCCTTTAACGCCATTGAACCTGCGATATGGAATGCCATCTCGGATGAATCGACCTCATGGTATGATCCGTCCCATACATTGGCCTTGATACCAAGTACAGGGAATCCTCCAAGAGGGCCGGCCTTCATTGCTTCCTGTATACCCTCATCGATGGCCGGGATATACTCCTTAGGGATAGCACCTCCGACTACGGTGTTCTCGAACTTATAAACCTCTTCGCCGTTTGCGTCCATAGGCTCGAACTTAACCTTACAGTGTCCGTACTGTCCCTTACCGCCTGACTGCTTGATGTACTTGGATTCTACATCTACCGGCTTTGTAATGGCTTCCTTATATGCAACCTGCGGTGCTCCGACATTGGCCTCAACGTTGAACTCACGAAGGAGTCTGTCAACGATGATCTCAAGATGAAGCTCTCCCATACCGGAAATGATGGTCTGACCTGTCTCAGGATCGGTCTTTGCCCTGAAGGTAGGATCCTCTTCTGCAAGCTTTGCAAGAGCCTCGCCCATCTTACCCTGTGACGCCTTGGTCTTAGGCTCGATGGCAACGTCTATAACCGGCTCAGGGAACTCCATGGACTCAAGTATTACCGGATGCTGCTCGTCGCAGATGGTATCACCGGTACCGGTGAACTTGAATCCAACTGCGGCTGCGATATCTCCTGAATAGCACTTATCCAGCTCCTTACGCTTGTTAGCGTGCATCTGGAGGATACGTCCTATACGCTCCTTCTTGTTCTTTGTAGCGTTGAAAACGTAAGATCCTGAGTTAACTGTTCCGGAATATACTCTGAAATATGCTAACTTTCCTACGAAAGGATCAGTCATGATCTTGAATGCAAGCGCAGCGAACGGCTCATCATCAGATGAATGACGTACGATAGGATTTCCATCCATATCTGTTCCTTCGATAGGCGGAATGTCTACCGGCGAAGGCATGAAATCGATTATTGCATCAAGAAGCTTCTGTACTCCCTTGTTCCTGTAAGCCGATCCGCAGCATACAGGGACTGCGGTACACTCGCAGCAACCCTTTCTGAGCGCAGCTTTCAGCTGATCCTCTGACGGTATCTCACCGTCCAGGTACATCATGGTAAGTTCATCATCAAGCTCACAGATCTTTTCAACGAGCTCATCACGGTACATCTCAGCATCGTCCTTCATATCCTCAGGGATATCTGTGATCGTGATGTCATTTCCCTTATCATCGTTATAGATGTAAGCGCGCATCTCGAACAGGTCGATGATACCCTGGAATGAATCCTCCTTACCAATAGGAAGCTGTGTGATGATGGCATTCTTGCCGAGTCTTGTACGGATCTGCTCTACTGCTCCGTAGAAATTTGCACCGAGTATATCCATCTTGTTGATGAAAGCCATACGCGGTACGTTATATGTATCAGCCTGTCTCCATACATTCTCGGACTGAGGCTCAACGCCTCCCTTTGCACAGAATACTCCGACAGCTCCGTCAAGCACTCTCAGTGAACGCTCAACCTCTACGGTAAAGTCAACGTGACCCGGTGTATCTATGATGTTGATCCTGTGCTCTAAGGCATTAGGATCAGGCTTGTTGTCCTTATGCTTTGTCCAATGACATGTAGTAGCAGCCGATGTGATGGTGATACCTCTCTCCTGCTCCTGCTCCATCCAGTCCATGGTAGCAGTTCCCTCGTGTGTATCACCTATCTTGTAGTTTACACCCGTGTAATAAAGTATACGCTCTGTCAATGTGGTCTTACCGGCATCGATATGAGCCATGATACCTATATTACGGGTCCTTTCTAATGGATATTCTCTTCCCATAGCTGATGCTCCTTTTTACGAAAATCAGAAACGATAATGAGCAAATGCCTTGTTTGCCTCTGCCATCCTATGCATCTCTTCTTTTCTCTTTACGGAAGCACCGGTATTATTGGCAGCATCCATTATTTCGTTTGCAAGTCTGTCCTTCTGGGTCTTCTCGCCTCTCTTACGTGAGAAGTTTGTGAGCCAGCGAAGTCCAAGCGCCTGCCTTCTCTCAGGCTTAACCTCGATAGGTACCTGATATGTTGCACCGCCGATACGCTTAGCCTTGACCTCAAGTACAGGCATGATGTTGTTCATGGCCTCATCGAACACCTCGAGTGCAGGCTTTCCTGTCTTAGCCTCTACCTGTTCGAATGCGCCGTAAACGATCTTCTGCGCGATCCCTCTTTTTCCGTCGAGCATTATCTGGTTGATAAGCTTTGTTACCACCTTATTGCCATAGATAGGATCTGCCAGAACGTCTCTCTTTTGAGTATGTCCTTTACGCGGCATTTCTTCCCTCCTTAATTATCTAACATTAGATCATAGGTACTCTCAGAAGTTGAGACGGTTATGTATAATACAACCATATATCTCAATTCCGAAGTGTTTCATTAATTACTTTTTATCCTTAGGTCTCTTTGCACCGTACTTTGAACGTGCCTTCTTACGGTTGGCAACGCCTGCCGTATCCAGAGTTCCTCTGATAATATGGTAACGTGTACCAGGAAGATCCTTTACACGTCCTCCACGGATAAGTACAACGCTGTGCTCCTGAAGGTTGTGTCCCTCACCAGGAATGTAGCTTGTTACTTCGATACCGTTTGAAAGACGTACTCTGGCAATCTTACGAAGCGCTGAGTTAGGCTTCTTAGGTGTAGCTGTCTTGACAGCTGTGCACACACCTCTCTTCTGAGGGGCTGACTCATTTGTTGATCTCTTCTTGAGAGAGTTGAAGCCCTTCTGAAGTGCCGGTGATGCTGACTTCTTGGCTGAAGTCTGTCTTCCCTTTCTAACCAGCTGGTTAAATGTAGGCATTGAATTTCACCTCCTTTAAAGATAATGGTTGTATTTAGACAACAAATATGACGCATGCCAAAACATGCGCCATATAATGATATTATTATTTTGTTGTGTTGTCAAGCACTTAATGGTCCTCGGAATGTTAATGAAATATTCTTAAAACTCTTCCGGAAAATCCACGTCAGCCCGCCATCATTCGATGATATCGTCTCCGCTCATCACGTCTTCACCGGAAAGGATACCGACATCCTCGGTCTGATCCTGATCCGTAAAGCCTGCTGAAGCCATATCCGGAATAATGTCTCCCTCAGCCGCGCCGTACTGATCCGCTGCTGTCTCACTGCCTGACACGGCTTCCGGTACCGTTTCCGTTGAAAGGACTATGTTATCATATTCCTTCATTCCGGTTCCGGCAGGAATAAGCTTACCGATAAGGACATTTTCCTTGAGACCGTTAAGATGATCGACCTTGCCGTTTATGGCTGCTTCCGTAAGCACCTTTGTGGTCTCCTGGAAGGAAGCGGCTGAAAGGAAGGAATCCGTTGCAAGGGACGCCTTGGTTATACCGAGCATCGTCACCTTTCCGTCTGCAGGAGTCTTACCCTCTGCAATAAGCTTTTCGTTGACCTCGTTATAATCAAGCAGGTTTACGGTCGTTCCAGGAAGGAAATCAGAGTCTCCCTGATCCTCGATCCTTACCTTCTTCATCATCTGACGCACTATCATCTCGATATGCTTATCATTGATATCAACACCCTGCAGCCTGTAGACTCTCTGAGTCTCGCGGAGCATGTAATCCTGAACGGCTCTCACTCCCTTTATGCGGAGTATGTCGTGAGGATTTACTGATCCTTCCGTGATCTCATCGCCGGCCTCTATCACGTCTCCGTCGCTGACCTTGAGCCTTGAGCCGTAAGGAATGAGATATGTCTTGGAATCATTATTCTCATTATCGGTTACGGTGACTTCGCGCTTTTTCTTTGTCTCCTTGAAGGATACTACTCCAGGGATCTCTGAAATAATTGCAAGTCCCTTAGGCTTTCTTGCCTCGAAGAGCTCCTCGACTCTCGGAAGACCCTGAGTGATATCCTGGTTGGAAGCAACTCCGCCAGTATGGAAGTTTCTCATGGTAAGCTGTGTACCCGGCTCACCTATGGACTGTGCGGCGATTATTCCGACAGGCTCTCCCACATGTACCTGAGTCCTCGTTGCCATGTTTGTTCCATAACACTTCGCGCAGACACCGACCTTGGATCTGCAGGTAAGTACCGTACGGATCTTTATCGAATCACGGCCCAGCTTGTTGAGGGCAGCGATAACTCTCTTAGCCTTATCCACGGTGCAGAGATGGTTGGCCTTTATAATTATATCCTTAGTATCCGGATCTATGATGGTCTCTGCCACATATCTTCCGGTGATCCTTTCCTCAAGGCTCTCAATGACCTCCTGGCCGTCGGTGAAGCCCTTTATCTCCATGCATGGGATGTCGTCCCTGTCCTTGGAGCAGTCCTCTTCTCTGATGATGAGATCCTGTGAGACATCGACAAGCCTTCTTGTAAGATAACCTGAGTCAGCCGTACGAAGAGCGGTATCTGAAAGACCTTTTCTTGCTCCGTGTGCCGAAATGAAATACTCAAGGATATCAAGTCCCTCACGGAAGTTTGACTTGATCGGGAGCTCGATGGTATGACCTGTAGTATCCGCCATGAGTCCTCGCATTCCGGCAAGCTGCTTTATCTGTTTGCTCGAACCACGGGCTCCGGAATCAGCCATCATCTTCAGGTTGTTATATTCTCCAAGTCCCTTGATAAGCTTATCCGTAAGCTCATCATCGGCATCCTTCCATGTCTCTATTACGAGCTTATAGCGCTCCTCCTCGGTAAGAAGTCCGTGAGCGCGGTCTCTTGCGATCCTGTCAACGGTCTTCTGAGCGTTTTCTATTATCTCTTCCTTCTCAGCAGGGACGGTCATATCCTCGATGGATACCGTCATCGCAGCCCTTGTTGAGTACTTGTATCCTATGTCCTTGATATTATCAAGGGCTATGGCCGTGGTGGTGGCGCCATGAGTGTTCATGATACGCTCAAGTATCTCTTTGAGCTCACCCTTCTTAACAAGGAAATTGATCTCCGGCTGGAATTCATTTGCCGGATCAGATCTGTCAACATATCCCAGATCCTGAGGGATCACCTCGTTAAATATCAGCCTGCCGACAGTAGTCTCCACTATGCCGGAGCGCTCGCTTCCGTCAGGCATGGTCTTTTTGATCCTGGTCTTTACCATGGCGTGAAGGGTAACTTCCTTGTTTTCATATGCAAGGATGGCCTCGTTCACACTCTTGAATACAGAGCCCTCACCCTTTGCTCCAGGCCTTGCCTGAGTAAGATAGTAGATACCAAGTACCATATCCTGTGAAGGTACTGCAACCACTCCTCCGTCAGAAGGCTTCAACAGGTTGTTCGGGCTTAAGAGCATGAATCTGCACTCAGCCTGAGCCTCCAGTGAGATAGGTACATGAACAGCCATCTGGTCTCCATCGAAATCGGCGTTGAAGGCCGTGCAGACAAGCGGATGGAGTTTTATGGCCTTACCCTCTACAAGGATAGGCTCAAAGGCCTGTATTCCAAGCCTGTGAAGCGTAGGGGCACGGTTAAGCATTACAGGATGCTCTTTTATAACGTCCTCGAGTACGTCCCATACCTCAGGCTCAAGACGCTCGACCATCTTTTTGGCTGCCTTAATATTGTGTGCAGGACCGTTCTCCACAAGCTCCTTCATAACAAACGGCTTGAACAGCTCTATGGCCATTTCCTTAGGAAGTCCGCACTGGTAGATCTTAAGCTCCGGTCCAACGACTATAACCGAACGTCCCGAATAATCAACTCGCTTTCCAAGAAGGTTCTGACGGAAGCGTCCCTGTTTTCCCTTAAGCATATCGGAAAGTGACTTAAGGGCTCTGTTTCCAGGACCTGTTACCGGCCTTCCGCGTCTGCCGTTATCTATAAGGGCGTCGACAGCTTCCTGAAGCATCCTCTTTTCATTCCTGATGATTATCTCAGGAGCGCCAAGCTCCAAAAGCCTTGCCAGTCTGTTGTTCCTGTTTATTATCCTTCTGTAGAGGTCATTTAAGTCAGATGTGGCGAAACGTCCTCCGTCAAGCTGTACCATAGGCCTGATATCAGGCGGTATTACAGGGATCACGGTAAGGATCATCCATTCAGGCTTATTGCCCGAAGACCTGAAGGCCTCAACGACCTCAAGCCTCTTTACGATACGGGCCCTCTTCTGTCCCGAGCTGTCCTTAAGCTCGTTCTTCAGCTCTTCCGATTCCTTTTCAAGGTCCACCGCCTTTAAAAGCTCAAGGACCGCCTCTGCTCCCATGCCTACCCTGAAGGCGTCGTGACCGTTCTTTTCGACCTCGTCACGATATTCCTTTTCGGAAAGCACCTGCTTATATGAAAGCGCCGTGTCGCCTGGATCAAGCACTACATATGAAGCAAAATAGAGCACCTTTTCGAGTACCTTAGGGGACATGTCAAGTATGAGACCCATCCTTGAAGGTATGCCCTTGAAATACCATATATGGGAAACGGGAGCTGCCAGCTTTATATGTCCAAGCCTTTCTCTTCTGACTGTGGACTTTGTGACCTCGACTCCGCATCTGTCGCATATCACGCCCTTATATCTGATCTTCTTGTACTTTCCGCAGTGGCACTCCCAGTCCTTTGTAGGGCCGAATATCCTCTCGCAGTAAAGTCCGTCCTTTTCAGGCTTAAGGGTACGGTAGTTTATGGTCTCAGGTTTAGTGACCTCGCCGTGTGACCATTTGAGTATCTTTTCAGGAGATGCAAGGCCTATCCTTATAGCGTCAAAGGTCATCGGTTCATATGTTTCCTGATTTTGTGCCATGTCTCCTCCTTTTATTCTTCAATATCACCGTCATCGCCAACGGAAAAATCATCCATATCGATGCCGTCTGTGTCTCCGCCGTCAATGCCTTCAAAGCCGTCGAAGGAATCATCATCGCTCATGAGATCCTCAAGATCCGGCTCTTCCTCCGTATTGTCCTCGTCAGCATAGCCGTCATTTTCATCCACGTCCTCAAGTTCTCCCTTTTTATTGAACTCCTGGGTGGTATAGCCATAGCTTCCGAGATTTTCTCTGTCTCTGTCCCTGAAGGATCTGGTGTCGCCTTCAAGCAGCCTGTGAAGATCCCTGTCCGTTTCTTCAAGATTCTCCTTGAGCTCGACCTCAGTGCCGTCATCCTTAAGGACTCTTATGTCCATGCAGAGGGCCTGAAGCTCCTTAATGAGGACTTTGAAGGATTCAGGAACTCCCGGCTTAGGGATATTTTCTCCCTTAATGATAGCCTCGTATGTCTTAACACGTCCAACCACGTCGTCAGACTTCATGGTGAGCACTTCCTGAAGCGTATATGCAGCTCCGTATGCCTCAAGGGCCCAGACCTCCATCTCACCGAAACGCTGGCCTCCGAACTGTGCCTTACCGCCTAAAGGCTGCTGGGTAACAAGGGAATAAGGACCGGTGGAACGGGCATGTATCTTATCGTCGACAAGATGATGCAGCTTAAGATAGTGCATGTGTCCTACCGCTACCGGCGAATCAAAGAACTCTCCGGTACGGCCGTCTCTTAAGCGGACCTTACCATCACGGCTTATAGGCACGCCCTTCCAGAGCTCTCTGTGCTCAAGATGGCTTCCGAGATAATCCAGGACCTCAGGCTTTAATACGTCTTCATACTTTGCCTTGAAATCCTCCCAGGAGCCGTTGACATAATCATTTGCCATCTCAAGGCAGTCCTGTATGTCATGCTCGTCGGCACCCTCGAATATAGGTGTGGAGATATTAAAGCCGAGGGCTCTTGCAGCAAGGCTCAAATGCAGCTCCAGGACCTGTCCGATATTCATTCGGGACGGAACGCCAAGAGGGTTTAAAACTATGTCCAGAGGACGTCCGTTAGGAAGATAAGGCATGTCCTCCACAGGAAGCACCCTTGAAACGACACCCTTGTTTCCGTGACGGCCGGCCATCTTGTCTCCTACGCCGATCTTACGCTTCTGCGCGATATATATCCTTACCGATTCGCTTACTCCAGGAGAAAGCTCATCGGAATTCTCTCTTGTAAATACCTTTGCGTCGACAACTATACCATAGGCTCCGTGAGGCACCTTGAGGGAAGTATCCCTTACCTCTCTTGCCTTTTCTCCGAATATGGCCCTTAAGAGCCTTTCCTCAGGAGTAAGCTCCGTCTCTCCCTTAGGAGTGACCTTGCCCACGAGTATGTCGCCGGCCCTGACCTCGGCACCTATACGGATGATGCCTCTCTCGTCGAGATTCTTTAAGGCATCGTCGCCAACGCCGGGAACGTCCTTTGTTATCTCCTCCGGACCAAGCTTGGTATCCCTTGCCTCGCACTCATATTCCTCAATATGGATGGAGGTATATACATCGTCCTGTACAAGTCTCTCTGAAAGCAGAACGGCGTCCTCGTAGTTATAACCCTCCCAGGTCATGAAGCCTATGAGAGGATTCTTTCCGAGAGCGATCTCACCGTTGGATGTGGAAGGTCCGTCGGCTATCACCTCTCCCTTGGTTATCCTGTCTCCGGCATTTACTATAGGCCTCTGATTATAGCAGTTGGACTGGTTGGAGCGCATGAACTTTGTAAGCTTATAGGTCTCCGTGCTGCCGTCATCGTTTGCCACCTCGATGGAATTTGCCGAAACGACCTTTACGACTCCGTCAGCCTTAGCCACAACGCAGACACCGGAATCCTTGGCGACCTTATCGTCTATACCGGTTCCTATAACGGAAGCCTCAGTCTTTAAAAGCGGCACTGCCTGACGCTGCATGTTGGATCCCATAAGGGCTCTCGTAGGGTCATCGTTCTCCAGGAAAGGTATCATGCTGGTAGCTACCGAAAGGAGCATCTTAGGAGATACATCCATAAGATCCACCTTGCTTCTTGAGAAGCTGGTGGTTTCCTCCCTGAATCGTCCTGAAACGTTTTTGTTTATGAAATGTCCCTCGTCATCCAGAGGCTCGTTAGCCTGTACTACTCTGTAGTTATCCTCTTCATCCGCCGTGAGATAAACTATCGTGTCTGTCACCACAGGATTGGACGGATCGATTGATTTATCTATGACGCGGTACGGAGCCTCTATAAATCCGTATTCGTTTATGCGGGCATATGACGCCAGAGAGTTGATAAGTCCGATGTTCGGGCCCTCGGGAGTCTCTATAGGGCACATACGTCCGTAATGGGTGTAGTGTACGTCCCTGACCTCGAATCCGGCACGGTCTCTTGAAAGTCCGCCAGGACCAAGGGCTGAAAGACGTCTCTTATGGGTCAGCTCCGAAAGCGGGTTGTTCTGGTCCATGAACTGAGAAAGCTGTGATGAACCAAAGAACTCCTTGACCGCCGCTGTTACCGGCTTGATGTTGATAAGGGACTGAGGCGTGATCTCGTCTATATCCTGAGTCGACATACGCTCCCTTACAACTCTCTCCATACGGCTTAAGCCTATCCGATACTGATTCTGGAGAAGCTCTCCCACTGCACGTATGCGGCGGTTTCCAAGATGGTCGATGTCGTCCGCCGTTCCTATGCCCTCCTCAAGATGGAGGTTGTAATTTATGGAGGCAAATATATCCTCCCTTGTTATATGCTTAGGTATAAGATCGGAAACTCTCTTCTTAAGGGCTGCCTTAAGCTCCTCCTCTGAAGCTCCTTCGCACTCATCAAGAATCTCCTTTAATACAGGATAAAATACCCATTCGTGAAGGCCTGCCTCCTCCGGATCAAAGCTTAAATAAGCTTTAGGATCCACCATGCGGTTGGAAAGGACCTTGACATCCCTTCCTTCAGCATTTTCCGCATCGATCCTGCCCTTTACCATAACGCTCAGGCATCCGGTGTTCTGTATCCTGTCGCAAAGCTCCTTGTCAAGGGTGGCTCCGGCCTGGGCGATCACCTCTCCGGTCGTCATATCCACAACGTCCTTTGCAAGTATCTTGCCATTAAGACGGTTCCTGAACATGAGCTTCTTGTTAAACTTATATCTTCCGACCTTTGCAAGATCGTATCTCCTTGGATCAAAGAACATTGAATTAAGGAGAGATCTGGCCGAATCCACGGAAAGCGGCTCGCCCGGCCTTATCTTCTTATATAATTCAAGGAGTCCGTCCTGATAGTTCTCGGAAGCATCCTTTGACATGGTATCTATAAGCTTAGGCTCTTCGCCGAACAGCTCTATGATCTCTCTGTTTGTGCCCACTCCGAGAGCCCTGATAAGCACGGTAACAGGCACCTTCCTCGTCCTGTCCACCCTTGCCCAGAAAACGTTATTGGAGTCCGTCTCATATTCGAGCCATGCACCCCTGTTTGGTATTACGGTACACGAATAGAGCTCCTTACCGAGCTTGTCGTGGCCTATCTCATAATATATTCCGGGGCTTCTTACAAGCTGTGAAACTATGACTCTCTCGGCTCCGTTGATAATGAAGGAACCGGTATCTGTCATAAGCGGAAGGTCTCCCATGAATATATCATGCTCACTGATCTCGTCTCTGTCCTTGTTTATGAGACGAACCTTGACCTTAAGCGGAGCCGCATATGTGGCGTCTCTTTCCTTGCACTCCTCGATGGTATACTTGACCTCATCCCTGCACAGGGTAAAATCAATAAACTCAAGGCTAAGGTGTCCCGCAAAGTCAGCGATCGGTGAGATATCATCAAAGACTTCCTTTAAACCGTCTGTAAGGAACCAGTTGTAAGAATTCGTCTGAACCTCGATCAGGTTAGGCATTTCAGGGACTTTCTTGATCTCCGAAAAGCTCATCCTCATGCTTTTGCCCGCCTTGACCGGATGCATTCTGCTCTTATTCATAGATATTCTCCACCCCTTGATAGTAGTTAATGGTTTACTTAAGTGTTTGCTCTTGCAATTTTAAGGCACCGGTAGTAGAATATTAGGGCATTAGAGCCCAGCATGCCATAATAATGCATCTTTCAGGTTACCACTTAATTCAAGGTACGTCAAGTAGAATTTTCTTGTCATTTTTACATGATAATGATATAATATTGATATTATGCCCTTAGGAGGTCATCAGGCATGAATACCATTCTTACAGTTGTGATCTGTATACTGATCGCGTTGGCTGTAGCTTTATATTTCCTGTACCGCTTCGGACAGAAGATGCAGGTAAGGCAGGTCGAGTCACAAAAGGCAATAGAGACCTATTCACAGAAGGTCTCCATGCTGATCATAGACAAAAAAAGGATGAAGCTCAAGGAAGCTCCGTTCCCTCCGGAACTTTATGAGAAAACACCGTTTTATCTCAGGTTCACAAAGGTATACGTAGTCAAGGCCAAGGTAGGCCCGAGGGTCGCAAACCTTATGTGCGATAAGCGTGTTTTCGATGAGATCCCGGTCAAAAAGACTATTCAGGGTAAGATCAGCGGAGCATATCTTACTGAGATAACAAAGGGCGCCGTTCCAACAGAAAAGGAAATCGAAAGGCGTCATAAGGCTAAGGCCAAGGCGGAAAAGAAAGCTGCCAAGGAAGCATCTAAGAAAAAATGACATTCTAAAGATATTTTATATAAAAATGAGGTGGAGTTTCGGTTCCACCTCATTTTACGTTTATGCACTGTGCGCTGATATCGCACCAGCCGTATCTGTTATGCATGCATTCTCAGCCAAACAATGAATGAGAGCGGCTATATTCAGCCCATATCCCTCTTCAGGCCGTTTTCTATAAGCATTTCCACAAGCTCTTTCTTTGACACACCCCTGTTTTCCCAAAGCATCGGGTACATGGATATGGCTGTAAAGCCCGGCATGGTATTGATCTCGTTAAATATGACCTCATTATCCCTGGTAACAAAGAAATCAACTCTTGAAAGGCCGTAGCCGTCAACTGCCTTAAATATCTCCACGGCGTCCTCCATAATCTTACGCTTTGTATCCTCAGGCAGATCAGCGTCCAGGACCGTTTTAGACTCCGGATTGTTATACTTCGCGTCGTAGTCATAGAACTCAGCGGCAGCAAGTATCTCTCCTACACCGGCAGCCCTGACCTCATCATCTCCGCCTCCGAATACGGCGCACTCGACCTCGTGTCCTTCGATGAATTCCTCAACGAGTATCTTGGAATCCACCTTTGCAGCCTTTTTAAGTCCCTCTATTATCTCATTCTTATCTGAGGCCTTGGTCACTCCCACAGAGGAACCGGCACGGCTCGGCTTGATAAATACCGGACATCCAAGCTTTCCTGCGATATCATCCGCCGCCTTCTCAAGTCCGGCCTCGTCCTTTATGTCTCCGCGTCTTATTCCCACATAGGCAGCCTGTCTTATTCCGGCCTTTTCAACTATGATCTTGGTATAGAACTTGTCCATGGACACCGCAGAGCTTAATACGCCGCAGCCTACATACGGTATGCCGGCCATCTCCAAAAGCCCCTGGATGGTACCGTCCTCTCCGAACTTGCCGTGAAGGACAGGGAAAACAATATCCAGCTCCACGTCCATGGCTTTACCGTCAGGAGTGGTTATAAGCACGCTCTTCCTTACCGCGTCCGGACTGATCTCGGCAGTTACCTCTGATTCTCTCCAGCTTCCGTCCTTTACGCTGTCCAGACTCTCAGCCAACAGCCAGCGGCCTTCCTTTGTTATGCCTATGAGTATGACCTCCAACTTATCCGTATCTATATTGGAGGCAACATTGACCACCGACATACATGATACTTCGTGTTCAGTTGACTGGCCACCGAATATGACTGCAATATTTCTCTTATCCATTTCCATATCCTTCCTTAAGAATTTCATAAGATCAAACCCACGTAAAATAAGGCTTTTAGCCGCTTTTTGTGACTAATTTGTGACTAATTGATTTGATTGAAAACTATGTATTTTGATGTTTTTACAGCCTAAAAAATCGGCTTGGTAAAAAATAGCATACAAAAAGCCACTGCATCAAAACGAAGTGGCTTTTCGTCTCTGAAACCAAAGAACTATTTCTATCCACATCAAATTATAAACTATAATATGATGACATTTATATTATATGTTGCAATTCAGCAAATTACAATGACATTATATGTAATAAAAAAAGGGAGCCTAAAAAAGCTCCCTCTGATACACTGTTTTTTTAGTTGTTAAAGTTACGATAAATTAATCTTTCATTTCCCAACGGAATTGTGCTCCGTTATCATCGGACTTCCAAAGCGCACCTTTCAAATCTCCTGATTCCTCGCCGTAATACCAGTCATTACCGACTTTGAACCAGTCATAATCCATGCGTCCATCATCCCTGAAATGATACCAACGGTATATGCTGTCTGCATTTTGGATCTTCATCCAGCCGTGAGCGTTCTTGTTTGGCTCAATGCGCCAGTACCAGTCAGTACCGTCAAATATCCAGTGTGGGCGGAAATCCTGCTTATCATATGCAGGTCGACCAAAGCCTGCAATTCTCGGATTATCTATGCTGTAGGTTTTTCTACATACTGCTCCGCCGTTAGGTATTACCTCACTTCCTCCTGATGTGTTGCCCTCAATCGTGGTGAAAGTATTGCCGTTAACGGTTTCGACAAGCCCAGTATGATTAATTCGTAAATCATTCTTGAAAAACGCCTGATCTCCTTCTTTTGGGGTCTGATGCCATGCGCCTTTATTTTTATAGAGCTGTGCAGAAGCAATCGTGTAATCATCGAAATTGCCACCTAAAAGCCCCTTGGCGTTGGCAATACCATAAGCCTTATAAAAGCACCAATCCACAAATGCATCGCACCAGTAGGCTGGATAATCCATTACGTCCGGATATATCTTATGCATCTCGTAGCCGTATTTGGTATAGTTTGCACTTCCGGCATTTGCGGTCTTGCTATATAGATAATTGATGTTGCCATTCTTTTTTTCAAGATATCCGACTTCCTCTTTTGCTATTTTGAGAACGCCGTCAACAAGACATGCCATTTTATCACCTCTTTTTAATTAGTAGCTATTTCAACATACTGCCCAACAAGTTGGCTTAACGGATTGTAAAGTGGCTGTCCGCTATCCCTTGTACATTTATAGATCACTCCGTCTTGGCTATAATATTTGCCGTTATACAGTTGCATGTTGTTATCGTATGGAATAGGATCATCATACGTTCCGGCATTTGTTTCATTTATTTCTGCATATAAGCTTTCAGTTCCTTGTCCGGGTATCCATTGTTCCTGAACTGTAAGCGAAGTCTGAATAACTTCATACAACTTATCTTCATAGTTGAATTTAAAGCCCTTAGTTACTTCTTTGCCTATGCATTCACTCCATGTTGGATATAGATTCTTATATTGCAGGGTTTCATCTCCAGTAAGGCCTTTAAGTCTTTGTGCGGCATTTTTAGCTATTTGTCTGAATGTCTGATTATCCATTGAGTATTTCCTCCTTCCAAATTGAATCAAACTCTGAATTATTATCTGTTGTTGCGGCATTAGGATTATTCAATTTCAAAATAATGACTCTGCCTGTTGTTTGTTCTTTGGTCTTAAGGCCTGTTTCATCATATTCCGGATAATTCAATACATATGCTTCATCAACTTCAGATTTTGTATCCAGACTTGTGAAGTCCTTATATACCATCAATGTTGCTCCGTTATCAGCAACACTTCTTATTGTCTGTGTATTTTCAGTGTTTTTGAAAACGTCACGCACTGTTTCAAGAGCATCATCAGTTACGAGTTTTAAAATAAGTGAGCCGTTTTTTGATTCTGCACCTCCTACTGCGATTTCATATTCTTTTTGATTAGATAAAACTATTTTTGTCATTTCTGACCTCCTGAAAATTTATATAAAAAAAGAACCCTTGCGGGTTCGAGTTACTAACTTTATTCAATTAAATGCCAAGGTGCAAGTAAATGAGGATCATATTAAGGCCGTAAGATTCGTATTACAGGAAAATAACAACCTAAATATCCGTTGTTTCATGGCCGATTCTTATGGAAAAACAGGATATATAGAATATATTTTTACTACAGGTGGATCTGTAGTATTTTCCGACAATACTACATAAAATGCCAAGGCTCTTATACCGCGCCGCACATTCACTGCTGATGCCGATGCTAACCAATTAACAGAACCGGGATTATATCGTATAGTGACTTCATTCCCTGTCGCAAACTGTCTTGAGACGAATGGCTTTTTATGCAATATTCCAGGCGGAGACACACTCAATGGAGTAGCCATACAATATACACTGTCATGGAATGGCCAAAATCTACGCGTACGTACCTATTGGACATCATGGAGCGAATGGCGTTCCATAAGTGTACAGTAAAAAGTACAACTCAAATTTAGCACAATTATGAACAAGAATTTTTCCACGTTTTCATTATGCTTTCTCGACAAATTTTGCATAATACTTCTACTTATCTGACTATATTACTTTCCATATATAAAAATAAGTACACTAAATAAGCCTCCATTTTTGCAGGCTTTTAACAAACTTGAATCTATTTATTTTTATGATGCCCTACAGTATGAGTTATGAATTATAGCCGGATCGTCCTTGGCATATATCCTTGTGGTATCCGCTGATTCATGCCCTAATATCTTTTGAAGTTCCTCTAATGGCATTCCGTGTTGGTGTAAATGTGTGGCCGCTGTATGCCTTAATAAATGAGGAAAAACCCTTCTGTTGATTGACGCTCTTTCACCTATCTGTCTTATAATCTTCTCAATAGCATTTTTCTTTAACCTCTGATTAGGTTTTCTATCTGAAACAAATAAAGCCTCCTCAGAATCAGTTCTACTTACAAAATACTCATCAAGCGCCACCACGGCAGCTGCATTGATATATACAAATCTTTCCTTGTTTCCTTTACCTGTCACCTTTAATGTCTGTTCAAAATAGTCTATATCACTTCTGTTTACATTTACTACCTCTGAAACACGGCAGCCTGTAGCGAATAAGAACTCGACAAGCGCACGTTCTTTGGGCGTTATGCAAGCCCTCCTGAGCCTTTCAAACTCTATATCGCTTAAAGGCTGCCTTACTTTCTTTTTAAATTTTATCGCTTCAATAGTAGCCATTGGATTAGCTTTTAACCGTCCGCAATCTGTCATATATCTAAAGAAACCATTGAGAATAACTCTCATGCTGTCTTTTCTTCGTTTTCCGACACCACGATATGATTCATATTGGTCAAGAAATCTTATAATATCCCAGTCTTTGATATCGTCCAGTTTCTTTTGTGTTGCTCGCATAAAAGCCGTTAAAACCTGCCTGTATTGTTCGATAGTGCCCATAGTTAAGCCTTTGGACTTTTTTCTTGCCAAATACTCCATAACTTCAGGAATGCCACCATTAATCACCGCGGGCAAGGTTTCCTCTTCTTCTATCTTTTTGCCCTTTAAAGCTTCGGCAACAGCTAAATCAATCATCTTTAACTGTTCTGAACTGAAGTTGTGTGACAAAAGCGATAGAACTTTGTCTCTGATTTTTTGCATAAAAATACCTCCTTTGTTTATAAGTAAACATTGGAGGTTAGATGTATGCATTTTATTAAAATTGCGACTCAAAAATACATACGTTTATAAACATATGTTAATATAAGCACTTCGGTTTGGCAACAGTTAGTTCATTAAATTTGAGATTTATTAACTTTTAATATAGGCCGTAGTTACAATATAAGTCCCAGCAGGTAAAGCATCCGAATTTTGGAATATGCCTCTTGGATTAATCTGAAAACGATACTCCCCAAGAGTATCATATACTAAGAAACCATTAGGGATTATTGATTTAGGTACATTTCCTGTTATGGAATATGAAGGTGTTTCAATATTAATTACAAATATTCCTGCCAGTATAACTAAATCTTTTACGTAAATATAAGATAAATCTAAGTATCCGTTAGTACTATTATAACGTAAATAAAAATACGTTGGGCCATTGGCATTTAGTTCACTAATATCTCCGTCTAAAGCATCCTTAACAGTCTTTAAATAAGCCGAGCTTGGAACATTAGTTTGAGATGTGCTTTCTACTTGAACTATTGAAGTTTTATCAATTTTGCCATTTGTGGCACTATCCATTTCATCAAGCTTTGTGCTTAAGAGTTTTTTTTGTGCCCAATTATAATATATAGTTTTTATATGAGAAAAAACGAATCCTCGATTTCCTGAACTATCTTTTCCCCAAAGCTTAGAAAGTCCCATAAATTTTCCTCCTATCATATTTAATCGGAATCAGAAATGCTGCCATCACTATCCATTGTCAGATTATCGAGCTTTGCTTGAAGCCCGTCCACATTGGCGATAGTGTGATTGTGACTATCATCTACCACGCTTACTGTGACTGAAATATTTTTACTGCCATCAAACGCTACGGAGCCAGAAACATCTCCTGTAAGAGTTATTGTTCTTTCTGTCGAAAGTTTTCCTGCGCTTGCAACTGCTTTGTTTGAATCCGAGGTATTTTGTACATTTCCAAACCTATCATAGATTTTCTGTACAAGCCTTTGCATGTCTTCCGTACTTGCTCGGATAATCTTATTTGCCATATAAAACCACCGCCTTAACTACCGAAAACGCTTTCCCAAATCTGATCTACTTCCGTATTTCCTATTTCTTGCATATCGGATTGCTGAACATACCCTGTCAAATCAACCGTTCCGGCCAGATTATCCCACGCCGTTCCTGTCCATGCTACATTTGCGCCATCTCCATATAAAATGGAGGTCGTGATGTTATACACATCTCCAACCTCCGTATCTTCTGGCAGTGCAGAATCGTTCGCTACAGTTCCTTTGTATTTATATACTGTGGTTAAGTCGCTCTTTAAAGCATAATTTGAAGCCGATTGAAATCCATCCAGTTTTACCTTGTCCGCCGCCGGCATAAGCCCAGGCGTAGATGATGTTGCATTGGTGTAAGTAGTATCAGTAAATACCGCATCTGACGGTACGGACTTTTCAATCGTATAACCTGTAGATTTTATTTTTCCTGTTGTCCCGTCAAATACAGCCACTTGACCATCTGTAGGGGCAGAACCTATTACTCCGACCTCGGTAGGTGTATATGACGGCTTAGTAGAAGCTTTAGCCCAATCCGACACATCGGAGGCTGGAAGTTCCGTAGGATAAGTAGGCACATAAAGGATATTGTCTGTGCCTATTTTGGCTGGGACTGTATCTCCCGCGTTTTTTGATGCAGCTTGAATTCCTCCAAGTTCATCAGCCGTGGCAGCTGTCATTCCGGAAGGAGCTGGGATATTTACCGTCAAAGGGCTACTTCCGTCATAACTTCCTGTAGCGCCTCCTGTGAATGTCACCGCCTGCGGATTAGGAAGTGCAGATGGTTTATTCGTCAAATCTTCATAGTTTCCTGAGAAATCAGACTTTGCATTAATCTGCCCTTGCAGTTCTAATTTCATGTTTTTTATCTTTTGGAGAAGATATGTAAGGGATTCTTTTGCCAGAAGAGTGGTTAAGTCAATTGCCATTCCTAAAGACCTCCTATCTTGGATATAATTGCTTCTATTTCAGAATTGCTTATTTCCGCAATTCCCAGTTGCTGTAGTGTGAGTGCTCCGGTTAGTGTAACACCATTTATGCTGGGCTTATTCGTCAGAGCATTATAATTAGTTGTTCCGCCAGAGCCACCTCCGCCGCCTTCTTTTATTTTTTTATTTAAAATTGCATATACGTCATCTGCCCTCATAATTAAATCACCGCCTTATAATTGATACCAAGTATCTGTTGATTTCAAATACTTCCAATAATCTCCACTATCAAGGCAAAGCGCTGATGAACCAGTTTCTACATAATGCGGAAGTTTATTTGGGGCATCAGACGATAATCCTTCATAGTGTCTTATATTGCCATCTGCATCAGTACATACAAAACTTCCAAGATCTGGAATTTCATCTTCATTTTCATACGTCTGTCCATCAAATATTATTGTTTTTTTCATAGCCACCTCTTAATCGGAATCTGCTATAACTCCATCTTCATCTAAAACAATCGCTTTTATAAGTCCATCTGTATCTACAGAAATCGATACTCCGTCAGGCTTAACTATTCCTGCTGTAGTTGTAGTTGCTATATCTACATCTGCAACCTGAGCCGCTCTATCAGCCGCTTCCTCCGCTGCTTGCTGAGCTGCCTCGGCTTGTTCCTTATAATATTTAGCATTATCAACATCGCTTCCGTCATATTCAGCATCGCCAACGGCCCATCTCTTTGAGTCCTTGGAATATGTAAGAGCATCGTTAGCGGCCTCTTGAGCCTGAGTCTTATATGTCAATATATCTGACCGATAATCAGGATTTAATTTTTCAGCGGTAATGCTTCCATCTTTAACACTTGCCGATACATGATAAGAGCCTTTGCCCTCATCATCTTCCTCGACAAACTCCTTTGAAAAAGCAATGGTATCGGAGTCATCGAATACATAATCTTTAATGAGGTCTGCAATATTACAAGTCCATTCCGTTCCATCTTCAGTGGTCATTGTCAAAATGCCATCTTCAGTCAATGTGAACGATACAGGAATCTTTTCGAGATTAAGGTCATACTCATATGTGGTTCCATCTAATTCCTTGAACGTAAATTTACCCGTTTCAGATTCAAATGACACGCTTGCCAGCATAGAATTAGCCGTTTCTATATTAAGCTTACCGGCATCCATCTGAATCATGGCGTTGTCTACATTGTTACAAAACACGTCAATCTTATTAAGATTAGTTGCTCCAAGCGCTGTCGCCGTAGATGGTCTGTTCTGCCAGTTTATACGGTTATACTGTTTACTGTCCCATATCGCTGTCGGCATCGTCCTTTACCTCCTCATCTTTTTCAATCAATTCTCCGGGCTTGCCTGAATCAAGAATGTTGGCCAGTTCAGCCACCATCCGTGATTTTTCTATCCCTGAAAAACCTTCAGTTTTAGAATCAAAAAAGGCTATCTGGTCAAGTAGCCAGACAGCCCTCACGATCTTATCGCGTTCATATGTTAGTGTTTTCATTTTATTCCTTCGACTGTTATATCCACATAAGTTATTGATCTATTCTTTCCGCTTAATATCGGTGCTTTAGATAAACTGAAAGTATTGTTTTCAGCGGTCACCCTTTCATTAGTTATAAATTCCCTCATTGAACTATCATTGTAATATCTTTCATATATCACTTTGATTTTTAATCCATCATCAGGAATTTGGCTTACTCTACCTCTTAGTTCGCCATCATCAATATAAACATCGTCTATTCCATAAATATTTCTGACCTCAACAGGCGTTTTCAATCTATAATATCCTGTCGGTGATGGAATTTTTTCTATTATATACATATCAACCTCCGCCTAATGCAAGAACCTCATCATAAAGCCAGTCTATCCAATAAACGATAGTATTTTCATAATCTTCTGGTTTGAAATCTTCAGCATAAACCACCCCTGTAGTTTCTATATTCATATCCGTAATTTGTGTATATGTTCTACCACCATCAAGCTTAAGCACAGCGTATGAACCATAAGGCCCGCCTTCTGCTGTCTGAATCGAAATGCTTCCATCATTAGACGACAATACATTACTTCCATCTGCTCTCACATAATAATCACCAAGCGATACTTCATCATCATATGCTGCAAAAGGACCTATCTCTATTGTTGAACCTGATATAGATGAACCTGTTATCGTTCCTTTAAATGTACCTGATTGAGCATTAATATTTTTACATGTCAATGTACCATCGGCAGTCATTGATGAGTTAGTCGCAGTCCATGATAACTTGTTTGTGCTGAAACTTGTATTGCCTGATGAGTCAACTTTGAAAGCGTTGTTGATATTTATCGAGCCACCTGTTATCTGCCCTTTAAACGTGCCTGTAGCAGCTGATAGCTGACCGCTGAATGTAGCATTGCCATTTCCATCGAGTTTAAAATTCGTGCTGTCTACAATGAGCCTGTTGCCCGATAGAGTCACCTTATCAGGCTCTATAGAAATCTCTGCTGAAACCTCTCCTTTCCTTACCCTCAAGGAAATCTCATCCGATAAGATTTTTACTTGTGCTTCTGTATATGTTTTCAGGTCTGTTACAGTTGCAGATACTTCATCAACTTCTCTGATGATTGTGGCTGTCTTCCCTTCAAGCTGTACGACCTGCTGATGTATGGTGACCTGTTTACTCCTCGTCTCGTTGCCTGTTGCCTCAATGGTATCACGCATTGACTGACAGCCCTTTGTTGTACGTTTCATTACAAAGGTCTCGACCACATCATCTGTGGTTGGTGCAATTATTGCATCACCCACTTCCACCCAAGGCATAGCGTTACAGTCTATATTGGCGGGGCGGTATGTTCTTCCTGCTATTAACGGTAAGATTGAATTGCCTATTTCCAATAGCTCAGTCGAGGTTTTTCCATAAACAAGGAAGTTGCCCTCAATGACATATGTGTTATCGCCATTTCCGACACTTGCTCCGATATCGCCTTCTTCCTGCCTGATCGTAAGGCTGTCTATGCTCCTTACAAGATAATCCTCGTAGATCATCGGCTGTTTATAGGTCGATACTGTTTCAGTCGGCATTCCGTCTCCACCAAACTCTGACGGATATAATGTTTCTTCCGGGTATAAGTCCTCAGCCGGATATAGTCCTGTCTGCTGAAGCTGTACATAAACAAGCTGTCCGGTCTTATCTATATGGCCGAAGCAACCATTAATCTCACAGATAGCCTTTAACACGTCTATTCCCTGTAACGTCTCAGGTTCGATTGTTTTGCTTATCTGCATTGAGTCCAAAGGAAGTGTAGCTGTGATTTGTGTAACGCCTATATAGGCACACAGAGCGTCCCTGAAGGCCTTTATGGTCATCGGAAACGTAAGATTGTTATACCAATCAGCAACATCGACATAGAACCATTGCATACGGTCATAAGCAGTTATTTTACGTTTACTCCTATCCGATTGTCGTTCAAACGACTTGACGGTATATAGCCCTAAAGCCATTTCATAACCGCCGATTTCGACAGTTAAGGTAAACTCCTTATTCGTAAGGTCTTGATTTATTCCAACAACCGTTATCTGCATCTCAGCCCCTTCACAAGAGCCGAATGTCATATCCTCATCGCTTGATAAAGATTCAGTGATCTGCAAAGACTCAGTTTCTATTTGGTCGTTCTCAATGACAAGCCAAGGTTCGCCATATTCTGACGGATATAATCCCTCGTCAGGATATAACTGTTCATATGGATAAAGCGAATCTATCTTCTCATCATAAAACTTTAGCCTGAATTGTTTCTGTGTGGCCAGTGTCCTATTATCAGCCCTAAACAAGGCTTTGATATTCTCAGGAATGTTTAACATGTTTCTTACCCCCTGAGTTCGCCATATTCAATGAACGCAAAGCGGATCTCTTTATAGATGATGTCGCTTCCGTCAGGGTCGACATAGTAAAGCTCCCACGACACATCAGGGATATAGCATGAACCTGACTGATACTGGCATAGCCTTGGATTCCAATACTCAATAGTAAAGGCATTATCTTCGGCATTATCAGGTATCAGTTCCAGTACCTTTACCATGTCCCTTAGATGCATATGTGGAGTGCTGAACTCTATCTTTGTAGCTTTTGCCGGCAACACATTCCTATGGAACACACCGTTATTGTCCGTATAATCGTCAAGGTCAGTCTCTTGGTCTGGTGTTATCGTATATGTTTCTGCCCGGATATATTTAGTCGGGAAGATAACACCAGCGACTTTGAGAAGCCACCCCTCAAATCCGTACATAGGCATCACTCCTTTAACTGTTAAGGTTAGGGATTACCACCATTGGCAACCCGGTTAATTTTGCCCACGAAAAAAGCACCAACCCGAAAGTTAGTGCCTTTTGCGAAGGTAAAATCTTTGATATAATATTACATAGCGTCATTTGGTAGCGACGATGGCGGTTAGCCTTCTATCAGGGAGACTGAACTCCCTGTTTATATAGAAACCTCTCTGAGGAATCTATCATAGGAGGTGCAGCTTTATGGTTACATTCGATAACCTCATTGCCTATACGGTAATGTTGGCTACGATTATTAAAATCGTATATGATATAACGAAAAAGCACTAACCGCCCGCCAAAGTGATTAGTGCTTTTCATTTTGAAAACATTATGAAATTAGGCTAATCGTCATCGAAATGACGCCTTTATTTAGTTACATTATAAAACAATATTTCATCTGTTTTCAAGCGTTTGCTTCTTTTATTTTGTCCTCAATATAGAGTGGCGGAGTCCATTTCTCTATGAGGCTTGCTGCTCTTTCGCAATCTCTCCTCTTTATCGCTTTATAGGAACGTACATTGAAATTCCTGTTTATGTCGATGTATAGATTGCGGTATACGGTATTTCTAATACTTACCCTCTTGTATGCTTTAGACTGCTTTCCTCCAAGTATCTCTGTACCACGTCTCCTTGCCGTCTTTGTTATAATCTCAGCTTCGACCGGGAACAATGGAAGATCAAGCTTCAGTTCCTCAAGGTCATCTTTGACTTCTTTGATATCACTTTCATTTTTATCAAGCCTTTTGGTGACTTCAACCTGACCTTTAGCCAAAAGCTGTATCTGTTGGTCTGTGGTAAGAGTCAAACCATAACTGCCGGTTTTTCGGAGCTGTGGAAGAACTTCGCTTGTTACCCAGCGTTTGAATTTCTTTGCCGATTCCAGTTTGCTTCCAAATATGAGTGAGTAAAGGCCGGATTCATTAACTATTATCATCTGTTGAGTATGATTGTTAGCATCGGAGACCCCCTGTCTGAGGGTATCTCCTTCATCAACATTATTCTTTATTGCTCCTTCAGGTTTAGAATATCCTAAAGCTTTCGCTACATCCCTTCCAACAAACCACGGCTCGCCATCTATCATGATTGTGCGAATATCGCCAAACTCAGGATTATTAAAAAGTATAAGATCATTCATATAGCACCTCCATCAGACTACTTCCAATAACCAATCGGTTATGTTATCGACCTGCTCAATATAATCGGTCATTATCCAAATCTCTTTGGACAAATCATCACGATAATTTTTAAATGCATCGTCCGATACTTTCTGATTGCTTATATCATATTTGTCATCAAGGTTATATGCTATATGTTTTAACTTCGCTAATGCAAAAGATAAGTCCGAGAGCTTTTCCTCAACTTCATATATGCTATTGTCTACTACCCCTCCCTTGAGATTTTCAAAGGTTGATCTTATTCTTTCTATTTTCTTATCCATTATATGTTCTCCTTACCGATGATTAAATCTCTCGTTTCCGTCAGCACATGGTGCATGAGTATCTTTTTAATCTGACTGTAAAACTGATCTACCGTAAAGTCATTCTTCATGCGATTGCACGAATGACAAGCAAGCTGTAAATTCTTATATTCATTTGTCCCGCCTTGTGACAGCGGTACGATGTGGTCTATGGTCATTCTTTTATACTTGACCGCCTTACCACATATAGCACACTTGCCATTGTACTGGGCATAGACTGACTTTTTCTCAACATCGGAAAACTTTCGTCTTTCAGCCATAAAAAACTCCTTTCATTGTTTTCTTGAAAGAAGTTCCTCGCTCTGATATAATGGATTTATCAGAGGGAAACTTCTGTGTTGAGGATAAGAACAGTGACGGTCGCCAAACTTTCAACTGTTCTTATTTTTTATTTCCTCATAGATTTTTCTGATTCCCAACCGTATAATTTCTGATTTTTTCATACCTGTTTCAATACAACAATACTCAAGCATTAATATATCTTCGTCTGAAAGCCTTACTCTTGTACTTAAAACTTTAGGATTATCAGTTGGTCTTCCTGTACGTGGACTCATAAGTTCACCTCCTTTTATTTTGTATCCACATATATTATTATATGTATGTATCCACAAAAGTCAAGGGATTTCAATAGAAAAAGTGAGGATTTTTACTCCCCACTCTTTTAATTAGAGCCATTTCTTTTTCTTCCGGCCTCGTTTTCCGCCTACAATCGGCGTTGGCTTATAGTGTGTAACATAATGAACAAACATTGATATTGGTAAAAACGGAATCATTATCATAGCTTCTAAGCAACCCATATTTTTCTTTCGCCGTGCCATAAGTTGCTCCTCATTGATCTATCTTATCTATAATAACTGCCGGTATGGTAATTTGACCACCCATAGTTGATTGATAACTATACAGCCCATAAGACGTTCCGTAAATTGTAATTGTATCGTTTTCAAGCACTCTTGATTCAACTATATCTTTGCTGTATTCGCAAAAAAGAATATTGTCATAATCTCCATTAACGGCAAGACGAATCTGAATAGTATTGTTCCCTTCGATAACCTGAATAACCTCTCCAGTAAACTTTACCTTATCCCCTTCAAACTCATCTGGAGTTCTTGCTAATTGATCATAAGTTATTCCTGTTTCATAACCTGCTTTTTCTTCTGCTTCTTTAGCCGCCAATGATTCAGCTTCTGCCTGTTCTTTTGCCTCTTGTTCTGCTACCGCAATACTCTCAGCCTGAATACGTCGTGACTCAGCCTCCGCAGCTGCAAGTCCTTCATATTCACTCATGCTTTCCTTATAATTATCATATTCATTTTGAATTGCTTCTTTTTCTTCTGTCAATGTCGAAATATCAGATTCAAGGCTTTCAGTTATTTGTGCATATTCGTCCGCTTTTAGTACAGCAGCATTATATTCTTCTTCAGAAATATTTGAAGATGGAAAGAGTATTGAACCAACTATTCCAAAAATTAAAGCTAATGAAAAAGAAATCGCCATAACCAATAACGGGATCTTCTTTTCTTTTTTTATAATCAGACTAATAAAAAACCATATTAATCCAACAACTATACCAATGGCAGAAAAAATAGTTATAAACGCTAATGTAGAACCAAACCATGCCATATCACATTTCCCTCCGAAGTGTGTTTATTTTGTGTATTTCATTATAAAACACTTCAAGGCGGATTAAAAGCACTATAAACCACACTATTTGGACTAACGGTCATGCACTTTTCGAGAAATTGGTATCATTCCACAGGGATTGGAAATAGTCTGTATAATATCCATATGCCCTACCCGATGTGTTAAATTCATAGGATATGGTCTGTTGGCTTCCTTTTCCATACTCATATGGGCCTATAAAAAGTCTGTTATCCATTAAAAACATAAAATTTAATGGTTGAGCATCATAGCACTTTATTTCTATTGATCCTGCATAATTCCTTGAGTTTAACACTTTAGCCCAACTTATTAGTTGCTCTATAGAATATTTTATGCTGCCTATCTCCTGCTGCTCATCCTTTTCGCGTTGCTGTAAATTATTACAATCAGGATCCATTGTCAATATCCTGACCTGGCAACCGTTTTTTAATAGTTTTTCAATAGTTTTTGCCTGACTATCTCTCCAAGACCTGAGTCCAAAAGCGATAATATCTATTCTTTTTGATTTACGCATGTATTTATCGCATGATATATTCATCTCTCCGCGAGTGCTATAAATTGCCTCTATGCCCCAGTCTGATAATCTGTCCTCTTCTTCTGTGTTGTCAGTCAATAAAGTTGTTATTAGGACTACTATACCTGATGCAAAAAATGATGTCCCTATACCCATGCATATATTCTGAGTATTTACATTTGGAAGATGTACACTAATAAATATCGCCAAAATTCCAAGCATTACAATGATAATATTTACTAAAGTTATATTCTTCCTAACAAACCGCTTTATGTTATTCATTTGTTCTCCTCATCTTAGGTAATTATTATCATTATACTTTAAATTTATTATTTGACCAATATAAATGGGCAAGCTCAAATGCCTGCCCATCTCTTATATAGCATTAATATACTGGATATGGCATCTTTCCAGTGCGCTTGCCAAACTTTATTGTTTCGCGTGTATTGGCATCAAACACATCTCTGTCACCTATCTTTAAAGGATTTTCTTTTGCCACTTGTGATTGTGCTTCATAAACCGCCTGTCCAAGCCTATTGTAATCAATAAGGCCACCGGCAGATATCGCATATTCCAAAGCTTCCTGCACTTTACCCGTAATTTCAGCCGCATTTATTTTTGTAGGCTTGAATTTATACTGATCTAAGTTAGGCATTATGTCCACTACCGGCATTTGATATTTTTTAATACCACTTGATAAATTACCAAGTTCTGTTTGTACGAGTGGGAATGTTTCCTTAAAGCCATCCGTTAAACCATTGTTAAATCCTTCAACACCTAAAGTTGCAAACCCATACCATTTACGAGATGGTGAGTGTTCGTCAAGGCCTTTTTTACCAGTAATTGCATTATTCAATTCAGCAAGTTTTCGGCCAAGCCATGAATCGTCCCACCAGTCTTTTAATCCTTGCCAAAATCCCTTACTGGCATTTGCACCAGCATCATACATTGCTCCAGATGTTGTACTATCAAATTCATCTTCGACAGGCTTCTTTGTTTCCGATACCATATTTTGAGCGGTTGTGCTAATGTTTTCAATGTTGCTTTGTAAACCGCTATTGTATCCACCAGAAGCATCAATTCCGAGATCGTTTAATTTTTTAATAATTCCATCTCGTTCTTCATCTGTTGCATTTGGTAGTTGTAACAATAATTCAATAGCCTGATTGAATACTTCATCATTCTTATCCTGCATCGAAGTTATAAGTTCATCAGAAACTTCTATGCCGAGGGAGTTAAATAGATTAAGTAATGTATCTTCCTTAGCGCCCTCCCCGGATTCAATTTGGGATAATAATTCAATGGTATTTTGTTGGACTACATTGTTCTGATCTGATAAAGCTTCTACCAGAGAATTTGGCAAATTAATACCAAGACCTGTAAATAATTCATCAAGTTCAGGTTGTTTTAAAGATACCCCGCTTTCTATCTGCCCTATCAGAGTAATAACACTACTCTGCACAATAGCATTCTGGCTTTCTAAGCCATCCAGCAACGAATCAGGTAAATCTAACCCAAGCTGCTCAAATGCCTGTTTCAGTGTATCTGATGATTGCGGTACTTCACCTGCAAGATTTACAAACATCTGTGTTAATTGGCTTTGAATATCACTATTACCTTCGGCACTAATGGCAGCTGCAAAAGCAGAAGGAAGTTCGTATCCTAATTGTTCAAAAGCACTGGTCAATTCTTCTTGGCCTACCGTTACACCATTTTTCATGTTCGTAAACAATGTGGTAATTGCATCGCCACTTCCTGAAGATTCAATTTTACTCAGCACGCTATTTTCAAAGCTCAAACCTATGGATTCAAATTGCCCAATTAACTCTTCACTTGGCGCAACAGTGGCCTTTATGGATTCATCATATGCATCCCCAAAATATTTAACAGTATCGGCAGCATCATTGTATGCATCTTGAGCTTGTTTGGTCGCTTCTTTCATTTCGTTCCATGACTTTGTAGCCGCTTCAATTTTATCATTAGCAGCTATATAGCCTTGCCCGAAAAAGTCGCCTTCGTATTTACCTAATGCTTCATTAAATGGATGTTCTTCAAGATATTCTTGTAATTCTCTTTGAGCATTATTAAGTTCTTCCTGCGCTGCTGCTTCATTTGATTTGGCATCGGCAAGATTTCTTGATGCTTCTATCTGTTCTTTGTAGGCATCTTCCATTCCTGATAGAGCCGCATTGCTAATCGCCAATTCTTTATTTTTATCAATAACTTCTTGAATGGTATCTCTATTAGTTTCGAGAAGTCCTGTTTCATTATTAAAGAACTGCTCTAATTCAGGATACATATCAACAAGCTCTTTGCTATATTGCTTCATTAATGCAATATCCCCAGCCGTAGGATTGGCCTTGCTATGCAGTGCGTCATATTTATCTGCAAGATTTTCCGCAACAGCCGCCTGAGCTTCGCCTGTTGTTTCAAAAGAATCACGCATACCTTCAAGATTCTGTTTTATAGATTCACTCTTACGGTTCACCTCATCTGCTTGGTCTGATAAAGCATCTAATCTTTCAACAAGATCGTTATAACCGCTTTTTTCTTTCATGGCTTCATCAATGCCCTTAAGAGCTGCGATCACTCCAGTAACAGCTGCCATTGCAAGTCCAGCCGGGCCAAGTGCAGCATACATACCAGCTGCACCTATGGCAGCACCTCCAGCTAATTCAGCAAGATTAGCGGCTACATTTCCTGTGCCAGTCGCTAAGTTACTTACCGCATCATTCACCATGTTAAACTCAGCAAAAGCACTGCCCAAGGTTATACCTATCTTTTGGAATCCCGTTAAGTTATTCCTGAGATTAGTTATCATCTCATTTAAGGTACTAAATCCCTTGCCTTGCTTAAATGCATTTTGCAGTTTATTAAACCCTGTTAATGTTGTCTGCAAAGAGGATGATAATTTCGGATAGTTTTGTGACAGTAAAAGTACAGCCGACTGATTTCCCGTTAACGCTTTCGCTAATGTTTCAACGAGTTTAGCAGCACTTTTAGCTTTAGTGCCTAAATCACCTATAAGCTTTGTTATGCTCTTTATCTGTTTAAGATTTTTTACAACCGTTAATATGCTTAATAGTGACGTTTCGAGTGGTGCGGCACTGAACATGCCCTTGTATATGTCGAATCCGGCATTAATAGCCTTCCACAATGCTTTTCCGACTTTTTTACCTATGGCAATAAAATCAATACCTTCGAGATATGTACCGATCTGACTTCCTATCATGTCCCAGTCGGTCTTATCTATGGCGGCAATTATTGCATCCAATATGCCTAAAGCAAACGTATTGAATGTTTCAGCAGAAGCTGCAAAATCAAATGTAGCAAAAAAGTTGTTAATTCCTGCTGCTATCGACTCGCCTAAATTAGTCCAGTCGAATGTCTGTCCAAAGGATAGTTGTGCATATATGACTGTATTCAACGCTCCGGCAATAGTCCTACCTAAAGCGCCAAATAATTCAGGTGAAATAAGCCCATTTAAAAAAGAAGCAAGGCCTGTTCCAAAATTCCTTGCTCCCTGATAAACGCTGTCCCAATCAATGTCATTCATAGCATCGGTCAGGACTCCGCCTATGTAATCACCGAGTTCATAGAGCGTATCTATACTACTCGTGTATTTTTCCCATAGACTCTCTTTTTGAATCCATTCTCCACCATCAGCAGCTCCACCGGCTCCACCGGCACCGCCACCTCCGCCTGAGCCACCACCTGAACCACTGTCACTTGTGGTCATATTATTGACTTCATGCCATGCGGCTATGTATCTATTTAATTCTTTTGCTTTTTTAGCTGCTCCGCCAGTTGCATCTTCAAGGTCACTTGCTGCGCCTGCGGCAGCTTCATATTCCTGTGCAGCACCTCCACCTACTTGGTATTCCCATCCAAATATAGCTCCTAATGCGTCAGATACTACCTGTGCAAAGTTGATAACTGCGCCCATGACGCTATTGAGAGCCTGTATGAATGGCTTAAAGGCATTAACAAGGACACCGCCGACTATAGAGCCAAGTTGCTCAAAATTTCCTGTTAGAAGTCTTAACTGGTTTGCCCAGTTTTGGCTTGTACGTGCCCAGTCGCCTTGAGCTGCCCCGGTATTTGCCAGCACATATTGATACCTCAGCATGGTCTTTTCAGCCTGGGTCATGCTTTGCATGTCTGCATCAAGACCGTTTGCTAAAGCCCATGCTTCTATTGTTGCAAATGAAAGATCAAGACCAAATCTTCTTAACGGTTCAGTCTCTCCAGTGAAGATTGACTGTAAAGAAGTGGCTATCTCCTGTTGCGTCACATTGTAAAAAGAAGCCATATCTCCGGCAAGCTTTGTAAGCTCAATGGACATGTCTGACATCTGCCCCTGAGCAAAGCCCATCGCAACACCCATAGCCTGAAAACGGCTGGCTATTGTCTTTGCCATAAGTTCTGACATACCGTAATTCTGCAATGCAGAATCGGCAAACGCATTCATCTTTTCGGCCATATCACCGAAGGTTACGTCTACCACGTTCTGAACCTCGGTAAGGTCTGAAGATATGTCAATGGCTTTTTTAAATACGCCGATACTTCTAAGTATCAGCCAATATGTCGCATAAAATTTACCAAACGCAGCTGCTAATCCACCGGCACTTTTCGATGATTTCTTTGTCGAAATATCAAAAGTCTTAAATGAATTAGTCAAACTTGAAGTTGCTGAGCCTACCCTGTTGCCGGATGCGGCAAGTTGTCCTAAGGCCTGAGCCATGTCAATAATGTTTCGGCTGACCTGCGGAGCTGTGGATAGCGTTGTCATCATGTTTTTCAACGCTGCTGCAAGCTTTTCTATATTTCCGCTTGCTGCTGCCGTAGCTGATTTGCCACCTAAGCGACTTATTGCAGTGGTAAGCTCAAGTAAACCTTTAGTATCAAATGAAACCGCCTTTATTCCATTCATACCACTGACTAACTGAGTCAATGCAGTTGATAAAGCCGGTATATTCTGAGTTGCTTGAGTAACTGTTTTTCTGCCAAGCTGAGCTATCGCATTAGCTATATTTGCTATGCCCTGTGCATCAAAAGATATCGTTCCAAGACTGCTTAAATTAGCCGTCAATGTACTAATCGCTCTTGATGCATCACTCACTCCAAGGACATTGACTGATGTCAGTTTGTTAAGCCCTGTCGCTATTCGAGTGAAATCAGCCGTTTTGACCGCACCATTCATTCTTTCCATAGCATCTGATAATCTACGGATACCATTTGCTAAATTGGAAAATTGTCCAGTGCTTATGCCATTAACGGACGACTGCACTTTTATCAGAGCTGAAGCTAATCTATTTAACGATTTTTCAGCTATGGCAGAATCCGCCGATATCTCTAACTGGAGAGAATCTATTGTTTCTGCCATATTCACCTCCTAAATATGCGAGGTTAGCGACTGCCACCTATTTGACAGCCGGTAATGAGTAAATGAGCTGTTACACTCATCCACCCTGATCTTTAACGATTTCAAAGCCATTCTTTCGTTCTTTGGCCTTATTAAAACGTTTTTCCATTCTTTGAAGCCTTGCAAGAAAATCCTGCCTTGCTGCTTCTTTCTGTTCTTCAGTCAGTTCAATATCCTCAACATAAACCTTTTGCTGTTCCATTGGATTTTTAGGGTATTTAACCTTATGGCTGATACTGCACCCTATGGAACTTATGTTATAAAGACCTGTGAGCCATGACTGATATTCAGCTTTTTCCCACTCATTCTTGCGCCTTTTCCAGTATCCCTCTATGTAAAGTTTGATAGATTTCGGCGTCATCTTTAGGGCATCTTTTTCTGTTAATCCGCACTCATAAATATTTTCAAAAAGATAATTTACTTGTTCGCGGAAGCTTTCGCCTTTGCCCTGCGTGCTGCTCTGTTTGGAACTGCGACCCCGCTCGACTTCGCTGCATTCTGCATCAGTGTCTCCAGTCCCGTTGTCTTGAAAAAACCATCGGCCGCCATCTGATCAATACATGTGGCTAAAAGATCTGCAAAATCCTTTATGCCATCATCAGGTTGTTCAGCAAATAACTGTTTTGCAAGATGCTTGGCATCGGATATGGACATGACGCTTTGATCGCCTTCCTCTCCGTGATACTCAAGTAAACCTGAATAAAACAGAATAAGAGCTGTATTTGGAAGATTAGTAACTTCCGACTTAAGATTTTTTACAATCTCAACTCTTACTGTTTTCTTAGCTTCCTCATCTGATAGCTTTTCTGCTATTGCATCAGCTCCCTCAGCTCCGAATGTTCCGCCTAAAAAATCAACGAGGCGGTCAACTCCATCCTTGTAGAGCGCCGCCTCGATTGTGTACTCAAGCCTATAATCCTTACCGCCTATAGTTAGTACCTTGTACATATGTTATCCTCCTTGATTATTCAATTTTTAAATCAGTCTCCTTCTGTAGGCACTACTTTTGTATCAAGTCCCACATATTCATCGATGGCAATACTGATCGAACCCGTGAGAAGCTCGTTCTGTGCCATTGCAGGAAGTGGTATCTTTGAACCCGGCTGACCAACTACAAAGAAGGACTTTGTAAGATTTGGAACGGTAACCTGGAACCATGTTCTAAGACCGCTCTCAAGTCCTGTTGCTGCGGCCTCCATCATCTCTTCCAACTCAGTAATTACCTCATCCGTAAGGTTGAATACCGGAGACCATTCACCACCTGTATCTTGACGTCCTGCAATATAACGAGATTGCATATCTTCAAGTGCTGATGCATCAATAGTTTCTGTTTCAAGCGTAATTTCTGGAATATCGTTACATCTGTGAAGAATTGTAAATGTTGTTGGTTTTGTTCCGGACGTTGTCTCTACGCCGTAGGAAAAAATAATTCCGAGAGTAGATAATCCCGGCAGACCCGTTGTTGCCATAAATAGCTCCTTTCTACCTCTAACTTTTTGAGGTCAGCGACTACCTGTCTGGTAGCCGGTAATACAAAAAGAACCGTATGTATTTGCACACGGTTGAACTTTTTCCAAAATGGAAAATGTTGACGACTTAACCCTGCGTCCGGGAGATTCGAGGATCACCTCCAATCACTCTGTTTTCTTTGTCTGCTTAATAAGTTGATTGACGTAAGTGCTTAAGCCAGCCATTAATATTCCTTGAGTGATTGCCATGAATACAGCCGAGGCAATCTCCTGACCAGTGGAAACTGGACAGTTTGCAAATACCCAGATTGCACACAGAACTATCGAGCTTGTGCCAAGGATAAATGGGATGTACTTATCCTTAATGGTCTGAGTCTTTTTTAACCCAATCCCGATCACATAGCAGACAATAGCTACTATGACTAATTCAGGCTTGATATACTGCATTAAGTCCATGCTTTATCTCCTTTCTTTGCATAAAAAATAGAGCGCGATGCGCCCTAAACAATTTTTTTATATATCAACGGATTTCTCCGATGTTTCCGTCACTCAGGTAGACTGTCAGCTAAGCCAAAAAGCCTTGTGTAGCGGCTCGTAAGGCGTTTGATTGACGGGTCTGTGGATTGTATAAGCTCAGGCCCATAAGCCCTCCTCATGCCGTATACGCCGTTTAAAATGCTATGGCTCACGGCATCTATCTCATAAGCTTGCGTCAATGCCTTCTGCCCCTTTGTGTAAATATCCACCTGAATTGTTGGAGTTACTGATGCTTCCGTTCCCATAAGGTCAGAGTCGCTTGTCGGAAGGCCTTGGAAGTAAAGCGTTGCCGCTGGGAGTTCAGCTACTACCGTGCTATTCTCCATTGAGTAGTTAGTCTTTACAGCCGTTTCGCTAATGGCATCTCCCCACTTGGTGAATATATTGTTAATCAATTCCAAAACAGTCATTTAATCACCGTCCAAATACCTCTTTAGCAATATTACTTACCTGCGATAGGATTTCCAATTCTGCATGATACATCGGCATATATGCCCTATTACCGTAAGAATGGTGTTTATTGCCTTGTTCGTCTATGTACCACCAGCCTCGCGGATCCTCGGCATGAACTTGTCCCGGATAAGTTCCTACACCATATTGCTTGCCTGAATCCAACGGATATCCGCCTTTCGGAGTACCGTAGGTTATACCAGCGGAGAACTCTATAAAGAGAACTTTGTCGCCAGTCAGCCTTATTGCCGCACCGATGATGTCTCCTCTACTGTTATTAATGATTTCTGTATTGTACGAGCCTTTTTCCTCGGCAGGCACCGACTCCATTGTTGTTTGAACAACTTCAAGGCCTTTTTCAGCAAGCTTATCTATTAATATCTGAGTCTTTCTTTTGAGATTTCTGTTATATTCCTGAATCTGCTTAATAGCATCATTGATCGACACGCCGTCAAAAAGATTGATTTTTATCTGTTTTTTCTGCATTTACACCTATTTCCGCGTTAGGGAATATCGTTAATTCATTCTTATAAAACATTGGGTCAAGTATAGTTAGATGTTCAGGCCGTTCTTCCCATTTAATCTTTGGAATAACCATTGTTTCCTCCTATTTTCTTAATGCCAAACACATCAACATGCCCCTTCGCGGTTCGGAATATCTGAGTTATTCGATAATCGGGAGGAACTGTTGGAGTAACTTCATCATCAGACATTACAAGGTTGCCCTCATCATCAATATCGGGAATCACATCTACCCAAACCACGTTTCCCTCTACCTGTAGAAAATCATGGTCATAATTCAAAATCTCACGGTCATAGTCAACTACAAGTCCTGCTGATACCTGCCCGGGCAATCCTGTACCCGTGCTGACCGACATTCTCTTTTTAACAGGTTTTGCATATTCCTGTATGGTGTCAATCCCGATCTTTTTCTCAGTCACTGTTGAAAACCAAATATCCTGCCTATCTCTTGTTCTTGAGCGCATTATGCCACGCTCCTTTCAAGCCCGTATGGAACAAATCTTATTGCCTCATCGCCTACAATATCATAGGCTCTCTGGAATATTTCATAGGCTCTATCTGCTATCAGATTTGCAATCAGTTCTTCCATCTCAATCCAGTGTCGCTTCTTGCAATATCTATGTATTTCATCAAGGTAATGATAGCTGTACATCATCGCATGGCTCAGTTCATGAAGAACAACCCTTGTGAGAAATTCACCACTGAGTTTATTTGACAGATAAATGGTCATGGTATCAGGGTCAGTGACTGCGCAAGTCAAAATATTGGTGCGGTCTACAAGGATAGGATTTGTCGGGTCTGTCCACCGAACCGACCACCAATTACCATTCATATAAAATCCATTTATCATGTCATCACCGCCTGTCAAACAAGTTTCCTATCGTATGTCCGTAAAATTGTTTGTCTTTTTCTTTGCCACATTTGTTACATTTACAGCGTATCAGAACAACTTCATTTCCAATATAATCATATTTCAAGTGTTGTGGCATACCTATTTGTTTCCATTCATGATTACAAATCATAACTTCTGCCCAAAATCTATAATCAAAAAGAGCCAACCTCGTAAAAAGTCAGCCCTTTTCGTGTTCATTGTCATTGCATTTTTTGTGCAAGCACTGTCATTTTCTGCTTATACTTAGCTTTTTGCTCAGGCGTCATTTCTTTTATGACATCCTGAACCATATTCTCCATATCGTTGAATATGTCCTCTATTGAATCGTCCATTTGTTTTTTTGAATCAGCATCGCCCGATTCGTGATAGTGCCTGCGCTTATCGGAATAACGGTCATAAGACTCTCCATATCTGGATTGATTCCTCATGCCCTCATAGCCATATCGTGAGCCATCATTCCCAGAAGAATAATTAGAGCCATAGGAACTCCCATTATTTCCTCTGCCGTCAGAATAACCCATTCTGTAGCCTGTCATGTTTGGAAGATAGTCCATCATGTCGTCATAATCTTCCATTCCGTCCATCATGTGATAGTACGGTACATATCCAGCCGAGCGTCCTCTACCTGAGCGGTGTACAAAGCGTCCTGTTCTTGGATCGCGTCCACGGTATCCCATGCGTCCCATGACCTCTTCTGCTTCGTCCATCGCTTCAACTATACGGTAGTCCTTATCAGCGCATACCGCACATTTCACGATTTCCATGCAGTCTTTCAGGTCATCCCACTCCTGAGATGTGATATTGTCAAATCCGTGGGCTTTTGCCTGCTCCATAGCCCATTTACCCATTTCCATTGCTATCTTATGCATAAGCTCACCTCCTTAGCATATCCTTTCAACGATAACTACGAGGTTGCTTACTTCGATAGTCTGTGTGTTAGGGTTTGTTACTGCGATGTTTACAGAACATTTTCCGGCATTGATGATTTCCTCAAATGCTACATTAAATTCATCGCTTACGGCAGCTGGGGTAACAGTTGCAAGAGAGCTTTGTACCACCTCTCCGTTTAACGAAAGTCCAAGTGATATTGCTCCTACCGTTCCTCCTGTCGGGATCGATATATTAGCTTTCACAAAGACTCTGTATCTTGCCGGTTTACAATCACAGCCGCTGTTTTCAAGACATATAAGACCTGATCCTGTTCTGTGATTTACGCAACGGCTTCTAATTACATCTGTATCAAGTACAGCATTCTGTCCTGCTGCGACTTGCTGGATTGTTGATGTAAACTCTGCCATTTCCTATTCTCCTTTTCTATTGAAAAAGGGATAGAAACTATGTTGATTAGCATCTATCCCTTGAATGTTTAGTAATATCAGCTATTCGCCGAACATCCCATAGGGAAGATACTAATTAGCAGCCACAGCCACAAGCGCTATATCCGCATCCGTTGCCTACTACTCCAAAGGTAAATCCAGTAGGATTTATAATTGAAGTATATGGGCTCATAACTGGATATGACGGGACAGGTGTAGGCCTGAGAGCATTTACTATGTTGTTTGTCTGAGCAGCATTGCTAAGTTGAAGCTGTGCGCTCTGAAGCTCCGTCTGAAGGCTCTGAATCTTATCCTGAGTGATCAGGTCAACGATTCTCTGTGTTCCGGCATTCTGAGCTTCTATCACATCTCTGATACCGTTATTTACGGTATTCTGAAGGATGTTAGTCTGTGCAGCGATGTTATACGAGATTTCTCCCTGTCCCTGCTTAAGGTCGCAGCAGCAATTTGCCATCTGTGAAGCAAGGTTAGCGATGTTTGAATTTACACCATTAAACCCGTTACAGAGCTGAGTACCGATTCCAGTAATTCCATTCTCGATACCCTGTGTGGAAAGAGCTGCGTCAATATCAGACCTTGTTGCAAAGCCTTGGAATCCCGGAGTGTTGGTTCCACCGTTTCCACCAAAGCCGAATCCGTTACCCCATCCGCCAAAAATTGCGAAAATGAGAATCAACCAGATCCAACCCCAACCGTCACCGCCGAAACCATCATTGTTGCCACGGTTCGAAGTCCCCATCACTGCTGCCATATCAGCAGGGGACATACAGTTTGAACTGAACATATTCTGTTTTTCTCCTTTTTTGTATTTACAAATCAAGGAGAAATCCGCGGCTTTCTCTTCTTAAAATGTATCTGTTTATTTAATGCCAAATTGGCTTTTAAGCTGTTTCATAGCCTCGTCAGCGTCAACTCCGTTGGTCTTGCATAAATTCCTTGCTAACTCTTCCAATCCCTTACTATCGCCTTTCTGAGCCATATCAAGGGCATTGCCAAGTACCGGGTTGTTACCTACTTGAGACTTTAAATTATTAAATATCATCTGCTGAGGGGTTCCAGACCTCATCATCTGCATAAGTTGCATCAAATTAAGCATCTGTCTTTCCTCCCCTTGTTGTCTTAGGCGATGACGTATTTATAGCCACGCCTACCATTTCCTTTAAACCGTTTATCTCTGTCGATAGGTCGGTTTTAAGCTGCCCAAGCATCACATTCAGGGTATCTATTGATACTCCCTGTGATGTCTGTACAGGCTGGGCCATATCGACCGGTTCTTTCTTAATATATATGTCTATTTGACTTGTACCATTTGGCATAAGTCTCTTAGTATATATCTCGCTTAAGTCTGACTTAGGATAAAACGTCACATTGCCAGACATATCTACATTTTTTGCCTTAACAACATCAAGGCTGTCTACCACTTCACCATTCAGTCCCATAGACTGCATTGTGTTTTGCTGAGACTGTATCTGCATTTGATTAAGTCTTTCCTGATATGGAGCAAGTGGATTCATTTGAGGCATAAAGCCCGGATAATACGGATTAAACATTGGCATGTATCATTCCTCCCTCATCTATGATTTTATTTTAAATCCTGACAAGGCATTAAAACACGCCAGCAATCCGCCACAAAACCGTCACTACTTATATTTACAAGAACAGCCCCGATAATACATCGGAGCTGCCTTGAATATCTTATGTTTAAGACTTTTATTAATCCTGTCAACAGTTCGGGAACTGTAACCCATAATGTCACAACATTCCCACAAGGTCTTCCCCTCATAAACTCTTAATTTAAAAAGTTCTTTTTCTCGAGGATTAAAACCTGCTTCACGAAGATAGAATTGTATCTCATCTTCAATGAAAGTCTTATAATCGTTTTCTTTTGACATTCCATTCCTCCTCCTGAAATGGAAATGCATTACACCGGCAAAATACCGCTTACTATAAAACCAATCAGACCACCTACCAAAGCTGTAAGAATGCTTGTGACAACAGTTTCATATCTGCTTATAGGCTTCATCATTAATGTTTCAACATTCGAATCGATCTTCTCAAGTTTTTCATTGATATGCTTACGATCACTTCGTGATTCTGTCATATCCTTTTCTATTTTTTCGATTCGCTCGAAAAACTTTTCATGATCGTCTGAGTTTTTTCTCAGTTTTTCTTCTATTTGTTTAAAGCGGTATTCATTTTTGCATTCATTTGAACATTCCATTGAATACCTCAATATCCCCTCAAAAAGTTTGTAGTCTGCCCAACCTCACCAACCTGACTACACCCTGCGAAAACCGGGAGGATAACAAAACAGTTTCCACGCACCGACTTTTTTATAAGATCGCAGATATCGGTATGATCCCTCTAAAATAACTATCGGGCGTACCCGAGTTCTCATAGGAAGCTGAACTTCCATTTTCTGAATAACTGGTAACGCCCTCTTTTCCCTGTTTATCGTAGTGATATTCCGCTATTCTGCGTATCTTGCTTTCATAATTAAGCAGAGCTTTGTCTCGCGCCTTTTGTTTAAATTCAGCATCTTTATATCCACATGGATACATTACTGAACAAACTTCATCTATGGCATCTTCTATGAGGTTGAGCAGAAACGGATCCTGGCTTTTGTCATAATCATCGCCAGCATAATTGATCAATGCTTGTAAAAGTTTTTCTTCAACATCCATTTTGCATCACCTCCTATAACTTACTCTGTCTTCTTAGGTCTGCCTCTCTTAGGAGTTTCCTGCGTTGGTTCGGGCTCAGGAACATCGGTAAAAGGCAGTTCTTCAGGAACTATATCGTCCTGAAACGGCAGGTCGAAGCCCTCATCTGGGACTTCTTCACCTGCCGCATAGTATTTGCCATTACGGACAATAATGTGGTCAAAAATCATAGGTATTCACCTTCTTATTTAACCTTTATTACATAAATGCTATCCATGCCTTCGAAAGATGGAAGCGCAATCATGGAAGCGGTAGTTGATGTAAGCACTGGTGGGCCGTAATCCGTCTTAACAGCCACTGCTACGCCACGGTCAAGAACAGCTACATCAACCTTCGGATCAGTCAGAAGTGTTCTCTCTTCCGGAGTGGTTCCATACCATGTATTTCCAAGTTGTCCAGAACCGATGATAGTTACATAGTTGTCAGGATAGAACTTTGTTTCAGTTCCGTCATAATCCTTGAACATCTTATCGTAAGCTATCATCTCAAGCTTGAGCCTACGGCTGATTACATCTGCAATAGCTTGATTATCAAGGAATCCTACCCCGGTTCCCATAATGGTAACGAATGCATCCTTAACTTGATCGCAATCAAGAAGCATGTCAAACGTAGAACTATTTCCAAGAAGCGCCTGCGCCGATACGCCAATGCTCGCAAGGAACTGTATTCCTGCCTGAAGATTTGTCAGTGGCTTTGCGGTTGTTGGCGCATCCCACTTATCTGTACTTGTAAGTTCAACATAATGCTTTGCCTTCCACGTTCCGTCCGGGTCGTAGTCGTAGCTGTGGATCATATTGTCAACTGTTCCAATACTGATTCCAAGCTCTCCGTTAGCCGGAGCAAGAAGCTGCATCCTCATACGTTCTGCGGAAATATCTGCACCGTCTATCAGGTTGTTAGTGTCATCGTATATGGACTCAAGAACAGCATCGATATACGGGTCATTTGAATCCTGAACACGCATAATATCGATCATGTCCTGTTCTTTTACAGTCATGGACTCACGGAAGAATGGCATCTCTTCCTTTGTCATTTCGATTCCCTGCCTTGTCCTAATGGTAGGCATTGCATCAAAGTTAGATGGCTTTAAGGCTACTCCAAGCCCCTTATGTATCTTGATCCACTTAAGGTCAATTCCCATCTTCTTTCTATTTGGGAAAAATGCCTCGCCAAGATACGGAATCCTATTACTTTCTACTTCAGTTCTATTCAGTGCCACAGCTCTTGCACTGAACACATCAGTTAATTTCATATTTCTCCTTTCTACCCCATAGATTTTAGGGGTTAGCGACTGACTCCATCGTCAACCGGTATTACTCTGTTTTAAATCTTGCGTTTCTGAAATTAAATGTAACGATATGTTTTCCATCTACCAAGACTTCAAATGTATCTCCTTTAGACACACGGAAAACAATATCCTTGTCAAAATTAATATCCTTTTTGGTGATATTCCCATTTTTCTTAAATGTCATTTTTGAACCGGTTTGCTTTAATTCAAACGGGAAGAAATATCCTTCCTGTTCTTCGGGCGTTGCGCTGTTAAATTCCTCATATCCAGTCACATACTTAAATGTACCGAATACAGAACCATCTCCTTGCACATACATCCCCGGTTCAACCATGTCTCCTACCGTCTTACCTAATAAGTCCTGACTTGCGGCAGGTATTGTCAAAATGCCAGGACTTATTATTTTCCCATTTCAAAAACAATCATCGGGAACATGCCGTACAGCGTCTCGTCATAAGTGACGCTTGCATTTGCCTCCGCCGCTGTTTTGTTGATATATGCTTTCTTCAAAATGGTTCCTTGCGGTCTGTGCTCATACACATCATGCAGAAGAATACCAACCGCACCAGTCCACGGAGTCGTTTTCTGCGGTTTTCCAGAACCGTCAATCGGGGTTCCTGCATACACAACTTTTTCATCTGTCTCTGCATCAGTATCAGATACAGAAGTAAAATCAATCGTCATCGGTACTCCCTCAAAAGGAAGTCTGTTGAGAATTTCAACCTGAGTACCGACTTTCTGGGTTACACCACCCATATCGCCTCTTGCCATATTTTTTACCTCCTGTAATACTTTAAAATGTCTGCATTTGCATCGGCTGTACGCTTACCAAGAGCAACGGCTCTTTCCTCTGCCAGCGAAGTCCTTGAATCATCCCCGCCACCTATCTTGATGTCAGGACTGTTCTTTATTAATTCCTGTACTGCGTTTTCGCCGGCTGACTTTTTGCTAACCGAAATGAATTTATCCAAAGCAGAAAAGAATTTGTCTGCATCTTCGAGCTCACCCGTAAGTGCTGAAAGTGTTTCTGCTGTTTTCTCGTCCATGCCGATCCCCATATAACGCTTGCTGTAATCCATCATTCGGAATTTTGACTCCAGTTCCTGAATCTTTGCGTCCTTGGCTTCATCGGCAAGCCTTTTTTCTTCCTCGATCTGTTCTTCCGCACTCATCTTTGCCTTAAGTTGCTTCTTGGCTGTCGAAAGCTCAGAAGATGTGGTATCGAATGAATTTTTCAGCTTTATGTAATCAGCGTCCTTCTGTGCCAGTTTTGCGATTAATTCCTCGACAGTAGGTGTGTTTGATTCAGGGTCACCTTCACCACCTCCACCTCCGTTATCCCCACCGCCTTCACCTTCAACAGGTGCTGCAAATAATGCACGGTTAAATACCTTTGAACTGCCAAAATACTTGTACTTATTCATGTTTTTCATATTCTTTTCTACCTTTCTGCGTTTTTTAGAGTGCATTCTCTGCACTGTTTAAATTTGCGTTGTTTTCCGACATTCTCTTGTCGTTTGCGAAACTTGTATTGCCCCTTCTCTGGCGCATATAAAAACAGCCGGTTTCCCGGCTGTTGATTTATAAGTATCTGATTGAACAACGACAGTTAATTACATCTGCCGCATTTGGTGAATAGAAACTGTCTTTAGGAAAACGGAAAAATGAACCTCCGACATAAAAAACATCTGTAATTGGTATCGTTTTTCCTTCGACCGCACTATGGCTTTCCCTCACCTTTTTATCTCTCATTGTCCGCCATTGCTTACGCGTTTTCCCTTGCCTTATGGCATCAGCATAATCCGAATAATTCCAACTTGAATTGCTTTCATTTTCGGCATTTAGCCTTGCCCGGTCTTGCGAGTAATAATACGGGTCATCTATATGGCTTTGTGTGACTTCTACGGCATCATTAGCAAATTGAACGATATAATCATCAAGATAATCATCAATATCTATAACGCCGTTTAAAGCATCCCTGTAAGCCGTTTCAAAACGGTATTTTATAGTCTCCCAGTTGATTTGCTCATATTGTTGCATGGTAAAAAGAAAGGCTAAAACAAACAGGAAGTTATCCTCCAACCGTTCAGCAAGGCTGATTCGCTTTTCCTTTTCCTCTTCAGAGATATCCATAACATCAAAATAATCTTCAAATGACTCGCTGCGGTTCATTCCAACCATTTCATTTAGTTCGTCAAATGTTCTTGCCTGAAGCATCGCTCATCTCCGTTATGTCATTCTCTGAGCCGTATTTGTTGACGGGCCATCGACTGATGGACTATTCGCTGATTGATCGGAACTGTCCTGCATAATCCGATCACCCTCAGAAGTTCCAGTATCTCCGTAAGTTTTCTTTTGGTATTCATCAATACCTTCCTTAGAATCAATGTATACCTGTTCCACGTCCTCAAACATATTGGCAACCTTCAGAGCATGTCTGCCGTTTACACCATGAGATACCAGAGTTGCAAACGCATTGGCCTTTGTTGCCAAATCCCAGTTCTGTCGTCTTGTATATTTGATATCAATGTCAGGTGAAACTATTTGTCTTAACGGATCATCATCTGGAAGTTCTTTTTTCGGCGAAAGGCTTATGGCCTTTATAATCAGTGCTAAAAGTTCCCTATCCGAGCCTCGTATCAACTGTTCCTGCCCATCAGCTGCTATTGATGCAGCATCCCAACCTGATGATAAGCTCGAAGCAATTCCCGTTGAGCCTCCGCCCTGAGATGAATACTGCATCGGTACATAACACTTTTGCAGGATTTCATTCCTTGTATTGCTTATTGCATCAAGTGTTGGAGAACTATCGAAACTGCTTGAGAGCGGCTGAATCTTAGGATTGTTACCCTCACCACCTGTAAATGTTAAAAGCCATTGACCACTCTTAGGCTTAATTGGTTTTCCGTTTTCATCTTCCGGGAACTTGATATCATTGCCCCACCAGAGCTCCTGCGTTTTCTGCGCTACATCATTGGCGAAGTTAGAAATCATGGAATTAAGGTTATCCATAAGGGATATCTGTCTTTCAAAGCGTCCAGTTCGGTCAACGGAACGTTCATACTCAACAATCGGTATCATCCCTAAAAGGTTTGGTATCTCTTCTACTATTTCATTGCCTTGTATGTCATAGCGCATTGTACGGGTAAATACCGTAAACCTGACTTTGCCTGATATTTTGGTATAGGTGACGCCCATAAGTTTTTTATGAGTGGCATCTGAACTATATACGCAAAAAGCATACCGAGAGTCCAATGTATAGACTTCCGCGTACGCTCCTTTAGTTAAATCGTTTTCCCAGTCTTTTTTTGGTATTACTATTACATGCCCTATGCCTGTCTTTTCTACAAAATCTGCAAGAGTCTGCCTTTCACGGCCAATGCTCAGTCCATTCAGCATCATTTCATTTAATGCCGAAATTCCTGAACTATCAACTGCCTCATCAGTACCATCATGGCTTTTATTGCCGCGCTGAGTGTAGATCGGTGGTGTTCCCCAAAAATAACCTTTCCAGAACTCCGTGACATAGTTGGCCATGTTGTCGCAGGTCTTGATATCTATTTCTGGCCTTACGTCTTTTGTATAAGGCAATGGTTGTATTCCGGCTTCATAGTCAATGAGATACTGCATGTCCCAGGCATTCTGGCGATGTATCGAATATGCTTTTTTTAAAACCGATACGACATTATCACGGTTGATTTCTTTTACATCCGTGAATATCTTTAGTCGGCCTATATAATTTAAACAATTCATTTGTGTCACCTTTATTACAATAAAAAAGCCCTTGAGATGACTCAAGGGCAATTGTGGTCAAACACGCCAGTATTTCTAAATCTTCAGTTTACAATGTATCACTTAGTTAATATGACATTCAATGACATAAATTCTTTTTTGTATTCCCTTTCAAATTCTAATAGAGCATCGCTATGTATCCTTAGAACCTGTCTCCAAGAATATCCCATCTCGTCTGCTATAACATCAAAGGTCTTGTCTTCGATATATCTTGCAAACAAAACTGTATAGTATGTTTCCTTTGGCATAGAATCAATTTGAGCGATGATTTTTCTTCGAAGATCTATGTAAAAAGCACAGTAAGCCTCCGCCTCATTTTCAAGATCAACTATCTTAGATACCATATCTCCTACTCTGTCTTTACTACCAGATGTCTGAACCTTGTCTTCTTCAAATGAAACCCCTATACTACTTGCCAACGATCTTAATTGATAAATTTCAGATAGCTTATTTGAAAGCATTTTATTTAGCCTTGTGAGTTGTCCCAGATATTGTTTTGCTGTCATATGCTCTTCCTTAAAAGATATTTTTGTAAATCTGAAAATTCAATAAACCTCAATGTATCTTCTTGTAAATGTGAAACATTTTTCGATATTATTCTTTCGCTTAATACATAATCAATGGAGTCTTTTAGACCAGTAATTAAGCAATTTGGCACTTCTGTAGCATCTATCCTTATAAAAGAAAAAATATTATTAAATGCAGTTACTATTTGTTTTTCTCTAAGAATTTCCGATTGATTATCAGTGTGATATATGCTTCCATCTATTTCTAAAAACACCTTAAGGTCTGGAAAAAGAAAATCCACAGTATAGGGGCCTATTCTATAATTTGGGATATATTTAATTCCTTCTTTTTCAGCTAACAATGCTACGCACATTTCCTCTGTACTTTTAAAATCAAATTTTTTAGTTTTGATTTTGTTTATTATGCATAATCTTTCTTTTTCAAAATCATAAGATGCATGAAAAACCCTTGTGTGTGATTTTTTAGTTTTATTAATAGCTTTGTTCAATTTCACATATATTCTTAGTTGTCTTCTTTTCTCATTACATGTTGTGCAAATATATTTTTTTGAAGAATTGAGCTCTGCGCCACAAAAAATGCAATTCATTCATTCCCTCCTAAAATGGGCTATTGATAACCTGTGCCGTCCTGACTCCACTTCCTTTTTTCAAAAACACTGCAAGGCTTGCCAGAGAGTCTGGACTGTCGTCATTTTTGTTCTTTCCAGTCATGGTGAACGAATACAAATTTGTCATAAACTTTCTATACTCTTGATTTTGGCAGCTTATATCTCGAAAATAGAAACGCCGTATCTCTTCTGCGTTATCCCATATTCTTTGTTCTTTCCGCTGATGAGTTTTTGCCGCATGACCTCCATTTGACAAAATCATCTGTTGCGCATATTTTGATACAAGGCTTGTTTTATATCCTCTCTTTTTCAATTCCGCGTCCACTTCATCTTTGTATCCTTCGCCGCCTGCATTAGCTTCAAAAAAGGCATTTGTAACACCATTGTTTATGATTGCGGCAACCACCTTTGGCATCGTGTATTTCTTTTCCGAATTATCAAAAACAACATCATGGATATATACAGAACCATCTTCATATACATAGGCTATCGGCATGGACAAATAATCCAATCCGCCTAATGCCACATCACACGCCGATACTACTTTTAATGGTTCTTCACTTGGAAGGACTCCATTGTAGAAGTTCATGTGTTCCGACTTGAATAATGCTCCATCTCGTTCAATAGGTTCTTGCTGATACTGCGCAAGCCAGCCTGCCATATCGTCATTTTCTTCAAATTTCGCCCGTGTAGTTCTGTAATAAGCAGTTGTGAACCCTACTCCATATTCATAGTCAAAATTACTTTCATCCGTTTCCGGGTCTAACGCCGGAATTTTCAAAATGTCATATCTGATATTTTTTGCTTCTGGATTGCTTTGTAAGAAATTGAGCCTATCCATGTATAAATCATGCAGTGACCAAATTGTTCCATTAAGAATAAGTTTGCACTGCTCTTTCTTTCTGGACATTACGTTGTTATCAAAGACAATCTGCTTTCTCTTCAAAATGTCTGGATTAAGAACATCCTGTATTCCCTCAAGAATATCGTCTAAGATAAGCCAGCCGTATGCGTCATATTCTCCGTTAAGTCCAGACTCTAATCCTTTTCCAGAAAGAGTCGCATATTTCTTTTTTCTTCCAAGATCAACCTTGTGATTCTTTGCGTCTGTCCTTGCTATTTTTGTCGGGAATACATCATTGTGGCAGTATGTAGGGTCAGTCCATATTTCCATGCACCCGTCAAGAAATGCACCTCCCAGACCTTCTTTGTATGTGACGTACAAATTGCTAATTTCTGTATTTCTGGAACAATGCCATGAAGTGGCTTCGGTAATAATTTGTGAATTATGGGTTGGTAGCATATGATATCCAACCATATATATCCCATCTGCATTTGAAACTGTTATACAATTTCCACTTTTTTCTTTTGATTCCTCTATTTTTTCTATGGATATTCTTTTTTGCTTTGAAAACTTAAATAACCGTTTCCTCTCTAACACGCAAGGAATATGAAATGTCGGGTTAAATCCGATTGTCCATACCGACTTCCTCCCTATAATTCCACTTGTTGAAACTTTTGGCTCTTCTTTGCAAACGCACGCTCTCCACCCAAAAGATGAGATAAGCGCAACAAAATCATCTTTCAGCCCCTCTTCTGTTGTTGAGAAATGATATCTCTTTTCTTTTTCGATTAAGCATCCATCAGTATCTAATAATCCAGCTAATAGTTCTATTCGTTGCCTTATAGAAGCAGTCAAGTAATCAGTCGGAATTCTCTTTTCGGTTCTATAACTTCGTTTGCACATCCCATATTTTCTTAAACAATCAGATAGTTTTTTCCCAAAGTCACTTGTAACTACCCCTGTTGTTTTGTGTATATATGTGTGTTGAATTTCAAAACCCAAACTTTTTATTTTATCTATAATTTGCAAATCATTTTTATCATTTGAAATGCATGGCTTTTGATTTGTTCCATCTCCTAACCACGTTCCCAAAACATACGGAGGTAGGGAAAATTCTTTTTCACTTCCCTCCATAACCGGTCTTAATGGAAGTAAAAAGTTATTTCTTCCTTCTTTATTTTTGACTCGCTTTATCATTTTTCGCGTTTCAATTACTTTATATTTTTGTGCTCCTCTGTCGTAAACTAACCATTCGTGATTGTAGTGACAATTTATCTTGGTTCCATCAGAAAATGTAATTGTATGTGTTGTGTGGTGTTTTGGATGTATGGCGATAACATCTGTATATTTCCCATCAGAACCAACCAGTTTATCTCCAACAACTAAATCTCCATGCTTTTTCCACCCATTTGATGTAAATACTGGAGCATCGTCTTCAATCAATTTTCCGGTTCTTGGCGGTTGATGCAAAAACAGTTCGTCCAGTTCGTCATCTTCAAGAGCCTGTAACTTATCTACAACTTTTTTCAGCGTTTTCCTTCTCGGCTGATAAAACCGTTCCTGTGGCTTCCGATTCTTTTCAATATACAAACAATAGGAGTCCAGAAGCATCGGCGCTTCCCACAGCATTGCTTGCCAGTAAATCTCATCCCACTCCGGTTTCAGCGTCTCCGCATACTGTCGCAGGGCAATATCCTTTACCGCCTTTGAGTACGCAAAGCAGTATTTTCTTTCATTCGGGTAATCTTTCAGAATATATTGAGACTGTGCAAGAATAGCGGCGACCGTTCGATAGTCCACTCCACGCTCCAGAAGTGTCTTTAGTTTTCGCATGTCAGATTTGTATTCTTCGAGTAATTGCATAATAAAAAGCGGAGTCCTCCCTTCTTCTAAAAGTTTGGCTCTCCGCTTTCGCTTGGCTCTCACGATATTTGGTTAAATTAATGATACAGTAAGGACAATCAAAATTAAGAGTCCGAATAATCCGGCAAAAAGAGATATTCCATATATTGCATATAGTAATATGTCTTTTAAATCCATTATTTCACCCTCCCAACTTGTAAGAAATCCTTACAGGTTCATTCATTGTACTTGTGTACTGTATTCATAACCTTATCTGCACCAGATTCTCCACCAATAGTAACCGCAATATCCGCTAAATTCTCTGTCATTTTTGTTCCGGCTTCAATTTCATCTCTGGTATTAATGCCGATATAGTTATTGCAAATAATCTGGCAAGCAGCCACACGCTTTAGAATCTCATCCTGTTCTTTTCTGGTTAAAATTTTCATGCATCCACTCGCTTTCTACAACTTTCCATACTGCATATCACATGGTTTCTATTGTCTTCGCGCGTTGTGCATCCAATATATTCTCCGTTTTCCATACATTCTGAAAGATATTCACATAAATCGCACTCCGTATCCTTCTCAACATATTTTCTCTGTCTATGCTTTTTGAAATATGGACATTCTTCTTCAGAGTCAAGATATTCATTATGCCCAGCTTCACAAATACCTACTTCGTATTCATTCTCACGATCAAACTCATAATCAGTATCATAGAATTTGCAGTTAAAGCAACTCACACATTTACCTCAAACAACTTTTTACAGCTTGAACCTTTGCATTTCAGCGTTAGATTTGAAATCCGTGTGTTCTCTCGTATTTTTAAGTTCTTTTTCCCACAATATGGACATATTACAAATAATTCACCCGTCCTATAATCTTTCTCTATGTACGTTTGGCCATCCGGCGGTTCAGGCGGATTCATTGCAAACTTGAGAACTTTATATTCTATTGAGTCATTACCGTCACTCATGTTCATATTTCTTGTGTGCTATTTTATATAACTGATTTCTTGGCCAACCTGATTCTTTTGCAATTTCTTCTATTGTTCCAATATACACTTTTCCATCAAGATTTACTTTCAAACGAGTATATGGAGCACCATGAATACTTGGATGCAAAATGAAGTGTAATCCATGCTTATATTTATAATCTTCACACCATTCACTATATACTTCATAGCGTTCATCTAATGTCATATCTTTAGAATACTCATTCCAAGTTTTTTGGGCTTCATCTAAAAGTTTTTTTTGATGAAATGTAAGTTCTCTATATTCTGGATTGCCCACACATATTATCAAATACAGTATCAAAGCATATATCAGCCATGCTAAAATAGCTCCAATGATTTCCATTATTGATTCACGCCTCGTTTCTCGTTAAAAAATACCTCGTACCCCTTTTTCTTATAGTCATTTACTCGATCTTTAAGGCTTTTCTTATCTTTAAATGACTCATTGCTGATAATGATTGAATCACCATTCCTGACGGCATAAATACCATTATCCATAAACTTTTTAGTTGTATCTAAAACCTTATTGGCTGACTCCTCAGTCATCTCATAAGTTACATTATTCTGTATAACTTTTATCGTTTTTATATTGCTTTTCTTTCTCATCATTTCCGCTAATATATACGTTGTTGGCATTTATCATCCATTTCTTTTAACTACATATAGCGTTCCACGGACTTCTTTACTACCCATCAAGCCGTCACTATCGGAAAACTCAATAAATGGAATGACATCTTTTATTATATTGGCCTTGATGTCAGCTTTTGTAAATTCAACTGCATCTTCCGGGGCCATAAGAGAATCTGACGGAACACTTTTTACGTGAACTACCCATCGCCTAAAGGCAATGGGCTTCAAAAGGTGTTTATACACCTCTGTTTAAGAAGTCTGATATTTAAGTTTCCACCTGACAGATCAGGCAATCCTTATTCTTATAGGCGTGTCCACTTCGCCTCTACCGTATAGGATATTCATATCCACAACGCTACTTTTACGCATGATATTTAATGCACCGTTTACATCCGCATTGAATGTTTTACCGCTTGCTGTCTGATATAGACCGCGATGCACTCTTTTACCGCTGAACAGATATTCTTTCGGATTATCGGCATTGTAAACTGGGAGATCATCTTTATCCCAAAACGATGATTTGGATGTATAAGATTCTTCTTGCTTTACAAAGATGATATCATTTAATTCACAAAGATACTCCAATTTGCTGCGTAACTGTCCAAATGGGATATTCACAAAGTTCTGATTATTCTGTTTCCCAAGATGATTATTACGCTGGAATGTTTCATTGTAGCCAACGACAAGTGTACCGATGTTATTCGTAATGCAATAATCTACCACCTTTCTGGCAGCTTTGTTCATATAGTCGTTGACTTTATTGTTACGGTCACGGGCAATAGCCTTTTGTCTGTTTGTAGGCTTCTTACCAAAATGCTGTTTGTCTTTGATAGATTGCAAACGGGCATTTTCCTTATTGAACCACTGGTTGATCGATTTTAATCTTCTTCCATCGATAATGAATGATCTTCCATTACTTGTTACCGCTGTCACAAGATTATTTACACCTAAATCAAGCGCAAGTGCATGGCTTTTATTAAGATTTCTTTGAATACATTCAGCTTCATAGATATACTGGATCTCAAAGAACCTTGCGTTGTTCTTAGGTATAATACGTATCTCTTTAATTTTCTTATCGACAAGTATGGGCGGTATCGTTATTTCAACAGGCTTATGTGTTTTCTTAAAACTGTTTGAAAACGGAAGTATGAGCTTATTTCCATTCAGTCTGACAAAACCTATAACCAGTGTTGTATATCCGTCTTTCGGAAGATACCGTGGCAATTTGCAATCCTTAAAAGCATATTTGCCTTGTTTTGCAAGCTTCAGCAGACCAAAGAATGACTTAAATGAGCCATCGACTTCTTTCAGTATCTGCTGTGCCATATTTGAATTAAGAGCCTTGTAATTAGAGCTGTTCTTTAACAGTGTATAATTCTTCTCATATTTAAGAAACTCGCCTTCCGTAAAGAAATACTGTCGTACATTATAGATCGCTTCATTCGCGAGATTCTTAGCTGTATGGCAGAGTTCTTTAATGGTGCGATAATCTTTTTTGGACAGATGCTTGACCTGCTGTTTAACCGTAAGATACATACAAACCTACTCCTTTCGTAGACTCGAAGATAACTTCTGTATGTATATTATATCATGCACTTTACTGATTTGGAGTTTATCAGTAAATGTCATGCACTATTATACTTGCCGCCATTCATCCCACGGTCTAAAGACCGTGGGTTTTCTGGCTATAACATTATAAAACGTGACCAGTTATTGTAAGGTGAAAGTATGGACTTTAACCTTTCATTCTCTTCCCGGAGTTTCTTCTTCGTCTCACGGTTTTTCCATTTTTCAATCAGATTCATTACCATCCTCCACTTTACGGAAACCCAAAAAATCTGCCATACCCATTGAGCCGCCTTTGCAACTGTGCATAGTTTTTTCTGTAATTGGCGATCCTATGTACTCTGTAGGATTATACCCACTCGTCACGCTTACCATATGCTTTATCGCAATATCCGCATTTCCGGTTACAGCGCTCACAAATTCTTCCCCGCACAATCGGCATTTGTATATAGCTCGGTATTCGGTCATATCAATCCATCCCCACAGTCTTTCTAAGCCTTGAATACTTGTCCACCAGAGTATCAATCGTCACATGGAGCTGATTGATTTTAATGCAGTCCTGTTGATGTTGATCTTCAGATTTAAGAATTGCTTTCGTCATTTCATCTTTATTGCCATAGCAAACATTCATTAGATTTTCTATTTGGCTTTTTAATGATCTAATTTCTTCCTTGTTAGTGTTTTTCTCAGTGCGTAATTTTGAGCACTCCATCATCCATTTAACTAATAATGACTCTAACTGCTTTCTTGACAACTTCTTTATATCTTCTCTATCAACATCAAAAGGTTCAACATCATCCTGAAAATCAGATATGTATCCTTTAAGTGTTATTTCTTGCGCTTCATCTCGAGCAACTTGCCTTAATTCATAATCAGAAACATTTAACACGAATGATATATTTTCATTTTCAACACCTGTGATTTTGAGTTTCACTGCAACCTCCTTAGAACACGGCTTTAAGGATAAGGAACTTTATATTTGCACCCCTGTATTCCATTTGTCCTGCAATCCACATCTCTATTCTCAAAACAATGCGGACAATCAGTACATCTTTTCTTTTTATAGCAGTTATTACAATCGCATTGTCTTACACACATATTTCTCCTTAAATGCCGCCCCGCTGTAGCGATAGCAGGACGGCAGGCGTAATGATAAGAGGGCGCTGTCTACATGCACCCATTCCGTGTGGCTGACTCGAACAGCCATGTATGCCTTCCACGGAACTATTTATAGGGGAAAACGATTTCCGAAGATTGCAATTCTTCGGAATTATGCGGGCAAGGCTCGAACTTGCGACTCTGTTATAACTCTGCTCTCCCAACTGAGCTACCGCACACCACGCACTGATTGATGTTCCCGACATTTGTTTCGGGAACATATTGGCTCAGTGCGCAAAGCCAAATTGAGATAGGTGGAGTCGAACCACCGCTTATACCGACACCCGACCGTCTCCGATTTCATTGTTAGCTACGCAATTACTTTCGGTTAGGTGTGAGGAGTTGAACCTCTATCTCAAACCACGCAAATTTGCTTCATACTCATAATCAGCTACGATTACTTATATGCATAGATAGGTGGGATTTGATACCCACACGCTCCTCCCAGGTAGTTGGAGCATGCCAGTAAGCGCTTACTGTGCATTGCGTCTACTTCCGCCACTATCCATACACTGTACCATTTTACGCTCCGCTTCAGATACTGTGTGGTACACGGAGAAACCGGGCGCATACGTCCCTCATGTTTTTATACTGCGTTCGGTTGCAGTAGTTAATCAATATCGCCCATTTGGACATCCTGTGCGACCACGTACCGGATTTCAATATTGATTTGCGGCGAACCCTCTCTGGCGTGTAGTTTAATCCCGATACGTCTACCTACGGGAACCGCATTTTACACCATTTGCCGTCAGGTGGGGTTTAATGTCTTTTCCTTGACAAAGCCAGATAATTCGCAACAACCTTTCACGGCTTATCGTGCCGCCGATGTACCGGTAATCTGGGTTGCTGCAAACGGTATCGCCGTGACTCGAACACGGACTACATTTCTGTAGGAAGGTTTAGCAAACCTCTGCGATAACCATTACGCCACGATGTCAAATCCCTTATAAACCACCTGTTTGTAGAGCTCATGCCAAGTACCAAAAACATTGGATAAGATTATCAAACTCAGTATCAAACACTTCCAGGACACCTCAGCAATCGCCGACTTATTGTTCTGTTACGGCCATTGTTCTGCTGAGAAGTTTTTTGCACAAATATTGAGCAAGACATTATTAGTTTGTGCCATGTAGATGGAAAATGGCTCCAGACGGAATCGAACCGATCGTTACTACCGTGAAAGGGTAATGTCTTAACCTCTTGACTATGGAGCCATGTGCGATTCCCGCTTAGATTATCACACTGCAAATCATTGCTCCGCACCCGCGGCTTGAAGCTATTGCTGTAGTTTTCAACGGGCATTGTCATTCTCTGTGAGGTGTTTCGCTACTCTCACATCATCTGGGAGCTACCCAGCCACAATAGGAAGGTCAGATTCGAACTGACAATCTCAGATAAACTGTGTTGCTTTACCAATTAAGCTACTTCCTATTAACCGCCTTTCGGCGGTTCATCGGACTATCAACAACGAAGGTTTAGGAGAAAGTAATTATGGAAGTCAAGTCTTACTATGGCATACGTCCGATATATGCCGAACAGGGCTAACAGGATTCGAACCTGTGAATGCGGCAGTCAAAGTGCCGTGCCTTACCGCTTGGCGATAGCCCCATTAATTCCACATCAGCCATATACTTAATGCATAGGCTGAAAACATTGCTATAAAGCCTGTCCTTGCTGGTCTGTTTTGGTTTCCATTAAGGCAGCTTAAAAGTATTAAACAAAACAAAATATCTAAAAAAGTTACTAAGTATCTTAGCCACACTATTAGTCACCCTCTATGCTCACCTTCAAAAATTTTATTCCGATATGCTTTCCTGTGTGCTTATCTGGATGATTTATCGAGTTGTAAATTGCTCCTCTGTCAATCCTCAGCTTCCGGGCCATTTCAGCACAACTGTCACTTACGCATACTGGCAATTCATACTCGTCAGCCGTCACTGCCATAAACACTTGCTTTACGTTCATTTCTCAACGCTTCTATCTCAAACTCAAGAAACTGTTTTGCTTTTTCAAGATCAACCAGTGCATCGTCCTTGCGACCGGCTCTTGATATGTATTTGACTGCTGAGCCGAGATTGAAATTCAAATCCCAGTCTCTTATAACATCCTTTGGCTCATATTTACGGCCAGCAACATAATGAGACGGATGTGATACAATATCATTATTCATTCTCAGCATCCTCATCAATAAATAACCTGAATATAGGTTCCGCTATTAGATTAATCGTCATCCTGATGCCTAAAATAAAAGCCGAATAAATCATCACCATTGTTACAAACGTACTTATGTCTGGATTGTTGAAAAACATTTTAATAGCCGCAATGAAATATAATGAAAACCATATTGTGAATGCTGCGCTCATAGTGATTTTAATAATGTCTGAAATTTTTACTGGTATCATCAATATCCACCTTAAAGCTCTTCTAACTGCTTTTCCAACTCTGCGGTTTTGTCCGACAAATAGCCTAATATCAAATCTTTTAAATCTTGAAAACTACTCAAATCCAAGGATTTTTCTCCGATTGTAAGCTTCATATATACAAATTCAGGGTCGTAACGAAATCCTCTAAGAACTTCTATTTTACGATTAATCTCATTCGCCTTTTCCAACTGTTCTTTCGTCATTATCTTAACTCTTGTAAACTGTGATTTAACATACATTGCGTTTCGCCCCGAAGTCTCTCTATGAAATCGCCATCGTTCATTAATCCGTTCACAATACATTTTGAAAGTACGCTTACTAACAGCTCATGATGATTGTTTTTCAATGTTGATATCATCTTGTCCTGAATCTCTTTATATGCTGGAGAAAGATCAATGGATTTGGCTGCCTCTATCATGACCTCGCTTGGTTCTTGCACGTTATAATACCCATTGTTCCTCATGACTATAAAAAGCGATTTTAAATCTTCCGAATTTCTCAATGACTCTACTATGCATTCCCGGACTATCTCGTGAAGTTCCTCTTTTGAGAAAGCCTCCAACTCTTTTTCGAGGACATCTTTGAATCTTGTTTCGTCAACATTTATCTTTATTTCCATTCCGACTCCTTCTGTTCCATCGAAAGTATTTTCTTGGCATTTTTGTATGTCCTATTGCCTAAACACCAACCACAGCTGCCATGATTCCGGCATGTATGATCTACCGCTTTAGCTCCGTAATATATCTTTCGATGCTCCTTGCCATGTTCTATGGCCTTATCAAGACTCATTTTCTTCCTGAAGCTGTTGCTCATAAAGCTGTGCTGGTCTTAACATCTATCTACCTCAAATCTGAATCGCCTGATAGCGTTCGCTGTTCAAAAATATTTCACTTTCGTTTCCCCAATCTTCTTTCTATGGTATTCTTTGAACATCCAAAAAAATCTGCGATTTCTTTAGTTTTCATTCCAGAATCCCTCATGCTACGAACCTTCTCTTCCGTAATTTCGTCTAAGTTATCCGCTCTATTAACCGGAGTAACTAATGCTTCAAATGGTTTCATCCCTTTTGTTTTAACTCGATACATCACCATAGGAACACTAACTCCGAAAATCTCACACCACTCTATTGCCGACTTTGTAATCCCTTCAAATGTCCAATTATACTTATATGCTCCTGTTTTTCTTCCCAAATATCTCCTGTTTAGATTTTGCTCATGTGCAGTCGCCCATTTGCAATTTTCTGGACAATAATCTCCGTTATTATCAATTCTTTCAAGCGTCTGATATTTTCTGTCCTTTTCTTCATCATATCCTGCATATAGCGCCCATTTTCTAAATGCCTGATAATCATATCTCCACTGATCACATACCTTTATTCCTCTGCCACCCCAGTTGTCATAATGCGGATGATTTTTGTTATAGCAGCGAGACATCATGGCATTATAGATTGAATAAAGACGTTCATATGACATTCCTTGTACATTTCTTTCGTCCATAAATACCTTTTTTTTCTTTTGGGAGAAAAATTTATAACAAGCTTCGGCTTTTGTTTTTTAAAATTTTTTAAAGGCTGATTTTATGAAGCTTGTTGTATTCCATTATCCCAAGTTGCAAAATCTCGGTAAGGGTATCCTCATCTAATAATGTTGCAGATCTACAGACCGAATCTTCTGATGCCCATTCCTGAATGGCTTTGATTATCGCTTTATCATGTTCTTGGTTTACTACTTTAATTATGTGATCAGCGCTTATCGTTGTTTTTACTGAGTCAGCTGTTATCGTTGTTTCTATGCCCATGAGTTGCCTTTAAACTATTACTTTTGTCATATCATCAATCAATTTCACAGTATTTTTTAATGCCATTTCCAGAATATCGTTTGAGATTTCCAAATCTCTTACTTCCCCGCTTCTGGTTTTTCCGGCACATACGCAATCAACAATCATTTCGACCACGTCAAGCAGGTTTACATCTTCTGGGCATCTGGATAACAAGTGGTGACGTTCTGTGTTTACATGAAGCTGATACCATTCTCCGGACACGAAGTCCACTCCGTCATTTATAGTTGCAAGAAAGTCTCTGTAAAACATTGCTTCCTCAGACTTTTTTGTCCAATCGTGCTTCTCCCCGTTTTCGCATAACATGAATCCCAATGCATTCATGACTCCTCTTACATCCGCTCTATGGCTATCATTTGCTTCTTGAAACTGTTTAAAAGTAATATTATTCGGAGCTGTTCTCGTATCTCCATTCGGGTTTTTATATATCCTTATTATGTCCATCGATAATCTCTCTAAGTTTACGTTTGAGCAAAAGCTTTTGAACAATTGATAACGATTCGTTCTTTTTTACAATTGCTATATATTCCTCATTTATCGGTGGAAGATTCTTTAATAGTTCATGTATGGCTTTTGTCATTTCAGTTGCTGTTACCATAAAGGGTCTTTTTTATTTTTTCGGTGATTAAGGGCGTTACCCGGTCGTATGCGCTGCTTCATTTTAGACCCCGCCCCGGGTCATATATCAACGGCTAAAAAGCAATTTGTCTTATGCACCTTATGGGCATTTTGTCAAGCCTTATTTATCTTTCAACTATTCGTTAATCTAAAGTTTTGCGAATAGTTGCATGTGAATTATTGCTAAACTTTCGCCTTTTTATTATGCAAACTGTACAATTTATTAATGTTTAACATTTTTATACACATTGTTTGCATTTTTAATCATCCGGCAGTCCCTCGATTAGCTCCGGCAGGCTCTGCTTTTGCGCTTGCTCTGCTATTTCTTTTATATTTTCCTGGCTTAGCGCTGGAGCATTTGTTCCCTTGATTTCGATCTGCTGCGTTCCCTCGTTGTATCCATGGTTGGCTTTTAGGGCGAAAATGCAGCCAATAGAATTATCATCAACAGCCCCGGAAAATAAAGCGCCCTCGCAAGCCTCCTTCCATTTTTTGGCCGTTTGGCAATGCGCGGAGCTTGTCCCGTCCGTTCCTGCGCGTGTTTCCCCTGATATCCACTGACTTATAACATCATTTCCAATCCCAATAAGATTAGAAAATCTAAGTAAAGTAATACGTTTTTTATATTTTCCACAAAGCAATCTTAAATATCTAAATATATAATCCAATGTTTCTATATCAGCAGTATTTAAAATAGTATTTCGCGTATTGTAATATGTTTTATCTCCTTTTTTTGGCATAAAAACATTAGTATAAATATAGTCAATCATTCCATCGAAACAATCGGAGTTATATATATCTTTAGGATCTAAAAGCTCTTGATTAATATATTTGTCTGCATATTCGTTTATTTTATTTTCGTATTTTTCGATAATGTCGATATCTTTGTTATTGTTATCCATATCACTTTTACACGCTAAAGCACTAAATAAACAAAAAAAGAGCACCACAAGAAAAAGCGTTAATACTGGCAAGGCTTAAAGCCTGCCGCACTTGACTAATCTTGTCGTGCCCCGTTGATTTTCGGGTAAACCATATCCTATTTTGCCTATAGAATACCAAAAAATTTAAAATAATCAATAACTTTTTTCCGGGAAATAAAAAGAAGGGAGTTATTATATAAATAACTATATATTATATATATTAGATATTAGACTATACTATATATAGTATTATTAATATTATTAATAGTTAATCAACTCTAAAAGCTCTAAATCTAAAGGTAGGATGATATATTATTACTACACTTCTAAAATATATGCATAAATACACACAATATATAAAACTATATAATAAATATAAGGGATTTTGGGCGATTTTACCCATTTTTGAACACAAAAAGCAGGCCATTAAGCTTTCGCCGGCCTGCTAAAAATTTGCTAAAAATTGTTATAGTGCGTTCCTACCTTTGAGTTTGTCGCTCCCGTCGTTGGTATCAATATACCTTATGGCGGGGACAAGTGCAAGATATTTTTTAGACGAAAGTATAACCGTTAAAAACTTCGGCTAATTCCTCATCGCTAAGGCCCTTATCAACGGCGCGCCAGTATAGCGCCTCAACATTTTTGTGCAGCTCGTCCTCAAGGTTGCCGACCATGAGATCGTAATCCGAGCCGCGGCTATATTTTAAGTGCTCGTCGGCGTACTCTTTGACGCCTTTAAGCTCAAATTTGAAGTCGTCTTCATATTCGGCGACTTCCTTTTTCAGGAAATCAATGTATTTCACGTTACACCTCCGTAACAACTTCCAACGTGCCGACCACGCAAAAATGATCATCAACGCTAATTTTGGCGATCCTGCAATTTTCGCCGATCGTATAGTCGTATTCCTGGCAATACTTGCGGCACTCTTCCAGCGTTCCGCAGAATGTATCATCCGCGAAATCCGGGGCAAGCTCAACGCTCCAGATCTCAATCCCTGCACCGTCTGAAAAAATCAGCTCAGCGTTTGCCAACTGTTCAAAAAGATCATGTCCGATCTCCTGGCGATCTCCCGGCATCTGGGAGAAGTCGTTAAGGTCTCCGACCTCTTCGAGGGCTTCAAAAAAGGCTTTCGCATGGTTAGCGGTATCCTCGTATTTTTCCATGCTACCCTCTATTTCGTAAGGCTCAAAGTCTGCCACAATGGCTTCGCGTCCCTCTGCATATACGATGCAGTTATAGCCATTCGTTTTAACGTAAAATATTTTCATTTTTTACCTCCATGCAATCATTACTCCGGGCTGATGCCCTTTTTCTTAACTGTCTTTATTATATGTTTTTGTGCCTTATATGTCAATAGTTTTTCGTGCCTTATTTTAAAAATTTTTCTTCCTTTTCCAGCTTCTCCATGACTGCCGAAACTATAAAAGTATTGATTGATTTATACCCGGCTTTTTCTATGCGTTCTTTTGTGCCTTTTTTTAATCTGCAATTCACCCGCTCGAATTTATCGTCATATTTATATATAGCTTTTCTTTGTGCTTCTGTTGCCACTTTTCAGCACTCCTTTCTTCTTGTTTTCTATATTATATTTCTTTTGTGCCTTATAGTCAAGCGTTTTTATTTTCTTCCTTATTATATATAGTACAGGTTTATTTTATTGTTTTGTGCCTTATACATATTGCACAAGTTTGTCATATTTTGAGTGCCTTATATTTGTTTATTATTACATATTGTTTTGTGCCTTAGATATGGTATAATGTAATCACAACAAAGGAAAACACAAAAACAAAGCCACGCGGCAGGAGGTAGAAAGATGACAGAATATAGAATGAAATACAGCCAGTATAAAAAACATTATGCGGACTGCAAAACAGTTCCGGGAACATATGACACGATAGAAAAATCTATCATCGTACTGATTCCGGAAGGAAGGATGAAAAATTCCGGAGTCAGGGGGCAGAGATACAATTATTATAGATTTTCCGGAATCGACAAAAAAACCGGGGAAAAGGTTGAGACTACCGTGAAAGCTATAACCGGAGAAAACGCCATAAAGCAGTTAATCAGAGATTACGATAAAAACATTGAATGGGATTTAAACTATTAAGCCGGACACGTTCCGGCGCTCTAATGCAGCCGGCCACATGGCCGCAGGTCCGAAGCCCTGAAAAATGCAGACGGGAGAAACTAAAGAAAAGAGGAAAAACACATGTTTAAAAAATCAAAGTATTTAATCACAGTAAAAGAAAATGGGAAAATCGTTTTTAAAGAAAAAGAAGGATATTCTTTCTCTGTTAAAGGATTTGCCTTCGGTATTTGTAAAAGCGGCAATGGTTGGGACGTCACCGAAATAACAAGCGGATTAAAAATTGTTTTTGTTTCGAGAAGGAAAGACGCAATCGAAGAAATTAAAAGATTTATACCACTTCTTGAAACGGCGTTGGAAAATGAATACAATCAAAACTTTATTAATATGATGAAAGAGGAATGCGAAAAAAAGAACGAAAGCAGCATAGTAAAATAGCCGCTGGACGGCCTGAGAAACTGAACCAGCGGCACCCAACTAAAAAATTAGAAAGGATGCTATATATTATAGCAAAGGTAAAGCAAAATGTTAACATTAAAAATCAATTACGAAAACGGAGATCACAGTTACACAAGAATGAACGCCACGCCAGAGGAAGCAAGATCCTACTACATCGGAAAAATTTTTAATATCGGAATTGTTTCCGACAATCTACAAAAATGCACATCAATCGAAATTTTAGAGGACGACAGCAAGCCGGGAGTTGATGACATGTGTAAAAATTGTAGTTGTTTCCGCAATGATTGCGCCGGATCATATAGCAAGAATTTATATTCCGGATGTATCTGGAAAAACAAAGGGAGGAAATAAAAAAATGACAAAAGCCGATTTGATGAAAAAATTTAATGAATTGCAGGAAGAAAAGAAATGCCGTATAGAAGGCATTTACTGGAATAGCCGAAAGGCAGAAATTGAAAATGCTATAAACTGCCTGGAAGCATCCGATGAATATTTAAACGACTGCTTAACAATTGTAAAAATGAAATACCCAAATATTTATAATACGGTCGCAAATAATGGCGACTGGAAACATCACAGTTTTAATAGGTTATATATTTACAATACCGCAAGATTAGCACTTGCTTAACCGCCCACGGCTCCGGCCGGGTTCGACTCCCGGCGGCGGTTTTCATCCTGGAAACGGGAAATAAAAGAAAAGAGAGGTTTTAAAAATGACTACCATAAAATTAAACGATGAAATTTTTAAAGAATTGCATATCCTGAAAAAATCCGAATGGGACAGAATCGGGAACGACTACAAAACAACGGCAACTTTTGACAAGCGTATAAAAGCCGCTTTTCTTCCGGGATATGGAACAACGCTATTTTTTGAAAATAAGCATTTTATAATCATTAATGACCGGGAACCGGTAAAAAAGTTTGCAATCTGGCGCAATCATAAAGTTATCGGATATTGTGAGATCACAGAAAAGGCTCGGCAAAAGAACAACGGCGCAAACAACGCAGAATTTTATATTGGTTATGATCCGGTTACAAAACCGGAAAATTATAAATAATCAGGCAGGCCAGCGGACCGGGGAGCATCGCCCCGGCTGCCTTTTACCGGCAAAAGCCGGATATTTTAAAAAATGGAGGATGAAAACATGAGCAAAACCGATCTAATTAAGAAAATGACAAAAGACGGATACCCGTATAAAATCAAGGGAAACGGCGGCTATAATGCCACATTATACGATATGCAGCCATTAGGCGGCGGGGATTATATGGCTATATATCGCTATCCGGGCGGCGAATGCTGTCATAGCCTGGATGAGATCAGCAGCTGTTTTGAAATCATCGAAAAATAAGCACGCCGGAGCCATTGCGGGGCGTTCAACTCGTCCCGGCGCTTTTTATTTCCCAGCCCCCAGGGAGAAGGGGAGAAAGTGAGAAATGAAAAGAAAAACATATAACAATGTTTTAAAAGCCGGAAAACTGATCCAGAAAAAGGGCTATGAAAAACAAGAAAGCCTTGAAATGGCCGTGAAATTGTTTGACCAGTTAGAAACAATTAACAACGGCATGCCTGTTGAGTGGTTAATTGATAGATTAGCAGAAAAATAACAATTCACTTTCCCGGCATTGCGCCGGGATTAAAACATAATCGGAGGAATGAAAAATGTTAGAAATAGCTACAGCATTATATAATATGGTCGCTGATATGGACTATAACGACTACAGCGACACGGCAGATAATGACATAATGCAACTTTTGGCCGATCTTGAGAAGATCGGAAAAAGCAGCACGCTATATAGGTGCCTCGAAATGATCGCAGATATTTAATATTTGCCCGGAATGCTCCGGGCTTTTTCGCATTGTCAAAATAAAAAAACGGCCTGAAACCGTTAAATTATGATATAATAAAATGATAGTATGCCATTTTATATTAACTGCACCATAAAAAATCTATATTTCATACATGCCGTTTAAACGCTTTGAAACGGTCGTAAATGCGATCTAATTTTTAGGCGGTAAGTTATCCATTCAGCGCATTACTTGCGTTTTATGGCTAACGTAGAGCGTTACAGGGCATAGTGCAATCCAAATCAGGATTTAAAGAAAATCAGCCAAAGATTTTTTACGAAAAATCGGAGCATTCCAAAACGGTTTTTCACAGCAGAAAATCCATACCCGGGGGGGGGGTCATTTTTCAACTCGATTTAAATTCTGACGAAAAAAAATTTCAAATTTGCAAAAAATCAGCCTCAGATTTCCAACAGGATTTCCGAGGCTTTTTATATGGCTTTTCACCATAGGATTTCAGCATATAGGGGGCTACTTTTTAGGATGCGTTTATTTTTTGTGGGAACAATTTCTCTTGCATTTTCTTCCATTTATCAGGATAGCGCTCTGCATACCATTCCCTGAAATCCTTATACAGGTTATTTTCTGCAATCTTTCGTGCTTCTGCCGCATCCTCTATTTCATCATAATATCCTAAAGAATAATTAATCTTTTGATATGTAATACGCGCATACCATTTACGTGTTGCTTTATGCCACGACACGCCTCGAATCCCAGATACGTTGTTGCTTTGAGGCTTATCATTGAGAATCTTCAAACACGTATCCTGCATCCTTGAATTTTTCCCTTTATTGTTATTTTTTTGGAATAACTCATCATGGATACATCCGCAGCTTCTCACTTCCCCGCTACGCAGCATATCTCCTCGCACATACAATCGTTTATGCCTTTTACATGAACATTCGCATAAATATTTATAGCCTCTTCCTGGCACAAGCACGCCTTCTTCCACAACGGTAAGACGACCAAACTGATCTCCTACAGATATCGGTTTTCTCGGCCTATGCCGACCGCATCCACAATCCTTTTGCACTGTTCCGAGATTATTATTTGGAACATCAATTATATTTCCGCACCTCAAACATCGGCATTTCCAAAATGTCATGTTTCTTTGGCCATATTTACGATATCCAATATTTTCAATTACTTCCAGATTTCCAAAAACATCACCCGGTTTTATTTTCGTACGCTTCCCCATACTGATTTTCCGTTATCAAACTCCACGTTAACTGATGTATTTTTCAGTAACTCAAGTGGTCTGCAATTTTGAAGATTTTTATTCTTCACTATTCAATATTTCAAAAAATCTATCCACATTTTTTTCTGGATAATTCTTTTTTATATAATTTCTGAGTTCTTCCTCGGTAGATCTACCATCAATATAATCGGCTATGTGGTAAAAGGCATCCGCCTTTTCATTTGCATACTTTGCATAAAAAAGATACTGCAATGTATGAATGATATTCTGTGCTGTTTCATATCCTATACCCATATTTGGCGATATCCTATCACTAAGCGATTTCTCTTTTGGAGAAATAAAGAGTTTTGCTTTATCATATGTATTCCTGATAAATGACGGATATGATTTAGGGATATGTGCAGACTTCCCAGTCACAAGACATAGTCCATTTTTCGGCAGTGTTGAAAGATAGTATTCTGTCCACTTACTATCGGCAGCGGTCTCTCCATGTTCGTAGACCGCAAAAACAACATTCATACCCGGCGTCTGATCATCTCTTAAACCTTCTATGTCTTTAAGTATAGTACCCTTTGAAACATATTTATAAACCGCGCTTGCATATGTATCATCAGGGACATGGCTTAGATAATCTTCAAGCTGCTCTAAATAGGCATCATACCTTTTACGATATTCCGGCATGTTTCCTACATAAGTTAGGTTATCAGACAAAAGATGAGGTGCAATATTGCTTGTCCTGCTTTCAGATTCAATAGTACAAGGCACTGCGTCAAGCTCAGATACGCCATTTGGCGCTGCAAAACGAACCAGAATATTTCCATCCTTATCCAGCAGCAGGCCATAATGCACTGTAATATATTTGTGTGCAACTGGACAAATAGGCTTACCCTCTTCGATTAACTGATTATATAGTCCCAATAATGAATTTTCCCACATGATACGCCTCCGTGTTAAGGAAATCATACCATGCGGGAACATACAATGCTATATTTTGCAGTTAATTAAATTGATAATTTCCTGACTTTTAGGCACATAGCAGAAAGATTGAGGTGCAGTCTTTACTCCAACTTCAGCAAGTGCCAACGGTTCTTTGAAAACTGTAACTTTGCCTAATTCATAAGCTCTTGCAATAGATCCGCCACTAAAATAAGCTCTATATTCGTCAAAAGTTATTCCTGCCTGATTTTGCGCTATAGACCAAAGTATCAATGGCTGTTCTGTTATGCGATTTGTTATTTCCGCCATAGCTACTATTTTCATCACAGGATATGAGCTATATATGAGCATCAAATCACATTTTCGTTTATCAAACCGTTTCCTAAACTCATATCTTTTCTCGCCCAACAAAATCTTTTCCACATATTTTGGCTTTATCGACATAAGCAAAAGGCATTTATTTTCCACTGCTGCCAAAACCTTTGTCTCCTCTGTCTGTATCTTCAAGCGCTTCTACTTGTATCAGTTCCGCATCTGCCAATGGCATAATTAAGAGCTGAGCGATTCGGTCACCTTTATGGATTTCTGCCGGTATTTCATATGAGTTGAGCATTTCTGAACCGTAAAGCTTAACTTTTATAGGCCCGGTATAACCGCTATCCACAACGGATACTGGACACTGAATACTTTGTTTAAAATTCAGGCCCGATCGACCCGCTATCAGCCCCACATACCCTTTTGGTATAGCCATGTGAACGCCAGTATCAAAGATATACTCTCCGAAATTTTCAGTTATATCCACGGATTCACGGCTATATAAATCGTATCCTGCATCGGCATCATGCGCTTTTGTCGGCATTTTGGCACCTTCATCCAGTTTTACTTTTATTTGCATTTCTCCTCCATTTCCTTCAATGCTTTCTCGGCTTCTTCTTTGGTGAGAAAGACTGTTTTGCCAATATCGTCTTCCTTAAACGTTTCTCCTGAATCGTTTATCCCTTTAACAACGCTCGTGTGTAAAAACAAGCAATTACAAGAAGAAACTTCTATAAATCTGACTTTGTATTCAGAGACAAAACTTCTTGTTGGCTTATAAAGCACATCTCCAACCTTACACGGCAGCACCACCAATCTTCCCTCTTCCTCAGCGTTTTCGTATTCTGCCAGTTTTTCCACACAAGCTGTAGCTTCAAATACTCCACGGCAATATTTTCCTGTCAGTTTATCCTTTGATACCCATTCTGCTCCATGAGGATATTTTTCTTTCGTTGTCAGTCTTTTATGTTCTGTCATTTGCTCCACCCTCCATACAAGTTGTTTTTGTAGTATTTATTCATACATTTTCCTCGTATGGCTCCGGCATTGGCATCCACGCCTTTATTGCATCAGCTGTTATTTTCTGCCCGTCCATTAGCCAATTGTCTGTTGTATAGCGGATTCCCTTGCCTGTTATTCCATGTCCGCCAACATCTACTGTTAAAAGGATATCGTCCCCTACATCTGGCATATTCTCCTCCGTAAGCGGAATCCATTTATGTACGCTTATTTCATCCGGAGTGAACTACTCCGACTTATAGAAGTCAGAGTTTCCTGCTTCAACCACTACTGCGCTGGCTACGATGATACGTAACGGCTCGTCTTACACAGTGTCCACAGGCGTATGAGTTTGGGCTATTCCATCCCTACTGCAATATTTAGTTTTAGGCTACTTCAGTCAGTAGTCGTAATCCCTCCCGTAAGATATTGATAGCGGCATTCTGGTCACGATTCATCGTAAGACCACAATCGCATACCATTTTACGAATATCTAAATCCTTCATTTCTGGATGTATTGTTCCGCAGCAATGGCATATCTGTGATGACGGGAACCACTTATCTACCTTGATGAGATACTTATTCCTATCAGATAGCTTATATTCAAGCATTGAAAGAAACATTCCATATCCATTGTCGAGAGTGGCTTTTCCGTTACCAAACCCATGATTCGCCATAGACCTCATGTTTAAGGATTCCACGCAAACAACATCATACGAATTGGCTATCTTCGTAGATATTTTATGCAGGTTATCCAGACGCTGATTAGCGATATGCCTATGTATCTTATTCACTTTGCGAAGTTGTTTTATATAATTGTTGGACTTTACCTCGTACTTCTTAGAGCCTTGCATACGTGACAGCTTACGCTGCACTTTAGCAAGTTTATCATGGCTCTCACGGTAATACTTGTGATTAGTTCCTACGTTACCGTTACTGTCCACATACAAGCCATTAGAAGCGTAGTCTAATCCGATAGCATTGGTCTTATCTGCTACATAAAGATTTATGGCATTGTCGAACTCAAAGAGAACAGAAATATAATACTTGCCATCTGATTCCTGTGATACCGTAGCTGATTTTACAATCCAATCGCTATCAGGAATGCGATGGATGACGGCTTTTACTTTGCCAATCTTAGGAAGCTTGATATATTTGTTGTCTATAATGGCAACTGTCCCATGTTGATTGTTCGTAGTATAGGACTTACGGCTATGCTTTGCGGATTTGAATTTAGGAAAACCATTTTTCTTTTTGCGGGATCTGCTAAATGTATTGCGGAACGCTTTCTGTAAGTCCATTTGCTTATTGGCAAGAGCAAGACTATCCACTTCCCTAAGATAAGGATAATCGTCCTTATATTTGGCAGGCGTAACAGTAGGAAATTTTCCCGTAGCTTTGTAGCTGTCAATTTTATCGGAAAGCATAAGATTATAGACCTTACGACAGCAGCCAAAGGTCTTGGCAAACATGACAGATTGTTCAGTTGTAGGATATACTCTGTACTTAATTGCTTTATTCATAGCTGGCAGTTTTTTTGCCTTTCAATGTATCTGAGTATGTTTTCTTCTGACGTAGAGCCTATCGTCTCGCAAAAATATGAACCATTCCAAAGTTGCCCTTTCCACAGATATTTACGCAAGTCAGGATACTCTTTCAATAATGTATTACCCGAAATGCCTTTGAGATACTTTACTATCTGAGTTACTGATATCTTAGGCGGAGCAGATACAAAACAATGCACATGGTCGCTCTCACCTACTTTGCAATCTACGACAGTAAACCCCTTTTCATTGCCGATAGCCTTTAAGAGTTCATATAACCTGTTGGCTATATCAGGTTTAAGGACTTTCCTGCGGTACTTTACGCACCATACTATATGATAATTGATGTTGTATACGCATGTTCGTGCGTGAGTGTATTTACTATCCATACATATAGTATATATCAAAAGTCGAAAATGCGCAACAATATACTGCATTTTTACGTAACACATATAGTATGTTCGATACTATAAAATAACGGGCTTTCATCTCGGCTATAAATAGCCGAGAATTCCCGCCCGGTTACTTAAATCAAAAATCCTCCTTGTCCATTTCTTACACGCCCTTTGGCTTGCGACTCTGTGTATCTTTTCGGAATGTATAGGCTTTTCGCATATCCCATACTGAGCTCCTCCACTGCCGGTGCGAGTTACTTTAAAATATAAGCAACTGCCACAGAAGTTAAAGTCTTTCGCTTTAGGTTTGCTAATATCCGATCTATTGACTATCTCGTCAGTGTCGATATTTTCAAAGTTCTCCCAGTCAAGGTGGCAACCACACTGACCGCAATATTCATTCTCTGCGCCATCTTCATTATGCATATATTCCGCACTGCCACATTGAGGACAGGACGGAGCAAGGTTATCAGCAAACTTAACAGGAACTTTCATAATCATTCAATCCCGCCTTTTTCTACGATCTCTATTGCATCTGTATATGCACTCATCTCCCCAAATGAAGTTGCTTCATCAAGATCAATCCAATATTTTCTGGATTTTTCGGCTTCAAACATCAACTCCCCAAGAACATTTTCCTTGTCAAAAGCTGTCGGTTCATGGTCTATCAGCGCTATGGCCTTCTCAGCTAATAGCGGATTGCCTGACTCGTTTAGCATGTCTGCCATCTTGCGCATGATGGAGTCTGCGCTTATTAATCTCATTGTCTGTCCTCCTCCCCTTCGCTATTTTGAGGTTTACGAATTAACACAAATCTTTTGGTCTGCCCGGTAATATTGTCTGATCTATTTTTGCTGATGTTACTATTGAAATCCTCTATATCTCTTACAAAATATTTTGCTTTTGATAAGGGAATGCGCGAGCAGTATAGCACCACTTCTTTTTCACGCGTGCAATCCCATACAATGTCCAAGACATAATATCGTTTGCCTTTAAAGTGTTGATATGCTCCACCTATTACTGGTTTTTTACTCATATCTCTTATTCCAACTTTCTACTGCTAAATCTCTCTCGTCAATTAAATATTTCATTTCACCTTCTTCGGTTAGTCCTACAACTATTTTATATTCTTCTGGATATGATATTTGGCAGTGCTTGCAGCTGATTTTAAAATAAACTTTTGCTTCGCCACCATAGCCGTCTGATTCGGTCGCTTCAAAAACTGGACTGTTTCCGCAAAACGGACACTTTTTAAGAAATTCGTTTTTCATTATTCCACCTCTGCAAGCCAATAGTTTAATTTACATTCTGAACAAGTTATTTTATTATCACAATTTGATTTACGTAAATCTTTGTCTATAGCACAAGGTAATATATCTATTACTTTATTATCATTAATATATAAAATACGCGCATTCGGGAACATCTTTAAAAACTCACTCTTTCGTGTTTTAGCCGGATGCTCGGCTGACCATTTTTCAACGATAAATACTGCTTTTTCAGGATTCTCACAAAAAAAATTAATACATGAACCCGGCATCGCTTTTACTTTTAACATATAATCAATTTCACAGCCTTTACAAAGTACAAAGCTATTGCACATCCTTTGTTTTTCTTTTATATATTTAACCGCATCCATTATTCGCCATCCTCCTTGTAGAGTTTTGCTTGATGCCATGAGGACCTTTCCCCATCTGCTGTATATGATGTCTGGCCATTATTCCACGCATATACCTTTCCAACTTTATATTCTGCAAAGTATCGTTTATACCATATTTCATCATCATCGGTTCTAACTAATATCTTTGTGTCCACTGGCACTTTTGACCAATCAACAGGTGGCTCGAATTCCATGATTAGCTGTATTGCCTTAATAGGCTCATGCATCTCCGCATCACCTAACATCATTTCGTGATCGCTGCATAATGTTTTCAATGGACAGTCCAGGCAATCTACTCCTTCACAAGTAATATTAGGGACATTATTTCTTAATGCATTAAAAACTTCCTTTTTTCTCTTCTCATATTCGACTAATGTTACTTTTGAATAATCCATTTACTCCTCCCATTTGATTTTCTGACCACATTCAGGACAGTATTTGTATTTCTGACATTCTATTTTGTATTTTTCTCCGCAATATGGACATTCCCACATATCATGTACAAGATTACCATCTCCATCGTAGCAATCGTCAAAAATCCATGGCTCTGTTGCCACCTGCATCATTACACAGTCATGAGCTGCTTCAAGTATCCTGCCGACATTTACTCTTAAAAAAGAGTCTCCGTAATAGGTATATCTAAATTCATCTTTTAGTTTTTCTAATACTTTTGCTGTCCTTTCAGGCGGCAAATCCCTTACGTCCATTTATATTTCCTTTCCGAACTCAAACTCCATCTGTCCGTCTATCTGTGACTCAGGCTTCATGCGTTGCTGATGCTTAAGCATCTCTATTATCGGCTTGCCGTCATATTGCTTATCCGGATACAATCCGCACGCCATATATGACAGCCTCCAGTCTGTAGCCTCGCTATTTGTTACACCATATATTTGGCACTTATGCCATTTACGGTTAGCCTCGTAGCTGCATAGATACTTACAGTCTTTGCATTTGTGCAGCGGATCCATACCGAACAGGTCATGCATGGCTGATATTTTCCGACTCATTCTGTTTGCCCGTCCTCATATTCATTCATAAAATCACCAAAATTCTTCATGGTATAATTCATGCCCAAACCGTACAAAGAGTGTAGACTAATCCGACAATGGCTGCTATTAACATTCCTATGCCCCCCAAAAACTATCGTCAAATGCGCTAAGCGGTCACCAACTTCGACATCAAAAACTGATAACACTAACGATATTATTCCCATGAGCGCACATATTATGAAATACGTTATTGTAATCTTCAGTATCATCACACGCCCTCAACCGTTATCTCAACTTCTTCTACATCATCGAAAACCCATTCTTTTTGCTTCCTGTCATAATGACTATTTGCCTTACACATGTAATATTTTCGGTCGACCACGAGCGGGCAGTCGTTACAATGCACATAGCCATCTTTGTCCCGAGTAGAATACTTTTTGCAGATTCTCATCTGTTTTTCCGATTTGAGCATTTAATCTGTTCCCTCCAAATTTTTACCCCACTGGATATGTTTTCCGCATCTTTCACAAAATGTATTTTCTGTATCCCTACAATGCCGCCGCTCCATGATGATATGTATTTCATCACCAGATATACCCATGTGGAGGTCGCTTTATTATTCTCGGCTGCCTTTTGATGATTTTCACATGTGCTTTTCTGTTTAATAAATCATTTGTCACAACTTCCCACTCCTCGGCCAAAGCATCATCACAGCCCTTGGTCATTGTGTCGCAAGATAAGATAATCCCGGCTTCATTTATAAATTCACTGACTTTGTAAAAACTTATATTTATTTCCTTTGCGATTGTTTTTATAGGCATTCCCTGCGACAACAAATCCTTGATCTTTTCCTGCTCATCAACTGTTAAATTGCGTTTACGGTTATCCGTATCAATTAAATGGCAGGCCATCATCCTCTACTCCCTCTGGCACATTCATAAAGCCCTCGTTTAACTGTGATGCCGGTGTGCCTGTCAGATCATCACCGCCATAATATGTATTATGGTTTTCCATTTTTGGCTTTTCGCAAAACTCCTGTTCCTCGACCATAACATCTGTTGTATAAACCTTTGAGCCATCCCTCTTTGTATAACTGCCTGTCTGAATATGTCCTGTAACGGCTATCTTCATCCCCTTAAGGAAGTGCTTCTCAGCAAACTCGGCCAGTCTCCCAAAGGATACACAGTTTATAAAATCTGACTCATACTGGCCATCCGCATTTTTCTTTTTTCGGCTTACTGCAAGTGTAAATCTTGCTACTGCCATGCTGTTCTCACCCTGTGTGTGCCTTACTTCAGGGTCTCTTACTAAATTTCCTATTAGACTTACTTTATTCATGATTTTTCTCCGTTTAATTATTTCTTTCTATTCCTAAATCAAATATTGTTATTTGGCTCTTAAAATCTTCTAACCGTTTATTGGCAAGATCGTAGTAATATGGATCTCTTTCAAATCCCACATAGTCGAATCCGTTCTTATAACAAGCTATAAGGCTTGAAGCAGATCCGACATGAGTATCAAGTATCTGATCTCCCGGCTTGGCATATCTTGATAAAATCCATTCGTATAATGCGACTGGTTTTTGGTTTGGATGCAAGCGGATTTCCTTGTGTTTCATATCTTCCTGCAACATTCCATTCCATTTAAAACGGAATATCCTTACAGCTGATTTAAAGCTTGTATATGCTAATTCACAGTCTGCAAAATCAGTACCACCATTCTTTTTGTCCCAAACTATCCAACATGAAGAATCATATGGAACTTTACTTATGTAATGGTTTGCGCCAAAGAATATCTGATTTTTTGATACTCTTATAGCTTCATCAAAATATGCTTTATCCGGGGCTATATCGCCGCCAAGGTATGCATGGTAATCTTTTGCGTAATATTTAGCTTGACTTCTGCCCCCCCCTACCAAAATCAGGACGAGCACCCCGTGTCTTATTCTTTGAACCGTCCTCACCTATTCCATAGGGCGGATCCGAAATTAAAAGGTCAAAATATTTATCTGGAAACTGTGGTAGATATTCCATGCAGTCTCCGCATATGAAACTGTTTAGTTTAATCATTAATACTCCTATCAATACTGAAAATATCTAACTGTTGATTGTCTGGAAACTTAAGCATTTCTTCTTTAGCTCTGCGGTAGAATTCTTTATTGATTTCAAATCCATAAAAATTTCTGCCAAGTTCCACTGCTGCCCTTGCTGTCGAACCACTGCCAAAACAAGGATCTATGACTACATCTCCGGGATCTGTAAATATCTCAATAAGCCGTTTTAACAGTTTTACAGGCTTTTGTGCTGGATGGATCTTCGGTATTTCTTTCCCATCCTTTTCCCAAGGAAACCAGTTAAAGACCATGCGACCTGTTCCTCTGATCGTCTTACCGTTTTCATCAAACCGTGCGCCGTTGCGGAACTTAGGCAGCCTGTCCCTGTAAAATACCAATGCATACTCCGTAGCACCTACAATACGCATATTTGCTTTTAGAACCTGCGGACTGTAATTTTTCACGAATACAAGCGGTATGTAATGGATAAATCCGTGCTTTTTAGCTGCTTGTATCAATGTATGTGTCTGTTCGAACGAGCAGAACACTATCATGCAAGGTGCATCACTTGAGCGTCCTCTTGCTCCTGCTTTCTTTGGCTCTTTCCGCATTAGTTGACTACAAAAGTGAAAATATTCATAAAGATTAAAGTTAAAATCGCTTGCAAATGCTGCTTTCCCAGCAAGTTTGCTCTCGCCGTTCTTATTCTCCCCCCCCCACATACCACATAGGGTTGCTACCGTAAAAATTATTTCCGACATTGTATGGGACATCCGCTATGATTAACTGCGCCTTTTGTATCGGATAGCACTTCCACCCTTGCATACTGTCGTTGTATAATTCGCATTTCAGTTTCTTTTTGTATTCCATTTTTTAAAGGAGCTGTATACACTTTCGCCGGCCGGGCTCATGCTCCTTTCTATTATCTTTTGATTCTTTGCCCACAATGTGGGCAGTAATTATGATATGGTATCAATAAGTTGTGGCACTCCGGACAATACTCGACTGTGGACTCATATAGATATTTCTCTTTATATTTTTATGCAAATTTTAATTGTGGCTCCGCATAATCAACCATAAGATTAGGTAATCTATTTCCAATTTTTAAATAGCTGCAATTTGCCTCGACTAATTTTTGAGCCATAATAGGAACTACACTATTGCCTATTCGTGCTACTTGTTCACTTTTCGGATAAGGCCTCCAATTTATGTCTCGATCTATGATGTAATCTTTCGGAAATCCTTGCATCAGCTTTAGTTCTTCAGGTTTAAGCATCCGTAAAAAAATATCTTTTAAAATATATTTTTCACCTCTAATGTCGATAACAACATTTACGAGTCCAAACCTATCTTTAGTTGTAATTGTAGCTAATGGTTCGTTTAACTTTTCACCACATCCTGTTCCGTAATACTTTATTAAAAAGGCTGATATCAGTCCAAAATGCCCTGGGGAAGTTGTAATTGTATGTAACGGTTCATCGCACCCTTGACCGATTCCTGTTTTATAAAATTTTGTGATAAATGCAGTCACAAGCCCGTACCGATTACTTGTATCAATTGTTTTTATCGGTTCTGTTAAAGTCTGACCCCTTGAATCTCCTGCTTTTGTTTCGCCGTGATATTGAATCATAAATGCTAATGCATTTTTGTCTTTCACGATATAAGGCTCCGGATTTTCGATTACATATTTTTTTATTCCATTTGCAATTCTTCGCATAGTAGCTTCTGCAAGTGGCTTAGTCCTATCAAAAATACTTTTGCCTAAATCAGACCAGTCTATATAATCTCCGCACGATTTCCATCTTGGCGTCCAATCTTTAAAATGTGTTGGAACCGGCCAAACTATATTGTTCCCATCTCTTCTAAAGATCGCATACCATCTTTTTCTGGTAGTTGGCGCTCCATAATCTGCCGCAACAAGTTCCTTTGAATCGAAGGCATACCCTAAAGACTGCATGGATCTTATGAATCTTTGATAATCTTCTCCTCTGCGTTCCTTTATGGGATGTCCATTTCCATCAAGTGGCCCCCACTGCTGTATCTCCTCGACATTTTCCATAATGATCACATCGGGAAGTATTTTCCGGGCATGTTTAAATACCGCCCACGGCAATATCCGTAAACCTTTTGACCTCGGTTGCCCGCCCTTTGCTTTACTATGGCTTGTGCAATCAGGGCTCGCCCACATCAAATCTACATGTCTTCCGGCTACATGTTTTTCAAGGTCTACCTTGAAGATATCCTCTGTAAGATGCAGTGTTTTAGGATGGTTTACTTTATGCATCTTGATGGCTTCAGGATCGTGGTTAATGGCTATATCGACCGGTCTCCCTAATGCCATTTCTATACCAACACTTGCACCGCCGCCTCCGGCAAAACAGTCAATAATCATTATTCGGTTGCTCCAGTGACTACAGTATTTGCTCCTTGAACTGTTACCCATCCATGCTGAAGTCTTGCCTCTGCTTCCTTTAACCGAATAAGGTTGTCTGTGATTGAGCTATTGATTGTATTATTGGCATCCGCCTCAGCCTCAGCAGCTATTCTTGTCTGTTCTGCTGCCACCTCTGCATTTATCCTCTTAACTTCCGCCTCGGCTTCAGCCTTTGCCTTATTAGCCTCGCCTTGTGCAATGGCTGTCTGCTTATCAAGCTCTGCCTTCTCGGCATCCTGCTTTGCCTGTTCCTTGGCCTGAACCTTCTGCATGAGGGTTTCATCAAGCTGAACATCTATAATCAGTGCTGAAGATACATTTATGCCGTACTCATCATTTAACTTGCTGTTGAGATACTTAGTAATTTCACTGCTTACTTCAGCCCTTTTATCGCTGTAAATATCCATAACGGTAAACTTTGGTGTCACCTCCTTGACGTATGCCATGATTGAGTTCTGCACCATATTCTCAACAATGGTCTCACCATTCATTCCGTTAAATCTCTCGTATATATCCGTTACCCTGTCAGGAATGAAGTTATAGTTTATCGTCATGTTTAGCTTGACCATTCCGCCGTCTGCCGGGGCATCAACATGCCAATCGGGATGGTCTTCCTCGTTGTAATCTCCCGGATTATTTGAAAAGACGAGCTGTTGCTGAGATACTGGATATCTCTTAACCTTCGCCATAGGATTTATAAAATGAATGCCTGGGCTTAAGGTCTCATCCTCTACTCCATGCGCCATTGTCCAAACAACGCCTACCTCACCCTGTCCGATGCTCTCGAATGACTTTACGGCTACTATGCCTCCTATGACCGCAACGAAAGCAACGGCAACAGTTAATACTAATTTCCTCATTTATCCTTATCCTCCTGTATGTTTAAGGCTTTTCTTTCAAATCCTTCTTTACTTTTTCATTTATTTCCTGTTCAAGTTCGTTTTTGCGTTCCTGTTTATCTATGGAATGGAATATTATACTGCCTATCCATATGACTATCAGAGCCGCTAAAGCTACCACTATGCAGGCAATCAAAAATATGAACCACATGTCGACTCCTCCGTAATCTGATCAACTATTTTTCGACATTCAGCCTCGACATATTCCTGTGTGCGGACTGGATGGCCGCTTCTTACACATGAAAGTCTCAGAACTGAATTAAACTCTTCATCCGTTGATTCTTCCCCGTAATATTCAAGAAAACTTTTTTCGTCTACTCCGTCAAAATAATGAGCGCAGTCAAAGCCTATCCACCACTTATCATTATCGTCCTGCCCATATAATGAATTTTCCGCAAAAGTAATTCCGCCGTGGCATCTTATTGGGATTTTTCGTGTATCCTTGCCATAATACTCATGACCCTTTGGAAGCCCAACATATCCACACCGATGGCCCAATGGAATGAAAAAGACTACACACGGAAATCCTTTATATTCAAATCTGCTTTCTTGTTTAGGGTTTAACATTTACCTCCCTTTCCTCCCACAACTCACATGCCCCATACGGGCACCAGTCTGCTACCCATTCACTGTCAGCGTTGAAGCATGCACTATCCCAACCGTCAGTGAATTTACAGTTACAACAGTCTCTTTTCTCTTTTTCCAACTCTCCCTCCTGCTTAAAATCAGTTTTAAGCCACTTATTCGCCACGTTAAGGCGGTTCTAAGTGTTTCTTTGATAACTTAATCACCTAAAACTACAAACACCTTTTAAAAGCCTTTTAAACGTTTATTTGTTCATAACACTTCCTGAACCTTATGAAGTCCTCCTGTTTTCCGCCATTATCAGGATGTGCATGTACCATCGCATAGTGGACTGCATCCTTGATATCCGGGCTGACTTTGATCTGACTCATTGCTGTCCTAAATGCCATTTCGTTAAATCTTAACTGCGAAAATTCTCTTTCCAGCACTCTCCTTTTGTGTTCTTCAATAATCAGTTCAAGCCACAAATCATCGTTCTTCTTCATTTCCAGCAAAAGACGAACACCCAATATCACAGCAATAACGCTTATAAAAATGACTACTTGTATCATTCTCAATCCTCCCAGTTATTCGACCAGTCCTCACCTATAACCTCTCCGTGGTTGCCCCATTTCCGTACATACGCTTCTTGGTCTCCAACAGGTGTCCAACCCCATCTATAATTTGCATGCCCGGCAGCACAGTTACATACTTTTCCAACCCGCTGCCCGTCTTTATTTAGCCATGTGACCAGTCCTGTATCTTGGCATCTTTGGCACTGAACCGTCTTAATAACCTTTCCGTCTATGGTTTCAAACTTGGGGCCAGTAAACTTTACTGCTGTTGCTCGTGGGATTTTCTGGAGCAGTCCGGCGGGCGTTGGCATCCTTGTTTCATCCCGTATGTAATTTTGAGCTGCCTTATAAACGGTCTGGAATGAATAATCCCTTAAACTCAGCCACCAGCTCTCGGTTTCTTCACTGGTACTGCAAAAGCCCTTATAGACTGACAAAAGCCGTTTTATGTTTAAAAACTCAGTATCTGTCATCTTTGTGCCTCTCTAAAAACTCTCTATCGACTGCGCTTAAGCCATCCGCATTTACATCCTCTCGATCGGTGTAATTGCCTTCTAAGACTTTTGGGAAATTGTTAGGCAAGATAAACCAATCGAATTTGATTGACCATCCATTCTTGTTACGGCCTTGAAGAAAACTGCTTTTGCGGATATTATTGATAGCCCTCAAGACTTCATCTATCCCATATTGATTGATTCTTGCGTTTAGGTTTTTATATCTCTTGCTATCAGGGCTTAATCTTGAAACCTGTGGTATTCCGAAATCTACAAGTTTATTCCATTCGGTTATGGCTTGTCGGACAGCTTCTGTCTGACGAACAGATACGTTAGTATCTGTTATATATTCTTTATCTTTCTTTATATTCTTATTACTTTCTTTTATATAATTAGGAAGAAACTCCGATTTTGTATCGGTGAGCGTATCGGTTTTCACAACCTCCTGTATCGGTTGGTGTATCGGGTTTTGGTTTTTGGCGTATCGATCTTGAAAATCCGTTGTATCGGTATGCGTATCGGTGAGCGTATCGGTAGGTAAAAGTAAACCTTGATAAAACTCCCAATTTACAATACTTATAAGCGTTCCACCCTTGTATCGTTTAGCGTTTATCATTCGTATCGCTTTCAACTTTTCAATGTATCGCTGAACCTTTGGTAATGTCCACATCCACGTATCGGAAAAATGCCTGTATGTATCGATGAGCGTACCGCTTTTTAAATGTATAATTTCTCCTTTAAACTCAACATCTCGATCTCCAAAACTTGCGTTTAACAGAAGGTATATCCATGCACTTCTTTTGTCGTAAGGTTCTTTCATTTTCCAGATTTGGTTATCAAGTAAACTGCGATACAACTTTATCCAACCTGTTATCATTATTGTGTTCTCCTGAATAATGAATTTTCTTATGACATGACTTGCATAAAGTTATTCCATTTGATAAACATGTTCTTAACTTTGGATACTTTGAATATTCCTTTATGTGGTGAACTTCTAAATTTTCTTTTGATCCGCATATTTGGCATGTGTAATCATCCCTCTCCAAAACATTTTTTCTAAATTTCCCATACCCTCTGATGTTTCTTGATTGTCTAAAGTTTATTTTTAGGCTCTCGTCAAGATATGTTTGATTACCATCAATCAAATAAAAATCTTCATTTTCTCTTACCGCTATTAAGATTTGCTTATGCGGTTGTTTATAAATTTCAATAAAACCCTCTCTTTGTAGTTTATCTAAGGCACTTCTCATTGTGATTTCATCTGTCCTTAATTTGCTTGCTAAAAAGTGAACTGATGTAACAAGAAAATTGTGCTGGGTATCACGTTCAAAAAGCAGATAGCACAAAACTACAAGTGACATCCTGTTCCGGTTAAATATTTTTAAATTCATTTTGTGCCTAAGAAATATAAAATCACTTGAATATTTCAGCATAAATATTTACCTTAATTGCTTAAAACTCATCATCCAGCCTGTTTTTATCGCTGAGGTTCTGATTGTAAAGATTGAGGATCTGCCTTGCGAACCTTTTGTTGCCTCCTGATATAACCGCTCTGCCGTCCCTCAATATCGTTAATGGCGATACCCTTTTAAGCTTTTTCACAAGGTTGTTGCGGTCATAAGCAGTCTTATATGTCAGGTTGAATAGATGAAGACCCATGATGATTTCTTTTCTCAGGCTCGCCATTTCGCCGTTCCATATGTCCAAATCAAGCTGCAAAAGATCCTTAAGATAGTTATCCCCATAGTGCGTAAAAATGTCATAAAGGGCTTTGTAGCACGTTACGGCGTTATCCCTTGGAGTTGTCCGTTCAAAGTCGCAGGCAAGCCCTGTGGACTCTACAGTTGCCTTAAATGCCACCACTATCTCATCACCGGATAAATACAGGCTGAGTAACTTCTGCCGTTCCCCTACAATGGTCGATATACCGTTCTGTGCTGCGAACATTCTTGCCTCATCGGAATATGACATGCCATAGTAAACCTTGCAGTAGACATCGGTATCCTTTCCGTCATTCATCAGAATCAATGCCTGTTCCGTATGCTGTCCGTCAAAGACATAATATTTGCCGTCACGGTATGAAACCTTTATAGGGTTCATGATATTGTTGTTGAAATTAGCTACTATCTTGCGGACTTTATTCCTATCAAGTTTTCTCTGATATGTATCCACGAAGATATCTTTTGTATTAACTGTCTTATATTCGTAGTCAAAATTAACCATGCAATCTCCCTCCTTTCCCACTTCGGGGGGGGTACTTATTTGTGTTTTGATTTCTTCTTTATCGTTTCCCAAAGCTCATGGTATGTTTTGAATTTCCAATTTGTGAAAACCGGTAGGAACACTGCTCCTCCACCAAAAGCATCAACGGCATAATCAAATGTGAAAAGCACCAATACCGTTAAAACTATCAGGAAAAACGTGATTATCAGGCCGTCATGCCACAGAGAAAACAGCTTTGTAATCCATACTTTCATAAGCTACTCCTTAATCTAAACTCCATTCTGGCGTTTCTTCCGGTTCAATATCGTCCTCATACTCGCTTTCTGTATCAATCTCGATATCCACAAATCCACGTTTCAAAGTCATAAGGGAAATATCAAACTGGCTTAAATTCCGCAGAGAATTGATGTCGCAGAAAGTGTTCATTTCATACGAAATATTCCAGTTTCTATCGGTTTTATCACGATACAGCCGCAGTTCCTTGTTCAACTTTTCATCTGCTTCGCACCAGAATTTCACTCTGCACCATTCCGATGAAGAAAACCATCTATCCTCATGCTCTACTTCCATATTTGCAGTAACGTGTTCATAATATGGTTCGCTGTCGTCACAGCACGCTTCGAGTTCTGTCGTATCGATATCATGCGCCACATACTCGCAATATTTCTGGAAGATAGCGGACAACTTAATCACCTTTTCGCTCGGCTCTATCATAAGCGCCTTAAAGTTCTCCAAAATCTCCTTGTTATCCGCAAGAGATGTCTGATTGATAATCTCCGTCAAAATGCTGTCCAGTTTCACTATGTACTGGTTAAAGTCGTGTCGTTCGATCACTGGGATAATCACTTCTTTTACTTTTTCATCAATCAGTTTCTTTCCTGCTCCGCTCCATGAAAAAGTATCTTCCAGAGACTTCTTGATTGCGCTTTCTACGCTGTCTTTCACAATCTGTTCAACCGTGCCGTCATTCAATTTATCCATGACTGCGTTCTGCATTCTTTCTTCTAAATTCATTTCATTTCCTCCCTAAAACGGATATTTGCTCAATTCTACGGCCATTCCGGCTTTTGCGACCGCCACGCTTACCCACTTTCCAGCAACCGATTGAATCTCTTTTTGCATAACCTCTTCATTGCTCCAACCGTCCGACAAGTGACATAGAATCACATTCCTCATATCCGGTGTCTTATTGACTTCTACTATTTTCTTAACGGTTTCGAGTTCGCTGTGGCCTCTCAAACTGTGTTCCCATTTAGTCTCTGATCTATCAAGGAACTCTGCTTGGTGATTGCACTCGAGCAAGAAATAGTTAATGTTAAAGTTCTTGAATGAGTACGGTATAAACTCATAATCCGTAGCGTACAAAAGCCTCTCTGAGGCCTCAGGAAAGTCGAGAAGCCATCCAAAGTTAGGGCAAGGTATAATTTCACCTGTTTCACTGTCACGGCTTGTATGAGGCACATAGAACGGTGTAGCGATGCATCCGTAAGCCTTTAGTGATTGCTTTTCCTTTACCCCATGCATGAATTGGCTGCCAGGTGATAAAGCTTGTGCCGTTTCAGGATTTGTATAAATATGCACTCCGTTCTTTAAAAGCCATTCATATGATTTAGAGTGATCTCCTAACCATGTTCATGAGTTAAAAAAGCAGCCCTAACATTCGCAAACCTAAAATCTATGCCACTCAGTATCTTTTTTTCATTACAACCGAAATCTAAAAGATAAATATTGTCATTATCATCTTTCAGCGCATAGCAGTTTCCCGCCTTCGAGCCTGTTGATATAATTTTCATGAACATTACTGCATCACCTCACTTTCCTCCACCGGCTGTTTCAGCCAAGCTCCGATAATTGCTTCTGCGTATTCTTTCACGCAACCAAAACCACTATCTGCGTAGCATCTATCAGCTTCTTTGTTGTAATATTCGCATACTTCACATGCACTAAATTCTGAAAGAAACTTTGCCAGTTCTTCATCCGTCATGCTCTTGATTTTCTTACCATTTGTCATATCTCATCCTTATTAAGGAAAATGGAAATACTTATCACCTGCGGTATAAGCAACTTGCAGATCATGTAATGCCTGGCTTAACGCGCTGTAATTTTCGTATTCAGCCATTAAAAGGTTCTGCCCGACAGGAAAGAAACGCGCGCATATATATCCACCTTCGACCGATAAATATACATGTTCGTAAGGAACATCAACCTGCTTATTCTGTGAAATTAACCGCATGTGTTTCCTCCCAAAATATCCACTATCCTCTGCCCGCAGTCCTTAGTTGCTACAAACTGAAACTCAACTCCGTACTTAGCCTGCATGGTATAACATGCTCTTTGAAGCGTTATCCCTCGAGTAGCATTTGGATATTTCTGTACCCTTTTGTATCTCGGACTGCCATTCTTTGAGTAGCCGATTACCTCTTTTGACGGTTTCATGATAAACAGTCTTGGATTTTTCCACTTGTGAAGATCATCCAGTTTAGTTATTAGCGGGTTGTATATATCCGTTCCGCTTATCTTTTCCCTATCGTTTTCCACAAGAATGATCAGCTTTATTCCAGCCTCACTTGCCCTTTTGCATTCTCCACGAAAACGCTCGTGCTGCTGCCCACATATGTTTGATACAAGTTCCTCAATAGAGGCTTTGGTGTCTATGCAGATACTCTGATTAGTCGGTAAGGTATAATCACCTACATAAAGCTTACTTCTACGTATCTCTATGCCGTTTTCTGCAAACCATTCATGCTTAGTTTCGTGTTTCAGTTCCTGTTGTCTGGAGTCCTCTAATATAATCAAGTAAGCCTCCTTTAATAATCGTCATCATAGTTCTTAAGGGAGATCCTTTTACCAAGGCTTATATTTCTTGCCTTAAGCCACTTACGGCTGTATTCACGTTCTTCCTCAGTCAGAAAATCCAACTCTGTCCTTGCTCTGTGAATCATGATCTCCAGTTTCTTAGACTCGATAGGACATTCGATATGGTACTTTCGACAGTATTCCCTGACCTTAGTCTTATCCATACTGCGGAATGCCTCTATCCTGTCTTTATTAAATTCCGTCATTTCCATTTGGTCTTTACTCCAGTTGCTGCTTCCATTTCCGAAATCCTCGGAGTTAATTCAACATAGTGATTAAAACTATCCCAACACTGATATACAAACTGTCTTACATCTTCTTTATGCCATGAGCCCACAAGCCAAAGGATGATAGCTCCGATCTGAACGCATATCGCCTGAGTTGTTTTGATAGCCTTTGCAATAGGTGTGCCGGATAACTTGACTTCTGATATATGAAGATTAGTTTCACTTTCAAACTGGTCTATTAATTCGGACAGTTCCGAAGAATTGTTGTTGGCATCCTTTAGATATGCCTGAAAACATGCTGCAAACTCCTCAAGTCCATCAGGCGTATATTCAGCTTGTTCATATAGAATGAGAAGTTCTATTTGTAAGCATTTGCGCCATGTTGACTTAATGGCATAGTTGAAATTTTTATCTAAAGCATTACTCTTTTTCATTTTTCCTTAATGGGCAATATTCAGTCCCCTTGAAATCAGCAAAGCTATGTGGGATAGGCAGTTTTATATGTTTTGAGTTTCTTATGCACTCCATGTATTCACATGTTTTATCGAGGCAAAAAGTTATATCTTCGGTCATCTATTCCTCCCAAATTCATTTCCCTAAAAACACTCTCGGGAACTCACCATTTTTAAAAAACTTTATCTCATTAAAATAAGGCTTTAATAAATCAATAAGCGTTGGAGTTGTTCCAATGTATAGCCATTTACAAGTCTTTAACTTATCTGCTATTACCTCGTCCGTACATCCAGGGCTCCATGTGTTAAAGTATCCAAGAGACATGTTTGAAATTACGATTTTGTCTGACAAATCCATATTCAAATTAAAAAAATCATCTCTGATATAATTTCCCTTATTCCTGAACCACTTATGCTCTAAGATATCGATTCCTATATAATCAAAATCCTCGAAGATATAGGACTGGAAGCCGTTTTGACATCCAATATCAACAACTGTTTTAGAAGGTATTTCTCTTTCCAAAATGTCCAGATAATATCTCAGGTAATCATCCTCAAAGAATAAAAACTCCTCTGGAAATGGATTGTCTACAATCGGATAGTTGTATTCATCTATTTCAACTTCAAGAATTGGCCATAGCAGGGAATGATTTCCGTCATACTTTGAAAGAAGTTCTCTGGCTAATTCTTGAGTCATCTTTGGAGTTTTTTGTTCTTTTGTTCCGATCATTCTTCCACCACCGTATCTAAAAACTGAATATCATCCGCAACAGACATAACTACCTCTCCATTTGGAAGTTCAATGATTGCCACACTTTCCTCGTAATTGCATCCCCACTGATGGAAATATCCCATTTCAAAATCATGGCATTGTCCTTGTTTGTAATATCTTCCTTTACACTTTCTCATTCTTTCACCTCACTATTCAGCCAGTCTTTCATAGATCTATACAGTTCGACGTAATACTCGATATGAGACTCCAAACACGAATTTCTTATGTCTCGTGAAATGTGGCTAATCAACATTCCGACTGCCTGTTCATCTATTGGCTGTGTTCCCATTAAAGAATTAAGCTTTTCAAGGTTGGTCATTCTTTCACCTTCTCCATCTTCGGCAATGGTTCATTGGTCATTGGCATAGGTTGTCTTGCATCCACACACCAATCATCTTTATCGCCGCCCCGGTCTTTCCATAATCTGTGCCGGATTACCTGCCAAATGTCCTGCGCTCGCCGCATTTCTATAGTTTTTTCACGAAATTTATTGCCTCTAAACTGCAGCGGATGTACTATGTTCAGAAGTTTTTCAAGTTCGTCTCGGAACATATCTCTGCGCTCAATCCGGTCATCGAAATCTTCCGGTGTATGACTTTCATAATTAAAGCCATCAAAGCAAATATCATCCGCAAAATCCCACGTTTGGTTCATCCTCAGCCGAAAGTATTCTTCCAATGCGATCTTGATGATTTCGGCTTGTTCTTCGGAAAGTTCAAGTATGTATTTCATTCACTCTATCCTTTCAATCCCGGCAGAACCATCATTTTAGTTCACTTACTGGCTAAGCTCTCATCCGCCGGGGATATTATTTAATTAAAATTCGCACAAACATCAATGTCCAAAAAGCCAGAAAACAAAATGCTTGCAAAATATTCATTTCACAGCAAAGCGCTATTCCCCAGATTACAAGCAAAATAATCTGTAACGTTATAAGTACCTTTTTCTTCATAATTACTCAACTTTCATGAAATCGGGCAAAGGCTGTTCTTTCTTTTCTTTGGTAGAGACATTCATGTCCTTACCAGCCGCCTCTTTCTCTTTCACTCCTGCGGTCACATCTGAAACGGTTTTGGGTTCCGGCTTTTCCTCGATTGCGGGCGGTTCCTCGATGACAAACTCCTCTTTGTTGGAATTTTCTGCTATCTCAGCTTCGACATCTGCAACAATATCCGGCTCGTTATCTACATAACGTACCGTTCCGTCCTCGTCCAGAACGCCCATGTCAGCCTCATATGCTTTCTGCATTTCAACACTCATAATTCCCCATTTGCTGATAAGCTGGCGGATAAGTGTTTTCTTCGCCATTGCATCGAAATTCTTTGTCCAGAAAGTATAGGAAGTATGTTTTCTCAAGTCGCTTGCATATCCCTTTGAGTATGTTTTTGCATGTTCTTCCATCTGTTCTCTCGGCCAATACAGTTCTTTTCTAAATCCGTTTGTCAATTCAAACATTCCGTAATATCCGATAACTGGAAGTGCCTGTCGCTTCTTCATATCGAGAACCGGATCCATCCCAAATTCCTCAGTAATCGGATTGTAGAACCTGACTTCACCCTGTCTTACGTCTGAAACTACGATCTTGCGATACTGGCCGCTCCTAATCGCCAACTGAATGTATCCTTTATATCCGATCTGGAACTGCGCCTCATTTATCCTTAACTTCGTATTTTCGTATGGAACCATATAATACTGGCCTAACTGCGGACTCGGTGTAAGCTGTAAGGATTCGCCCAAAAGAGCCGCAGAAAAAATACTCTGGTTAGTGCAGGCCTGCAATGCCTTATTTGTCTGAACCGCCGAAACTACAGAAGAAATGAATCTTGTAGCATTCTTCTCGCCAACCACATTTACTATCTGCTCCCTTACCCGATCATTGCTTAAATATCCCGTGATTCCAACCTTCGTTGATACCTGCTGTTTTCCCTGTGTTGCTATCTGTGCACTCTTTGTCTCTGCCATATTTAAATCTCCTTAAAACCTTTCTTCATGGATAATCGCTTGGACATATTGTCTTTTACCGATTTAATGATTTCCTGTTCGTGCTGTTCGATTAAGTCCTTAACAGTATCACGCACAATTTGATCTATCGGATTAGGCCCATATCGATACTCAAAATATTCCTTTTCTATCTGTTTCTGGATATTTGAAATAATCTGATTTTCGATGTTTCGCTCGATGCTTTCACGGATCTTGTTATCATCAAAGTCAAAAGCTATCTGAACAATGAGCTGCGTTAAATTTCCTCCACTTTCAGATCTTCTTTAGTTACCCTGAGGTAAATCATCTGTCTGTCTGTTTCAGGAAGTCTGTCATCATTTATGCTTTCTGCATTATCTAAAAAAATAACCATTTTTATTCCAGAAATATCTTGAAGCCCTTTAATTAGGTCAATCCGACAAAGCAACTGATCAGAATAATTAAGATTTCTATATTTAATGCCATCCTTAATCATTTCACAGACCTCAACCGGGTTATTATCTTGTGTGTATGACAAGAAGTTGAACTGGAATTCCTTGAAATATGGATTAATCAAATCAGCCAGTGCTTCATTCTTCTTGATAGAGAAGTTTGTCAGCACATATATCTGACGCTCTATATCGGCAGCTGTCTGTGACATCTCCCTAAGCTTAGACTCCATAGTCTTTAATCTGTTTTGGCTATCTTCTTTAGCCTTATTAATCGCTTTTATTTCGGCTTCAATATCAGCTATTTTCTTTATGTAAGCGTCACGGCTCTTGCGTGCTTCTTCCCTATCATCCTTGTAGTTGCTCATATGGCTTAACTCAGCCTCAAGAGCGCTTATCTCCTCAGCAAGTTTTTGGTATTCAGGATTGATTGAAATATCCGGCTCACTCGGTAACATTACGGCTTCTGTTTCCTTAAGCTTCTTGGCCACAGCTTCCCGATTTGCCTCAATAACGATTATTTCAGCTTCCGCTTTTTCAAGGGATTCCTTTGCTTCTTTTAAGGTCTGAGCTGCCAGCTCGCCATTCTTTTTTATGGATTCAAGCTGACGGTCTAATGCATCATAAAACTCTCTCTTGCGGTTCTCCTCGCGTTCTATGCGTCTCGCCTTATTTTTATCGAAGGACTGTCTCAGACGTTCTATATCGGCTTCAGGAAGCTCCTGATGGCATGTCGGGCATATGGTAGATGTTTCATCGAAAACCTCAGCTTTTATTGCCTCAATATTCGATTCGTCAAACACTTCTGCTGACTTTTCTTTCCAACTATCCTGCGCTTTTTCTAAATTGTTTTTGGCAATCTCTATTTGATTTTCAAGATTTTTCTTATCTGCATTTGCCAAAACTAATTTATGGTCTAAATCCGCAAGTTCTCGCTTGATGTTGAACACTTCATCATTGCGTTTTCTGATGAAGGTTCTATAGTCAGCTTTTACGCTTGCTTCGATTTCATTAGCCTTTTCCTTAAGGCTTAGAATCGACTTGGCCTTTTCATCGTATGCCTTGGCATTGTTGTTAAGGTTTTCCTCAACGGCATCAAGAGACTTGATTATCTCCTCAGCCTCGGCTTTATCAGCGTTCATCTTTTCGATATCTGCCGTCTTATCCTCAGCACCTCTTGAGCGTTCATATTGAATTTCAACGGACTTCTTATCATTTTTCTTTTTCTGCTCTGCGAGCTGCTTTTTAAGGACTTTCAGAGTATCCTCTATGCTATGGTTCTTTGTTATATCTCCGACTTCGGAAAATCCGTTCTCTTCAATGAATTTATTGAGATCAAAGCCCGATATGTTTTCAAGGAACTTTCTCGCCTCGACCGTTGACTTATTCAACAGTGAAAGAAACACATTCGGATTGCTGCACGAAAGTAATACATCAGGTTTGCAGATATTGTCTGAAACATACTCAGTGAATTTACTTGCCGTGTAAGGAAATCCATCTATTTCATATGATGTCTCGTTTCCGTCAAAAACTTCCTCACTCTGTCCCCTCGGCCGTCTCCACTTCTGCCTCGTGATTTTTTTGATTTCCGTTTCCTTGCCGTTTATGGACACACTAGCCGACCTTACGATATCGACCTTTGGAATTTCCTTGCCCTTAACAATAGGCCTTATTCCGTTAGGCTCATTGCCTTCGGCATCTTTGCCGGTCAATATATCAAGGTAGGCATTTGCAATCGTTGACTTACCCTGCTTGTTTCTCCCAGATATGATGTTCTTGTGTCCAAACTTAAACTCGGCATTGCTCTTGCCGGGTATAAAATCCGAAAAGGCTTTATAATTCTCAAGCCTTAACGACTTTAACTCTAACTGCATCAAACTCTCCCTTCTCGTACTCATTGAGCTTTCTTATAGCTTCATCCTCATTCTCAGCATCAAAAGCTAACATAATATGCCCAAGGTATTTGCTGAGTGTTAAGCTGTTCTGCATGACTACCCCTAAACCACTCTTTGAGTGTTTATTCATGTTATGAATAAAATATTGTTTCATCATTTCGTTCTCCCAAAATAATGATGTTCTATTTTTATAAAATCCTTGGCATACTTGCTCTTGCCACGGCTGAAAAACAAATAATCAGTGTCCGGCAATACCGTTAAGCCGTTGGCTGAGACATATTCTATTGCTTCGGTTGCATACTCAGGTTCTACCCATGAATCATTCCTTAATGGATAAGATGAGAACTGCCCCGGCTGACTCAAAACACCGGAAACAGTATTTGGATAATATGGGTCATCACTTAACACCCTGTTGAATATCGTTTCAACAACAGCCACACGGCCTTCAAAGCACTCCGTCTGTGACTCAGCTGCTACTATTTTTTCAAGCAGCAAATAGTCATCATGAGTCATATTTGCTACTATGTCTGAATAGACATGAGCATATGAATTGAATGCCATAGATGCAGATATTAAAATGCCGAGCATTAATGCCTTTATTTTCCTCATCGCCTTCTTCTCTTTGTTCCCTTACTCTTTTTCCTGTCCTTCTTCCGTCTGATTCGTTGTCCCATTACTTATGTCTCCATTAATGTCTGAGTTATAGTAGTTGTATCCCTCGCCATCCTGAGAAACATAATCATAACTGTGCCACTGATATATCCAATAGGCATTAGTTCCAACAAAGGCTATTACCAATGCTGCTATAATAGCTATGAGTCGCTTTTCTCTCATGGAACTTTCAGCCATAAGCTCCGATACCAGTTTCCCGCTCCTCTCGTTGCTCTGCCTTTCAAGATCAGCAACATGCTTGATTATCTTTTCCCAAGATTCAGGATTCTTGTTTTCCTCCATAAAATAATCCTCCTGTTTGCTTTACCAAAATCAGGAAGATTGCTATAATATTCCTGACTATGGCAAGTTGCGTTTGCTGTAGTCACGTCCTGATGGGAGGCCCTAATCTCTCATCGGGACACCTTGCATATTTCTATGGCTCCCGTGTCTCTGTTCTTTCGCCATATGATGATGTTTCCGTCAATAACTGTGAAATTATACCTATATAATCTTGTATCCAATCCTCCATGTTGCCTTACCAACTTCGCAAGCTTTCTGGATATCCGTATCATTCAAAATCATCCTCATAGATAACAGGGATTTTTCTAAAGCGTTTTGCATGGAATAACTCTTCCCTCGCACCTTCTGATTTGCGGTAATCTTTCATCATAAATATCGTATCTGCCATATCTACTAATGGTATGGTCACTGTCATATATTCATGGTGAGTGGTATCTTTCGGAAGCGAAGCCGTGACTTTGACAGGATTAATAACGGTATAACCTTTATCGGTCAGAAGCTTTTCTGCGCTCTCGAAACGCTCTACATAATCAGCAGTTCCCGTTATAGGCCCTGATATGAAAACTTTCATCTTATGCCTCCGAGGTAGTTGATTGCACTGCCAAGGAGCATTGCTCCAAGGCTCGGAACCATAATTGCCCCAAATACTGAGAGGTCTACACTGTCGCAAATCATTCCGGCAAACATCGTGCCTAAACATCCCATTCCTATAAACACATTTCCGGTATATGTTCTAATTAATCGCTTCATGTCTCCTCCCTAAAAATTCATCAACCTTATCTCTATATATGAGATATTTCCACTTAGTCGTTTTATTCTGCTTCGGGCTCAGGGCATATCCGATATTTATTGTCCCTGATCTCATTCCCTGCATCAGGACAGCTGCGGATATTCCTAACTCCTTAGCAGCTTCGTTGACGCTCAGCCTGTCATTTCCACGAGCCTTGCGAGTCACTTCAAGGTTTTCGTGAAAGTGCCTTGCGACAACCTCCAATGTTTCTTTATCCATGTTTTAAACACCTTTTACATAACGGTTAATAAAATAGATTTGGCCTTTACCAGTTACCTTCGGAGTTTTGTTGGTTCTTGTAGAGCCATCAGGATTTACGGATGTTGTTTCCTTTATTTCAAACAAGCCCAAATCCATTGATCTCTGAGTCGGCATGTTCCAGTCAGACCCTCTTCTGCGAATTAAAAAGCCCTCTGATCTCAATTTTTCAAAAAGTCTTGTCGCACCTATATCAAATCCATTTTGTTTAAGTAACTTAGCTAAATCACCTACAAGAATTGATGTATGACTTGCTGATACTGCATCGGCAAATAATGCCTTTGGCTTCATCTCAGTTATCTTTGCTTTCTGTTCTTCAATGATTCGATTTCTTTCAGCTATCTTGTTCTTTGCAACAATAAGTGCCTTGGCTAAAAGCTCATCATCGTCCATATTTTCCTGACCAGCTATGTATCCGCCATGCTTACGGATAGATGGTAAAACTTCAGATGTCACCCAATGTTTAAACCGCTTAGCAGATTCAAGCTTGCTACTGAATATAAGCGCATATAAGCCGGATTCATTTATAATGGTTAAGCCTCTATTTGGAATATCACCACTTACAAAGCCGACACGGAACACTCCTTTCGGCAAGTGATTTTCTATGGTCGCGATTTCCGACCTTTGAAGAATCCGTTTATCATCCTCTGTAACATGGCTAATTAACGCATCTTTTGTGTTTTTATATCCAAGTGCTTCAGCTATATCTTTCCCTACAAACCACGGTTCATTATTTAAAGATACTGTTCTGATTTCTCCAAACTCGTTATTTTTGAATGTCTGTATTTCGTTCAATCCCTCACCCCTTTCTGATATAATCTCCTCGTCCGAATAGGTATGAGCCACATCCAAAATCATCTTTCATAGTTTTCTCCATGCTGAATGGTCTTACGGCTTTCTTCATTCTCTTTGAAACTCATCAGCCCACAAATCTAAGAACTTAGAAAAAAGCTTGAAACATTCCTCGGCATCTTTGTATGTCAAAATTAATGACTTAACTTTTGATGGTCGTTTCTTGCGTTGAGAATAATTACTCCTTGCGCATTCATCACAACAGCTAATCGCACCCCAAAAATTATTCCCAAACCGTTCCACAACTCTGTCATAATATTCATTGCAAAGCTTCTTATAGATATATGGTGGAGTAAGACCATATAAACCTTTTTCATCTTCCGTGTTGATTATTATTGTCATTTGATCTCCGAAGTGGCATCACTTAAAAAATATTCCATTGGTTTCCCCAGGCTTTTTGCGACTTTTTCTAATTTGTCCGCACCGGGCATATGAAAGTTCATTTTGTATAATGACCCACGTTCAAAACCTAATTCAGATTCAAGCCCAACTACTGTAATTCCTTTTTCTTTGCAAGCAGTTTTTATCTTGTCATATATTGCAACCAAACATGTCCTCCTTTCTGTTAAATACGCTAAATATTACGTTTTTGCATTGACAAGTTGCGCAAAATATTCTATATTTGAAGCGCCAACAACAAATAAATCAACGTGTATATTTTTAAAATATTACGCCATATCTTACGCAACTCATAGCTTCATTATACTCAAGATTTGGCGTATGTCAACGATATTTTTCGCTAAATTTGGAGGAGTTTTTGTATGGATTTATACGAACGTATAAAGACCATTGCCAAGTCGAAAGGGTATTCTATCAATCGGTTAGAACAAGAAGCTGGCTTACCACGAAGTTACATTGTAAAATTCAAAAAAATAATGCCAGGGGCTGATAAATTACAAAGAATAGCAGATGTACTTAATGTAACTGTGGGCTACATAATAAATGATGAAAATGAGAGAAATTCAAATCATTCTGACTTGACAAAAAAGGATCTCAAGGATATAGAAAAGGATCTCGAACTAATACAGTCAAACATAACAAATGGTGCTGCCCTGTATTATGGAGGAGCACCTGTGGAACTTGATGAAGATTCAAACGCTATGTTGTCCAATGCAATACAGATAGCATTAATGACAATTAAGCGCGAAAATAAGAAAAAGTATAATCCATATAAGAATAAGAAAAAGGAAGTGTAAATAAGTGGATATAAAGAAAACCGTCCACAAATTAATTAAACAATATGGTACTTCTGACCCATTTCGCATTGCTGAACAGATTGGTGTTTTGGTCACTTATACTAACTTATATAAAATTCAAGGCATGTTCCTTTATTGGAACCGTCAACGATGTATTATATTAGATGAAAATATATCTGATGATATTACCATGCGTACGGTAATGGCTCATGAACTCGGACATGCGGTTTTGCATAAAAAGGGAATATGCTATTACGTTGGCGGTATCACTTTGAATTTAAAGGATAAGAATGAGATTGAAGCGAATACTTTCGCAGCAGAGTTACTTATTCCTGACAGTGTAATAAAAGACAATGCCGACATGACAATAGAACAGCTTTCAGCTTTATCAGGAATAAATAAGAAACTATTTGAATTTAAAAGATAAAATAAAAGCCCCTGTTGGAGCAGGGACTTATGATCGCCCGAAGGAGATCGATTGCATGTATGGATATTATATCATCTCCGGGGCAGCCTTGCAAGATGCCGAGGAATACTCGGTAGCTGGCTGTTATTTTTATACTCATTTTCAGGAGGTATCAGTATGGCAAAGAGAAAAAAATATCCTAAACTGCCAAATGGCTTTGGAACTATAAGATATTTAGGGAAAGGCAGACGCAAGCCTTATGCTGTGCATCCTCCGACAAACGATCTGTCAAAGCGCCAACCAGCTCTCTGCTATGTAAACGACTGGTATACAGGTTTTACCGTTCTTAATGCGTATAAGGCAGGGACATACTATGACGGCATGGAAAAGGATATCAAGCTTGATTCTGATGATGTCGGGAACATAAACGAAACAATCAATCGTATACTCAACGATTACTCTCAGCTCACTCAAAAAATTTCCGGACGTGAAGATAAGGAACTGACATTCAAGGAAGTTTATGAAAAATTTTATTACGATAAATATGACAGCCCTAAAAGCAGAAAATACTCGTCACAGTCAAGAGACAGTACACGGGCAGCATATAAGAATTGTGCTGCACTACACGATCGGATATTCAGAAATTTAAGATATGATGATTTGCAAAATATAGTTGATACCTGTCCATTAGCTTATTCTTCTCTTGAGCTAATTGTGACACTGCTAAAGCAAATGTATAAGTTTGCCGAAATGAGAGAATTGTGTGACAAAGATTACGCTAAGTTCCTCATTATAAAAGAGGCTACAAAAGATGAACACGGAGAACCCTTTACTGATGATGAATTAAAAATCTTGTGGAAAAATAAGAATAATGATGTCGTTCAAGTGCTTTTAATAATGTGTTATTCAGGTCATCGCATTGGTGAACTTAATACCATATGCATTAATCTTGACAAAAAAGTTTTTATAGGCGGTAATAAGACTGAGGCAGGAAAAAACAAGATTGTTCCTATCCATCACGCGATACTACCTATAGTAGAAGAACGAATTAATAAGTACGGCAAATTATTGCTTATATCGACAGGAAGTTTTCGATTTGAAATGTATGATACTTTAGATAAATTAAACATCAAAAAACATACACCGCACGATTGTAGGCATACGTTTTCAATGCTTGCCGAAAAATATGGTATAAATCTGGCCGACAGAAAAAGGTTGCTTGGTCATAGTATGCAAGACATAACCGAAGGAGTTTACGGACATAGAAATATAAATGATTTAAGACGAGAAATTGAAAGAATTGAAACACCTTTTTGTGACTAATTTGTGACTAATTAAACCGATTTATTTCGATTTTATCAGAGTCAATACGATGTATTTTCAGTGTACAAAAGTGGCTAAATATAAGGCTTTCGACTCATAAAGCCCATTACAAGCGCATTTTAAAAATTACACTCGAATTAAGAATTTCATAAGATTTTACTCAATCTTTCTTCATTCATTTTCGGATGAGTAATGTTATAGTAATTACAACAAAAGAAAGTAATTTCGCACTATCCTTTTATTTTATCCTACTACTATAGATAAGGGAGCTTCAAGATGAGGCTCCCTTTACTATTTCCTTTTTTAATTGTCCTGGGCCTTCTTGGCATCTTCGCTTATGCCGCCGTCAGTTATGGCGTTGGCCTTCTCCACTGAAGCAATTGCGGTCTTAAGCATAGGTATGCGGCAGTTCTTTCCGCCGAACTCTACTATGACCATGTCGCTTGTGATATCGATGATCTTCCCGTACATTCCTGATGTAGTGCAGCAGTAATCACCAACCGCAAGCTTATTTAAGAGTTCCTCTCTTTTTTTCTTTTCCTTTCTTGCAGGGATCACTGTAAATGCGATCATCACCACGAGGATTATGACCATATAAATGATGATAATATTGTTGTTGTTCATTTTTTCCTCCGTTTGATATTTTTACGCCATGCCTTCCGAAAGCGAATCGGTCATGGCTTTTCTATACTCATCAAATGTTCCGTTCCTGATGGAAGCCCTGATCTCCTCCATCATATGATTATAAAAATAGAGATTGTGGAGCGTGCAGAGTCTCATGCCCAGCATCTCTCCGGCCTTCAGCAGGTGTCTTATATATGCCCTGCTGTAATCCCTGCAGGCAGGACATCCGCAGCCCTCCTCTATCGGATCAAGATCCCTTTCATACTGCTTATTCATCATATTGAGGCGTCCGCGGTGCGTGTATACGTGGCCGTGACGGCCGTTTCTGCTCGGATACACACAGTCAAAAAAATCTATGCCTCTGGCTACACCTTCTATGATATTGAGCGGCGTGCCGACTCCCATAAGATAGGTCGGTTTGTTCCTCGGAAGATGCCCCGTGACAGCATCAAGCACTGCATACATCTCCTCATGGCTCTCGCCTACCGCAAGGCCTCCCACGGCGTATCCGTCCAGATCAAGTCCGGATATCCTGTCGGCGTTTGCGATACGGACATCGTCAAGTATGCCGCCCTGATTGATGCCGAATAAAAGCTGCTCTCTGTTTATGGTATCCTCAAGACTGTTAAGTCTGGACATTTCCGCCTTACAGCGCATCAGCCATCTTTCAGTCCTCGCAACGGACTGCTCTATATATTTCCTCTCAGCTAAAGCCGGCGGACACTCATCAAAGGCCATGGCTATGGTAGAAGCAAGATTGGACTGTATCCTCATGCTTTCCTCCGGCCCCATGAATATCTTATGTCCATCTATATGTGATCTGAAGCTTACGCCCTCTTCTTTTATCTTTCTGAGTCCCGCAAGGGAAAACACCTGAAATCCGCCGCTGTCCGTAAGCACCGGACGGTCCCATTTCATGAAGCTCCTTAAGCCTCCCAGCTCTTTTATGAGCTCATCCCCGGTCCTCACATGCAGATGATACGTGTTGGAAAGCTCTACCTGACAGCCGATCTCCTTAAGATCCGCCGTGGATACGGCTCCCTTTATCGCCCCTACGGTACCGACGTTCATGAATACCGGCGTCTCTATCGTCCCATGGACCGTTTCCATATGGGCCGATTTGGCCCTTCCGCATTCGGCTATGATCTCGTACTTCATCAGGACTTTTTCCTGCGTCCGGAAGCCTTGGCCTCTCTTGCCGCAGCCTTTTCAGCCGCTAACCTGTCTGCATCCTTTTTAGCCTTGATGGAGTTCATAAGGTTCCAGAGCGGTCCGGTTATGCAGACTGAGGAATAGGCTCCGCATACAATACCTACCATGAGCGGAAGCGCGAATTCCCTTACCGAAGATACTCCAAGTATATACAGGCACAGCACCATTACAAAGGTGGTGAGGGATGTAAATACACTTCTTGACAGGGTCTCCGTTACGGACAGATCCACAAGATATGATACATCCTCGGATGTCCCTCCCTTTAAATGCTCCCTTATCCTGTCAAAAATAACTATCGTCGCATTTATGGAATATCCCACGATGGTAAGCATGCAGGCTATAAATGTAGAACCTACCGACCATCTGAGCACGGCGTAAAACGTCAGTGTCACAAGCACGTCATGCATAAGGGCAAGCACGGCTGACGACGCGAAAAATATATTTTTAAATCTGAACCATACGTAAAGAAGCATGAGGACGCCGGCAAATATAACAGCCTTTACCGCATCCATCTTCATTTCGTTGGAAACGCTTCCGGATATATTTTCTGCAGTTATCTTTTCCGTATCAACGCCGAAGTTCTCGCTCAGAGCCTCGTTCAGAGCCTCTCGCTTATCCACGTCGAGCTCCATGGTCCTGATGAGCACCTCGTTAGTGCCTGCCACCTTGGATATCTGAGGGCTTGCATCTCCCGTGGCCTCAGTTATGACCGGAGCCACCTCTGCTGAAAGCTGATCTAAGGACATATCCTCGTTAAATGTAACATTCGTGGAGGTTCCGCCCTTGAAGTCAAGGCCGTAATTAAGCGTGTCGCCCGTATTGACCTTGCTCATTACCATAGCGGCAAATCCAACTATTATAACGGCCAGTGACAGACAGTAGCAGAACTTGCTCCTCTTTACGAAATGCATAGGCTTCTCAACCGGAGGCTTGCTTCCATACATGCCCGGCTTATCAGCTCCTAAAGTATAGAAGGCGTTAAGCAGCCATCTCGTAACAAACAGCGCCGTAAGCATTGATAAAATGATACCAAGGGCAAGGGTCTGGGCAAAGCCTTTGACTGTTCCCGATCCAAGATAATTAAGCACCACTGCCGCGATTATGGTCGTTACGTTTCCATCGATAATGGCTGAAAGCGCCTTATGGAAGCCCGAATTTATCGCCTCCCCGACGCTGTGCTGTAAGCCTATCTCTTCCTTGATACGCGTGAATATTATGACATTCGCATCCACCGCCATACCTATTGACAGGATTATACCCGCGATTCCCGGCAGTGTGAGCGTTATCTCAAATGCGCTCAGGAGGATGATTATAAGTCCCGTATACATGGTAAGGGCTATGGAAGCAGCAATACCTGCCACTCTGTAGAGGGATACCATGATCAGTACCACAATGGCAAAGCCTATGGCTCCCGCAAGCAGCGATGTTGAAACAGCCTGCTGTCCGAGCCTTGCTCCGACAACATTGGATCTTACTTCGGTAAGCTCGAGCTTTAAGGCTCCGAGACGTATGGTCTGAGCAAGATTATCCGCTTCCTCATAGGTAAAATCTCCGGTTATCTGACATTCTCCTCCGGTTATGGCTTCATCCACCCTTGGATATGAGATCAGCTCCCCGTCATATACGATACCTATTATCTTTCCTATGTTGGCTGCGGTGGCATCAGCAAATTTCTTTGCTCCCTCATCAGTAAATCTTACCTGCACAACATATGAGTCCGCCTCTCCGGCCTGGCCCTGCCTCTGACCGACACCTGCGGTATCTATGTCAGAGCCTTCGACCACCACATCGCCCTCTCCCGTGATGTTTCCCTCCTCATCATAGGTAAAGGTTATGAACTGCAGTGATCCCGGTTTTCCCAGCTCCTCCAGTATGGCGTTGGCATCCGATACTCCCGGAATGTCTATGTTGATACGGTTTGAACCCTCCTGATAGACGGCCGACTCACTGGAATACCCTTCCGCCCTTCTCTGGAGCTTATATATGGTATCATCCATATCCTCCTGCGAAGGATTTTCCTCATTTGCCTCGTAGGTTATGCTGACACCGCCCGCAAGATCGAGACCGAGCTTGACGTCTCCGATGTATTTATAACCTCCAAAGCAAAATCCTATTGTTGCGATCAGGATAAGCAGCAGCTTTATAAGCGCTTTTCCTTTTCCCTGTTCTTTCATTATGATTACCTGCCTTAGCAATAAACTTTAACCGAATAATGATATCACATATCATGCCGGTTTTCAACGCGGGCTTTTATCAGGCGTCCGACGCCCCAAGTATGATTATTCCTATCACAGTTATGGCTATGGCTATATATTTGCCCTTTGAAAGCTTCTCCTTTAAGAATATGCGGCTCCATATCATGGAAACAACACAGTATGCGGAGATAAGCGGCGCCGAAAGTATGGCGTTTGCCGAGAGCGCAAATATATAGAAATACTGTCCTGCCGTCTCAACTATCGCTGCCATCACCTTAGGAAGCTCCAGCCTCCTTATCTCAGGAAGCGGATTTTCCCAGAATCTGTCTTTCTTTACTCCTATAAGGTAGATAAGCGATATGACCGCCGTAAGAAGGAAGGTCAGCTCATAGGCAACATTTGCCGGATCCTCCTCAATGTATGTTCCAAGGAGCCATGCGTCAGCAAAGGTACCAAGTCCGTCCACTGCACAGTAGATAAGCGGATAGAGTATGGCCTTCAGTGAATTGACGTAATTGTCCTTTTTGGCAAATCTCCCGTCCAGCTTTATATCCACGGCTTCAAGAGCCAGCACGCCGACTGTAACCGCAACCACGCCGATAAGCTGCATGCTTCCCATGCTCTGTCCAAGGAAAACGGCGCAAAGTATGGCCGCCACTGCTCCGGATGTATTACATACCGGAGAAGAAACGGAAAGCTCTATATATCTGAGGCCTGCATAGCCCACGGCCATCGACAGAATGTAGCAGAGGCTGGCCGGCAGATATACTATTATATCCCTTAAGGTCACCGTAACGCCTCCCGCCGTCATCATGTAAACGGCGTGTATACCCATTGTAATGCCGACCACCGCAGTCATCTTGAGATGGCTGTTCTTATCCCTGGCAGGAGATCCGAGCTTTGAGAAAAAGTCAGAGCCTGACCAGAACAGAATGGCTAAAAGCGACAGAAAAAACCAATTCATTTCATTGCCTCCACATAAAAATTTGTAAAAGAAAAATAGCGGCCGCTTTGGACCGCTATAAATAATAAATGAAAATATATGTTATGGTCAATGATTTTGTATCAGTTTAAAGCATTTAAGCCCTGATTCATCTGATCGTCTTCATTGTCTGAAGAGCAGATGCAAAATCAGTTCCGCCGTTGGTATCGCACTCAATGACCTGAACGAATCCTGTTCCGTCAATAACTCTTACATAAGCATAGTCATACTTTGTTCCAGTAGGATCCGGAGTCTCTGCGCGAAGCTGTGTGAACGGAATATTGCCAAGAGTTACGGCTCCCACTACCTGTCCCTTGTAGAAGCCTCTCTTATCAGCGATGAGGGACTGGATGAACTTGTTGATATCCGTATTGCCTGCAGCATACTTGTCAAGTTTTACATAGTAGCATGCGATCTGTGCAGGGTCGCTTGTATATGTCCAGTCAGTTCCTCCGTCAGAGCTGTCTATTGAAGGAATGCCAGGAAGCGTAATGCTGTAGTTTGCCCACTCGTTGGTAGCGGTCGTTCCGTTTACCACGGACTTTGAATACTCTGTGGTAAATGTAGCTGCCCCAGGGTTGTCTCCTGCACCGCTGGACTTATATGCGTTCTTGTTGCCTGATGAAACGACTGCCGTGGTGCTGCCTGTTGAGGATGATGAGGAAGTGCTCTGTTTCTCAGTCTCAAACACAACGCTTGTAGCAAAATCCTTGTCGTTCTCATTTGCAGTCTGTACCACGCCGTTAACTACCCAGCGTCCGTTTGCATCAACAGTATTGCCGTCGATGGTCTTGTTGGTCTGAAGCCATCCGTCATGATCGAAGTAATAGCATCTGATAACTCCATCAGTATCCTTTATCCAGTACCATGTGTTGGCAAGGAAGGTAGAGCCGTCGGCGTTAAGCTTGTACCACCAGCCTTCAGCGCCCTCATCGCACCACTGTCCGTTATACAGCGATGCAGCTGATGCAGTAAATGCGCTTCCGATAGCCAGTGCTCCGGCTGCTGCCGCAATCGCTATTGCCTTTAAACTCTTTCTCATATCAATCCCTCCTGATATATCTTGTACATATAAATATTCAAAATCAACATACCTTAACGGCTGATGCTAATATAACACATGGAAAGCCCGATTGTTTGAATATTCTCTTAACATTTTTACAAGTAAAACTAAAGGTTTTAGTTCGTTTTTCTGACATGCATCAGCTTTTCGGGCTGTCCGTACCGCCTTTGCCGCTCTCAGCCCTGCTTATAAGCTCCCTTACCTTCAGAATGTCCTCCATGGTAACTCCGGTACCGGTGACGGAATCCCTGTATGAGTAAGGATCTTCATCGTTTTCATTTTCATGGCCGGCGCTGTCGTCTGCCGACTGCTCCAGGGCTTTCATTATGACATCCGTATCGATATCCGATACCGCATACTCAGAGGCCCGCTCTGTTTTTTCAGCTCCCTTGCCGTGTTTTACCTGAACTTTATCCTGCTTTACGTCCCTGTTTCCGTGGATATCAGAGTATATGCCAAGCATTTCATAAGGTTCACGGCATTTTTTCAGCATTTCAGCCCGGGTCATTCCAGCTGCTTTTTCTTCCGAAGTGCCGTCCTTTTCAGGCAGCCTGTTTTGAAGGTTCCCGTAGAGCCTCAAGCACAGCCTGTGATATGCCTCGTACCTTCCGCTTTTTAAAAGAAGGAACGCCACCCGTGATTTGACACCCTTAGGCCTCAGGTCCTCCAAAAGATCCGCAAAATCCTCCTTTGAACAGAGTTCCTTTATCTCCGCTATCTTACGCTCATCACTGTAGCTGCTCCTGTAGTACATAAGTCCTAAAAAAGAACAGATATGCAGAAACAGCCTGTTATTCATCTCATCGATGGTCTCGTCGGAAGCCCTGATGCCCTCAAATAGCTCGTTGCAGTCCCTCAGCACTAATAATGAGCTGGCAGTGCCGTATTCCTGAAATGTGGTGATAAGGCTTTCCCCGACCCCATGCTGTATATAGTTTAGATAGACTCCTTTGATCACGCCTATGGTCCTGCAGTATTTAAGATATCTCAGAACATAGTCTATATCCTCATTCACTGCTATGGACTCATTATAGAATATCCTGTTTTTTCTTACTATTGCGGTATTATAGAGCTGATTTGAATGTGTACTGATCATATGCTTGTCATAAAGCTCCACCAGCATATTATCTAAAAACACTTCTTTATCGTCGGTATAATCCTCTTCGACCTTAAATATCAGCCTGCGGCCATCGTCATACACCATCCTGAAGCCGCACATGACAGTATCAGCCTCAGTCCTTATGGCAGCGTCACAGAGGGCGTTCACCATCTCCCTGTCCATATAATCGTCGGCATCCAGCGTTACGAACCATTCTCCCGTAGCCGCCATTATCCCGTCATTCCTTGCGGCCGAAACTCCCCCGTTCGGCTTTATTATTAGCCTTACCCTCTCATCCTTCAGGGCAAGCTCCTTTACCTGATCCGAGGTGTCGTCCATGGAGCCGTCATCTATGACTATGACCTCTATTTCGCCCTCATATGTCTGATCGAGAGCCGACCTTACGGCTCTCCTGACTGTGGCACCGGAATTATACGCCGGTATTATCACGCTTATTTTAGGTAAACCGCTATCACTCATACGCCTGTCTCTAACCCAACAAAATCCCTGCTTAAGGCCTCTCCTTAAAAACGATCCTGGTCTCAAGCATTACCACGCTTTGAATAAGCCTCAGCAGGAGCATTTTCAACTTTCCTGCTCCAAGATATCTTTTAAAATATATCCTCTCGGAATCCTGTCTGAATTTCTGTCTTTTTACCGCGCCGTTTCCCGCGCCCGTAATGCTGTGGGACCCCTCATGCTCATAGTATTTTTTTACCAGGAATGTTTCGCAGCCGTTTTTTTTCAGCCTGTGTGCCAGAGCATATTCCTCCATATAAAGGAACATGTCCTCATCATAGCCTCCCACGCTTAAGAACCTGTCAGTATCCACCATCAAAAGCGAACCATGCACTGCATACACCCTGACATATTCCGGCTGTCTTTCGTAATATCCTCTGCTGAAATTTATAAAAGGAGAAAATAATCTTTTTAAGACGGGGCCGCATGCCATAAGCTCTCCCCAAAAGCCCCGGCATTTCCATCCTGATCTTAAATATTCCGCATAACTGAATTTTGCAGCTCCATCCTCCGGTCCTTCCCCGGAAAGCCTCATTACAGCCCCCGCTGCAGCGGCATTTTTTTCTTTATTAAATATATCGCGCATCCTGTGTACGAGCTCTTCATCAAATCTCACGTCCGGATTTGCTATAAGGCAGTATTTCGCACCAAGATGCTCTTTTGCATATCTCACGCCGATATCATTGCCGCTTCCATAACCTCCGTTTGACGGCGAAGCCATAAGTATGACCTTCCTTTGGCCATACCTCTCAAGGCAGACCGAATTAAACATATTAAGCTCACGGCTCAATATCTCCGCACTGCCGTCAGTGGAGGCATTGTCCACAACTATTATACGGTCTATGCTGCCATAACCCGCGATCGTCCTTGCAAGGTCCATTACCGCTTTTGAATCATTATAGTTAAGTATTACCGCTGCGATATCTATCATAAGATCTTCAGGTCCTGTAATTCTTTCTGTAATATCCTTCGGATATCCTGTCCCTTATAAAAGGGCATACAGAGGTTACGAGGTTCATGATATGATACAGCCTCATTTCCTTCTCATGTCCCGTTATTTTCTCAGTTCCCTTAAACGGCGAGAGTTCAAGATATTTTTCGTATTCTCCCCGGTAGGGATTATGGTTCCCGTTATACCACGGCCTTTCATCCCCCGCAAAATGAACTATGGCCGGCAGTCTCCTTGCCGCTTCATAATCCCCTTTGCTCATGCAGCCGGAATACCACGGAGCATATGAGATAAGGCTCTTATAGCTTCTGTAATGATAGTTTGAAAAGAAGTCATATCCCTGCCAGAGCACCTTTACGCGCCCTCTCAGGGAATGGTTGATTATATCCTGATCCGAAAACGGCAGTCTTCCGTTCTTTTCCTTATAAAAGCTCACACATTTACCGGTAATGTCTTCTGCTTCCCAGAGCTTTTTATCCACCAGCATCATTCCGGTATTGAAATACGGCTCCCCTTCCCCAAGTCCGAGATAGCCCCTTACTTCCTTATATATGGTCGGTTCAGGCACCATGCCGGCAGCATTTCCCGAAAGCTCCGCATTATACAGAGCGTTCAAAGGCTTTAACACCACCGTATCACAGTCAAGATATATATATCTTTCCACGTCCAAAGGAAGATGGCCAGGCGCAAATATCCTCGCCAGGGCTGTGACCGTGAATTTTCCGGCGTCCATCCCCTCTCCGAAATATCCCTTAAGTCTCTCCTCAAAGCCTTCAAGCTCTGTTACCTTTACGCTCCTCAGATAATCTCCCGGTATCTCGGAGCCGTTTTTTTTCAGCTCCAGCCTGCCTATGACCGTATATATGGAGCCCAGGCTCTCAAGCTTGTTTTTTGAGTCTCCGCTTATGCCGTTTCCAAGTATGAATACTCTTATGGACCTCTCCCTGATATTATTTTCAAAAAGGGAGGTTATGCTGACCGCCGTATGCACGGCGTAATTATCATCGCAGTTATATACTAAATCCATGGCTAAATATCTCAGGCCGAAGCATTTTTATCAAGCTTATCCAGAAAATCAAAGGCTGACCTTATGACCTTGTCCATATCATAATATTTGTATTCTCCGAGCCTTCCTCCGAAATAAACATTTTCAAGCTCATCAGCCTTCTCCCTGTACCTTAAGTAAAGCTGCTGGTTTTTATCGTCATTTACAGGATAATACGGCTCCATTCCTTTTTCATACTCTGCAGGATATTCTCTTGTTATGACCGTCTTATCCTGTGTGCCGAATTCAAAATGTTTATGCTCTATGATCCTGGTAAACGGAGTCTCCCCGTCAGTATAATTTATCACTGCGTTTCCCTGATAATTCGGCTCATCCAGCACTTCTGTTTCAAATCTTAAGGTCCTGTACTCAAGCTCGCCAAGGGAATAATCAAAAAACCTGTCTATCGGACCGGTATAAACTATCCGGTCTGCCTCCTGATCAAGCTCTTTTCTGTGATCAAAATAATCGCATTGAAGCCTTATGTCGCAGCCCTCAAACAGCTTATCGATAATGACGTTATATCCGCCTATCGGTATGCCCTGGAACCTGTCGTTAAAATAATTATTATCAAAGGTATATCTGACCGGAAGCCTTTTGATGATAAAGGCCGGAAGCTCCTTACAGCTCCTGCCCCACTGCTTTTCAGTATAGCCCTTTACAAGCTTTTCATAAATATCTGTACCAACAAGGCTTATGGCCTGCTCCTCAAGATTCGCAGGTTCCCTGTCCTCCGTACCCGCAGCCTTTTTCTGCTTTTCAATTACGTCAAAGGCCTCCTTTGGAGTTACGACGCCCCACATCTTATTGAAGGTATTCATATTGAAAGGAAGGTTATAAAGCTCTCCCTTATAATTTGCCACCGGAGAATTGGTATACCTGTTGAACTCACAGAAGCCGTTGACATAATCCCATACCTCCCTGTCATTGGTATGGAATATATGCGCTCCGTATTTGTGAACGTTTATGCCCTCCACATTTTCGCAGTAAACATTTCCTCCTGTGTGAGATCTTTTTTCCACCACAAGGACCTTTTTACCGCTGTCTGTAAGATGTCTCGCAACAACGCCGTTAAACAGCCCGGCGCCTATAAGCAGATAGTCATATTTTTTATCGTTACGCAAAACCCTGTTCCTCCGTTTATATTTCAGGCAAGCCCTTCTTCCTTCATGACACTGATGATATTATCGCATATCCTGCCGCACTCATCAGTGGTCCCGGCTTCCGCCATGACCCTTATGACAGGCTCAGTGCCGGATTTCCTGAGCAGTACCCGGCCGGTGCCCTTAAGCTCCTCTTCCGCTTTTTTGACTGCTGCCTTTACATTTTCATTATTAAGAACTGCGTCCTTATCGGACACCCTGACATTTTTCAGTACCTGAGGATACATGCTGCATTCGGCAAAAAGCTCCGAAGCCTTACCAGCCTTCGATCCAAGCAGCGCCCCCATGACCTTTACCGAGGTAAGGATGCCGTCTCCCGTCGAAGCGTCCTTTGCGAAAATAATGTGTCCAGACTGCTCTCCTCCGAGGGCATATCCGTTTTTCTCCATGCATTCCCACACGAAACGGTCTCCTACTGCGGTAGTCTCATACCCAATGCCGGCGTTTTCAAATGCCTTGAAGGTACCGTAGTTGGACATTACCGTGACAGCTGCCGTGTTTTTCCAAAGAAGGCCCTGATCCTTCATATACCGCGCGCAGGCGTATATGATCTGGTCTCCGTTTATCTCCCTTCCATGTTCATCAGAAGCAAGACATCTGTCCGCGTCCCCGTCGTAGGCAAAGCCAATATCACAGCCATATTTTTTTACGGTTTCACAAAGAGCCTCTGTATGGGTCGAGCCTACTTTGTCGTTAATATTAAAGCCGTCCGGCCTGTCGCCGATCACATACACCTCAGCTCCAAGCTTCTTAAATATATCTCCGGCAATGCCGGAAGCCGCGCCGTTTGCAAGATCAAGAGCGATCTTTTTCCCCTTCAGGTCCACTCCGTCAGCCTCTGCGATACCTATGATATGCTGCTTATATGCTTTTACTCCGTCCTCATAATCATATATGGCCCCTATGTCCTCACGCAGGGCATAAGGGAGCTTATCTGTATCTCCCAAAAGATATGCTTCTATCTCAGCTATCTGGTCGTCGCTCAGCTTTGATCCGTCTCCGTTTATGACCTTTAAGCCATTATCATAGTATGGATTATGGGATGCGGATATCATCACTCCGCAGTCAAAGCCCATGCTTTTCGTGATGTACGATACTGAGGGAGTTGTTGTAACATGCATAAGATATGCATCGGCACCTGAAGCCGTTATGCCTGCTGCAAGGGCATTTTCAAGCATGCCTGAGGAACGCCTTGTATCCTCTCCTATAACTATGCGGCTCCTGCTGCCTGAGTTCTGTCCCTGATCTTTTATTTTTGAAGCGTGATACCATCCTAAATATCTTCCCACCTTATAGGCGTGCTCAGCCGTAAGGACAGATCCGGCTTCTCCCCTGAAACCGTCCGTACCGAAAAATCTTCCCATATCCTTCTCCCGTAAATGCCGGCGGCCCCGGCTTTTATAAAAAGCCGATCTTTATCAGTGACCGGCTTAAATAATAATCCTTCAAAGCTGTCCTGCGTCCCTAAGTTCCGTCATGAACCTCTTAAGCGCGTCCTGCCATGGCGGCAGCTGCTTAAATCCGTGCTCCGTAAGCTTTGATGTATCCAATCTTGAATTGTGCGGCCTCCTGGCCTTTGCCGGATAATTTTCCGAGGATACCGGCTCAACAACGATATCTATCCCGGCTTCCTTAAATATCTCCCTGGCAAAATCATACCATGAGCAGTAGCCCGTATTGGCAGCGTGATAGGTACCGTATTCCTCAGTCACTATCATATCCGCCGCGAGCCGGGCTATGTCCGGAGTATAGGAAGGACCTCCTATCTGATCGTTCACCACCGTAAGCCTGTCGTGGGTCTTTGCAAGGTTCAGCATGGTTTTCACGAAGTTCCTGCCGTTTATTCCGTAGACCCACTGGAGCCTTATGATAAAGTGCCTGTCCGGCAGTATGCGCCTCACTTCATTCTCGCCGTCAAGCTTTGACGCTCCGTAAACGCTTACAGGCCCGGTCTTATCCTCAGGCTTCCATGGCTTTTCCCCTTCACCGTCAAAAACATAGTCAGTGGAAAAATACATGAGCTTAGCTCCTGTATCAGCACAGGCCATTGCAATATTGGCCGTACCATCCACATTTACCTTCCTTGCGGCCTCCTCATTGTCCTCAGCCGCATCCACCGCAGTCCATGCCGCGCAGTGTATGACGGCGTCGGGCCTCAGGGAGGATATGACAGCTTTGACCCTGCCGGGATCCGTGATATCCATATCATCGGAATTAACCCCTATGGCTTCGATCCCGCGGCTTTTAAGCACCTTCATGACATCGAAGCCCAGCTGGCCTCTTATACCCGTAACAAGTATCTTCATCCCTGTACTCTGTCCTTATACATATCCTTAAAATATGACTGATAATCACCGGAAAGAATGTGCTCCATCCAATCCTTATTGTCGAGATACCACTGTATGGTCTGCCTTATGCCCGTGTCAAAATTATACTTAGGCTTCCAGCCCAGCTCCTTCTCTAACTTCATCGGGTCTATGGCGTATCTGCGGTCATGTCCCGGACGGTCCTTTACGAACTTTATCAGGGACTCAGGCTTTCCAAGGGCGTCGAGTATGGTCTTTACCACCTGAAGGTTGGTCCTTTCATTATGTCCGCCGATATTGTAGACCTCTCCTATGCGTCCATCCCTTACTATCAGGTCTATGGCCTTGCAATGATCCTCAACATGCAGCCAGTCCCTGACATTTTCACCCGTGCCGTATACAGGAAGCTCCTGATCATTTAACGCGCGGCTTATCATAAGAGGAATGAGCTTTTCCGGGAACTGATACTGGCCGTAGTTATTGGAGCAGCGGCTGATGGTCACCGGAAGCCCGAAGGTCCTGTGATAGGCCTGTACAAACATATCGGCTGATGCCTTTGAAGCCGAATAAGGGCTTGAGGCATGGAGCGGGGTCGTTTCCGTAAAAAACATATCCGGCCTGTCAAGCGGAAGATCACCGTATACCTCATCCGTTGAAACCTGATGGAACCTCGGGGTTCCAAAATCCCTGCAGGCGTCAAGAAGCGTTGTGGTACCCATGACATTCGTACGCACGAACTCCTCCGGATTCTTAACTGAGCGGTCCACATGAGTCTCGGCAGCGAAGTTTATAACGCAGTCCGGCTTTTCCGTTTCAAACAGATCATAAATGAATTTTCTGTCTGCGATATCTCCCTTTATGAACCTATAATTAGGCTTATCCTCTATCGGTTTGAGGTTTTCAAGATTGCCGGCGTATGTAAGCTTGTCAAGATTGATTATCGTATCCTCCGGATAATTATTGACAAGGTAGTGCACCATGACGCTTCCTATAAATCCGGCTCCTCCGGTAACTATCAGCTTCATCCTTATCTCCTTATTAAAAACAGCCTGCCGCTGTCATTTTATATCACGCCGCCGATTATAACATAAATATCATCAAAATCCCACCCATGGCCCGATACCATAAAAAAATATTAAGCATTTCCTGCAAAAATAGGGTAAAATACAGTATATATGATCAAAAAACAGACGGAGGAATCATGAAAGGTATTATTCTTGCCGGCGGCTCCGGCACAAGACTCTATCCCCTCACCAAGGTGACAAGTAAGCAGCTGCTTCCAATATACGATAAACCGATGATCTACTATCCGCTCTCTGTACTCATGGAGGCAGGCATACAGGATATACTTATCATCTCAACGCCTCAGGATACGCCAAGGTTTAAGGACCTGTTAGGCGACGGAAATCACTTCGGCGTCAACCTTTCCTATGCAGTACAGCCATCCCCGGACGGGCTTGCCCAGGCATTTATCATCGGAGAGGATTTTATCGGAGGCGATCACGCCGCCATGATACTCGGAGACAATATATTCCATGGCCAGGGATTCAGGAAGCGCCTGCTCCGTGCCGCAGGTAAGGAAAAGGGAGCGACGGTCTTCGGATATTATGTGGATGATCCCGAGAGATTCGGTATAGTTGAATTCGACGATACCGGTAAAGCCATCTCCATAGAGGAAAAGCCTGAGCATCCAAAGTCAAACTACTGTGTGACCGGACTTTATTTCTATGACAGCCGTGTCGTGGAATATGCAAAGAGCCTCAAGCCTTCCGCAAGAGGAGAGCTTGAGATAACCGACTTAAATCGCATATACCTTGAAAACGGAGAGCTGGACGTGGAGCTTTTGGGCCAGGGCTTTACATGGCTTGACACGGGCACCCACGAGTCCCTTATGGACGCGGGCAACTTTGTCCGTACCGTGGAGACCCATGAGCACAGAAAGATCGCCTGCCTTGAAGAGATAGCATACTTAAATGGATGGATCAGCAGGGATGAGGTTATGAAGTCCTACGAGACATTAAAGAAGAATCAGTATGGAAAGTACTTAAAGGACGTGCTGGATGGAAAATATGTGGATAAGCTCCACCGCTGATACAGAATGTTGATCCCCAATTTATAATGAAATAACGGATCCTGAAAAAGCCTGTTATCTAAACCATTTCTGAGGTTTAGATAACAGGCTTTTATTACAGGGAAACAGCTCCCAAAAATATTTCCGCATTTTACAGGTTCACGTCCGGGGATATATTTCTATCCATAAGGTCCTTAAGGGTAATGCTGTCAAAATACTCGGTGACTATGCTGTAAAATTTGCTCCACATCGGAAGGGTCTTACATTCCTCCGCATGCTCGCATTTTTCCGCATCGCAGCTTAAGCAGGCTACCGGCGCCATATCGCCCTCCGTAAGCCTCAGTATCTCTCCTACCCTGTAATCCTCAGGTTTGCGCGTCAGCATATAGCCTCCGCCCTTGCCATGGACTCCCTTTATGAGGTCATGCTTAGCCAGCACCGGAAGTATCTTTTCAACATATTTGAGGGAAACGCCCTGTCTTTCGGCAACATCCTTCATGGGTATATATGACCCGTCTGAATGCTCCGCAAGATCGAGCATGACTCTCAGTGCATATCTGCCCTTTGTTGAGACCATTTTCATCTAAAAATCCCGCCCCTTATAACTTCAAGCAAAAAGCTCCGTGGATAAATATCTGTCTCCGGTATCCGGAAGCAGTACCACAACGGCCTTTCCTTCCGCCTCAGGTCTTTTTGCCACGTCTATGGCCGCCTTAAGAGCGGCTCCTGAGGATATGCCGGAAAGTATTCCTTCCGTCTTTCCAAGCATCCTTCCTGTTTCAAAAGCTTCCTCATCGGAAACCGTTATCACCTCGTCGTATACGCCCGTATCAAGCACCTCCGGAATAAATCCGGCTCCGATGCCCTGAAGCCCGTGAGGACCGCTTTTTCCTCCCGAAAGCACCGGTGATCCGGAAGGCTCCACTGCTATCACGCGTACATCCGGTTTTTTCTCCTTAAGGAAATGTCCTGTTCCTGTTATGGTGCCGCCGGTTCCGACTCCTGCCACAAAGTAATCTACCTCACCATCGGTGTCCTCATATATCTCGGGTCCTGTCGTCCTGTAATGGGCCATGGCGTTGGCAGGATTGGTAAACTGTCCTGCTATGAAGCTGTCAGGTATCTCCTTTTTCAGCTCCTCAGCTTTGTCGATGGCTCCCTGCATGCCCTTTTCGCCGTCCGTAAGAACTATCTCAGCGCCGTAGGCCTTAATGGTAAGTATCCTTTCCTTTGACATGTTGTCCGGCATGACTATCATTACCTTGTAGCCTCTTGCAGCAGCCACGGCCGCAAGCCCTATGCCGGTATTGCCGGAGGTCGGCTCGATTATTACTGAATTTTCCTTGAGTATGCCTCTTTTCAGCGCGTCATCAAGTATGGACATTGCCGCCCTGTCCTTGGTGGAGCCTGCCGGATTCAGGTATTCAAGCTTCGCTAAGAGCCTGGCCTTAAGTCCGTACTTTTCCTCGATATTCTTAAGCTCCATGAGCGGCGTACCGCCTATGAGCTGATCCAAAGATGTATATACCTTTCCCATCTTTAATCACTCCCTCTCAAGTCTGTATTTCATTTCATACTTCCTGAACTTGTCTCTGTATGTATCGTCCTCTTCACGCATACGCGTAAGGGCCTCATGCATATCCATCTTGTTATCGCGTCCCTCGAGGATGCAGACAGCTATATTTGAGCAGTGGTCGGCCACTCTCTCGACATTAGTGAGTATGTCGTTAAGCACAAAGCCTGCGTCCACTGAACAGCCTCCGTTCTGAAGTCTGGTGATATGCCTTGTCCTTATCTCCTCCTTAAGGATATCTATATTGTCCTCAAGAGGCTCCACTGAAGCAGCCGCTTCCACATCATCCTCTGAGAATGCCTTATATGCAAGGCTCATGACCTCGCTTACGGCACCGAAGATGACTCTCAGGTCATTTGTAGCGGAATGGGAGAAGCTGAGCTTTTTATCATGTATCTCGTCTGCTGCCTCCGCCATGTTGAGCCCGTGGTCAGCTATCCTTTCAAAGTCTCCCACAAGCTTTAAGTATTCCGCCGCCTTTGCCGACTCCTCTTCACTAAGCTGGCTGGAGCTGAGCTTTATAAGATAATTATAAAGGGAATCCTCATACTGGTCCGTCTTATCCTCGAGCCTGCCTATCTCCTCTATCTTATCGTGATCGTAGTTTCCTATGGCTTCTATACCTTCCGACATGGCGTGCATTGCGCAGGAAGCCATCTTCCTGATCTGCTCACCGCACTGACTGAGTGCGATAGCCGGAGTCTCAAGGAGCCTCTCGTCGAGCTTCTTGATAACATCAGGCTCATCCGTATCAGGAACAATACGGCATACAAGCTTCTCCAAAAATCCTGAAAGAGGGAACAGCATAGCTACGCAAAGTATATTGAACACAGAATGCGCTACCGCGATCCCCAGCATGCTTGCGCTCTCGTCAAACAGGGCCGGATGCACCACTGCATTAACGATGCAGTATACGGTAAGCCATACTATGGTTCCGATTATATTGAAATTAAGATGCACAAGAGCCGCACGGCGGGCATTCTTATTAGTTCCAAATGAGGAAAGGAGCGCCGTAACGCAGGTACCTATATTCTGTCCCATGATGATAGGGATTGCAGCGCCGTAGCTTACGGCTCCCGTTGTTGCAAGAGCCTGCAGGATACCTACTGAGGCCGATGAGGACTGTATGATGCCTGTAAGAACCGCGCCGGCAAGCACACCGAGGATAGGATTCTTGAACATTAAGAACATATCCGCAAACTGAGGCACATCCTGAAGGCCGCTTACGGCAGCTGACATCTGATCCATTCCCGTCATGAGGGTCGCGAATCCCAGCAATATCATACCGGTATATTTCTTCTTGTCGTTCTTGCTGAACATCGTAAATATTATACCGATGAGAGCAAGTATCGGAGTAAATGAAGAAGGCTTCAGCAGCTGGATAAAGACATTCTCGCTGTCTATGCCTGCAAGACTTAAGATCCACGCGGTAACCGTCGTGCCGATGTTAGCGCCCATTATGACGCTTATGGACTGCTGAAGTGACATGATGCCGGAGTTTACGAAGCCGACAACCATGACCGTCGTGGCAGATGAGCTCTGTATTATGGATGTTACGGCAAGTCCCGTAAGGAGGCCTGCCACCTTATTGTCGGTAAGCCTTGCGATGAGATTTTTAAGAGAATTACCCGCTCTCCTCTCAAGCGCATTGCCCATAATATCCATACCGAACAGGAACAGTGCCAGTCCGCCGATGAGATTCAATATGTCAAAAATATCCATATCATGCAACCCCTTATGTTGTTCTTTGATAAAAGTATGTAATATATATTTAAACACAGTTTACATATTTTTTACATACTTTTTAAAGTACAACTTATAAGTTTCGCATAAAAGTTTCTTTATGCCTTGCCGGCAGCGTCAGCGTAAACTCAGATCCGCGCCCTATATGGCTGTCAACCTTCAGGTCTCCGTCTATTATCTTTGCCGCGTGCTTTACTATTGAAAGACCGAGTCCTGTTCCCCGAACTTCCTTTGAGCGGCTCTTATCAACGCGGTAAAACCTCTCAAACACCCTGTCCAGACAGTCCTCCGGAATGCCTATTCCGGTATCAGATACCGTGATGAGCACATTCTCTCCGGCCTTACTTATGCTGACATTCACGCTTCCGCCCGTACGGTTATACTTTATGGCGTTGTCGCAGAGATTATATATTATGCTGTGTAATAGCTGCGAGACCGTATATATCCTTGTGCTTTTTCCGCTGAGGCTTATATGTACCTTTTCCGCCTCGGCGGTATTCAACAGACTTTCCACGACATTTTCAGCTATCATGTATACATCTGTCTCTTCCCACTGATAGCCCTGTCCCCCGTTATCCAGCCTCGTCAGGTCTATCACATCCTCAACAAGCGCCGTGAGCCTCTGGGCCTCTGTATATATCTTGTCCGCAAAAGGCCTTATGTCGCCTTCCTTTACTATCCCTGCCCTTATAAGCTCGGCATAGCCTGAGATGACCTGCAGCGGAGTCTTCAGCTCATGAGAAACGTTGGCTGTGAATTCCTGCCTTATCTGCTCATTTTTTATGAGTGCTTCCTTGTCCTTTTTAAGCTGCTTCTGCTGCTCGTCTATCCTCTCGGCAAATGGCTTCATCTCAATATATATTTCGTTTTTCAGCGGCGCATCCAGATCCATATCATTTATCGGCTGGATTATCCTTTTTGTAAGGCTGCCCGCGAAAAGCATGGATAAGATGACCGCTATGACTATGACGGCAGTCACCGGCATCGCAAAATTGATCAGCACCGTCCATGCGGTAGCCTGGGCAAGAGCGACTCTTATGACAGTTCCATCGCTGAGACGCTTGGCTGAATAAAGCAGCCTTTCCGAAAGACTGTTACTGAATCTGGCGCTTTCCCCGTATCCATCTTTAAGCGCCTCGGCTATCTCCTCCCTCGCCACATGGTTTTCCATAATGGCGGAATCCATATCCGTATCATAGAGCACGTCTCCGTCCTGATTGACCCAGGTTATCCTTATGCTCGAATCCTTATCAAGACCTTCGATATAGTCCATGCCCTCAAGCTCTATCCCCGCAGCTAAGAGCTCAGTTTCGCTCCTCAGCTGCTCCATCTGCTCTTTTGTATAAAAACTGGACATGGCACTCATCATGATGAGCAGGGATGCCGCCATGATTATAAGCGCTACGAATATTATAGATTTAAATATTTTTCTTCCCATATCAGTTCTTAATTCAGCTGTCCAGCTGAACCGCATTATCCATCCTGTAGCCGACTCCCCTTACAGTTTTGATCAGTGCTCCGTTCTTACCAAGCTTTGTCCTGAGGGTACCGATATGCACGTCCACTGTTCGGGTCTCTCCCATATAGTCCGTACCCCACACCGTAGATAGCAGCTGATCCCTCGTAAATACTATGGAAGGATTCTCCATGAATAATTTCAGCAGCTCAAACTCCTTTAATGTAAGTATGACCTCGGCCCCGTTCACCGTAACTATATGCCTTGAAGTATCGAGCCTGATATCACCGTAGTTAAGTATCTTCCCCTGCTGCTTCTTTACGGTGCGCCTTAATACCGCCTTGACCCTTGACATCATTTCCATCATGCCGAAGGGCTTTGCAAGATAGTCGTCCGCTCCGTTATCAAGTCCGACGACCTTGTCAAACTCCGTGCTCTTTGCAGTTGCGAGTATGACCGGTATGTCCTCGGTAAGAGGTGAATTCTTAAGGCGGTTAAGCACGCTTAAGCCGTCCTCTCCGGGAAGCATTATATCCAGCAATATAAGCTCCGGCTGTTCATTTTTCATGGCAGCCCAGAACTCGCCGGCATTCGGAAATCCCATCGCCTCCATTCCTCCTGCCTTTAAGGTATAGACCATAAGATCCCTTATACTGTTATCATCTTCCACACAATAGATCATATCATTACCTGCCGCACATAAATATCTGATAAATTTTAACTGCTTTGCCGCTTATTTTATATTTTCTTAAAATATCATATTAGCAGGCCGCAAAGCATGTGTAAAGCAGGCGTAAAATTTCGGTAAAGTTGTAAATTTTAGTAAAATTCTCTATCGGTCCAATTTTTAATGACATTTCAAACGTAAAAACACCTTGATTATTTCGTCCCGTTTGTTTATCATTATGATTAATGCAGGATTAGTACATCGGTAGTACATCGGCTTCCCAAGCCGAGGAGGCGGGTCCGACTCCCGTATCCTGCTTATTTATTTTTCATTACAAAAGCCGGAGCCCGACAAATATCTGTTGAGTTCCGGCTTTTATCCTGTGCCATAGAAGATCAATAGCTCACTGCCGGTATATCCGGCAAAGAACAAATATTATGTCACTGATTTTCTCTGTATGAAACTATCGTTTCAAAGCAATCTCCGTCCGCCCTTATGGCGTTTTCATTTCCAACGGTACAGATGCTGCCTGTTTCTGCAAGCTCTGTAAACCTTTCTGCTGCCGCACCCTTATCCTTAAGCTCAGCATTTTTCATATCGTTTAAAAGTTCAATCGCTTTGTCCGTGTCGTAGCCCATGATTTCAAATTCCATTGCCTGCATCGGTTCTTTAAGCACACCGGTCTCTAACTCGGTGACTGCCAGCGAACCTAAAATATATCCGTCAAGATCAGCTTCATTAAAATCACACTCTCTGAGCTCGGATCCTATGTTTTTAAAGACATCGATGGTCTCGCTGACATTAGGATCGCTGTATGAATAAATCAGCGCAGCGCCTGAAATTGTATTAAACTGTGCCAACGCACTGTAAGCCCCGTTCTGGAAACGGATCACAGGAACTATATACCTGTCGGAAAGCGCAGTTAAAAACGGCAGATATCTGCCCTCGGATGTCTTAAGCCCGCTTATATCAAATACAAATGTCGTATACTGATCGGAACTTTCCACCGCCACTCCGGTACTTTTTCCCGTTACCGGAAGCACTGTCTCATTTAGATCCTCAGCCCTGTCAGGAAGCCCGCCGAGTATTGACGCCGCCGAAGCTCTTATACCGCTTAAGTCGCCTTCAGCCGCCGTATAAGCATAGATGAGCCTGTGCCTGTTTAAGAGCTTATCCATGACTTCCCTTAAGCTTTCGGAAAGCTCGGCTCCGTAAAACTCGTCATTTTCAAGCTTCTCCTGCACGTCGTTCAGGAAATAATAAAACTCCTGACTTCCACACAGCATTTTATATGCCGCGTCATCAGATATGCTGCTTTTTGATATATTTACAGAAAGAGTAAGCATATCATAGGATCTTGACAGGTCATAGCCGTATTTATATCGTTCTATGAGCTCTAATATCCTGTCAGTGTCATTAAAATCCGAATACTTAAGCTCTTCCATCAGCAGATCAAGTCCTTTTTCATGGTCCTCAGTAAGGGAAGTCCAGCTTATCTTTAATATCGGACGGGCCTCTCCAGCTTCACCATTACTGTATAAAGGAGTGAATCCAAGATCCGGCAGATACTCGGTGTTAAGCATAAGTATTTCATCCGCCGAATGTTCCTCCGTTCCTATCTCGCCAAATAAAAGCTTATACAGCTCAAGATACTTAAGATCATCGTTATCAAGCGCTCCCGCGTCCAGATACAGGGCATAGCGTCCTATGTTATCTATCTCCGCTGCCGCCTCATAATACGTGATCCCGTCCTCTTCAGTCTTTGCATAATCATCGTATATCTCTATATCGGAAACTTCCGAAGGATCTATGACAAAATCATTATTTAATACCTGCTCTGAATTCCAGGTATTGAACCTCTCCGTTTCCTCAATAAGCGCCTCTATCTCCTCATCGCTCATTGCAGATTTCATATCGGCAAGATACTGATCCCTCTCTGCTACGATTTCCTCTGCAAGACCTGCCTTTGGAACTGTCACGACAAGGGCGCTCCTTTCGGCATTCAGAGCACTTTCCGCAAGCCTTTTTACTATATCCTGCTCCTCATCGGCACTTATCTCAGCAAACACATCCTCGTACAGCCCGTAATAATCGGTTTCTCCCGTATGGGTCCAGTAGTTGACTATATTAGGGAATATATTGACGCCGGCGTTCTTCACGTCTCTTAGCTCATAATTCGCTATCTCTTTCTGCTTTAAGGTCGTCCTTAACAGCTCTTCATCCAGTCCGCCTGAGATAAGCTCATTAAGGGTCTCATCCGCGGCCTCCTTAAAGGCCTCCGTCTGTGACTCATCAGCCTGATACATACAGAACAATAAGTACGGTTTCATGGTGTAGGCATTCACGCCCATCTCACACTGGTTATATATGCCCTTTTCCCTGAGCTTTTCAAGAAACGGCCCGTTTTCATTATTGAGCGCCGCTGAAATGATCTCCCATGCAGTGATATCTTCAAATCCAAGCTCATTTAAGCTTATGGCGTAGTCTATGCGTGAAGCATTTTCAGTAACGTCTCCTTCATAAGCCGGGCTCTCTATGACGGCCTTGACGAATCCCGGCTCAGTTTCCTCATTTAGATACTGTGAAAGGTCCGTCCCGCGCTTTTCATATTTTGACAGATACTCGCTGTCGATTAATGACATTGCCTCATAATAGTCCATATCTCCATAAAGCATAATAAGGCTGTTGTCAAAGCTGTAGCACCTCTCAAAGGTCTCCACCGCATGTTCGTAGGTAAGGCCTTTATAATTGCGATGCGCCCTTCCTATGCTGTTGGCCGCGATCTCTCCCGGATACAGAGTATCGATTATGTTGTTAAGGGCCTCCGACTCTATATCGGTAAGGAAGCCGAAATCCTCCGCATATACTGTTCCGGTCAGCTGGATCGGCTCGTCCTTATCATAAAGCTCATAGCGTATGGCTTCCCTGTTAAATATATCCTCGTTATCCAATATCCCCGGAGCCGTCATGCAGCTCAAATACGCGTCCATCGTGAGCATGAGCTGATCCTGGCTCATGGAGCTCATAGGATATCCTGTAAATGTATCATAGGTAAATGCATTTACAAATGTGCTGTAGCTTTTGTTGGCAATGTCAAAAAACAGATCCGTGCTCGGATATTTCTCCGAAGAGGCAATGATAGCGTGCTCGAACACATGATTGGTATCAGTTTCATCCACCACCGGAGTATTATAAAAAATGCCGAATGCCAGCTCCGGATCGTCATTTTTCAGACATACGAGCTTAGCCCCGCTCTTTTCATGCTCAAAGGTATATATTTCCGATTTGATCATGCTGTTATCCGTGACCGAGTTCAGCTTAAATCCATACGCCGTATCTCCGGCCGTAAGCTCATCAAAGCTTTTGGCGTCAGCGCTGTTCTGATCTGTACCGCATTCGGTCTCCCGGGCATCAGACTGTTGTGCATTTGCGCTTTCACTGCCCGCACTCTCAGTCTGCTTTAGATCACCGCTGCCACTGCCGCCTGAGCAGCCTGCGGCTGAAAAAGCCATTACCGCCGCCAGCATGGCCGCCGCTATCCTTTTATCCGCTTTATACATATCCCCTCCGTATATCCGGACAGCCCCGCCTACCCTGCGATACCCTTAAAAAATAAAAATGCTGTTCATCAGTTATTTTTAAGTATAGGGAATTTCACATTTCGCTTCAAGCAGTTTTGCTGTCCGGGCTGCAATCTCATCCTTATGAAGTATTCTTTAAACGAAATCGGGTAAACCCCAAACTTATCACCCCTGCCTCGAAAAGCAGTCAAAACCTCCTCTGTCAGCATTCTGGAGTTGCATAAGTTCATTGACGAAGGAATCATTTTTATGTAATAATAAAATCATACTTTAGATTTGCATAAAATATTCATGTTTTATATAAAGTAAAAATGATTTATGAGGTGACCAATGTATTACACAAGGACCATCGAACCGACAATACGAAAGATTAACGATACCTTTCCGATATTGATCGTGACAGGGCCGCGTCAGGTCGGTAAAACCACATTATTGACAAATATGGCCGGCATGGACCGCAAAATAGTTTCTTTGGACAATCCTACAATTCGAGCCTTTGCAAAAAATGATCCTGAGCTATTTATTCAGCGGTATTCTCCGCCTGTCATGATTGATGAAGTTCAATACGCTCCCGAGCTTTTTGACTATATTAAGATATATGCAGACCGGGAAAAGCATTGCGGTGATTTCTGGCTGACGGGTTCACAAACTTTCCGCATGATGAAGCATGTTACCGAATCATTAGCCGGCCGCGCTGGTATCGTTCAAATGCTTGGATTAAGTAACGACGAGATCAGAGGAATACATTTTTCTCCTTTTCACGTCGATATTCTGGAGCTTACGCAGCGTATGACACAAGTTTCTCCTATGACCTTATCCGAGATTTTCGGAAGAATCTTCAGGGGGTCCATGCCGCGCCTTTATGAAAATCCGGATGTAGATCAGGCTCAATATTATGAATCCTACATTGAGACGTATCTCAGCCGTGATATTAAAGATCTGTCCCAGGTCGCAGACGAAACAGCTTTTCTGAACTTTATGAGTGTAGTTGCTGCCAGAACAGCTACTAATGTCAATTACGAAGCTCTCGCAAACGAAGTTGGAATCTCTGCACCTACAGCAAAGCACTGGCTGTCTATTTTAGTGTCATCCGGTATTGTTGCTCTCATACAGCCATATTCCAACAATGCGCTCAAACGCGTCATTAAAGCACCACGGATGTATTTTCTGGATACCGGCCTTTGCGCGCACCTGACCAGATGGAGCAGTGCCGAAACACTGGAGGCAGGCGCTATGGGTGGAGAATTTTTTGAAACATGGGTTGTCTCTGAAATCTACAAAAGCTATCTGAATGCCGGTCAAAAACCGCCATTATATTTTTACCGCGACAGCAATAAGAAGGAGATTGATCTCATAATTTATCAGGATGGCGTAATAACACCAATAGAAATCAAGAAGAACTCTGCCCCTAAAAATGCAGTTAAAAATTTTTCTGTACTTAATCCAATAGAGCAAGCTCCTGACGAAAATGCTGTTTTTTCCGGAACCACTCATTTGAAAGTCAAAGTAGGAACAGGCGCTGTTATCTGCATGCCGGCAGATTTGATTCCTGTCGATAAGAAAAATTGGTATATTCCGGCTTGGCTGATATAAGTTCTCATTGAAAGCTCAGACGACTTTGACCGTAACTTTTTTCTATACGTGTAAGTATAAATTATAAGAAATGCTCAGTACTGTCAGTAGTACAACAAACCCCCTGAGAAGTAATCATCTTCCCAGGGGGTAATTGGATTATTATTCAACTCAGTTGATTAGTACAGCTTCGCTCCCGCAGGTATACGGTCGTCCAGCAGGAGGAAATTAAGCATCTCTCCGCCGTCGTACTCGCAGACTGCAGATATCAGCATTCCGCAGGAATCTATCCCCATCATCTTGCGCGGAGGCAGGTTCACTATGGCAACGGCGGTCTTTCCTATAAGCTCCTCCGGCTCATAGTAGGCGTGTATGCCGCTTAAGATGGTACGGTCAGTGCCGCTTCCGTCATCGAGTGTGAACTGTAACAGCTTCTTTGACTTAGGCACTGCCACGCAGTCCTTTATCTTTACCACCCTGAAGTCAGACTTGCTGAAGGTCTCAAAATCCACCTGATCCTCAAAGAGAGGCTCTATCTTTACCTTGGAAAGATCTATAGGTACCTGATTCACGGCAGGCATCTGGCCAAGCTGAGTGGTAAGGGCCTGTGACAGTCCCTCCATGGCCTTATTAAGCGAAGCCTGTGAGGCTGAACCGTTACCTTCGTTAGCTGCATTTTCCTGCACATTTCCCTGAGACTTTGAGGTATCGTTTTTATCGAGGGACTTGAGTGTGGGGAAGAGAAGCACATCCCTTATGGCCTCGGAATCCGTAAGCAGCATAACGAGCCTGTCTATTCCGTAGCCTATTCCTCCGGTAGGCGGCATTCCTATCTCAAGAGCATTTAAGAAGTCCTCATCCGTATGGTTTGCCTCCTCGTCTCCTGCTGCCGCAAGAGCGTCCTGGGCCTTAAACCTCTCTCTCTGATCGATAGGATCATTGAGCTCTGAATAAGCGTTACACATCTCACGTCCGTATATATACAGCTCAAAACGCTCCACATGATCCGGCCTCTTCGGATTCCTCTTGGTAAGAGGGCTTATCTCAATAGGATGATCGGTTATAAATGTAGGCTGTATGAGCTTTTCCTCGCAGAACTCCTCAAAGAAGAGATTCATTATATCTCCCTTTTTGTGCCTGTCCTCAAAAGCCACACCCTTTTCTCTTGCTATGGCTCTTGCCGCCTCAAGGGACTCTATCTTATCAAAGTCAACGCCGGCGTACTTGATCACCGCTTCATTCATGCTCATCCTTGCAAAAGGCTTTTCCATATCTATGACAGTGCCGTTATATGAAATGACAGCGCTTCCGCAGACCTTGTTCGCAAGATATCTGAACATGCTCTCGGTAAGCTCCATCATGCCCTCATAGTCAGTGTACGCCTGATAAAGCTCCATGAGGGTGAACTCAGGATTGTGCCTCGTATCAATGCCCTCGTTCCTGAATACGCGGCCTATCTCGTAAACTCTCTCAAACCCGCCGACTATCAGCCTCTTGAGGTACAGCTCAAGGGATATGCGCAGCTTGAGATCCTCATTAAGGGCGTTGAAATGAGTTTCAAAAGGCCTTGCAGCCGCTCCTCCCGCATTTGACACCAGCATAGGAGTCTCTACCTCTATAAATTCCCTTGCATCCAGGAAATTCCTGATCTCCCTCAGTATTTGGGAACGCTTTTTAAAGGTCTCCTTGACCTCAGGGTTCATGATGATATCCACATATCTCTGACGGTATCTCGTATCCACATTTGTGATACCGTGAAATTTCTCCGGAAGTACCTGCAGGGACTTGGAAAGAAGTGTTATCTCATTCGCGTGTACTGATACCTCTCCAGTTTTTGTCTTAAATACGAATCCCTTTATGCCTACGATATCGCCTATGTCGAACTTTTTAAAATCCGCATAGGCATCCTCGCCTACTGAATCTCTGGCCACATATGCCTGGATCTGTCCGTCCCTGTCCTGTATATGGCAGAATGAGGCTTTTCCCATCACACGCTTAAGCATGAGTCTTCCGGCTATGGATACATCCTTACCCTCCAGGTCCTCAAAGCCGTCAATGATCTCACGGCTGTGATGAGTCTGATCATATTTGGTTATTACGAAAGGATCCTTGCCTGCTGCCTTAAGCTCCTCAAACTTCTCACGGCGTACCCTGATAAGACGGTTTACGTCCTCCTGTTCGCCCGCCTTACTTCCTGCCTGATTCCTGATCTCAGAATTATCTGCCATTTGTCAACTCCCGTATTAAATATTCACACTCTTTTATCTATGCCCATATAAATGTCTGATGCCCGGCTCGCGGGATCATCCTAAAGCCTTATTCTGCCTTTTTGATATCAAGGATCTTGTACTGTGAATTTGTGCCGTCGGCTATCTTGATCTCGACAATATCGCCAACATGGTGTCCCATAAGGGCTGCACCCACCGGAGACTCGTTGCTTATCTTACCCTGAAGGCTGTTGGCCTCTGAGGAGCCTACTATAAAATAGCTTACCTCATCGTCAAACTCCATATCGTAAAGTCTTACCTCGCAGCCTACGTTCACCCTGCCGGGATCGAACTCCTCGTCTACGACTACCTCCGCATTTCTTAAGATGTTTTCCAGCTCAAGTATACGCTTTTCTATCTCCGTCTGCTCTTCCTTAGCTGCATCGTAGTCCGCATTCTCGGAGAGGTCTCCCTGCTCTCTTGCGACCTTGATCTTTTCTGCAACCTCCTGCCTCTTGACGGCCTTTAACTCATGCAGCTCCTCCTCATACTTCTTGAGGCCTGCATATGTGATCATTGTCTTGGTAACTTCCTTAACCACCTTACTGCTATGCTCCTGTTTCTTAAACTAAATATTAGCAGCCGTTTGAGGCTGCTCATTATTTGTATTCATTAATCGCAATATTATATCCCGTCAGAATATCATTGTCAACATTTCATAATGTGTATTTATATATGCATTCGAGGCATAACTCAAACGATGCCTTCCACAAAAGCCTTAAGCTCCTCAAGCGTATTAAGGCTGTTCATCTCAGATCTGAGCTTAGCCGAGCCCGGAATGCCTGCTGTATACCATGCGAGGTGCTTACGCATTTCCTGTATGGCTATACGTTCACCCTTATATTCCACCATCAGCTCAGCATGCCTTATCATCATTTCTTTCTTTTCCGAAAGCTCAGGCTCCGGCAAAAGCTCATCCGTTTCAAGATAATGTATGGTCCTTCTGATGAGCCAGGGATTACCCTTGGCTCCCCTTGCTATGGCAACTCCGTCCACGCCGGTCTCGTCCATCATCCTTTTTGCATCCTCCGGGGTAAATATATCTCCGTTGCCGAACACAGGTATGCTTACGGCCTCCTTGACAGCCCTTATTATATCCCAGTCGGCGTTTCCGGCGTACATCTGCGATCTGGTGCGTCCATGTATGGTTATGGCGCTTACTCCTGACTGCTCAGCCATTTTGGCAAACTCCACAGCATTTACGTGCCTGTCATCAAAGCCCTTTCTAAACTTGACCGTGACAGGCTTACTTAAGACCCTGACCATGGTGCTTAATATCCTGCCTGCGAGATCCGGAGTCTTCATCAGGGCTGAGCCCTCGCCGTTATTTACAATTTTCGGAACGGGACAACCCATATTAACGTCTATGATATCGAAATCCTCCGCGATCCTTTCCGCCATGCTGGCCATTATCACAGGATCGGAGCCAAACAGCTGTACCGCCACCGGATGCTCATCCGGCGCGGTCTGAAGTATCATTTTGTTATTTTTGTTTTTGTAAAAAATACCTTTGGCAGATACCATCTCAGTACAGGTAAGGCCGGCCCCCTGCTCCTTTAACAGTACTCTGTAGGCCGTATCCGTCACCCCCGCCATGGGAGCCATTATGACGTTGGAGCTTAAAGCCACGTTTCCTATATTTATCACCTGAGCTCCCCTCCGTCATACTCATCCTCCATATCCATCCCCTCGGTATCACCGAAGCCGTCGCCTTCCGACATGAGCTCCGCATAGCTTTTCGCGAATTCCTCAAGGCTTTGGAATATGTCTCTCATCTCCTCCTGGAGCCTCCTTACCTTAAGTTCTGAGCCTATATCGTCTATGGGATCTATGGCCTGTATATGCAGCTTATGATCATCGTCAAAGGCCAGCAGTATCACGCCTCCCACGTCCGCGCAGTAGCTGACCAGTGCTGCCTTCAGGCTGTTTTTTATCTCATCAGGTATTATGCCGTATTCCTCTTCATTAAAATAATATTTCATGCTCTGCGCATTGGCGCAGCAAAGTACACTGTCCATAGATCAGATCCCCATCTCCCTTATCCTGACATTTTCATCACCGAAGGCTTGCTTAAACTTATTAAGATTTTCCGCGCTGCAGCTTACCTTCAGATCTCCTCCAAGCTTTTTCATCTGCTTTTCCATTCTCAGATAGACTACGACCTCGCTATTGCCCTGGCTGTCAAAGCAGATGTCCTCAAGCTCCGTTCTGCGTCTGTCATATTCATTTTTGTCAGAAAAAGCTATCCAAAGCTCTTTTTTCGCATCCTCTACCCTTATAAGCCTGTCGGCTATAAGCGAGGCGCTTTCATCCCTGTTGATGCTTGCCCGCCCGTGGACATATACCTTCATGTCCTGCCCGGTAAGCTCACGGAATCTTTCAAATGTATCAGGAAACAGCAAAACCGGGAACTGGCCGTATACATCCTCGAGGGTAAGAAACGCCATCTGCTTTCCGTTTTTTGTTATCTTAAGCTTGCGCTCCGTCACTATACCGCCGCTGACGGCCTCCATGCCTTCAGTAAGCCTGCTGAAGCCTGTGGTCTCATCCGGATGGTAATCCTTTGACCAGGCGGTCACTATGCGTTTAAAGCTGTCCATATAAGCCTCTATCGGATGTCCGCTTAGGTAAATGCCAGCAGCCTCCTTTTCATAGGCTAAAAGCTCGTCGTGCTCAAACTCTCCCACATCCGGCAGGCTGCGCTTAAAGCTCTCCCTGTCCGTTTCTCCCACTATATCAAAAAGCGTCATCTGCCCGGCTATATCCGACTTTTTCTTAAGGGAGGCGTCGCTTAAAAGTTCAGGCATAAGGAGGAACTTCTGCTTCCTTGTACCAGGAAAGCAGTCAAAGGCTCCGGCTTTGATAAATCCTTCTATGGCCTTTTTATTGACGGAATCCGGCATCCTCTTTATGAAATCCTCCATGTCCGAGAATTTTCCGCTCTCCTGTCTTACCTTTACTATATCCTCCACCACGGATCTGCCAACGCCCTTTATGGCGGTAAGCCCGTAAAGTATAGTCCTGTCGTCCGCCGCCGTAAATCCGTAATCTCCCGCATTTATATCCGGAGGCATAAGCCTTATGCCCATTTCCTTTATCTGCAGTATATACTCCGTCACCTTGGCCGTATTATCCATCACCGAGGTCATAAGGGCAGCCATGAATTCCGAAGGATAATAATGCTTAAGCCATGCCGTCTGATAGGAAACAACGGCGTAAGCCGCTGCATGGGACTTGTTAAAGGCATAGGAGGCAAAATCTATCATCTCATCATAGATATGGTTTGCGGTGGATTCCGGTATGCCGTTGGCTATACAGCCCTTTACACCCTCGTCCTTGTTTCCGTATACAAAATTCTCTCTTTCCTTCTGCATCACGGCATGCTTTTTCTTTGACATGGCTCTGCGTACGAGATCCGCCCTTCCGAGGGAATAGCCGGCAAGGCTCTGTACTATCTGCATTACCTGCTCCTGATACACTATGCAGCCGTAGGTGGATTCAAGTATGGGCCTCAGCTCCTTGCAGTCAAAGGTTACGGCGTTACGGTTTTCCTTTCCCCTGACGTATTTTGGTATAAAATCCATGGGACCTGGCCTGTACAACGCCACTCCGGCTATGATATCGTCTATCCTTTCCGGCTTAAGCTCCTTCATGAATGCGGTCATGCCCGAGGATTCAAGCTGGAACACTCCGGAGGTATCTCCCCGGGATATCATCTTATAAACATCCGCATCGTCAAAATCTATTGCGTCTATATCTATATCCACGCCATGATTTTTCTTTATCTGGTCTACCGTGTTCTTTATGACCGTAAGTGTCCTCAGGCCCAGAAAGTCCATCTTTAAAAGTCCCAGCTCCTCTAAAGTGGTCATGGTAAACTGTGTCACCACGGTACCGTCGGCATTTTTGGAGAGGGGCACGAACTTATCTACCCGGTCGCTGGCTATGAGCACCCCGGCGGCGTGCATGCTGGTATGCCTCGGGAGACCCTCCAGCTTCATGCTCATGTCTACAAGATATTTTATGCTGCTGTCTTCCGCGTAGGCCTTTTTAAGATCCGGGCTTACATTTAAGGCCTTCTCAAGAGTCATGCCGAGCTCATTAGGTATCATGCGGGCTATCTGGTCAACGGCGGCGTAAGGCATATCCAGCACCCTGCCGACATCCCTGATAACGCCTCTCGCCGCAAGGGTTCCAAAGGTAACTATCTGGGCAACATTGTCCTTGCCGTATTTATTTACGACATAGTCAATGACCTCCTGCCTGCGCTCGTAACAGAAATCCACGTCTATATCCGGCATGGTCACTCTTTCAGGGTTTAAAAATCGCTCAAAAAGCAGTGAATACTTGATTGGGTCTATATTGGTTATCCCAAGGGAATAAGCGACTATTGAGCCGGCAGCCGAACCTCTGCCGGGCCCCACCGGTATATCACGGCGTCTTGCGTAGCTTATAAAATCCGATACGATAAGGAAGTAATCCACAAAGCCCATATTTTCTATGGTTGAAAGCTCATACTCAAGCCTTTCCCGGATATCCGTACCGTATATGCTCTTTCCCCCGTCTGCATTAAGAACGCCCGGATATCTCTTTTCGACTCCTTTAAGGCACAGCTCCCTTAAATATTCATCCGCCGTCTTCCCTTGAGGCACGTCAAATTTAGGAAGCTTGTACTTCCCGAACTCTATCTCGACATTGCATCTTTCCGCTATTTTAGCGGTATTATCTATGGCCTCCGGAGCATACTTAAAAAGCTCCCTCATCTCTTCTTCCGACTTGAGGTAATAATTTCCGCCCTCATAGCGCATCCTGTCCTTATCAGCGACCTTTCTCTGGGTCTGGATGCACAAAAGTATATCGTGGGCTTCGGCGTCCTCCTTAAATGTGTAATGGCTGTCATTCGTAGCGATCAGCCCTATTCCGGTTTCATTGGAAAGCCTTAAAAGCCCTGCATTCACCGTTTTCTGGGCGTCTATTCCGTGGTCCTGCAGTTCTAGGAAGAAATTTCCCTTACCGAATATGTCCTCATAATTCAGCGCCGCCCTCTTTGCCTCATCATACATGCCGGCGGCGAGGAACCTCGCAACCTCGCCGGCAAGGCAGGCGGAGCTTGAAATTATCCCCTCATGATATTTTCTCAGGGTCTCATAATCAACTCTCGGTTTATAGTAAAAGCCCTCCACGAACCCTATCGATACTATCTTCATAAGGTTCCTGTAGCCGGTATTATTTTCCGCAAGGAGTATCAGGTGATAATACCTGCTGTCATCGCTTTTTTCCCTGTCAGTCCTGGAGCCCGGAGCCACATAGACCTCGCAGCCTATGATCGGTTTTATACCCTGTTTTACGGCTTCCTTATAAAAATCGATCACGCCGTACATGGCCCCGTGATCGGTTATGGCAATGGAATCCATATTCAGTTCTTTGGCGCGCGCGATGAGACTGCTTATCCTCGATGAACCGTCCAGCAGCGAATACTCGGTATGAACATGCAGATGAGTGAAAGACATATTTTGTGGTCCCGTACTTTCTAAAAAAAACGGCAGGAATACTCCGGCCGTTTACGTTTGATGCTTAAATTAAAACAGAAAACTATCAGTTCTCAAAAAACTTCACGATGGCATTGGCTGCCTTATCTTCATCAGCCCCGTCTGCCGTGACAGTAATAGTATCCCCGTTGTAAGGGACAAGGTTCATAACGCCCATGATGCTCTTGGCGTTGACCTTTTTGTCATTGTAAGAAATATATATCCTTGAAGAATACTCTCCTGCGACGGATACAAGCATCGCCAGCTTGCGCCCCGCGTTGTCCGCAACATTCACCACCACGTCACGACTTATCATAATTATTTCTTCCCCCTTATAATTATCGAAATCATCAGCAGCCTTTTATAAATGTTTTATAAAATCCTCAGCCGGTCTTGCCGGCCCTCATGTCATCCGCTATCTTTGATATCTTCCTGAGCCTGTGATTGATGCCGGACCTGCCGGTGCCTGGCAGTCTGTCAGCAAGCTCACTTAACGTGGCTTCCGGAAAATCCATCCTCAGCCTTGCCGCCTGTCTCAATGTCTCCGGAAGAAAAGAGAGACCCGCAGTGCTTTCTATATACCTGATATCCTCAACCTGTTTCATGGATGCCGAAACAGTCTTCGATATATTGGCCGTTTCACAGTTCACCCTGCGCTGTATGCCTCCCCTCATTTCCTTAAGGACCAGGGCATTTTCAAATTCAAGCAGGGCGTTGTAGGCTCCAAGGGCTGCCAGAAGATCGCTTATTCCTTCCCGGCCCTTGATATAGACGGCGATCCGTCCCTTGCGCCTTGTGATCCCGGCGCTTATGCCAAGCCTTGCAAGAGCCCCGGCAGCCGTATCGGCTTCCTCATCGGAATCACACAAAAATTCGAGATGGTATGATTTTTCCGGATCGCTGACCGTCCCACATTTTAAAAACAGTGCGGCTAAAAGTTCAGCGTCACAGTCTAAATTGCTATTCCTGCTAATTTTACTATGCCGGTTTATCGTTGTAAAGTGCTTATTCCTTATCTCATTTTTAACCTTGGAAGAAAATGACATATTTATCTTATAAAACCAGCCGGTTTAGTGCACAATGCACTTAAAAGTTTACATCATGCTCCTGTTCACCCTGTCAAAGAACTCCTGCGGAGCGTTATAACCGGTCTTCTTGGTACGGTTATTGATGGCTGCGCATTCCGTTATTATGGCGATATTCCTTCCCGGCCTTATCGGTATCTCATAGGTCACGATATTATTGCCGAGTATCTCTGTATATTTCTCATCCATCCCGATGCGGTCATACTGCTTTTCCGGATCGAACTCCGCAAGCTTTATCAGCATGTCTATGCTCTGAGTTGTCTTGATAGCCTCAAATCCGAACATCGAACGTATATTTACTATGCCTATTCCCCTAAGCTCAATAAAATCCTTGGTGAGCTCAGGAGCACGTCCTACAAGTGTCTCATCAGAAACCTTCAGTATCTCCACGGCGTCATCCGATACAAGCCTGTGTCCCCTCTTGATAAGCTCCAGCGCCGCCTCTGACTTTCCGATGCCGCTCTCACCCTGTATCAGGACTCCCTCGCCGTAAACATCCATGAGCACTCCGTGTACCGTTGCCTTTGGCGCCATAACGACCTTGAGCCACCTCAGTATCTCCGAGATTATGTCCGTAGTTCCTCTCTCGGTTATGAATACCGGCACTCCGTACTTGACGCAGCCGTTTATTATGCCCTTGCAGGGACTGTAATCCCTTGTAAATATAAAGCACGGCACCTTATAGCTTGCTATCTCGCAGAAGCGCTCATGTATCACATGCTCATCTCCAAGCGAATTGATATAAGCCTGCTCAAGCCTTCCTATGACCTGTATCCTCTCGCTCGGCCCGAGGTCAAAGGCTCCGAAAAATCCGGTAAGCTGCAGCGCAGGCCTGTGGGTGCTGTATGTTTTAAGCTCTATCTGTGAAATATCGATCTGCGGAGTCAGATTCTTAAGCTTCATCTTCTTCGCCAGATCGTCTACCGTTACCTTGCCGCTCGCATTTCCAAGATCCATTATGCCGCTCCTTTTTTAATATCAGCCGTAAATATCAGAATTCCCCAAGGAACTTCACTTCCGGCTCAAGACAAACACCAAACTGCTCCGATACCTTATCCCGGATCATATTTATAAGCCTGTAAACATCCATTGCTGACGCAGTTCCCTTATTGATTATAAATCCGGCGTGCTTTTCACTCACGCAGGCGTCTCCTACAGAAAGTCCCTTTAAGCCTGCATCGCTTATGAGTTTTCCTGCAAAATGTCCCTCCGGCCTCTTGAATACGGAGCCTGCAGACGGATACTCCACAGGCTGTTTTTCCTGTCTGAGCTTTTTGAATTCCTCTATTCTGTTATTTATCTCCTCCGTATTGCCTTTTTTTAAGGCTATCTCAGCCCTGGTAACTATAAGGCCCTCATCCATAAGCCTTGAGCCCCTGTATCTTAAGCCCAGTTCGTCCTTATTAAGCTCAAGTATATTTCCTTTCTGGTCCACCGCCTCAACCTTGACCAGGACATCCTTCATTTCCCTGTCAAAGGCACCTGCATTCATGACAACGGCTCCGCCTATACAGCCCGGTATGCCTGAAAGCTCCTCAAAGCCGGTCCCGCCGAATCTTGCCGAAAGGCTCCCTACGGCGCTCATGAGACACCCGGCTCCAAGATCCATGATAAGATCCTCTCCGCTGTCATCATACCCGAGCATGGAAAAGGCCGTGCCGTCATTCCTGCCCAGATCAATTATCACTCCTCTGTACCCCTTATCCGATACGAGGAGGTTGGATCCATTACCTATAACATAATAGTCTATCCTGTTGATGGCAAAATATCTTATGAGCCCCGAAAGCTCCTTTGTATTTAACGGAATGATGTAATAGTCCGCAGGACCTCCTATCCTGAAGGTGGTGTGCCTTGCCATGGACTCGTTTTTAAGTATGGCTCCCTTAGTGATCTTCCTGATATTATTTATATTCATTAAGAAGTCTCTCCTCGAGTTTGATCTTATCCGGATCAGAGTTCATGAAACATATGCTTCCGTTTCCGCCCGCCTTAAGAATGCCTTTGCTCTTAAGCAGTTCCTTTACTCTGAGAGCTACCCCGCCGGCGGCGTCATAAAATCTTATGTCCTTATCGAAGCATTCCCTTAATTCTTCCTTTACAAATGGAAAATGTGTACAGCCAAGCACCACTGCGTCGGTATCCCTGCTGTGATCTTTTAGAAGATCCTTAAGATAAGCCCTGAAGCTGTCGCGATCCGGCATGAATCCCTCGACATAAGGAACGATCCCCGGCGCCGCAAGCGCCTTGAAATAAGCCTTATCCTTAAGCCCGTCTATCCTTTCCTTAAGCCTGTCGCTGTTTACCGTCCCCGTCGTTGCAAGGACCAGTATATTTTTCCCCAGTTCATGCTCCGCGGCCTCAGCTACTGCCGGTTCAATGCCGACAAAAGGAACCGTTGGAAAATCCCTCTCCAGCCTGTCAAGTATCTTGGCTGTAGTAGTGTTGCAGGCTATGACAAAGCACTTGATCTCATCAGCTTCGAGCAGCTTAAGGCACACGTTCCTGCACAGTACCTCCAGCTCATCCGGAGTCTTATCGCCGTATGGAGCATTGGCTGAATCACCGAAATATATATAATCTTCCCCGGGCATGAGCTTCTTAAGCTCGCTTAAGACGGTCAGCCCTCCAAGCCCTGAATCAAATACGGCTATTTTACCCATCAGACATAATTAACGGTGTAATCACTTACACCGTAATACCTTCCATAATTAGATACGCATATAATAACATAAAAACGTACCATAAACAATTCCGCAAATTTTTCAAAAAAACTATTGCTAAATGAAAATAACTGTGATAATATATCAATCGCTGCGGAGATGTCGGAATTGGCAGACGAGCAAGACTAAGGATCTTGTGCCCGTTAGGGCGTGAGGGTTCAAGTCCCTTTCTCCGCACTTTTTTTATATCCTAATGCAGAGATGGCGGAATTGGCAGACGCGCACGGTTCAGGTCCGTGTGATAGCAATATCATGAGGGTTCAAGTCCCTTTCTCTGCACGAATTTAAGACTGCCGCGCCGGTGATTTAATCTCCGGTGCGGCAGTTTTCCATATTAAACAAGTCCTCCGTTATACGCTCCAATCATCTATATTCAGCATTTTCTATTTCCTGTCTGTCATTTTTCCTGATTTTTTTCCGTATAAAGTCGGCATCTAAAACATATAATATTTAATATATCCAAAAATCAGGTGAATGCATTATCAGATCATGCTGTATTCCCATGCGAAAGCACCTGACTCTTAAGTCTATAATCTAAGGACTTGAAAGCCAGGTGCTTATATGATTTTAAATAGTATCAGTTTCTCATCTTCTGCAGTCCACCATCTCTTTATGATGCTGACGGCGCCGTTATTTCCTCAAATATATGATATGTCCCTATATCGAATAATTCCTTACAGGATCAATACTGACAGAAACACACAGATCATTTCTTATCCTTATAAGAATACTTATTTGCCGACTCAACGACCTTACCCGTAAGGGCAAAGAGCGCGATGGCGTTAGGTATTACCATAAGCTGGTTAAACATATCCGAAAGAGCCCATACAAGATCGTTTGAAGCTACCGTTCCAAGGAAAATGAACACGAGGGCTGCCGCAGAATATATCTTAAGGCTCTTTTCACCGAACAGATACTTCATATTGATCTTTCCGAACAGGTTCCAGCCTATAATGGTGGAATATGCAAAGAAGAACAGACATACAGCGACAAAGGCTGCTCCAAGCTCCGTGCCCATGACTGAGCCGAAGGCTATCTGAGCCATATTAGCCTGTATGAATCCTTCAGGAGCAGTTCCGCTCTCAAGAGGTCCGCCCGGCGTATACAGGGTGGAAATGATAACAAGAGCGTTTAAGGTAAGTACTACAAATGTATCGATGAACACGCCTATCATCGCAACAACGCCCTGCTCATGAGGAGTCTTGACGTCTGCAAGAGCGTGAGCATGAGGTGTGGATCCCATACCTGCCTCATTGGAGAAAAGACCTCTCTTTGCTCCCTGGCTGATGGCCGTCTTAAGGGCCATACCGAAGCCTCCGCCTATTATGGCCTGAGGCTCAAATGCATATCTGAATATCATGGCAAATGTAGCCGGGATATACTGTATGCGCATTATAAGCACTATCACAGCGCCTACGATAAATATTCCCGCCATGACAGGGACCATTTTCTCCGTAACGGAAGCAAGCCTCTTGATACCTCCAAGGAATATAAATCCGCTGAATATAACAAGGGCGATGCCGGTTATCCATGTAGGAACTCCGAAAGCCGTGTTGATGGTCGAGCCTATGGAATTGGACTGAACCATGCATCCAAAGAATCCGAGAGCTATGATTATCGCAACGGCAAAAAATCCGGCAAGAAATTTTCCGAAGGCTCCTGTAAATGCAGTAGTTATATAGTAAACCGGACCTCCGTGGATGGTTCCCTTTTCATCCCTCTTTCTTGTAAGTATCGCGAGCGTTGCCTCTGAGTAGATGGTAGCCATTCCGAAAAATGCTATGATCCACATCCAGAATATGGCTCCAGGTCCTCCGGTAAGTATGGCTCCCGCGGAACCAACTATGTTTCCGGTACCTACCTGGGCCGCAATCGCCGTTGCAAGAGCCTGGAAGGAGCTCATGCTGTGCTCGTTCTTGGCTCCGTGAAGCGAAAGCTTTCCAAAGGTATTTCTCATACCTTCCTTAAAACATCTTATCTGCACGAACCTTGTCTTAATGGAATACCAGAGTCCCACCGCAATAAGCAGGACCACACAGATGTAGTCCGACAGATATGAATTGATCGTCTGAACCATGTTTAAAAGCATATTCAACACCCTCCCTGATATTGGCATCATCCATTTGAAATGCTCCGGCCGCCGTTTATCATTCACAGTCCAGCCAGAAAAAAACTTTCTGTGTCAGGATCATGCCCGTAATAATGCTTTTTGCCCATGTGCCCTTAAAATAAAAAAAGAACTGCATGAGCGGTTCTGAAAAATAAAAGTCAGGCATAACAGTATTGATTATGCTGATATCTCTGTCCTTTTGCCTGAGAGTTTCGCCATTCGTAAAATGACTTGCACCTTCGGCACCCGATAACGGGATTCTCCAGAGTTTCCTCCGCGCTTAGTCTCTCGTAAGATTCAAACCGCTTCAATGGAAACGTATTAAACTTTCTATACAATACAACCTTATATATAAAAATGCAACAGTATTATCAGTATTTTTGCACATGTTTCATGCACTCTTTTATGAACAAATCCGGTCTTTCCTGGTTATAAGACAAAGAGGGTTATAGAACAAAACGTGTTGGTGGTCAGTCCCCTGTTTTAAATACCGGCAAGATAAAACCGCCGTGAAAGCTTATGACTCTCACAGCGGTCTGTAACTGTCTTATATAGATCTGCCTGAATGCTTACGGCACAGCGCCGTAACAAAATAATATCAGGTCTCCAACTATAGACTGATTTAAGCGTTAAGTGTCTTCTTTGCAAGCTCGCAGAGTGAAGCAAATCCTGCTGCATCTGAGATAGCAAGCTCTGAAAGTACCTTACGGTTCATATCCACGCCTGCAGCCTTAAGGCCGTGCATAAGCTGGGAATAGCTGATGCCGTTCATCCTTGCGCCTGCGTTGATACGTGTTATCCAGAGAGCTCTGAACTGTCTCTTCTTTTCCTTACGTCCTCTGTATGCATTAGCAAGCGCCCTCATTACGGACTGCTTTGCCACACGGTACTGCTTTGAGCGGGCTCCTCTATATCCCTTAGCCAGCTTGAGTACTCTGTTATGCTTTCTCTTTGCGTTCATGCCGCCTTTAATTCTTGCCATGATTATTTCCTCCTAAAGACTGAAAGATTTACAGATAAGGCATTATCTTCTTCATTGTTGCTACATTTGTAGCATCTACCTCTACGCCCTTTACAAGATGTCTCTTTCTCTTTCTTGTCTTCTTTGTAAGGATGTGTGACTTGTTAGCGTGCATTCTCATGAGCTTGCCTGAACCGGTAAGCTTGAAACGCTTTGCAGCTGCTCTTTTTGTCTTGAACTTCTTGACTGCCATATCTATTTCCTCCTGAATTTTAAGCTATCACTTTTTCTTAGGGCTTAAGATCATCACAAGGCTCCTGCCCTCCGTCTTAGACGGCTTATCGATCTGCGCCACCTCTGAAAGAGTCTGCGCGATGTCATCAAGGATATATTTGGACTGCCCCATCCTTGAAAGCTCACGTCCCCTGAATCTTAAGCTGATCTTTACCTTATTGCCCTTCTCAAGGAACTTTTTAGCCGCTGAGACCTTGGTGTTAAGATCGTTGGTATCAATATTAGGCGTTAAACGAACTTCCTTGACCTCGATGACGTTCTGCTTTTTCTTCTGCTCCTTTTCCTTGCGCCTCTGCTCATAGCGGTACTTGGAAAAGTCGATGATCTTGACTACCGGCGGCGCAGCGTTTGCCGCTATCTTGACAAGGTCCAGTCCAGCCTCATCCGCAAGCCTTAAGGCCTCCTCGGAGCTCATGATCCCGAGCTGCTCTCCGTCCTCGCCGATAACCCTGACCTCTTTGTCACGGATCTGTTCATTTATTTGAACATTGATATCGCTAATATTAACACACCTCCCTAAAAAATAAAGCGGATACCGTAAAGTATCCGCTTAAAGTGCTCTGTTCGACATCCTTCCCGCGTAAATAACTCGCGACGATCAGATATTAACCTGCGCAGCCTTCTGCACGAGGTGAGGCGGATACCTTCTTTGTTTTGTCAACCATTGCATTATAATAGCTTATTATGTGATTGTCAAGCCTTTAGTTTGGCTCTAAACAGCAACTGACTCTGTACAGCGCTGTCAGCCCTTCTTCATCTCCTCGATGATCTTGACAGTATCAAGAGCGATCTTAAGCTCCTCATTTGTAGGAAGGAGGTAAACCTTTACCTTGGAATCGTCTGCTGAGATAAGTGTCTCCTTACCTCTTACATCATTTCTCTCATCATCGATCTTGACTCCGAGATATCCGAGATAATTGTCGCAGATCTCCTTACGTGTAAGCTTATCGTTCTCTCCAAGTCCTGCTGTAAAGCAGATGCAGTCTACACCGTTCATTGCAGCGGCATAAGCTCCGATGTACTTTGCAACCCTGTAGCGATATGCCTCAAGTGCGATCTCAGCCTTCTTGTTGCCCTCGTCAGCAGCCTTCTGTACATCTCTGAAGTCTGATGAAACTCCGCCTGAAAGGCCGAGCACGCCTGACTTCTTGTTGAGGATGTTAAGGATGCCGTCGATGTCTGTATCAAGCTTGTGGCAGAGATACTGCATAACTCCAGGATCAACGTCACCTGAACGTGTACCCATGATGAGTCCCTCAAGCGGAGTAAGTCCCATTGAGGAATCCACGCATCTTCCTCCTATGGAAGCAGAGATGGATGCTCCGTTACCAAGGTGGCATACGATAACCTTTGCCTTTTCAGGGTCAAGGCCTGCGATCTCGATAGCCCTGTGTGAAACATAGTCGTGGGAAGCACCGTGGAAGCCATAGCGGCGAACCTCATACTTCTCATAATACTCCTCAGGGATACCGTACATATATGCCTTAGGCTCCATTCCCATACCGAAAGCGGTATCGAAGGTTCCGCAGTTAGGCTTACCTGGCATTTCTGCCTCACATGCCTTGATACCGATGATATTTGCAGGGTTGTGAAGCGGTGCAAGGTCAGTACATCTTACAAGAGCATCCTTTACCTCCTCGGTGATAAGGACTGACTTTGCGAACTCCTGTCCGCCGTGTACGACTCTGTGTCCGATAGCATCGATCTCGTCCGTGGACTTGATAACTCCGTGCTCAGGATCAGTGATAGCCTTGATAACAAGCTCTACTGCCACCTGATGATCCTTCATAGGAGCCTCGATAACATAATCCTCCTTGCCAGGAACCTTGTGAGTGAGGACTGATCCCTCAATGCCGATACGCTCTACAAGTCCCTTGCAGAGAACGTCCTGGTTGTCCATGTTGAAGATCTGATACTTAAGTGATGAGCTTCCGCAGTTGATAACTAATATTTTCATTTTTACTCCTTAATGCTTAAATAGTCTGTTGCCGGATCAGTCTACTATAACTCCCATCTGATTTGGCGCGCATGATGCAGCGTTAGCCTCGTCAGTATCGATGTGCATAGCAAGTGCGTACTTCTCCGAAACACGAACTACCGTATCATCAAAGATAAGATTTCTGCCGTTCTCGTTCTTGATCTGAACCTTAACGATCTGTCCGTTCTCAACTCCAAGCTCCTTAGCGTCTGCAGGAGTCATATGGATATGTCTCTTTGCAACGATAACGCCTTCCTTAAGCTCTACCTCGCCTGCAGGTCCGATAAGCTTGCATGCGCCTGAACCTGCGATGTCGCCTGACTCACGTACAGGAGCGTCGATGCCGATGGAACGTGCATCAGTAGCTGAGATCTCAACCTGGTTGATGGTACGGCATGGTCCAAGGATAGATACATTAGGCATCTCCTTCTTTCCGCCAACGATCGTTACTCTCTCATTTGATGCGAACTGTCCAGGCTGTGAAAGATCCTTTTTCTTTGTGAGCTGATATCCTGCTCCGAAAAGAACCTCAAGAGTCTCCTGAGTTACATGTACGTGACGAGCGCTTGTCTCTACGATAAATTCCTTACCCATCGTAATATCCCTCCATTGTTTATATTTAATTTAAATTTAAATGATTTAAATGATTTTATGAATACAGATAGTCCGCCTCATCAGGCCTGCTTTTGCCCATGATCATGGCGCCTGGCCGTCCGGTCAGAACTTCTCGAACCTTACAACATCCGTAACAAATATGGTCGCTCCGCCCACCTCTATCTGCATAGGCGTTGCGGCGTAGTTCACCATGCTGGCCCCAGAAATGAAAGGCATGTCGACATTGATCTTCTGCCTCGTTCCGCACTCTTCCCTGATGATCTCGATGGCCTGGTCAAGCCTCTCATCCTCGGTTCCGATCATAAGCGTAACATTGCCTTTGCGTAAGAAACCACCGGTAGTATTAAGCTTTGTAATGCTGAAACCGTTTTTACTAAGCGCAGAGGTCACATCGTCTTCGTTGTCATTTCTAACTATCGCATAAATAAGCTTCATTGATGTCCTCCTTCAAACATAAAAACTCTGCATCATTATCCATCAAATATAATAACACAACAGTTAGTGGTATTCTACTTTTTTAGCCTGTTTGTTCACAAAATTGCACAAAAGAGCTATACTTTAACCACTTAAGTCTGTCGGAGGAATACATGAAAAACGCCGCTGTCATATGTGAATACAACCCCTTCCATAACGGCCACGCCTACCAGCTCTCCTATATGCGTGAGAGGCTCGGCGCGGAAAATATCATAGCCGTCATGAGCGGTAATTTTGTACAGAGAGGCGAACCGGCAGTATTTGACAAATACATCCGTACAGAAATGGCCCTTAGCTCTGGAGCTGACCTTGTGATCGAGATCCCGGCGGTATTTTCATCGGCCTCGGCCTCCGAATTTGCGTCAGCAGGCGTAAACGCCGTTTTCAGATCCGGGATAGCGGACATGCTCTGCTTTGGCGTTGAGGGCGGCATTGACATCGATAAACTTAAAACCTTCAATGATATGCGCAGCGCCGTACATGACGATGATGCATTTAATGATACCGTTAAGGCCTTCCTCAAAAAAGGCCTGTCCTATCCTGCTGCCGTAAATGAGAGCCTGAAGTCCATTTTAAGCATTTCTGAAGGAAAGCCCGTGATTACAGAGGATTTTTTCCTTCCAAATAATATTCTCGCTTTGGAATATATTAAGGCGGCGGAAAAATGCTCTAAAATTTACGGCAGGACTCTTGATCTTCAGGCCATACCAAGAACTGACGCAGGCTACAGCGAAGCTGCTATCCCGAAGGGCGGCAGCCGTTACGCCTCTGCCACTGCTCTTAGAAAGATTATACTGGCCGGCCGCAGGAACAGGCGTTCTGAGTTTGAGGAAAATGCAGCGGGATCCGGCTCTATCACGAAGCATGAGCTGTTAAGATTTATCCCGGACAAGGCAGTCTCTCTCTACGGCCGTTATGGCCTTATAAATGACGCCGTATCCTGCGACGACATGAGCGGCATATTAAATTTAAGAATACTTGACGCTGTAAGGAACAACACTGATCTTACGGCTTATCTCGACGTTAGCCGGGAGATCTCCGACCGTCTTATCAACATGTCCGGAGAGCTCTTAAGCTTCAGCGGGCGCGCATCAAGACTTAAAACAAGACAGTATACCTTAAGCCGCATCAGGCGCGCCCTCCTGCATATAGCCCTCGGCATAACAGGAGAAAGCTTTGAGCAGAGAAAATCCTCCGGATATATAACTTACATCCGTGTTCTCGGTTTCAGGCGTTCTGCCGTCAGCTCCGGTCTTTTAAGGCAGCTTAAGGACAATTCCACAGTCCCGGTAGTTACAAAGCCCGCTGATTTTAAGGAGCTCATCGCAGAAGACGTATACTGCGACCAGATATACTACTCCATAAAAAATAAGACCGGGGAATATTTCCGTTCCCCGGTCATGATTTAAAACTTCACTTCTCTTCCCCTGATCTTCCAGTCATGGAATTCCGCAACTGCGGTAAACAGGGCATCGGAGCTTGAATTGATCATCGTTTCCACTGAATCCTGAATAACTCCGATTATGAATCCAACGGCCACCATCTGCATGGCTATGTCATTACTGATGCCGAAAAGCGAGCAGGCCATCGGTATGAGCAGCAGTGAGCCGCCGGCAACCCCGGAAGCCCCGCAGGCCCCAAGGGCCGCAAGCACGCTCAGCACCACTGCTGTAGGGATATCCACGCTCATGCCAAGGGTATGGGCACAGGTCATGGTCATGATGGTTATGGTCACCGCAGCTCCTCCCATGTTGATGGTAGCGCCAAGAGGTATGGATACTGAGTAGAAATCCTTGTCAAGCCCAAGCCTCTCGCAAAGAGCCATGTTCACCGGAATGTTTGCCGCGGAGCTCCTGGTAAAGAAGGCCGTGATCCCGCTCTCCCTTAAGCATTTAAATACGAGAGGATACGGATTCCTCTTTAAAAACAGCGCCGTAATGGCAGGGTAAACTACAAGCGTAACTACCGCCATGCTGCCTACTAACAGCAGAAGCAGCTTTCCGTAGGTCGTAAATATTCCAAGCCCGCTTCCCGAAACAGCCTTGAAGACAAGTCCCAGAACGCCGAAAGGCGCCATCTGTATTATCCACCTGACAACAACGGACACCATATCCGCAAGATCCGAGATCACCTTTGCGGTAGAATCCGCTTTCATCATCCTTAAAGCCATGCCTCCAAGCACCGCCCAGAAGAGTATGCCTATATAATTTGCCTCTTCAAGAGCCGTTACCGGATTCATTACCATGCTGGATATGAGATTTAAAAGCACCTCCGCAATACCTCCCGGAGGCGTTGATTCCGACGCGCCAACGGTAAGCTCTACGGTTATCGGAAATAAAAAGCTTGCCAGCACCGCTACCACCGCTGAAAGGAAGGTGCCCAGCAGATAAAGCAGGATGACCGTTTTAAAACGCTCTCCTATTCCCTCGCTTGCCCCGGCGAGAGAACTGCAGACCAGGAAAAATACAAGCACTGGCGCTATCGCCTTAAGCGCGCCGACGAATATATCTCCCAGCATCCCCACGGTAGCCGCTCCCGGCATGAAAATACCGAGCAGCGCTCCTATAATAAGGCCGATAACTATCCTTAATATCAGGCTCGTATCGGCGTACAGCTTTATGATCTTTTTCACAATACCGCCCCCTGTTTATATATTATTTATCGTAAAGATCATATCTCAATGATCCTTGAGACCGCTTCCTGCGGAGCTACCATCATATCAAGTGCGGCCCCGACGTCGCTTCCGTATACCCTCGATACTTCCTCCCTTACGGTATTAAGAGCAAGCTCATGGGTGTTATTTTCGTGGCTCAGATGCCCTAAAAGTATTGATTTAAGCTTTGGAGACATTACCTCAGCTATAAGCTGTCCCGCGGAATTATTGCTCAAGTGCCCCACCGCGGACATTATGCGCCGTTTTAACGGCATGGGATAAGGTCCGTTTGCCAGCATGCCTCTGTCATGATTGGTTTCTAAAAGCATTGCGTCTATAAGCTTAAGGTGATCTGCTATCCTGTCGTCAAAATGTCCGCAGTCCGTAAGTACTGCAAGCTCCGCATGCCTCCTTAAGTTTTCCCCGTCCTGATCCGCTGCTATACGGTATCCGCAGGGCTCTGCCACATCATGATATATCCTGAAGGGCAAAAACGAAATATCACCCACATTAAATTCTTTTTCAATATATATCTCTTCCATGAGCTCCCGCCCGGCGTAATTAAAATACTCATCTCCGGAAACCCTCGAAAGATTATTAAGCGTTCCTCCTGTGGCGTATACAGGTATCCCGCAGGTCTGCATTATGCGCTTTACTCCCTTTATATGATCCGAATGCTCATGTGTGAGCAGCACAGCGTCAAGCGAGCTCAATGAATATCCAAGGGCCTTCAGGCCTTCGTCCGCCTTTTTTGCCGATATACCGCAGTCTATCAATACTTTTGTCGTATCAGTACATATAAATGTCGCATTTCCCTTACTTCCGCTGGAAAGGCTGACAAGCTTCATCTAAGAATCTCTCCTATCGTTTTTATTGTTTCCTCTACCGGAAGAGAATTATCTATGACCTCATCCGCCATCGATCTGAAGGCCTCCTCTGACATCTGGTTTGAAATGATCCCCACACATTTTTCATAGGTATAGCCCCGGTCCTCCATAAGCCTCTTTATCCTCTCTGCCCTGTCCACATGGATATACCATATTTTATCGCAGAGATTTTCGAAATAATCATTTGGAAGCGCCGTCTCCACCGCGGCATGTGGCCCTGTAAGCATATTCCCCTTACAATCTTCAGTGCGTCTTCCCACCTCGGCCCAGACCGCCGGGTGTATTATGCCGTTGGCTTTTTCAAGAGCATCGTCATCGGAATAAATAAGCCTTGCAAAGGCCTCCTTATCTATCTGGCCGTCCTTTTCGGTAAGGATGCTCTCCCCGAATTCCTCCTTAAGCCTTTCATATACAATATGTCCCGGAAGCTCAAGCTCCTTTGCCATATCGTCCGTCTTAAGGATGCGGAATCCGTACCTGTTTTTAAGCACATCCGTCACCGTGCTCTTACCGCTTCCTATCCCGCCTGTTATACCCAAAATCATTTACTTCACCAGTATCTCATTAAGATAATCAAGGGCGCTGTCTATCCCTGCGTTGTTAAATTCAAAATCCCTTACGGTCATTTCATTTTCAGGAGTATGGTCAAATGCAAATACCCCTCTCCAGGTATAGACCCTCAGGACTGTTTTTGAGCTTCCGCCTTCCGTGCCTTCTTCTGTTTCGGCTGTTTCAGCTTTTATTTCAGCCTTTTCCATTTTGTATCTCAGGCCTCTTTTCGAACCGGTATAGGCTGATTTTTTTAAAAATGACAGCGGCAGGATATCTCTCCTTGTGATCCTGTCCGTCAGCATATCAGGCTTAATGACAGTCATACCAGGTATCTCCGCTCCTTACATCAACACTGAGCTTTACCTTTAAGTCAGCAGCGTTTTCCATGCATTCCCTGACTATGCGCTTTACAGCGTCCAGCTCGTCAGGCCATGTCTCTATCAGCAGCTCGTCGTGGACCTGCAGCACTATGCGGGACTTCATCCCCTTAAGGGCCTCGTCAGTCCTGTTCATGGCTATCTTCATAATGTCTGCAGCCGTGCCCTGTATAGGGGAGTTCATGGCTATCCTCTCTCCAAAGCTCCTCTGCATGAAATTAGAGGACTTAAGCTCAGGTATCGGCCTTATCCTTCCGAAATACGTCGTAACATAGCCCTTTTCCCTGGCATGGGCTACGCAGTTATCCAGATACTCCTTTACCTTCGGATAGCTTGCGAAATAATTGGCTATATATTCATTTGCCTCCTTGCGGCTGATGGATAAGCCCTCTCCAAGTCCGAAGGCGGATATTCCGTAGACTATGCCGAAATTGACGGCCTTGGCATTCCTCCTCATCTCCGGAGTTACCTTATCGATATCCACATGGAACACCTGCGAGGCCGTAAGAGTATGGATATCCACGGCGTTTTTGTAAGCGTCTATAAGAACACTGTCTCCTGAAAGAGCGGCAAGTATCCTGAGTTCTACCTGACTGTAATCCGCATCCACGAAAACACAGCCCTCAGCAGGCACAAATACCTTTCTGATCTCCTTACCCTCAGCCGTCCTTACCGGAATGTTCTGGAGGTTCGGATCCGTACTGGATATGCGTCCCGTTGCCGCAATGGTTTGGTTGAAGGTGCCGTGGATCCTTCCGTCCTTTGATATATAGTCGTTCAGACCCTTGGCATATGTAGAATAAAGCTTTGTAAGGGCCCTGTATCTCAGGACCTTAGGTACTATCTCGTGCTCCCCTGCAGCCTTTTCAAGGATATCCGCAGAGGTCGAATAACCGGTTTTTGTCTTTTTTGCTCCCTTTATGCCAAGCTTTTCAAAAAGTATCACTCCGAGCTGCGACGGAGAATTGATGTTGAACTGCTCCCCTGCAAGCTCATATATCTCCTCCGTTATGGCGTCTATCTGTATCTTGAGGCTGTCGGCATAATCGCTTAAGGACTCCCTGTCCACCCTGATACCCGCCTTTTCCATGCGGTCAAGAGAGTAGACCAGCGGCATCTCTATATCCTTAAAGAGATCGAACGTACCGGTCTCCTTCATGCGTTTTACTATCTTTTTATCTGAAAGGAGCGGTATCACGGCGTTTAGGGCTATGAACCTCTCAGCCCTTTTTACCTCATCCTCAGCCCCGCCTTTGGACTCCTTTGCACCGGATGCAGCCTTACCTTTGCCATGGCCTGCGGCATTTTCCTCCTGTACAGCTTCAGCTCCCGCGGCAAACAGACTCATCTGCTCACAGGAGTTCATCCCGAGCATCTCAAATATATCGTTTTTACCAAGGAGCTCCTGTCTGCTTTCCGCAGTGCATCCCGCAAAATCCTTTGCCAGATCATCATAGTCGTAGGCGCTCCTGTTGGGATCCAGCACATACTGGGCTATCTTGTAGTCATAAATGCATCCGTTTGAAGGAATGTCAAACAGCTTAAGCTGAGGCTTGAGATCCATTGTGACGATACGCTTTCCCAAAGCGCATCTGTTAAGGATAAGCTGTTCCAGATCATTCTTAAGATCGGCAGCCTTATAGCCTTCACCGGAGCATATGACATATATCCTGTCCTTTGAAAGGGCAAGACCCGCGGCAATGTTTGAAAAGCTGCCGTCCTCCGCCGCATCCGACATAACGTATAAGCCTATTACATCCTCCTCAGCCGAATCCTTATAGGCTATGCCTGCAAGAAACGCGTCCTTTACTTCCTTAAGCCCCGAAAGCTCAAGCATGCCCTCGGGCTTACCCGAGCCGCCGTCCTTTACCCTGTCGTTATACTTGGCGACTATGGATTTAAGCTCAAGGTCACGCATCAGCTTAAGCGCGGCCGAAGTATATATATCTTCAGTGCGTCCGGTCCTTATGTCAGCCTCAACCGGAGCATTGATATCTATGGTAGCGAGGATCTTGCTGAGCTCAGCCAGATCATAATGCTCCTTCATGGCGTTCTGGGCCCTCTTAGGACTTATCTCCTCCTCATGGGCCTTGGCGTTTTCTATTGAGCCGTATGAACTGATGATATCAGCCGCCGTCTTGGGCCCCACTCCCGGAAGCCCCGGAATGTTGTCGGAGGAATCTCCCATAAGCGCCTTAAGGTCAATGAACTGATGCGGCGTTACTTTATATTCATTTATAACATCCTGAGGATAATAGCTGAACACCTCGGTCCGGCCCTTTGAGGTCTTTGGAATACTCAGCTTGATATGCTCATCGCACAGCTGCAGAAGATCCCTGTCTCCGGATACTACCGTCACATCAAGGCCGTCATTCTGCGCCCTCTTGGCAAGGGTCCCCAGTATATCGTCAGCCTCATAGCCCTCCATGGTGACTATAGGTACGTTCATTGCCTTAAGTACGTCCTGTATTATGGGCACCTGCTCCAAAAGCTCGGAAGGCATGGGTTTCCTCGTTCCCTTATACTCGGGATAAAGCAGGGTACGCTTTAACTTGCTCCTCTCAAGGTCAAAGGCCGCCGCAATATAGTCCGCATGCTCCTCCTCTATGCATTTGAACATTATATTAAGAAATCCATACACTGCGTTGGTATGGATCCCTGAAGAAGTCGTGAGCAGCGGTATTCCGTAATATGCTCTCGATAATATGCTGTGTCCGTCTATCAGCAGTAGTTTTTCCATATTTCACTCCCGTCAGAATGACATTTCCCTGAAATACACGAATACAGAGGCCAGCAGCGCCCAGAAAGCAATGGATGTCATGCAGTAGGCCAGCCTCATATATATTTTCCTGAATCTTATATGGTCTGAATTTTCCCTGAGATTTTTCCCGAATGCGGAAGAAAGATCATAGCTGACATTTTTCCTGTCAAGTATCCTTACGCCTTCTCTTACAATAAAGTTTATCTCCAACTCCTCGGCGCAGCTTTTACAGGTCTCAAGGTGATTAAGGAAATCATTTAACTCCTCATCCTCCATGCGGCCGTCAAGATAATCGTCTATGTCCTTTATAAATGTAATACAGTCCATTTGGTTCTATTGTAAACAGTGGACTGCTTATTTTCAAGCTTGCTTTTAAAATGCAAATATGCTATAAAAATTTAAGGCTTCGCTCAGGATTAATCCTTAAAACCAAGCCTTCATATCAGGCCTTAAGATCACGCTTTAAGATCAGGCCTCCATATCTTACATTTCTTATACTCACATGCCGCTGTGGCGGAATTGGCAGACGCACTTGACTCAAAATCAAGCGGTTAACAGCCATGCCGGTTCGAGTCCGGCCAGCGGCAGTTTTTTATTTGAAATTTTCATCGGCAGATTTCATAATCGAGCCTCTGTTCTCTAAATCACCATGTTAGTATTTACAAAAAATGATAAGTATTCATGTAACATAACGTAGTAATTATCCTTATTTCGCTATATATATAGTTTTCAATATATAACCGTACGGACCTGCATTTTTGTACGGACCAGCTGGCTATATATCGATATCGCACCGTATGAAGGCGTTTTATACGGTTGAAATTTATATAATCAATCAAAAACTGTAATTTTTCCTTTATTCAAAAAGGAGAAGCAGATGATAGCTGATAAGATAAAAACTCTCAGGGAAAGCAGATCCATGACCCAAGCTGATCTTGCAAGGATGCTTAACGTATCACGTTCCAGCATAAATGCATGGGAGATAGGTATCTCTACCCCATCAACCAAACATTTGGCAGAACTTGCCGACATATTCAAAGTCTTTGCCACAATGTCAAGTGATGAATTCAAAAAAGGGCAAAAAATATCCCCTCTCCATTAAAAGAAGAGGGGATAT